>NZ_SDIF01000015.1 GCF_004122735.1 Streptomyces sioyaensis | reverse complement strand
TGACCGACAACGGCGGAATCTTCGGACCTGGACGACTCATACCCAACCAACGACGAATCTTCGACTCAGGTCACTAGGTGGTGGCCAGTAGTAGGTCCTCGCCGCTTGAGGGGCGGATGCCGTCGGTGCGATCGGCGAAGTAGCGGTGGGCCAGGGAGGCTCCCGAGATGTGTCGGGCGTTTTTGAGGCCGGCTTCGTGGGCCAGTTCCAGCATTTCGGGTGGGGTGTAGAAGCTGATGAACGGTGTTCCGGATGCTTGTGCGCCTTCCTTGCTGGCCCGGAGGCCGGGGCGGTCGGCGTCGTCGAGGAGTTCGGTGGGCAGGAGGAAGGTCATGGCGAGTGTCGAGCCGGGTGCGAGCCCGGCGATCTGGCGCAGGGTGGCCGTGGTGGCCTCTTTGGTGAGGTACATGGAGACGCCGGTGGAGACGATGACCGTCGGCCGGCCGGCATCGAAGCCGGCGGCGGCCAGCTGCTTCAGCCAGTCTTCGCTCGCCTCGAAGTCGACCGGTACCAGGTGCAACCAGTCGGGGATGCCGTAGCCGAGTTCGACCAGGCGATGGCGCTTCCAGGCCTGCGGGCCGGGCTGGTCGACCTCGAAGATCCGTAGGCGGGAGGCGACCTCCGGCCTGCGCTGGGCAAAGGTGTCCAGGCCCGCTCCCAGGATGACGTACTGGGCGGCTCCGCGGTCGGCCTGCTCAGTGATCAGATCCTCGATGAAACGCGCACGGGCCACCATGGCCGCCCGGAACGCGCTGGTGGCGCGCGGGTCCATGTCGGGGCGGCGCCGCCAGTCATCGCCCGGGGCCGCCAGCTGCAGACCGATCTCGTCCTTGAGTACGTGCGGCGGTGGGTCGACCTGGACGTGCATGGCCCGCCAGAGGGCGGTCCGCACCGCGGTGCTGTCCGGTGCCTGGGTCTGCTCCTCTGCCATGGTGTTCCCCTTTCGTGGTGGTCAGTTCTTGGCGGGAGCTTGGAGGCTCCACAGGCGCCCGTCGGGGTCGCGGACGGTCATCTCCTTGGTCCCGAAATGGGTGTCCTCGAACGGCGTGACCACCTCGACGGCAGGATCGGGACGGAACCCGTCCGCGTCGGGCACCTTCAGCACGATCTGCGTCTGGGGCTCTTGGTCCTCAGGGATCTCGGCGATGAAGATGTACGGACCGTGGCCGTTGCGGAGCCGGCCGGAGTTGTGGTCGGTCGAGAACTCCAACTCGTAGCCCAGTGCCTGGAAGAACTTCGCCGCCTTACCCCAGTTGTGGGTCGTCAGGAACACGGCCTCGATGCCTTCGGTCGCCATGTCAGGTCTCCTTCTCGGTCGATTGCTGTCCTTGCTCAGGGGTGTTGTCGAGGTAGGCACGCAGCGCGTCAGCGACCAGCGCCGACAACGACATGCCCGACTCGATGGCGCGGTACTTGACCTGCTTGATCAGCTCGATCGGCAGGTACACGTTGAACTGTTTGACTTCCTTGTCGCCCACAAGCAGATGCTAGCAACCTAGCAAGCTAGATACTAGGCGTCGATGCGGCGAACCAACCCGAGCCGGTGATTTTCGTCCCGGTGCCGTAGCCGCGGGTCACCGGCGCCACCGCCGCTGGGCGTGTCCCGGCCTCAGGGCCCCGCCGAGTGATGCGCCCGCCGGCAGTCCCCGCTGCCGGACTCCTCGACCTCACTCGGAACGATCATGGTCAACGACGTGCGCACCACGGTCCGCGCCTCCTTGCCGAGGCAGCCGATGGCCACAACGGCACCTGAAGACTGCCCCGCAAGACCGGCTCCCCGTACCACGGCGCACCCCGCCAATCGGGCGGGTTTGCGGGACAGTCCCCGCACGGTGTCAGGTCCAGGCGCTGCGAGCCCGCACACTGAGGGCCTTGGAGGAGGCAGGAGACACCGTGAACGCGCCAAGCCCTCAAGGAGCCCGGAACTCCGTATCTTCCCGCGCCGGTGACAGTGCCCCGTACGGAGTCATCGGCATCGCGCTCGCCGCCGTGCTGACAGCCGCCCTCGCGCAGGGCGCCTGGGAGTGGTTCGCCACATACATCGGAGTCACGCTCCTTGCCGTGATTTTCTCCTTCTACCGACTCCCGGCCTGGACGCCCGGCCTCAAGCCTGCCTACGCACGGAATCTGGCGGCCTATTCGCTGGTCGTTGGCCTGTGCGCGGCGATCACGGTGGCTCCCATGATGCAGCGCTGGAAGTGGCTGTTCCCGATGCCAGGCACCCGTAGTGGGTGTGTGGGGGTGGGTGCTTACGAGGGCAGCCGTGTGGCCTTGACGAATCCGACCGGCGACGAAGCAGCCGCGCTGGCCTACGCCCATTTCCAGCGCCACAACGCGGTGGCCGACTGCCTGGCAGCCACGACGACCCGTTGGCTCCCCGTGTACGGAGCCGGGGCAGCGGTACTGGTATGCCTGAGCGCGTGGCTCATCGGCCGTGCCCGGGCAAGGAGACAAGCGGCCGGACACCCTCGCAGCCCTGATCGTCAGGACGGGTCCCGGCACAGCTGACCGGGGCAGTCCCTGTGGCGGCGAACTGGCGGCTGGATTCCCGGAAATTGCCGTCTGTGATCCACCGCGTCACCGTTTCCCGCCGCCCTCTGCTGCGATACAGCCTTCCTGGCGGCGCGGGCGCCTATTCTTCCTCTGTTCCGGATCCGTGCGCAGCGAGCCGGTGACGTACCTCGAACGCATCGAGCCAGCGCAGACAGTCGGCGGCCCACAGGATCTCGTTTTCGGCTCGGTGGAGATCTCCGCGATAGGCCATCTCGCGCAAGGCGAGGACGAGTTCCTGCTGTGCCTCGTCCGGAGCGTTGGCGACTCGTCGCTCGATTCTCGGGTGTTGGCGGCTGGAGACCTCATGGAGGAACCGCGACAGGCTGTCACGACGTTCTTGATAGTGCTGCCGATGGGTCTCGAAGTGGGCACGCAGGGCAGTGAGGTTGCCGTGATCACCGAAAATGAGCCGAAGGCGCTCTCCGTCCCTGTTAGGGGGATATGTTGGAGACGCCTCCGCCCATTCCCGGATGGCATGGCGCCCGTCCGGGGTGATTTCGTAGGTTCGCTTCGCAGACTTGGCCCCGATCCGCTCGCTGGTCGAGGTGATCAGGCCTCGGGCCTCCATGTCCTTCAGCCTCGGGTAGATCTGGCTGTGGGGGGCCGTCCAAAACCACCCCAGTCCCTGGTCGAGTTGACGGGCGATGTCGTAGCCGGTCCCGGGACCGGTGGTCAGCCAGCCAAGAATGGCATGTTCCAGCGACATGGATGAGGACAACCTTTCTCGACGGGTCGAGGACGTATGCTATTTCCGTTCTCGCTCCCATATGGTCGACAGGAGCCCTGGAAGTACTTGATGGGAACCTGCAGAAGCGATCGGGAACCAGTACATCCCGCACTTGTCATCATGTCGGGGACAGCACGCCGTGTGCCTCCAGGTACTGGCGTACCACCGCGTTGAAGTCGGCTGCACGCTCGACCTGGGACCAATGGCCGCATCGGTTGAAGAGATGCGCGTCCGCAGTCGGGATGTCCAGCAGCTCGTAGGTCCTGGACGGTGGGATGACCACGTCTTGCATGCCGTGGATCAGGAGCACCGGGACCTCCAGGCGGGAGAGAACTTCGAAATTCAGTCACTGCCTGCTGGAACGTCGAGACTGGTCGTCTGGAACGAAGATGAAATCCACCTGGGGGAGAAGCCTCCAGTGACGCCCTGCGCTTCTCGTCGACCTCCTGGCGCCCCGCGCGATGAGCGTGAGCCGATGGTAAGCATCGCCCTGTCACTATGTAATTAGTTACATAGAAAATTGCGGCAGGTGCCGCGCTCAGAGACATGGGAAGCGCCTGATGCGGGCTCGGTGCAGCCGTCTGCGGCGCCGGTGTGAACCAGTGCGGGGGACGGCCGACCGGTGCCGGGCGGCGGTCGGTGAGGCGGATCATCGGACGCCGAAACCCGGGAAGCCGATGCGTCGCACCGAAGTCGTGCCGACCGGGGCGGACCCATAATGGAAGAAGACAGCGTGGCCAGGGTGTCCACTTTCGGCACTTCACGCTGGGCGTCTTGCATACCCCAAGGTGGACCTCATGGTGGCCTCCGAATTCTCCGAATCAGCCGCTCAGGCGGTTGCCGGACGGCTGCAGGCGCAGTGGGACCAGGTCATGGCATCCGCGCTGCGCCGCCTGGACGCACGCCTGGGTCCCGCGACGTGTACTGCCTATCTGCTGACCTCGGACGCCCGGTCGTTGGTCGCGGCGATGACCATGAGCACGCCCTTGAGCTTCACCATCCTGCCGTCGATGGCGGCAGACGATCTTTCGCTCGCCAGCGCCAGAGCCCACCAGTCGGGCGAGGTGGTGTTCATCGATGATCCGGAGGTGCGGAATCACGCTCGTCAAGCGCCGGCAGTTCTCCTGCATATTCCGTTCACCACGGTATTGGCGTCCGCGCCGGTGCGGACGCCACGGCGGCGATTCGGGTCTCTCACATTGCGCTGGACGCCTGCGCGGACGATTTCCGCGGAAAGCCTGGACTACCTGCTGGCGGTCGCGGACGAGCTGGCAGCCGAGCTCGAGAAGCTGGCCGAACAAGGAGCGACCTCGGATCCCCCCTTCGTCCCCGGGTTCGTCTCGCCGTCCCCCGACACCGCGCCCCGCCGGCTGACCGCGGACGTCCAGAACGCCGCCGTCCAGGAGCTGTGGGAAGAACCGGCCGATGGCTTGATAGCGAGCAATACCTACCTCTACCAATTGCACAAGCTCGCCTTCGAGCTCACCGCGGCACGGGGCATCCGGGACATCGTCGCGGCGGTACAGGCCCATGTGCGGCCCTTGGGAGTACGGGGGCTCATGCTGTCCCTCGCCGAAAAGGGCCGTGTGCACGTCGTGGGTGCCGCGGGCTTCCCGCGGGAGGCGGTCCATCAGATCGAAGGAACGCTCCTGTCCGAGCACACCCCCGAGACCGACACCATCACCCAGGCCGAAGCCAAACTCTTCCCCACGGTGGATGAGTTCTCCACGGCGTACCCCCACGCCGGCCGCCCTCCTGACTTCCAGGCCCGCGCCTACCTTCCCCTGGTCTCCAGCACAGGAGCGGTGGGCTGTTGCGCCCTCGACCTCGACACCCCCGGCACCACCCTGACCTCCGAGGAACTGGCCGTCCTGGTCATGATGCTGGAGCAGGTGGAGCTGTCCCTGGAGCGGGCCCGTTCCTACGAGATCGAGCACACCCTCACGCAGAGCCTGCAACGCACCTTGCTGCCCCGCAGCCTGCCGCACCTGCCCGAGGTGGTCGCCACATCCCGGTATCTGCCCGCGAACGAAGGCGCAGAGGTGGGTGGCGACTGGTACGACATCCTCGAGTTGCCCGGAGGCGGCATCGGGCTCGTCATCGGAGATGTGGAAGGCCACAGCCTGGAAGCAGTGGGCACCATGGGCCAGCTGCGCAGCGCGACACGCGCCTACGCCGCCGAGGGGCACGACCCGGTAGGGGTGCTGGAGCGGAGCAACCACCTGCTCGCGGGGTTGGACACCGACCTGTACGCCACCTGCTGCTGCCTCTGGCTGGATCTGGCACTCGGAAGCGCCAGCCTGGCCACTGCCGGCCACCCGGGGCCGCTGATCAGTGACGCGCACGGCCGGATCACCCCGGTGCAGCCGCCCGTGGGACCGGCGTTGGGCGTCGACCCGCATGCCGCGTACCGGCAGAGCGAGATCGTCCTGTCGCCGGGGTCGGTTGTGGCCTTGTTCACCGATGGTCTGCTGGACACGCGTCGGGTGGAGGTGGATACGGCCCTCGGGCGGCTGACCCGTGTGCTGGCCGACAATTGCACGCAAAACCTTGAGGTGTTGGCGGACCGTCTGACACAGCACTGCACTCCGCGCCCACCGCAGGCCGACGATGTCGCCCTGCTGGTGATGCGTTACGAAGGAGCTCGGCCCGATGGTCAAGGCCGGGTGGCACGCACCTCGATCCAGCGTCATGACCTGCGCGGTGTGGCACACGTACGCCATTTCATGCGCGAAACGCTCGACCAGTGGGACCTGATGCCGCTGCTGGACAGTATGGAGTTGCTGGCGTGCGAGGTGGTCACCAACGCACTCATCCATGCGCACAGCGAGGTGGATCTGCGACTGCGGCAGTACCCGGACAGGCTCCGTGTCGAAGTGCGGGACAGCGATCCGCATCCACCTGTGCCCACCGAGATCCTCACCGCCGGCGAGACTGACAACCAGGAGGCCGAGTCCGGACGCGGACTGCTGATCGTCGATGCCCTCGCGGAAGCCTGGGGCAGTTCGCCTGCCGGGCGCGGCAAGACGACATGGTTCGAGCTCAGCACGCCGTGAACCCGTGCCGCGGGATCCGGCGCGGCGGACGGGCCGGCACGGCCCGCGAGCGCGAGCAGCGGCACGCTACGGGAGCCGGATTCTCGCTCGGCCGCACCACTGCGGCCCCTTCGTTCAGCAGCAGCATTTGTCCGGCACTTTGGGCAGCATCTGGAGGTCGACGGGCTCGGGAATGTTCACGAGAAATGACGTCAGCGCAGGGGATGGCCGCCGCCCGTGAGGGGACGCTGATGGTCAATTCGGGCCCCGGTGCTCTGTCCCGTCGGGTTGCTCGGCTGGGCAGAGACGCATCGCGTCCGCCCCGGTCCACCGGCGGCGCGGGGTGTTTGCAGTGGAGCAGGGAGTGCCTGGCCCGGCCACTCAGTTGAACGTGCTCGCCAGGTAGGCGTTGCGGATTCTGATGAGGTGGGGCATGTACCGGCGCAGGAGGAATCTGTCGACGATGCGTCCGACGGGCCCCAGTGGTGAGGCGAAGTCGATGACGTCTCGCATGATGGTGCCGCCGGTGCCGTCCGGCTCGAAGTGGTGGGCGTGACGCCATCGTTTGAAGGGTCCGGACTCCTGCTCGTCCACGAAACATCGGGGCCGGTCGTAGGAGGTGATGCGGGCCTTGAGTCGCCAGGTCCTGCCGAGATGGCGAGCCTGGAAGGTCACCGTGTCACCGAGCGCCAGCTCGCCCCGGGTCTTGCCGCCAACCGCTCGCTCCGACGAATCGGCCATCGAGCGGGTATGCGCCTCCACGTCCAGGCACACCGCGAACACCTGGTCCGGGGGTGCGGCGACGGCTGTCACGACCTCGAAATGCTGCACAAGCTCACCCTAGACGCCGGGTATTCCCGGGCCCTTGCCCGGGTCGAACGCAGGTCTCATCTCCGACTCGGCGGCGCTTCTCCAGGACCGCGCGAGGTGGCGGAATCTCCCCGACACCCTCGGCTGCAACGACACGGCACCCGCTCCGGCACAACAACGTCGGGCTCGAAGACCACAACCAGGTCTACGAGCCCGACGTCACGCTCGGCCCGAATCAACCAACAGCGTCCCCGTGAGGGCGGCGGGCCGTCGAGACGGAACCCCCGCAGGAGTCAGCTGGCAGCAGCAGGCTCTTCTGCTCGGGCCCGGGTGCTGGCGAGGCGGTAGGAGTCGGTGCCGGTATCGATGATCGTGCCGTTGAAGGTCAGGCGGTCGACGATGGCCGCGCGGAGGCGAGGATCCGTGAACGTCTTGGTCCACGGCGCTTCCACCGCGCAACACGCGGGACAGCCCCAGGGCCGCCGTCCGCACCGCGGGAGCCGGCTGCGCAGGGCTGAAACGGGAGCGCGGTACGGCGACCGAGAGGGCGGCGACCATGGTGCCGCTGGCGAAGACAGGAGCCGCAATACAGCTCACCCCGAGTGCGGCCTCCTGCTCCTCGTAGGCCAGGCCCGAGACATGGATCTTCTCCAGGGCCATGCGCAGCCGTGCCGGGTCGGTGATCGAGTGCGGCGTGAGGCTCGGCAGCGGCCAGGCGAGCACCTCCTCGGTCAGCTCGTCGCCGCAGAAGGCAGGCAGAGCCTTGCCCACGGCGGTGCAGCTCAACGGCAGGCTGCCGCCGATACGGGACTCCTGGAGATGCCGCGAGGCCTGGCTGCGACAGCCAGCGCGGGAGAGGAAGCCATGGGATGCCCGATGCCGGCCCTTCTCGGCCGGCTCAATGCCGCCTGCGGGCCTGCGAGGACCTGATCTGGATGGGGGAGCGCGGAGGCCGGTGGTGCTGACCTGCTGAAATGGCGGTTGTGATGGCTTTCGGGCGGGCGTTGGTCCGTGCATGGTCCGGATCTTGGTGTCAGCTGCCTCATAGCTGGGCCAGGACTGTCGGCGGTGCCCAGGAGGGCGACAGCCACCAGGCCATCCCTGCTGGCAGCGCGGCGCGGCGATCCTCGGCTGGCTCGACCGTGACCGTTACCACTGTCCTTCGTGGTACGCGTCAGCCCCACAGCTTGGGGTAGGAGCTCGGTGTGCAGGACGCGAGAGGCTGGGAACAGCTGGATGTGCAGGGGTATCGCAACCCGGTCGGAAGCTGGACGCAGTGCTTCTTCGGCTCCACTCACACCGGACTTCACCCCACGTACCGCCTTGGTGGACTGACCGGTGTTTCTGTAGTTCAGAAGGGGTTCGGAGGGAACGCCCGGTTTCCAGGGGTCAGCGTGTTTCGCCACCTCCGACAGGGGGCATGCCGACCGATTGCCGAGGTGCAATGGGCCTGGTCAGGTAACAAGTCACTGCGGGCCCGGTGGCTGACCTGCCCGTCGCGGACACTACGGTGTCCGTCAACGGCAGGCTGAAGGGATCGAGCATGTTCCGCAAGGTACTGGTCGCCAATCGTGGTGAGATCGCGATTCGCGCTTTCCGCGCCAGCTATGAACTGGGCGCGAAAACCGTTGCCGTCTTCCCGCACGAGGACCGCAATTCACTACACCGGCTGAAGGCCGATGAGGCCCATGAGATCGGCGAGCCGGGGCACCCGGTGCGTGCCTACCTCTCCGTGGAGGAGATCGTCCGTGCCGCGCGCCAGGCGGGCGCGGACGCGGTCTACCCGGGCTACGGGTTCCTGTCCGAGAACCCCGACCTGGCGCGTGCCTGCGAGGAGGCGGGTATCACGTTCGTCGGGCCGAGTGCGGAGACGCTGGAGCTGACCGGGAACAAGGCGCGCGCGGTGGCCGCCGCACGCGCGGCCGGCGTACCGGTGCTCGGTTCCTCGGAGCCCTCCAGCGACGTGGACGCACTGGTCCGTGCCGCCGAGGACATCGGCTTCCCCGTGTTCGTCAAGGCGGTCGCCGGCGGCGGAGGACGCGGTATGCGCCGCGTCGAGGACCCCGGCATGCTGCGCGAGTCCATCGAGGCGGCGGCCCGCGAGGCGGCGTCCGCGTTCGGCGATGCCACTGTCTTCCTGGAGAAGGCCGTCGTCGATCCCCGCCACATCGAGGTGCAGATCCTCGCCGACGGGCAGGGCGAGGTCATCCACCTCTTCGAGCGTGACTGCTCGCTGCAGCGCCGGCACCAGAAGGTGATCGAACTCGCGCCCGCGCCGAACCTCGACCCGGCGCTGCGCGAGCGGATCTGCGCCGACGCCGTGCGGTTCGCCCAACAGATCGGCTACCGCAACGCGGGCACCGTGGAGTTCCTGCTCGATCGCGACGGGAACCACGTCTTCATCGAGATGAACCCGCGCATCCAGGTCGAGCACACGGTCACCGAGGAGGTCACCGACGTCGACCTCGTCCAGGCGCAGCTGCGGATCGCCGCAGGGGAGACGCTGGCCGATCTCGGCCTCGCGCAGGACACGGTCGCGCTGCACGGCGCCGCTCTGCAGTGCCGTATCACCACCGAGGACCCCGCCAACGCCTTCCGCCCGGACACCGGCAGGATCAGCGCCTACCGCTCGCCGGGCGGCTCCGGGATCCGTCTGGACGGCGGCACCACGCACGCCGGTACGGAGATCAGCGCGCACTTCGATTCGATGCTGGTCAAGCTCAGCTGCCGGGGCCGGGACTTCAGCACCGCCATCGGCCGGGCCCGGCGCGCGGTGGCCGAGTTCCGCATCCGTGGCGTGGCCACGAACATCCCGTTCCTGCAAGCCGTGCTCGACGACCCGGACTTCCGGGCCGGGCGCGTCACCACGTCGTTCATCGAAGAGCGACCGCACCTGCTCACCGCACGCCACTCCGCCGACCGCGGCACGAAGCTGCTCACCTACCTCGCGGACGTGACGGTGAACAAGCCGCACGGCGCACGACCCGAGCTGATCGACCCGATCACCAAACTGCCGCCCCTGCCCGCCACCGAACCGCCCGCCGGCTCCCGGCAGCGGCTCGCCGAGCTCGGCCCGGAAGGGTTCGCCCGGTGGCTGCGGGAGTCACCGGTCATCGGCGTCACCGACACCACCTTCCGCGACGCCCACCAGTCACTGCTGGCCACCCGGGTCCGTACCAAGGACATGCTCGCCGTCGCCCCGGTGGTGGCGCGGACGATGCCGCAGCTGCTGTCCCTGGAGTGCTGGGGCGGCGCCACCTACGACGTGGCGCTCCGCTTCCTCGCCGAGGACCCCTGGGAGCGCCTGGCCGCACTCCGTGAAGCCGTCCCGAACATCTGCCTGCAGATGCTGCTGCGCGGCCGCAACACCGTGGGCTACACGCCGTACCCGACCGAGGTGACCGACGCCTTCGTGCAGGAGGCCGCGGCCACCGGTATCGACATCTTCCGGATCTTCGACGCGCTCAACGACGTCGGCCAGATGCGGCCCGCCATCGACGCCGTACGCCAGACCGGAACGGCCGTCGCCGAGGTCGCCCTGTGCTACACCGCCGACCTGTCCGACCCGTCCGAGCGGCTGTACACCCTGGACTACTACCTCCGCCTGGCCGAGCAGATCGTGGACGCCGGTGCCCAGGTCCTGGCCATCAAGGACATGGCAGGGCTGCTGCGCGCTCCGGCCGCCGAGACGCTCGTATCGGCCCTGCGCCGCGAGTTCGACCTGCCGGTGCACCTGCACACCCACGACACCGCGGGCGGTCAGCTGGCCACCTACCTCGCCGCGATCCGGGCCGGCGCGGACGCGGTGGACGGTGCGGTGGCGTCCATGGCCGGCACCACCTCGCAGCCTTCGCTGTCGGCGATCGTGGCCGCGACCGACCACTCCGAACGGCCCACCGGGCTGGATCTGAAGGCGGTCGGGGACCTGGAGCCGTACTGGGAGAGCGTCCGCAGGATCTACGCGCCCTTCGAGGCGGGTCTGGCGTCGCCGACCGGCCGTGTGTACCACCACGAGATCCCCGGCGGGCAGCTGTCCAACCTGCGTACGCAGGCAGTCGCGCTCGGCCTGGGCGACCGTTTCGAGGAGATCGAGGCGATGTACGCCGCCGCCGACCGGATTCTGGGCCGTCTGGTGAAGGTGACCCCGTCGTCCAAGGTGGTCGGGGACCTGGCGCTGCACCTGGTGGGCGCCGGGGTGAAGCCGAAGGACTTCGAGGCGACGCCCAACGAGTTCGACATCCCCGATTCCGTCATCGGCTTCCTGCGCGGAGAGCTGGGCAACCCGCCCGGCGGGTGGCCGGAGCCGTTCCGCGCCAAGGCGCTTCAAGGCCGCGCCGAACCCAGGCCCGTGCAGGAACTAACCGCGGACGACCGTAGCGGACTGGAGCAGGACCGGCGCGCGACGCTCAACCGGCTGCTGTTCCCCGGGCCGGCGCGCGACTTCGAGACACACCGTCAGGCCTACGGCGACACCAGTGTCCTGGAGAGCAAGGACTTCTTCTACGGGCTGCGTTCCGGAACGGAGTACGCCGTCGATCTCGAGCCCGGGGTACGGCTCCTGATCGAGCTGGAGGCCGTCGGCGAGGCCGACGAACGCGGTATGCGCACCGTGGTGTCCACCCTCAACGGCCAGCTGCGGCCGATCCAGGTACGCGACACCGCTGCGGCTGCCGACGTACCGGTGACGGAGAAGGCCGACCGGGCCAACCCGGGCCATATCGCCGCGCCGTTCGCCGGAGTGGTGACGCTCGCGGTGGCCGAGGGCGACGAGGTGGCGGCCGGCACCACCGTGGCCACCATCGAGGCGATGAAGATGGAAGCCGCGATCACCGCCCCGAAGGCCGGGCGGGTGACCAGGCTGGCCATCAACCAGATCCAGCAGGTCGAGGGAGGCGATCTCCTCGTCGCCCTCGGGTGAACCGCCTCCCCGAACGCAGGCGACCCAAGGCGCCGGCAGCGGGCGGCCGGGCCGGCCACGGTCTTCACACCGGTCGAGCCCGCCCGGCCCGCCGGCGGGCCGGGCGCACCCCGCCTCGCCGTTCCGTCCGCGCCGGAGCCCGCTGGAACGCGGCTCCTGACCGAACGCGTGGCGGCCCGGGCATGAACTGCCCCCGCGCGGATACCCCGTGGCATCCGCCGCGGGGTATCCAGACCCGGTGCCATGCTCACTGCCCCCTCTCCCTTACGACGAGCCGCCGCCACCGCGTCGATCCGGCGACAGGCACCTGGAGCACGGGGACGCTTACGTCGCTCCTGGGCGGGCGGGCACGACCCGCCTCCTCTCCTCAGCGAAGACCGGTCATGCCCACCGCATGCCGATCTTGGAGAGCTGTTCCACGCGCTCCGGGGCCAGCGTCGCAGCCCGGGACCGTTGGTTACTGATCCAGGCACCCAGCCGGAGAGGCCGCTGTTCCTGGTCCTCGCCGTGGGCCCCACCCACGGTGATCGTCTCGACATGCTTGCGCGGCACTCGAAGGTGTCCCTCGCGTTCGTAGAACTGCCGGGCGGCCGCGAGGTGGGCGGTCCATTTGTCAGCCTGGCTGGTGCGCGGCTTGGGCTTCTCGTCCTCGGTCGCAGGTTCGATGCCGAGGACGTGTTCGCACATCCACTGCTGCACGGTGCTCAGGCTGTCCCACCCCAGGCGGGCTGATGTGACCCATCGCCCGAGATCCTCGCCCTGCCGTACGACGTGACCCGCCGCGGTGGGCAGGCTCCCACCGGCGTCCAGGTGCAGCCGGGTGAGATGGAAGCAGCGCTGCCATGCCACCGGCCAGGCCGGGCACCAGGACGGGTCGATGTCCTCCAGCTGTTCGCGCCGCGCCTCGGTGAGCGCGCCCGCCGACGACTCCACCGGCAGCCCCTCGGCCCGCCGCTGCTCGCTCTCCACCGCTCTTCGGGCGGCAGCGCGCGCGTTCTTCAGCCAGATGCCCACCTTCGCGCCCTGGTAGGTGGCGTCCAGCGGGGCCAGGAGGTGACCGTGTTCGGCGGCCCACCCGCGCGCCGCTGCGAGACCTTCCTCCCACGCGACGTCGAAGTGCGACCAGACCATGCCGAGCTTCTCCAACTGCCGCGCGCGGTCGGCGTCCATGTCCCCACGGGCGTAGAAGCGCCTGGCGTCGGCGGTCCACTGGCCCAGCGGGAAGTCCGCGAGCGAGGCCGGCCACTTCTCGGCTTCGGCCTCGTCCCCGGCCGGGACGCGATACGTGAACGGCACACGCAGGTCACCGTGCTCCCGGGCATAGATGACGGCGGCCTCCACCCCGCGCCGCCAGTGCTCGCGTTCCGGATTCAGGACGCGCAGGTTGACGAACGCGGCGAGCGCGGCCGGGTCGCGCGGCGTGGAGAACTTCAGGAGCTGCCTGGCGGGCTCGCTGACGCCTCCGGAGCCCTCACCGCTCCCCTTACCACTCTTCCCGCCCTCGCCCGCCTCCCGGCCCTTGGGCGAGCGACTGGGCGCCTGCTCCTCGGCCAACGCCTCCACCACCCGAGCGTCGTGCGCCCGGAGCGCTTCCAAAAGCTTGGCCAGCCCGCCGAACGCCTTGGACGTGAGCATGTTGTCGGCCGTCTCGCCGGGGGCGAGCAGGACCGGCACGACCAGCGAAGCAACCTTCCCCTCGCCCGGCTGCATCCGCAGCGCCCGTCCCACCGCCTGCACCAGATCCGGCATCGAGCCGCGCACATCCGCCCAGTACACCGAGTCGCAATTCTTGGTGTCGACACCTTCCCCTAGCACCCTCACCGACCCCAGATAGCCCTTCTCCACCACCGTGCCGTCCGCAGCGACCCCCTCGGCGAACTCGCCCAGCACACGGCGGCGGTGCAGCGGCTTGTGCTCCCCGCACAACCAGTCCGCCCACACAGTCTCCGGGTAGAACTCCGGGTCACTGGCGTGCAACTGCGCCGCCACGCCCGGCAAGCCGGCCGCGAAAGCCTCAGCCTCCCTCGTCAGGTGGTGGAACACCAGCGTGCGCCGGAAGCTCTCCTCCGCCGATGCCTTCACCAGAGCAGTCTGCAGGGCAGCGAGCCGGGCCCCGCGCATCTCGTCCGACCGGCCCTCCGCGCCCAGAAGCTGCGCCGCCTGGAACTGCGTATCCGTCACATCCACGCACACCACCTGATAAGGGGCACAAATCCCCCTGTCGATGGCGGCTGAGAGTGTCAAAGTGAAACACCTGCTGCCGAAAGGCGAGGCGGGGTCATCTTCCATGCTCGCCACCAGCGCGCCGGGCGCGCCCTCTCGGCCCTCCTCCTCCCCGAGCTGCCACAGCCGCGGGGTGGCCGTCATGTACAGGCGGCGCAACGAGGGGATCCGGGCGTTGTCGTGGACCACCGCCCACGGCTTCCCGAGCCGGCCCGAGGTGCGATGCGCCTCATCGACCACGATCAGGTCCCAGGCGGAAAGGCCGGCGGCGTGCGCGCGCTCCAGCGTGCCCAGCCCGAGCGAGGCGTACGTGGCGAACACGGTGACCTTCTCCAGGCCTCTCGTCCACTCCACCAACTCATCCGCGTCAGTGGTGTTGGAGAAGCCCACCTCCTCACCCCGAAGGGACGAGACCCCAATCACCGGGCCCCGGCGACCTCCCTCACGCCACGCGGCCTCGGTCTGGGCAAGCAGATCCAGCGAGGGCACGAGCACCAGCACACGGCTCGCATGGAGCTCCTCCGCACTGCAGACCGCCACCTGGGTCTTCCCGGACCCGGTCGCCATGATCACCTGAGTGCGGAGCCCCCGCTCAGGCACAAGCGATCTTGCAGGCAATTCCAGGGCGCGGAGAACGGCATCGACGGCTTCCCGTTGATGAGGACGAAGCCTCTTTGCTGCCATATCCGGTCTGCTTTCTCCTGGTTGACGGAGGGTCGGGTCGAGTCGGGCAAAGAACGGCAAGAAACCTGCATGTAGATTCCTCTGAGCAGTCCCGCGAAAAGCTGGTTCCGGCGGGCCCGAACGCTTCATCGGTGGAGTACTCTCTTTCCAGAGTCTATCTACTAAATCTTTTGAAGCAAATACCTCAAGGAAGCCATCAAACACCCGGCGACCAGTATGCTCACCGGCATGGCCAGAGCAAAGAACCGGCCGACAGACTCCGACAGCGACTACAAAAGACACCCCCACTCCATCCTGAAATGGCTCGGGGAACAGGGAATTAATGCCCTCATCCGATTCGACGCGCAGCGCCCCCGCAGCTGCTGGACCCTCGCCGCAGCAGGCGGCGAACTGACCCACCCCATACGCATTGATGAGCCATCAGCTGACAAGTACCTGAGCAACGGACTCGCCCTAATACGCCAGCAAGATCCAACGTCCCACCCTGACCGCCCCCAGCCCCCTAGCCAGCCGCCCGCGCAAGCGGGCCGGCCTGAAGGCGAAGCCGGAAGGCCAGGGGAGCGAAGCGACCCGCTGCGCGAAGCGCACTCAGATCCCAAGCGAAGCGCGGGATCTGACGGCCCGAAGGGCCAGCTCGCGGGCGAAGCCGCGAGCAACTGGGGTGCGCAGCACCCCAGCCCGACCCGCGGAGCGGGTCGGAACCACCGAGCGGAGCGAGGTGGTTCGCTTGCACAGCGCGCAGCGCTGTGGGACCCGCTCCGCGGGTCGGGCTGGGGTGCTGCGCACCCCAGTTGCTCGCGGCTTCGCCGCGAGCTGGCCCTTCGGGCCGTCAGATCCCGCGCTCCGCTTGGGATCTGATTGCGCTTCGCGCAACGGGTCGCTTCGCTCCCCTTGGCCTTCCGGCTCCGCCTCCAGGCCAGCCCGCTGACGCGGGCGGCTGGCTATCGGGGTGGGGAGCTGTTGAGGTTGTTGCGCATGACGGTGCGGAGTTCAGCGAAGCGCTCTTCCCAACAGTCCCTCAGATCGAGGTAGCTGGGCTCGGTGTGGAGTGCGCCTTCCTCGATCAGGTCTCGTAGATCTCTCAAGGCCCGGAAGGCTGCGGTGGATGCTTCGATAACGGATCGCGGGGAGATGAGCGCTACCTGGTACCGCAGTTCGTAGGCGTTTCCCTCTTTGAAGGCTTCGATGGCCTTGCGAGCCCGCTCCTCGGGTGGCGTATGGGCGGAGCGTGCGGCCAGTCGGAGATGATTCCTGGTGCTTGCCAGGGCGGCAAGGTAGTCGGCGTAGAGCTGGCGCCGGGCGTTGTGCTCACTGTCCTGACGGGTGCGCTTTGCGCGGGACAGGTCAGCGGCAAGGGTCGCCAGAACACCGATCACCGCGCCTACTACCGTGCTTATAAGTGGCCCCCATTGCATCCGGCGAGCCTAACCCGTGGCGAGGTGGCGCCGGGTTGTCATGGGTGCGGCTTTCTTTTGCATCATTCTCATTGGCAGATAGGCTATGGAATGCGAGACGGCCACCACTCCAGCGGTCGGATGCCGGCGAATGGGCGAGATCGTTCAGGATGAAGGGAGCCAGCGTGACGAAGGTGGTTTTGCGGGCTCATCAGCGGGAGGCCGTGGACGCGGTGCGCCGTGCACTCGAACCGGCTGTGGGCTCGTGGGTGTCCGCGCGTGGGCTGCGTACTCAGATGGTTTTGGCGACCGGCTCGGGCAAGAGCCTCGTCTCTGTGCGCAGCGCGGAGGAGCTTCGGGCGGGCCGAGTGCTGGTGCTGGTGCCCTCGCTGGATTTGCTGGCCCAAACCGAGGTGGCGTGGCGCGAGGGCGGCCGTAGAGGCCCGATGATCGGGGTCTCGTCCCTGCGCGGGGATGAGGTGGCCTTCCCCAACACCACGGAGGTGGAAGAGCTGGTCGACTGGGTGCGCCCGTTCGACCGCGTCACGGTGTTCGCCACGTACGCCTCGCTCGGGCTCGGGACGCTGGAGCGCGCACATAACGACGTGGTGAGCGATAGGCGGATGATTAATCGGCGAGGCGAAGGTCGGTGATGAGACGGAAGCGTTCCAGAACCGCTAGCGTCGTGTCGTCCACGGTGAATTTGGGGTCCTCCAACGCAGCGCGCACCTCCTCGCTGTGCCAGAACCGCTCGTGGCCCGCCCGCCACTCGGCCACGCTGGTGTCCCCCTCCCCCTCGTCCACCACGTGAGCGAGATCCACCTGCGCCAGCGGGACGACACGCACGCCGGTGATCTCGATGACCGCGACCGGACGGTCATCCGAGTCGATGACCACCGAACGGCTCCCGACTTTCGGCAAGGGCTCCCTCTCATGCTCGTAGTCGACAAGGAGTCCTGTGGTGGAGGTCTTGGAACCGTTGAGGATCGCTGCGACGAGCTGGTCGCGCAGCGGGCCGGGGAAGGCGAACTCGGCCCTGGGCATCGATGCGAGGTTCGCGGGTGGGGTGGCGTCAGTCGTCATGCGGTCACGGTAACTGCCCATGCTGCGCGGGCCGGCAGGAGTGGGCCGTGACGTGGTGGGGACCGCGCGGATTGGGTGTTGTTGTGACGCAATACCTGGCCCGCACGGCCCTTTCCCATCGTATTTGCACCGGTCTGTCCCGGCGTCGACTCGGTGCACTGATCGGAGAGTTGGCCGGCCCCTGGATGGCCTCCGAAGCAGGGCGGCTTCACAAACGTCGAGGCCACGAGCGTCTGCGCGCGGCCGGTGCCGGACCGAACCACGAGCTGGTGTTCACCGATCGAATGATCGCCACCCTGGTGATCCTGCGCTTTCAACTCCCACACGCCGCCCTGGCCCTGTTCTACGACGTGGACCGCTCCACAATCACCCGCGCTGTTCACGAGATCCGTCCACTGCTTGCCGCACGGGGCTTCGTCGTTCCCGGCCAGCCCGACCTGCGGCTTCGCACGCTTGCGGACGTGTTCGCGTACGCCGCTGCCAAGGGCGTCGAGCTGCGGATCGACGGCACCGAGGTCCAGGTCCGCCGCCCGCGGGCGAACAAGCCCGGCCGGCGCACCTTCATCTCGGGCAAGCGCAGGCAGAACACCAAGAAGGCCACCGTCATCACCGACGGGAAGGGCCGCACGCTGTGGACCGGGGCGTTCCGGCCCGGCCGCATGCATGATCAGACGGCGTTGAAGACCGAGGGCATCTGGGATCTGTTCGAGCAGTTCCCCGGGGTCAGGGCCAAGGTCGACGCCGGCTATCTGGGCCTGGCCAGAGACTTCCCCAACCAGGTCGAGGCGCCTCCGAAGAAACCGAACAAGGACGCCACCCCCGAGGAACTGGCCGTCTGGGAAAGGGCCCGACACCAGCAGTCCTCGGAGCGGATCTGCGTCGAGCACGGCAACGCCGAGCACAAGCAGTGGCGGCCCCTGCAACGCTGGATCGGACGCCGCGAGTACTACGACGAGATTCACTCGGCCATCGCTGGCCTGGTCTCCGACCGTGCCGCCGAGAGGTGATCACCCACCCGACGACTCTCCAGGCCAGCACGCCCCACCCTCAATCGCGCACCACGTTGTAAGGACGGCCTTCCGGGCTGGGACCTGATTGTCGTCGACGAGGCGCACCGGACCTCCGGACGGATCGGCAAGCCCTGGGCGGTCGTCCACGACAACACCCGCATCCCCTCCCTCCGGCGGCTGTACATGACGGCCACGCCCCGGCTGTGGCAGCTGGATGAGGACTTCAAGCGGGGCGCGCCGGGCGAGCTGGTGGCGAGCATGGAGGACGATCCGGACGGGCCGTTCGGGGCTCGCTGCTACACCCTCACCCTCTCCGAGGCGATCGATCGGGGCATCTGCGCGCCGTACCAGGTGGTGTGCGTGGACATCACCGACACCCAGCTCCAAGCAGCCCGGCTCCTGGGCGCCGAGGGCCGCTCGGACCAGGTCCGCGGCGCCCGGCTCGCCGCGCTCAAGACCGCACTCGTCAAGGCGTCCTCGGAGGAGAACTTCCGACGCACGCTCGTTTTCCACCACGTCGTCAAGGAGGCCGAGGCGTTCGCGGCCGGCCTCCCGCACGTCGCCGCGCAGCTGCATGCCGCCGACCCCGAGTCGCGCCCCAAGATGATCTGGGCGGACTGGCTGTGCGGCGAGCACAAGCCGAACCATCGCCGCCGGGTGCTGGGCGAGTTCGCGGCCGGGATCGCCACGGATGGCACAGTTGTGGAGAAGGGCTACTTGGGGTCGGTGAAGGTACTCGGGGAGGGTGTCGACACGCGCCACTGTGACTCCGTGTACATCGCCGATGTCCGCGGCTCCATGCCCGACCTCGTCCAGGCCGTGGGCCGCGCGCTGCGGATGCAGCCCGGTGAGGGCAAGGTCGCATCCCTCGTGGTGCCCGTCCTGCTCGGGCCCGGGGAGACAGCGGACAACATGCTCACCTCCCGGGCGTTCGACGGATTGGCGAAGCTGCTGGAAGCCCTCAGAGCGCACGACGCCCGCGTGGTGGAGGCATTGGCCCAGCCGCAGGCGCAAAGCCGCTCCACGGGCGTGCAGAGCCGCTCGGGAGGCAACGGCGGCGGGGAGGAGAGCCGCGAGCACGGACTCTCGGCGCCGGCCCGGGCACTGCTGAAATTCAGCACACCCCGCGACCCAGCACAGCTGGCTGCGTTCATCAACCTGCGCGTGGTGAACCCCGAACATCAGCACTGGCGCCGCGGGGTGGAGGCCGCCGCCATCTACGTCCGCGAACACGGCGACCTGAAGGTGCCATTCACCTACCGCGTGCCCGCCGGCGACGACCAGGCGGTGGAGGCCGAGGGGTGGCCGGCCTCCCTCGCCGGGTTTCCGCTGGGGCAATGGATCGCCGACGCACGCCGCTTCTACGCCCGTGGGGACATGGACGCCGACCGCGCGCGGCAGTTGGAGAAGCTCGGCATGGTCTGGTCGCACTTCGACGTCGCGTGGGAGGAAGGTCTCGCAGCGGCGCGCGGGTGGGCGGCCGAGGCGGGCCACCTCCTGGCCCCGCTGGACGCCACCTTCCAGGGCTACCGGGTGGGGATCTGGCTGAAGAACGCGCGGGCCGCCGCCCGCAAGGCGCAGCAGAACGAGCAACGGCATGCCGAGGGCCTGCCGGTGGAGTCGTCGGCCGGGGCGCTGTCGGACGAGCGGCACGAGCAGCTGGAGGACATCGACGCGTCGTGGTGCCCGGCCTGGCCGGTGGAGTGGCAGCGCGCCTTCCACCTCGTCCGGCTCCACCTGGAGGCCGGCCGCCCGCTGCCGACCGAGCCCGGCGACGTCGTGCACCAGGGCGAGGACCTTGGCCGGTGGGTGCGCTCGGTCCGGCTCGGCTGGGACAACCTCACCATCGTCCAGCAGTGGATGTGTGAGCAGGTCCTCGGGATAGAGCCCGCGGCCGAGGACGAGAAGCCGCCCCCGCGCCGTACACAGGCCGACAAATGGGCGATGAACTACGCGGCCGCCAAGCAGTTCTACGAACGCGAGGGACACCTACGGGTGCCGAGGAAGCACGTCGAACGGATCGCCGTCGGCGAGAGCCAGGAGGAACGGGAGCACCGGCTCGGGGCATGGATCGGGAACCAGCGCAGCCGGGCCGCGACACTGTCACCGGAGCGGGTGGAGCAGCTGTCCGCGATCGGGATGCGGTGGTCGTAGCCCTCGATAATCATCATCGAAGGTCCGCACAGGCTCTGTGCGGACCTTCGTGTTTCACCTCGCGCGGCGAGGAAGACCCCCATACGCGTCACAATGACGATTAATGCGGCCGGGACGGTACGCCACAGTGGATGGAAGCCGGTCATCACGTCCGCTGCTTCCGCTGCGGCCAGGCGTGGAACCTCCTGCCACGCGCCGATGCGCGATGCCAACTGCGGCAGCCGGGACAGCGCCCGCTCGCTGCCCGCTCCGCACAACACCAAGGTGATCCGTGTGCCGGGGTGGTCCCACATGCTCTGCAGGTACTCCAGGCACGGCACGGGCAGGCGCTGTGCCTCATCGACCACCAGCACCCGCGCCTCGCCCAGAGCCTCCGCGACCGCGGCGTCGGCCAGCGCAGATGTGTGCGGGAAGCGGCCCAGCAGCGCCAGAGCGTCGAACACCGCCCGCTCATGCCAGCCACCGACGGGCACACCGGCACCCACGTCACCTTCCAGCCCGGGGGTACTTCACGGAGCGCTATCCGCGCGGCTGCGGTCTTGCCCCGGCCCGGATCGCCGAACACGCACACCGCGCCCTCCGCCGGCAACGCCACACCCGCCACCGCACCGCTCTCCCCCGACGGCAGGACTGGGGACGCCGCCGCCAGCGCCTGCCGCGTTTGCTGCTCCTCCCGCTCCCGCCGCACCACCGCGCGGTCCGGCAGGACCCTGCCGGCCTCCAAATCCCGGCGCACCTCCCGGTGCAACGACGCCAGAGAGGGCACCTCTCCCCCGCAGCCTTCAAATGCCGGTGCAGCACGGACACGTTCCCGCCCGCCTGCGCAAGGACCTCCCACGCCTGGTCGGACAACTCCAGCCGTGGCCGCGGCCTGGGCTCCACACGGCCCTCCGTCCGCGCCGCATCCAGCCAGCGCCACACGGTGCGGACCTCGCTCTTCCTCAACGCCCGACCAGCGAAAAAATCCCGACCTGACATGCCGTCACTGACACTCACCCACTGACACCAAACCGGCACATCGCACCTAACGAGGACGCAGTTGAGGGCAGCGGTGCCCGTACCCAATCGTTATGCGGGACTAATGGGGCGAGTGATGCGCCATGTGGCATAAGTGTTTTGAGGTGCCTTGACGGTCTCCTGGGGGCGCAGGAAGCTGAGCCGCCCCCCACGGCAACCCTCCTCTTCCCCCGATGGAATGCCCATGCGCCCGTTTGTTTCCGCAGGCACGCTCACGGCCGCCGTGGCCGCGGCCCTGCTACTCGCCCCTTTTGCGCACGCCACTACGCCCGGCGACAACGGCACCGTGAAGATCCACGACGCCAAGACCGGCGAGGAACTCCGCAAGAACGAGCCCCACGTGTGCACCTTCTACCTCGATGCCTTCGGCTTCGACGGCGGCCAGCAGGTCGACTGGCACATCGAAGCCTGGGCCCCGACCGCCGACGTCAAGGGCACGACCGTGAAGACCGGTTCCCTGACACTCGACGACGAGGGGCACAGCCGTACGCAGGACCTGTCCCTGCCCGACGGCCACTACAAGCTGTTCTGGAACTTTGACGGCGAGCACGGCCGGGCCAAGCACAAGGTCTTCTGGACCGACTGCGAGGACGACACCACCCAGCCTGGCAGCGGCAAGCCGTCGGCATCCGCTACCCCGTCCAGCCCCGCGCAGTCGATCGCCTCGCCCACGTCGTCCGCCACCTCGAGCGCCGTCCCAGCGCCTGCTGCGCCCTCGGCTTCCCCGTCCGCACAGGGCGGCGGCAACCTCGCCGAGACCGGCAACGGCGCTCCCGTCGGCCTGCTGTCCACGGCAGCTGCCATGCTCCTCGCAGCTGGCGGCTACCTCGCGTTCCGCCACCGCCGCAAGGCCCAGCAGCACTGACGTCCGGCGCCCCTCCTGGATGTGCCCTCGGCGGGGGCATCCAGGGCACAGTGCATGGACAACACTGCGGACCAGCGAGAACTACGAGCGTAATTCCTCTGGTCCGCAGTGGTTTCGCGGTGACGTCGCATGTCAGGCCGTGTACCGCCCCATTTGATCCTCCACTGGCGTGCGGTCGGCACCTCATACCTGCGGTTGGCGTGCCTGTCACCGGAGCCGGGGCTCAGTCGTGCTCAGCCTGTGGTTGCTGGGCCAGGCAGTGTGCTGCTGGCTCGATCGCTTCTTTCTTGAGCTTTTCAACTGGTACACCCCAGCTGTCATCCAGTCGTCGAGGTTGTAGGCGCACACGACGAGCGGCTGAAGTGCGTCCGGGTAATCGAGGTCCCAGGCGACGTCGCGCCAGATCCGGAAGGCGCCGGTCGCAGGGTCGAGGGAACCGTCCACCGTGCACCCGGCGAGCCAGTAGGCCAAGGCCCACTTCGTCTGGATTCACTGCTCGCCAGCAGCCTCACCTAGGCCGTGTATCGGGAGTGGATCTCATCAGGTGTCGAGCGGCAGTTCCAACAGTTCTTCCGAGGGCTGGAATCCGGACCGTTGCCAGAGGGGGCTGCTGCGCTCTGACGGCCAGACGATCAGAGTGTCGAAGCCGGCGCTGTGAGGATCTGAACTCGGCACACTCCCTCGTCGGGTGCGATCCGCAGGTCATCGGTCGCTGTCCGTTTCTTCGTGTGGCTCGGGTTAGTTGGGCCCGGCGCCCCCGCCCATTCACCGAGCCGAGGGGTGTCGGCTCCCGCGGGTGAGTAGAAAGGCGCGAAGTCGTGCAGATTTGCGTGCCGTCGAGCCACCCAGGGAGCACTGACCATGGCAATCCAGCGACGCCAACTCCTGCGATCCGGCCTTTTGTTGGGCGCCGGAGCCGCCCTGTCACCCGCCCTCGCAAGCGCCGGACCCGCCTTCGCCACGCCAGCCCTCGTACGGAGCGGGCGCCCCGCCCTCACCCACGGAGTACAGAGCGGCGACGTCACCGCGCACGGCGGCGTCGTCTGGACCCGGGCCGACCGGCCCGCCCGGATGGCCGTCGAGGTGAGCACCCGCCCCGACTTCGCGCGGTCGGTGACCATACCCGGCCCAGTCCTCACGGCCGAGACCGACTTCACCGGCAAGGTCAAGCTGTCCGGACTGCCCGCCGGGAGCGACGTCCACTACCGGGTGCGGCTCGCCGACCCCGGCGACGCCTCGCTCGTGAGCCAGCCCGCGACCGGCCGGCTGCGCACGGCGCCCGCGGTCCGCGACGACGTGCGCTTCGTCTGGTCCGCTGACCTGGCAGGCCAGGGCTGGGGCATCAACCCGGACGCCGGCGGCTACCGCATCTTCCGGGCCATGGCGGAGCACGACCCCGACTTCTTCCTGTGCAGCGGCGACTTCTGGTATGCCGACGGGGTGATCCCCGAGACCCGGACCCTCCCGGACGGCCGCATCTGGCGCAACCTGGTGACCCCGGAGAAGTCCAAGGTCGCCGAGACCCTGGCCGAGTTCCGCGGCCAGCACAAGTACAACCTCATGGACGAGAACCTCCGCGCCTTCGCCGCGGCCGTCCCGCAGATCAACCAGTGGGACGACCACGAGGTCCTCAACAACTGGTACCCGGGCGAAGTGCTCACCGACACCCGATACACCGAGCGGCGCGTGGACGTCCTCGCCGCCCATGCCCGGCAGGCGCTCTTCGAGTACCTGCCGATCGAGACGGGTCCCAGCGCCGACGGCCGCGTCCACCGGGTCATCCGGCACGGGCCGCTCCTCGACGTCTTCGTACTCGACATGCGCACCTACCGGGACGCCAACAGCGCGAACACCGGACCCGCCACGGACAGCGGGATCATGGGCGCAAAGCAGGTCGCATGGCTCGAGCGCGAGCTGGAGGCCTCGCGGGCAACCTGGAAGGTGATCGCCGCGGACATGCCGCTGGCGCTCGTGGTGCCGGACGGCGCCGCCCAGGAGGCGATAGCGCAGGGCGACGGTGGCGCTCCGCTGGGCCGCGAAGGGGAGATCGCCCAGATCCTGTCCTTCATCCACCGGCGGCACATCACCAACACGGTCTGGCTCACCGCGGACGTGCACTACACCGCCGCCCACTACTACGACCCGGACAAGGCGGCCTTCCAGGACTTCACGCCGTTCTGGGAGTTCGTCTCCGGACCGCTCAACGCCCTCGTCGCGAACCAGCCCAACAAGCTCGACGGCACCTTCGGCCCGCAGGTGCGCTTCCAGTCCCTCGCCCCCGACACGGAGCACAACAATCCGGCGTACGGCTACCAGTACTTCGGCGAGGTCGACATCGACGGCTCGTCCGAGATCATGACCGTACGGCTGCGCGACATCGACGGGAAGGCGCTCTACTCCGTGGGAATCGACCCGCAGCGCTGAGGAATCCGCAGGACCAGGAAGGCCGCAGGCCGGGACGCGCCCCTCGCGTCCCGGCCTTGCTTTGCCGGCTTATTTCACTCCAGTACCCAAGCAAGGACCACCAGGCGGCCACCTACTTCCGGACAACCGCTCCTTGTCCAGACAGCCGGCTCTGTCACACCTCTACGGCTACTGCACTACCTCGCGAGAGACTTCATCCACTTCCAGGGCGCCGCCTGATTCACCGATGAGCTCTGGAAGTCTGGACAACCTGGGTCACACGACTCCTTCGTTTCCGCGGTGGCTTCCGTACTCATCCAGTCGTGTCCAGTCGTGGTTCATCGGCACCATCGCCTCCCTCGCTCGCACGAGCCAGTGGCGGCGGGCACGGCCCCAGCCAGAGTGACCGCCTTGCTCCCGCGGCTGCTGCGCGGCACCGTGTGCCCGGCCTTCGGCAACGCTCTGCCGCTGACGTACTCGGCGTAACAGCCGGCCTCGGGTGGCCGGGGGCACCGGCCCCGCGCCGTGGGCTTGGCCTCCTGGCCAGCCTCCCCGGTGATCGGGTCCGCTGTGCTCGGACCGGCAAGCACAGGGTGCGGGCACGGGAGCCCGGCATACACGCGCGGGCTCGCCCCGCCTCGTCGGAAACCGTGCGAGGCCGTGTCGCCGATCCCGCCCGCTTCTACTCCGGAACGACCGCCATGGCCTCGACCTCGACGAGGTACTCGGGCTGCGCCAGGCCCTGCACCCCGATCCATGAGGACGGGGGCGGGTTCTCCGTCCCGAACACGTCGACCAAGACGCGGCCGATCACATCCGCCTCGGGACCGGACTCGAAGTTCGGAAGGTAGAGCCGGAGGATCTGAATGTCATCCGGGCTGCCGCCGACCGCTTCGAGAGCGATGAACACATGCTGGAGCGCCTGGCGGAGCTGCGCCTCCCGCCCCACCGCCGTCACCTCGTGGTTGCTGTCCCACGCGACCTGCCCCGCGATGTTGACGATCTTCCCGGGCGGCGAAACCGCAACCTGGGAAAACCCCCATGGACGGCTGGGGAATAGGGCCTCGGGCTGAAACGTCGTACGCGGCACAGCACACTTCCTCAGTAGCCATGGAGCAGGCCGGAACACACACCGGCCTCATGATGCACTCTACCCACCGGGCGCCACACCTCGGCCGCATCACCTCGGCGGCTGCTGGTCGCGGCATCGCCGGTGGTGGGGATTTCCGGGCGGTCGCTGCCACTATGCCGACCGGAATGAACTCCCGATCGACCAGAACGGCGGCGCAAGACCTACCGCTCCAAGGTCGAAGTCGGCCGCGGCGTAGCCGTCCGGCCTTCGTCGGCAGTACGACCAGTGCGGTGTGGGAAGCGGTGGACGCCCGTATGTTCCTGCAGCCTGAACACCGCGGAGCCTCGCGGGTGCAGGCCGCATTCCGCGCCGCCTACCTCCTACCTCCTGCTGCCACGGTCACGGTGGGCTCGGACGACGCAGAACACCTGCGTGAGCTGGTCGACGCACTGCACCTCAATGCCAGCGAGGCGACAGTGCGCCAATACCGGAAGCTGCTGCGCGACCACTCGCGTCGTGAACGGGCCTGAAGTTCGCCCACGACCGTTCAGCCGCGATCCGGGCGGGCACGAGCTTGGGATCGGCCTCGTCAGCCCAGTGGCCGACGACCTTCGTGCAGTAGAACAGCGCCATCAACAGCCCGTCCCTACTTTCCAAGTCCTCGCGGCGCTCCCGCCACACCCGTTCCGCAAGGCCGGGGGCCGCCAGAGAATTCCTCCACAACGAGGCAGCGTCCAGACCCCTGGGAGCCATGCCCCAGTTCTCCCAGTCGAACAGGCAAAACGTCGGGCCCGTCACGTTCGCCCAGTTCAGGTCCGCGTGGGCCGGCCTCCAGTCCGCGAGGGTTGTGTCGAGGTCGCCGAAGGTCGAAGTGACCTCCTGTGTGACCCGAGCCTGCGTGATGGTGACCGTGTCCGGCGTCGCGATGCGGGTGGTGGTCTGGCCGGCCAGGGCATCCAGTGACCTGTTCAGCTGCCCCCACCAGGCTCCGAGGACCTGAGGATCGACGGTGAGAGTTCCCCCGGGCTTTACCGGGGCACCGGGAAGCAGGGTCGTCTCATCCGCCCGTCACATCGCCTCGCCTGACGCGTCCCGCCACGCGACACCAGCCAGCCACCGCGGCACAGCGGCGCCCTCCAGCGCTGCCGCGGCCTCCATGCCGTTCCACCCCTGGCCGTCGACCCGCGCCAAAGGCCGGCGCTCCAACCGCACCCAGGTCCCGCGGTCCGTGCGCGCACCGACCGAGCGACGCTTGCGCACCACACTCCCCCGCTCCAACCGAACGTCCAAAGACCGCTCGACCCGGTCGAGCACCTCGTCGACCGGTTCAGCACGCAGATCGACAACAGAAGGGGAAGAAGTCATAGCCACAATGTGCCATGTTGCGGACTCCGGGCGATAGAGATCTACCTGCAGCTGCAGCGCGTCCAGCAACGGGTCGTCGAGGTCCAGCAGTGGGAGAAATCCCGTGCCGCGTCGGCGCGCCCGCGCAATCCGCCTGAGTGGACCCTGCAGGTGGATGTGGGGGCTGATCCGCGTCCGGTCGCTGTCCACCTCGGGGAGTGCACCGTGGGCGGTGCGCGACTGAAACGGATCACCCGGCGGGACGCGATCGAGGCCCTGACCGCCGGGATCCTGCCGTGCGCGCTGTGCCGCCCGGACAGGGAGCTCCAGGTCGACTGACGACCGGGAATGACGCCAGGCCCGCCGGGATTGCACAGCAAGAACAGGGGACGTTCGATGACCACACCCGATCCGCGCCCCGCCGCGGTGCCGTTGCTCTGCCCGTCCGACAAGCTGGGCAGATGCGCGCGATGCCAGCAGCCGTGCCACCGGTACGGCGTCGGCGGGAGCCCCTTGTGCATTCCGTGTTTGTCTGACGTCCGGCAGAAGCAGAACCCCGCCCGAGCCGCCTGACCTGCGTTCCGGGTTCAACGTCCCGGCAGGACATATGTCATCGCGAGGATGCGACTCACGGCCCTGCAGGGTCGGCTGCCGATCCTCGTAGGCTCCACATCATGTTCAAATCTCGCAAAGTCGGCCGAGACGATTCCTGGGAAGGCATCGTCATCAAGAAGTCCCGGGGCATGCTCGATGGCTCGAACATGTATCACTTCGTCGAGGTCCGCCTTGCCGACGGTGAATCCGTGAAGGTCCGGATCAGCCGCCGGCTCTGGAAGTCGATCGTGGTCGATGACCGGATCGTCAAGCGGCCGGGCGCCGACCCGGCCAGGGAGTAGCCCTTCAGAAGCATGGAGGTGCGGCAATCCGCTCCTGCCGGTCCGGGGTCGCCGCAGGCCCCTGGCCGGCTGAGCGCCGCCCGCGTGCGATCACTGCCGGCGGAGGTGGCATAGGGGCATGGTCCCTGCAATCGCCCGCCTGCACATCACGTTCGGCCTGGTGTCGATCCCGGTCTCGGTGCACGCCGCCACCGAGCGCCAGGCGGTCCCGCTGCACCAGGTGCACGCGCGGGACGGCGCCCGGATCCGGCAGCGCCGCATCTGCGAGGCCGAGGGCACCGAGGTGCCCCTGGACGAGGTCGCCCGCGGCTACGAGGCGCCGGACGGCCGCACCGTGGTGCTCAGCGACAGCGACCTGGCGGACCTGCCGCTGCCGAGCATGCGAGCCATCGAGGTGGTGGGCTTCCTCCCGGCCGGCGACGTCGACCCGATCGCGCTGGACCGGCCGTACTACCTGGGCGTGGAGGGAGCCGGCACCCGCCCCTACCGGCTGCTGCGCGACGCGATGGCCGACAGCGGGCTGGTGGGCGTGGCACGGATGGCGCTGCGCGGCCGGGAGCGGCTGGTCGTCCTCAGAGTCCGCGACGACGTGATCGTGGCCCAGGTGTTGCTGTGGCCGGATGAAATCCGGGCGGCCGACGGCCTGGTCGAGCCGGCCCCGGAGCCACGGCGGCAGGAGCTGCAGATGGCGCAGACCCTGATGCAGTCCCTTTCCGAGGACTTCCGGCTCGACGACCAGCGCGACCACTACCGCGAGGCCCTCGACGAGGTGGTGACGGCGAAGCTCGCCGGCCAGGAGCCACCGCATGCTCCCGCAGCCCGGGCCGGCCCGGTGGTGGACCTGATGGAGATGCTGCAGGAGAGCGTCCGGGCTGCACAGGAAGCACGGTCCACCGCGCAGAAGACCCCCAAGGGGCCGGGCCCCCGCCGCACCGGGTGACGGTCCGGCCGGTGCCCGGCCGATGATCTCCCGCCGCCACACCCCGGGTGGTGCGAGCGGACGGACTACTGCTGCGGGCTGCTTCCTTCCCGTCGCCTGGCGCAGACCACGCAGGATTCCTGGCTGAGGCGAACGACTCCTGGAATGGCTCGACGCCGTCCGCCAGGACGACCTACCGAGCCTTCACACCCTCGCAACGGGCATCGACCGTGACCGCGACGCTGTGATCGCCGGTCTGACGCTGCCCTGGAACTCAAAGGTGCGTCAGGGCTCGAGGGTGACCTGGACGGTGATGGTCTGGCCTCCGCGTTGGACGGTGAAGGGGACGGTGGCACCGACGCGATAGTTGTTCATGACCTGGTAGTAGGTGCCCTCGCCCGCGAAGAGGCCGACCGTGGGGGCGGCAACGCCGCCCGACACACCACGGATTAGAAACACGCAGTCAGGTGTGGTCGAGGGGCACGTCAACCGGATCAAGATGCTCAAGCGCCAAATGTTCGGCCGGGCTGGCTTCCAATTCCTCCGAAAACGAGTCCTGCTGTCGTAACCAGTAGTGACGGTCGACCATTACGCACAGCGGTCAGCCTTGGCGACCCTCGGAAAAGCTGAACTCCATGAGGAGGTTCTCAGCTTCGCTCGACACCTGCCGGAAGCCGGCCTTCTCCCAGGCGCGCACTGCCCGCACATTGCCTCTCACGGGATCGACCGTCACGCGCCGCCATCCAAGATTCCCGCCCAAGTGCGCAAGGAGCGCGCGAGCGGCATCCGGCCCCAAGCCCCGGCCTCGCGCCTCCGGTCCCAGCACCATGTCGATGCCGCCTTCAGCCACGCCAGCGTGCCAGTACTGCGCGTAGCCCACCGGTGTGCTCTGTGCCAGTACAAGGAAGGACTCCACACGCGGCCGGCGCCGCCCGACGTACTTCTCAGCCACCTCGTCACGCGATTTCGGTACGCCGCCCCAGCGCTCGACGAAGTCTGGGGAAGCGAACCATTGGGCCAGCAGGTCCAAATCATCCTCGGTCGTCGGGACAAGACGGGTCAGCACTCCGTCGAGAGCTACTCCATCGACCATCAGCCACTCTCCAATTCGACTTGGAAGCGCACGCATGACGGAAAGTTACGGCATCACGGAAGTTGAGCCAGAACCCGAGTACCAGCAGCAGTTGCTGCGCCGCCTCGCTTCTCGCGGCTCCCGGGCCTGGGCTTCAGCGCGTTCGTGCTGCGCGGGGGATTGTGGCGCCCTGCGCGACCCGGACGCGGCGAGCCGAACGACGACCGGCGCGGGCCGTCGGATGCGGGACGTGGCTGCGGGCTACTTGGATTCGACGTGTCCTACGGGGTCGGGTCCGTTCGTCAGCGCCTCGCAGGTGATCTGCCAGGTAGGGGCGCCGGGGTGGAGTTGGGTATGGAGGTAGGCCGCGGTGAGCTGGGCAAGGGCGGCGACTCGCTCGGGGTTCTCGTCGGTGGTCTCGGCGGCGTCGTATCCGGCGATTCCGCCGAGTCCGTGTTCCGCGTCGAACAGGGTGAGCAGGGTTTTGGGGCCGGGGGCGAGGCTGTAGGGGTCGGTGTGCCAGTCCGGCCCCATGTCCGTGAAGTGCCGGGAGTCGTCCTTGTCGCCGGCGACGACCAGCGCGGGTGCGGTCATGGTGGAGAAGTCGACGGCTCCGATGATCGGCCACAGCTCGGCCATGGGCCCATTGAGGACGTCGCCGCCCCTGCCGGGTGCGGCGAGCAGTACGCCCGCCTTGATTCGAGGCTCGACGAGGTGCACTACGTTCCCGGTGTCGGGGTCGGTGAGCCCGGCACCCAGCAGGAGGGCGGCGGTGAAGCCGCCGAGCGAGTGTCCTGCGAGGGCGATCTTGGTGTGGTCGATCCGACCGGCAAGTTGCGGCACGGCGTTCTCGATCGCGTCGAGCCGGTCGAGGATGTGGGCCATGTCCTCGGCGCGGGAGCGCCAGAAGTCGGGTGCGCCGGGGGCGTCGGCGACCAGGTGGGTCAGGGTGCTGGAGGTGAGGTGGGTGGGTTGGACGACGACGAATCCGTGTGCGGCCCAGAAGTTGGCGAGCGGTGCGTAGCCGTTGAGTGAGGAGAGGTTGTTCGAGGGGCCGTGGCCGTGGGAGAGGAGGATGACGGGGAGACTGGTTCCGGTCGCGGGTGCGGAGACGCGTACCTGGAGATCCACGGGACGTCCGGGCACGGGCAGGGTTACGGGACTGAAGGACAGGACCGGCACGGGCGTGCCGAAGGCGTCGGTGGTAGTGGGTGTGCTCACGGTGTGGATTCCCTTTCGGTGGCGCCTGCCACCGCCGGTCTCCTGCGGCCGGCGGGCAGGCAAGGCAGTCAGGGGCGTCCGTTTCGGCTACCCTGAAACGGAACGCTGCTCCATTTAGTATCTGGAGCGCTGCTCCGTTTTGTCAATCGGTGTCGAAGGAGAACGTGATGGCCGCCGAGGGTCCTGCAGGGGCTTCGCCGTCCCGAAGCAAGCGGGCTGACGCTCAGCGCAACCGGGAAACGGTGCTCACTGCCGCAGCCGGCGTGTTCGTCACCTCCGGCGTCGACGCGCCGATCCGCCAGATCGCGACGCAGGCGGGCGTCGGGATGGCCACGATCTACCGCCACTTCCCGACCAGGGCGGACCTCGTCACCGCCGTGTACCAGCACCAGATCGAGGCATGCGCCGAAGCCGGCCGGACCCTGCTGGCCAACGCCGACTCCCCGCTCGACGCACTGCACCAATGGATCGACCTCTTCGTCGACTTCCTCGTCACCAAGCACGGCCTCGCCGACGCCCTGCAGTCCGACAGCGACCGCTTCGCCGCGCTGCACGCCTACTTCCTCGACCGCCTGCTGCCCGTCTGCGCCCAACTGCTCGACGCCGCGGTCGAGGCCGGCGACATCAAGCCCGGCACACAGCCCTACGAGCTGATGCGCGGCATCGGCAACCTGTGCATCGGACGCGACAACGACCCCCGATACGACCCCCGACGCCTGGTCGCCCTCCTCCTCCAGGGGCTCCAGCGACCGCAGACGTCCTGATACCGACGAGCGACATCGCGACCAGGCCCTCCTCGACGACATCGAGCGAATCGGACCGCTCGTCAGGGGGAGCAGCATCTCGACCAGGCCCGCCCAGTAGGGGGCAGCGCCAGCCCCTTGGCAGCCGTGACTAGGGTCCTTGGAGTTGTCAGGCATGTACGGCAGGTGGCGTCGCCGACCGAGCCGATGCTGCAGCTGACGCCCGGCAGCGCGCAACCCGCTACCTGCCGGGGTCGCACTACAGCCCGTGACACAGGAGGACGGCTCTCGGGGGGGGGATCGTCGTGATCCGCCGTGCTCTCCCCCCCCGGGGCGTGGCCGATTGGCTCTGCCCTGGGGATACCTGGAAGTCGGGGAAAGCTGGCGGGAGGCGGCCGTGCGCGAACTCCGGGAGGAAATCGGGCTCATGGCCTCTGCGCACGGTGTGCGTCTTTTCGCAGCGCACAGCACACGAAATTCTCTGGAGGTTTTCGCGCTGCTGCCGACGCGTGCGGCTGCGGGATTGACCGAGATGGCGCGCACGACCGAGACCCAGGGCTGCTGTGTGCTCAGCGAGGCGGTGGAGCTCGCCTTCCCGGACACACCCACGCCTTGGCCGCTGCCCTGGCCGGACGCTCGCTGCTCACCCCCATGAAGGACGAGGGACATCATCCTGAACGCAGGCGCCCCGTAGCCCAGGCCAAGGAGTTCGATCGCGTGGCCTGTGCACGCCACCTCCGTGAACGCCTCTTGTGCCGCCCGCGCGTTCACCCGCCGGCCGGGCCGAACCCCGCTCCCGGTCCCGGCGCACCGCCCGGCGGGACGTCCGGCACCGGGCCGAGCCCGGCCAGGCTCCCGTCCAGCCAGGCTGCCACCAGCTCCACCCGCGAGCGTCGGCCGGTGCGCTGGAACAGCCGGGCCAGCCGTTGTTCGACCGTCTTCTCGCTGCACGCCAGACGGGCCGCGATCTGCCGGTTGGTCCCGCCCTCGCCGACCATGCCGATCAGCTGCACGTCCGCCTCGCTCAGCCCCTCGGGGGCCGAACGGCCCCTCGGCAGCGGCACGTTGCGGCGCTGCGCCGACCGGCCGAGCAGGGCGCGCCCGGGACGCCCCAGCGACAGCAGGTGGGTGTGGTGCGCCGCCTCGGTCAGCCACGGCTGGGGATCGTCGCCGACCTGGGCGAGGACCTGGCAGCAGTACAGCATCATGTGCCGGTCGCCCCGCCGCCCGGCCGAGCGGTAGGCGTCGTGCGCGCCGTCCGCGTCGCGGTCCAGCATCCCGCGGGCGACGAGCAGCGCCTCCCGGGTCATGGCCGTGTCCGCCTCCGCGTGCAGTGCCGCGAGCTGCTCCAGCGCCTGCCGCGCCTGCCGCGGCCGGGTCTCCTCGGCGAACTCCAGGATGCGCAGCAGCACCCTCTCGGCCCCCGTGAGCAGGCCGCTGTCGCGCGCCCGCCGCACGTCGTGCCACGCCTCCTCCAGCGCCGCGTCCTGCTGTCCCGACCAGTACCGCACCCCCAGCCGGGCGCGGGCCACCAACGGGTGGACGACCGTGCCGGGAATGAGGTCGAGCCACTCGCGGGCGCGGACGAGGTCACCGCGGAAGCAGTGGATCTCGGCCGCCAGCGCCCGGGCCAACTGGCCGCCCGTCCCGCCGGGGGCCCCGCTGCGCCGCTCGATGCCGCGGGCTGCCGACAGGGCGTCGTCCCAGCGCCCGGCCAGGTAGTCGCGGACCATGGCGTGGTAGCGGCCGGCGGCGCTGTGGCCCGCGCGTACGTAGCGTTCGCCCAGCACGGATTCGAGGGCGCCCGCCAGGTCGCCGTAGGCCGCGGCGTCACGCAGCCGCCCGATGGCCGCCTCGCAGACGTCCTCCCGCTGGAGGCCGTGGACGGCCCTCGCCAGCTCCTCGTGGCCGCCCACGGCGGCGGCCAGCGTCCGCAGCTCGGCCCAGGACGGCAGCGGACCGTGCCCGTCGTGCAGCCGGCCGCTGTCCGGGGCGGGTTCCGCGGACGATGGCCAGGGGGTGAGCGGGCCGATCCCGTACCGGCCGCCGAGCGCGGCCAGCATCGCCGCCCGCGGCATCCGCGCGAACACCTCCCGGGCCACGGCGCCGTCGTCGAAGGGCGACCGGTGCTCGTGCAGTGCGGACAGCCCCCAGGCGTGCGTGGCGAACTCCAGCCCGCCGCCGTCGGTGGGGCCGGGGTCCCGCAGGCTGGTGAGGATCGGCTCGCCCAGCCCGAGGACGTGGGCGTGGTCGCCGCACCACAGTCCCAGTTCGGCGGCCTCGCGCAGCACGCCCAGCGTCGCGGGGTAGTTGGGCGGCAGACGGCGCAGCACGGACAGGTAGGCCCGCGCCGCCCGCGGATGGTAGGACCGGGCGTCCTTGGCGGCGGCCGCCAGCAGCAGCGGCACCGCCACGCCGTCGTTCAGCGCGGGACCCGCGGCCGCGACGTGGTCGGCCAGCAGCGGATGGCAGGCGCCCGTGGCGGCGGGGCCCAGCCGCTCGGCGACCGTCTGCACGACGGCGGCGTGCATCGAGCGGACGTCGCGGCGGGGCGGCAGCGTCCGCAGCGCCGCCGCCAGCGCGGGGACGGCGAAGGCAAGCCGGCCGTCCCCGTCGATGGTCAACGCCCGCTCCCGCACCAGCCGGTCCACCGTCCGGCCGAGGTCCGCGGCGAGCACCGCGCACGCCGGGATCAGGCGGTGCAGGTCCTCCAGCCGCAGTTCCGCGCGGTGCAGGAGGCCGGCCAGGGCGACGGCGGCGTCCGTGCCGTCGGCGGTGACCCGGCGCAGCGGTTCCGCGTCCACGGTGAGCCGCAGGTTGTCCTCCGTTCCGGCCAGGCAGGCACGGCCGTCGAGGTCGACGAGGCCGTCGTCCTCGTCCAGCGCGGTGAGCACCGACAGCACGGCCGCGGGGTTGCCGGCCAGGGGGCCGAGGGCACGCCGCACCGCCGCGAGCAGCGCGGGTTCGGCGGGACGGCCGAGGCGCTGTCCGACGAGCTCGCCGACGTCCTCCGGCCGCAGCGGCGGCAGGTCGAGCACCCGGTCGGCCGCCGTCGCCAGGTCGGGCGCGCCTGCCGGGCCCCGGGGCACCGGGCGCCCGGCCATCACCACCGGCAGGCCCGCGGGCCGGAACACGCGCAGCATCAGCTGGAGCGCGGACGCGGTCGACGGGTGCATGCGCTCGACGCCGTCGAGGACGAGGGCGAACGGCACGTGGCACGCCGCGTCCGCGAGGGTCTCGCCCAGCGTGGACAGTAGTGTCAGTTCGCCGCCGTCACCGGAACGCGACTGCGCCCGGCGCACGGCGGTGATGTGGGCCGGGAGCCGGGCGTGCTGGATCTCGGCGAGCACGCCGCAGACGGCGTCGGCAAGAGTGGCGGCACCGGTCGGCCCGGTGGCGGTCTCCCAGGACAACCGCAGCACCTTGGCCCCCTCCTGGACCACCGCGTACCGCGCCTCGTCCAGCACGGCGGTCTTGCCCGCTCCGGCCTCGCCGGTCACGAGCAGGGTCCGCGCCGTACCGGCCGGACGCAGGGCGTCGGCGACCACGCCGACTTGGTGGTCCCTGCCGACGAGAGATGCACGGCGTTCCACTGGACTCCTCACTCGCTTGCGGCCCACGTCGACCGGGGCCCTCCCGCTGATCGTGACGTCGTCGCGGGAGACGGCCATAATGCAGGCTCCGACGGGACCGGCGCACCGGTCCCGTCGCGCGTACCAGGCGGAATGCCCGCCGGTGACACGGCGTTGAGGAGGTTCTGTGGACAGTGGCCGGGGGGCGGAAACCGGGGTGGTGCGCGGTGCCACGGCGACGTGGGCGGATGGCGCGAGCGGGCAACTGGTGGGTCGCGAGCAGGAGTTGGCAGAGTTGGAGCGCTGCCTGGACGACCCGGACGGTCCCGGCCTGGTGCTCGTCCACGGAGAACGGGGAGCGGGGCGCAGCGCGTTCGCGCATGCGGCCGCCGAACGGCTGGCTACGCGGGATCATGTGGTCCTGCCGCTGGTCTGCGTGCGCGGGGACCAGGACCGTCCGCTCCTGCTGGCGCTGCGGGTGGTCACCGCCGTGCGGGAGCACCGGTCGGTCACCGGGAGGCAGCCCGCGGCCGGCCGGGCGAACCTGGAGGCCGAGGTGCTGCCCGCCACGGAGAGGGGCGATCGGGCGGCGCTCGCCGACGCACTGCTGTCCGCGCTGACGCATGCGGCGCCCGTCGCCGTGGTGGTGGACGACGCGCAGTACGCCGACGCGGCATCCCTCGGCGTACTGGGAGCCGTCGCCGCCCGGTGCCCCCCGGAGGTCCGGCTGGTGATCACGTCGGTGCGGCACACCGGCGGGGCCGGTGACGCCGCGTCCGGCCGCCGGCAGGACCAGGCCGTCGGACTGCCGGCGGAAGCGGGCACGGCGCGGACGATTGCCCTGCCGCGCCTGACCCGGCTGCAGCTCGCCGACATGGTGGCGCGGCGGTCGCAGGCGGCGCCCGACCCGGCCCTGGTGGCGCGCGTCCTCGGGCTGACCCGCGGGATTCCCGCAGCCGCCGACGCGCTGCTCACCGAGTGGTCGCGGCGGGACGCGGTGCGCATCGCCGACGGGCACGCCTTCCTCGCCGCGAGCGCGCCGGTGCCGGTACTGCCCGATGAGGACCGGTTCATGAGGGCGCTGCACGAGCTCGGCGAACCGTGCCGGACGACGGCGGCGGCACTGAGCGTCCTGTGGCCGCTCGGCCGGACGGCGGTGGCGCTGGTGGCCGGGTCCACCGGTCTTTCCGAACGGGAGGTCGGCTACAGCGTGCGCCGTCTGATCGCCGCGGGCCTCCTCGACGAACTGCCCGGCGAGGACGGCGGCGGCCCCCGGGGCTGGGTGTTCCGGTCACCGCTGATGGAGCACGCCGTCCGGGAACGGCTCGGGCCCCTGGAACGCGCCCGGATGTCCGCCGCCGCGGTGGAGGCTCTCTGGGCGGCTCGGGACGGCACGGCCGCAGCGACGTCCCCGCGGCGTCCGGCCGTGCTCCTTGAGGAGGCGGACACCGTGACGTACCTGCCCGAGCGGATGGCCGACGCGGGCGTGCTGATCGACCGCGAGCGCGCGGCAGCGGAACTCACCGCCGCCGCCGAGGCGTTGCACCCCGACCCCGAAGACCGCGGCATGCTGCGGTGGTTCCGGGCGGCGCTGCGCCTGATCGAGGAACCGGCGGCCCGCGAACTGGCGTTGCTGCGGTGTGTGAAGGCCGCCTGGGTCGTGGGCGACCACCCGGCGGCGGGCCAGGCGGTGGAGACGATTCTGCGCGACCCCTCCGACGTCGTCAGCGGCCCGGATCTCCACGAGCTCGCCGTCCTCCAGGTCGTCGCGGTCACCTCCGTGAAGGACTGGCCGCAGTTGTCCCGGATGGGGGCGGCCGAGTGGTGGGACCGTCTGCCGCTGCCCCCGGAGGCCGCATTGCCGGCGCGGGCCCTGGCGTTGTGCATGAGCGGGCGGTGGCCGGAGGGCCTGGACCTGCTCTCGCGGACGGAGCCGGTATGGCGCCCGGACCCGCACATCCGGCTGATACCCGAGCTGGCGCAGGCCGTCGGGAACCTGGTGCAGGGCCGGACCGACATGCTCGCCCGGGCCCTGGAGACACCGCCGGACCCCGGCCTCCCCCCGGAGGCGCTGTACTCGATAGCAGCCGGGTACACCCTCCAGTTGCTCGGCAACGCGGACCTGTGCGGCGCCATGGACCTGTTGAGGGACCGCGGGATGCCGCCCGAGGCGCTTCCCCCCACCAGCCACTTCCTCCTGCTCCACCTCCAGGGCCGGTGGGACGACGCGCTGGCGCTGGCGCGCGGCATGGTCGCGAAGGATCAGACGTTCATCGCGCCGCCCCAGCACCATCTGTTCGCCGCGGGGACGGCCGCCATCCTGCTGGCCAGGGGGAAGCCGACCGGCGCCGCCCGTCTGATCGCCGGTGAGCGCGGGACCCACGAGGGTCATGTGGAGATCTTCCTGGACGTCGCCGAGGCCGCGGTGCTGCGGACCATGGGCCGTCCCGACGCGGCCGACCGCATCTTGCGGCGCGGACTGCGGGACGCCGACGCGCGCGGCTATGTCTACGGAACCGACGAGCTGGCCGCTGCCCTCGCCATGCTCCGGGCGGAGGACGGCCGGGCCGATGCGGCGGCGGGCTGTCTGTGGCGCCTGGAGGAACTCGCCGGGCGTACCGGCAGCGGACGCACCCGGCTGCTGTACCTGCTGGCATCGGCGCGGGTGCGCCAGCAGGGCTCCGGCGCCGCGCGCGAGCTGCTGCACGAGGCGGTGGAGCTGGCCCGCTCGCGGTGCCAGCCGTTCGAGACCGCGGTCACGCTGGCGGCGGCGGCCGGGGACGCGGGCCCCCCGGAGCTGCTGCACGAGGCGTACGAACTGTACGGGGAGACGGGCTCGTTGCTGAGCCGCTTCCACACCCGGGCCGCGATGCGCGAGGCCGGGCTGACCGTCCCCGGCCGCAGACAGGCCGCCGCCGAGAACGCGCAGCTGCTGGCCACCCTGGTTACCGAGGGGCTCGCGAACCGCCAGATCGCCACCGTGCTGCGGCTCAGCGAGGACGCCGTCGCCAATCGCCTGTCACGGCTGTTCGCACGCACCGGTCTTCGGTCTCGTACCGAGGTCGTTTCGGCCATGCTCACCGGCAACCCCCTGACCGCTCCGGACCGCTGAACGTCCCGCCGCGCGCCCGTTTCTCCCCCAGGGCAGGCCGGGGCGGAGCGAGGCCCGGGGAGTCCCGGCGGGGAAATCCCTTTCCGCGGAACTCTCCTGGGCCGCCGGCGGACTTCTCCTGAACGCCGGGGGTCTCCTGCGGATCGATGCGACAGGTTTCCCTGTCCTTAAGCGATCGAGGCGTGCGGAAAGCCGGTGGGCAAATGTGCGTGGCATGATCATCTACCTCATGGGCGATTACCGATGGGGAGGCGAAATGCCTGAGCAGATACTCACCGGCACCGTGCGTGTGGCGGTCCACTCACCCGACGCCGTGGTCCACGCGGGACTTGTCAGCTCCCTCAAGCACGACCGCCGCGTCCAGGAAGTCCCACCGGAGAGAATCCACGAGGCGGACGCCGTCGTCGCGGCCTTCGACACCGTCGACGCCACCGCACTGGACCGGCTGCGCGCCCTGTCCGACAGCCCCGACACGCGCTTCCTCCTCGTCGCCGGACGACACTGGCGAGCAGACGTCTCCGAGGCGATCGACCGGGGAGTGCGCGCCGTGCTGTGGCGTGACACGTTCACTCCCTCCGCCTTCGTGCGCACCCTGCTCACCGTCGCGGACGGCGGCGGCAGCTTCCCGCCCACCCTGCAGGGGGCGCTGGTGGAACAGGTCCGGTGGACCCACCGGGAGGCCCTTGCGCCGCGCGGCCTCACCGACTCAGGCGTCAGCCCCCGCGAACTCGATGTCCTCCGCCTGGTCTCGGAGGGAAAAGAACTCGCCGAGATCGCAGCCAAGTTGTGCTATTCGGAGCGCACCGTGAAGTACATCCTCTACGGCCTGATGAAGCGTTTACAGCTGCGCAACCGCTCGCACGCCGTCTCCTACGCCATCCGCGCCGGCCTCATCTGATCAACGGCACGACATGTGCCGGTCCGGCCTGACACGACCTGCATCGGAAGGCAACGGCGCCCGGATCGCTCACCATGGCAGCGCGTTGCCGCCTGCGGTGTCCCGGGGTATGCACAGGCCTGTTCAAAAGGGCAAAGGCCCTCCGTGTGCACGTCGCTGTGGTCACCGGTGGTGCCTGCTTGTCGTACCTGCCGGCGCACAGCGGCGTCCCGACAGTCACGGGGGACGTGGTGGACCGGGGCATCCGGCTGCTGGCGATGGCGCCCCGAGGGCAGGTGCGGGTGTGTGAGGTCACGCGCCAGGCGACGGAATCGCACATCTCGTACCACCTGGGCCCCGAGCCGCCGGATGGCTGGGAAGCGCTCCGCATCCGGACCGGCGCAGGTCATGGCCTGCAGGATGTGCGTTCACCGGAGCCGTCCGAGCCATCGGACGGACCGGGCCTGCCGCAGCTCACGGCTCGATCTCCCTGAAGAGGTGCCTCGAAGCGGCGGCGCACCTGACGTGCTTTTGGTCACGGTGGGCCGCCGACGCGTCACCTCGTGGTTTTCCCCGGGCCCGGGCGGGCCTGTCAACCAGGCAGTGGGACAGCGGAGAGCCGCTCGGCGACGAAGCCGGTGACATCGGCGACGTTCTCGCTGATGAAGAAGTGACCACCGGGGAACACCCGCAGTTCGAAGGCGCCAGTGGTGTGCTCCTGCCAGGCGGCTGCCTCATCCTGGGAGGTACGGGGGTCGTCGGCGCCGGTCAGAACGGTGACCGGGCAGCGGACGGGCGGTTGCGGCGCGAAGCGGTAGGCGCCCAGGGCTCGGTAGTCGGCGCGCAGCGGCTCCATGATCATCTCAAGCATCTCGTCGTCTCCCAGCAGCCGGGGATCCGTGCCACTCAGCTCCCGGATCTCGGCGAGCAGGCTCTCCTTGCTGCTCAGGTCGACGTTCTCGTCCCGATGACGGGACGGAGCGCGCCGCCCGGACAGGAAGAGCGCCACCGGTGAGGTGTTGAGTTCCCGCTCGAACCTCCGTGTCACCTCGAACGCCAGGAGAGCCCCCATGCTGTGGCCGAAGAACGCCATCGGGCGGTCCGCGCATTGCCGCAGCCGGTCGAACAGGAGGTCCGCCAGGACGTGCAGATCGGTCACACAAGGCTCATCGCGCCGGTCTTGACGCCCCGGATACTGCAGGGCGAGCGCGTTGAACCGGTCCGACAGGGAGGTGCAGAAGGGCCGGTAATAGCTGGCGGAACCACCTGCATGGGGAAAGTGGACGAGATGGAGCGCCTCGGCGGGGCCCGGTAGATAGCTGCGGATCCATCGGTCCGACTCGGTGGCTGTTTCTGAACTCAACTCACTACGCCTTCCGCCGCTGTGGTGAAGTTGCGTCTTGCCTTGAAGTATTCAGAGAATCGCAGTCGCCTTCTGCCGATTCAACCCCCGCCCCGCGGAGCTTTTTAAGTCAGGGGCCATAGGGGGTGGTTAGGGGATTGTCCTGCTGCTGCGGACCGGTGAACCCTTCTTGCGGAACCCGCAGCGTCAGTGGAGAGAACGGATGGTCATGACAGGTGAAGGTCGGTCGGACCAGCTGGTGACCGCGCTCCGGAAGGTCACGCGGGACCTGCGCGATACACGGCGACGGCTTCAGGTGGAAGAGGACAGGAACGGCGAACCCATTGCCATCGTGGGAATGAGCTGCCGTTTCCCCGGTCATGTGGACTCCCCGGAAGCACTCTGGGAGTTGGTGTCGTCAGGGAGGGTAGCGAGCGGCTCGTTTCCTGTGGACCGGGGCTGGGATCTGGACGCGCTGTTCAGTGAGGCGGCGGACGGAAAAGCAGCGTCGTATGTGCGCGAGGGCGGATTTCTCTACGACGCCGGATGGTTCGATGCCTCGTTCTTCGGGATATCTCCGCGCGAAGCCGTGACAATCGATCCCCAGCAGCGACAGCTGCTGGAAGTCGCCTGGGAAGCCTTGGAAAGGGCCCGGATTTCTCCACAGGCCTTGCGCGGCAGCGACGTCGGCGTCTTCGCCGGGGCCATGAACCAGGACTACGCCGTCCGACTGCACGAGTCCATCGAGGATTTCGAGGGTTTCCTGACAACCGGCAACACCGGCAGCGTGGTCTCCGGTCGGCTGTCCTACACCCTCGGTCTGGTCGGTCCGGCCGTAACCGTCGACACGGCCTGTTCCTCGTCGCTCGTGACCGCGCACCTGGCGGCCCGGTCGCTGCGCAGTAGGGAATGCTCGCTGGCCCTTGCCGGCGGGGTGACGGTGATGTCGATGCCCACGACCTTCACCGAGTTCTGCAGGCAACGCAATCTTGCCCCCGACGGCCGGGCCAAGTCCTTCGCCGCCGCTGCGGACGGCACCGCGTGGGCCGAGGGCGTCGGCGTACTCGTGCTGGAGCGGTTGTCCGACGCCGAACGCAACGGCCATCCCGTCCTCGCGTTGATACGTGGATCGGCGGTGAACCAGGACGGGGCCTCCAACGGCCTGTCCGCCCCGAACGGGCCTTCCCAGGAGCGTGTCATCTGGCAGGCCTTGCGCGACGCCCGGCTGACGGCCGATGAGGTCGACGCGGTGGAGGGCCATGCGACGGGGACGCGGCTGGGTGATCCGATCGAGGCGCAGGCGTTGTTGGCGACGTACGGCCAGGGCCGGCCCGCCGATCGGCCTTTGTGGCTGGGGTCGTTGAAGTCGAACATCGGACATGCACAGGCTGCCGCGGGCGTCGGTGGCGTGATCAAGACGGTGATGGCGTTGCAGCACGGGGTGCTGCCGCAGACGCTGCATGTGGATGCGCCGACGCCGAAGGTGGACTGGTCGGCGGGTGAGGTGCGGTTGCTGACACAGCGGCGGGACTGGCCGCGTGCGGGCCGGCCGCGCCGGGCCGGTGTGTCCTCCTTCGGGGTCAGCGGCACCAATGCCCACCTCATCCTCGAAGAAGCCCCACAAGCTCCCCCACACGACGCTGCCGGGGACCGCACGGACACCGGCGGCGGCGCAACGCTGCCGTTGGTCCTCTCGGCCCGTACCGCCGCCGCCCTCCGGGAGCAGGCCCGCAGGCTGCACAGCCACCTGACCGACCACCCCGGGCTCGTACCCGCTCAGGTCGCCGGCTCGCTGGTGACGACCCGGAGCACGTTCGACCAACGGGCCGTCGTCCTCGGCACGGACCGGGCCGAACTGCTGGACGGACTGGACAGTGTCGTCCAAGGCGTTCCGGACGCACGGACGGTCACCGGTTCCGCCGTCGGCGGCCGAGAAGTGGTCTTCGTCTTCCCCGGTCAAGGAGGCCAGTGGGCAGGCATGGCCCTGGAGCTGATGGAGGAGTTCCCGGTCTTCGCCGAGACCCTGCACTCCTGCGCCGACGCCCTCGCCGACCACGTCAACTGGTCCCTGCTGGACGTCCTGCGCGAGGCTGAGGGGGCGCCGGGCCTGGACCGGGTCGATGTGATCCAGCCAGTGCTGTTCTCGGTCACGGTCGCCCTCGCCGACCTGTGGCGTTCCCTGGGCATCGAGCCGTCGGCCGTGGTGGGCAGTTCCCTGGGCGAGATCGCGGCCGCCTACACGGCCGGCACGCTGTCGCTCGCCGACGCGACCAAGGTGGCGGTGCTGCGCAGCCGGGCCCTGCTGGAACTGTCCGGACGCAGCGGCATGGTGTCCGTTCCTCTCGGGCGGGCGCAGGTCGAGGAGTTGATCGCCGCCTGGCCGGACCGGCTGTTCGTCTCCGGGGTCAACAGCCCGTCCATCAGCGTGGTCTCCGGCGACAACGAGGCGGTGGACGAGCTGCTGGCGGTCTGTGCCGAGCGGGGCGTACGTGCCCGGCGCGTCGCCACCGACTGCGCCTCCCACTACCCCGCCGTCGAAGCCCTCGAAGAGCGGCTGCTGACGGACCTGGCGGACGTGGCGCCGACGCCGGCGCGCATCGCCTTCCTGTCCACGGTCTCCGGGGAGTCACCGGAGACCGAAACGGTCCCGGACGCCGCGTACTGGTACCGCAACACCCGCCGGACCGTCGAGTTCGGGCCGGCCATCCAGCGGCTCGCCGCCACCGGGAGCAAGGTCTATATCGAGATCAGCCCCCACCCGGTGCTGCAGGTGGCGCTGTCCGAAATCGTGGAGGGAGAGAGCCGGGAGGCAGCCGTTCTCAGCACCTTGCGACGCCATACGAGCGACCGGCGGGCCTTCCTCACCTCCCTGGCCAAGGCATACGTCAGCGGCGTCACCGTCGACTGGGCGGCGCTGCCGGACCTGGCCGGCGCCGCGCACGTCGACCTGCCCACGTACGCCTTTCAGCGCGAGCGCTACTGGCCCCGTCCGGCGGCCGCGTCGAACGGCGGCCGTGGACCGGGGGCGGGCGCTCCCGCGACCGTCGGCCAAGGGACGGTGGACGCCCACTTCTGGGAGGCCGTGGAGAACGGGGACCTGGGCAGCCTCGGTCCGGACGTACGGTTCCACGACGAGACCCCGCTCAAGGACGTCCTCCCGGAGCTGGCCTCCTGGCACCGCCAGGGGCTCGAACAGGCCAGAGTGGACGGCTGGCGGTACGTCGAGCGGTGGCGGCCGCTCGACGTACCCGCCACGGGGCCGCACGGCAGGTGGCTGCTGGTCCACCCGGGCACGGAGTCCGACGCCACCACGGAATGGGTGCGGGACAGCCTGCTGGAGGCGGGTTGCTCGGTCGTCGACCTCCTGGTCGACACGACGGACACCGACCCCGCGGCGGTCACCGAGCGCCTGAAGCAGGCCTGCGCGGGCGGCGGGCCGGAGCCGGTCGGAGTCGTGTCCCTGCTGGCCTTCGACGGGCGGCACGACACCGCGTGTCCCTCGGTGCCCCGGGGCACCGCGGCGACCCTCGCCCTCGTCCGGGCGCTCGGCGCCGCCGGGATCACGGCACCCCTGTGGTGCCTGACGCAGGGCGCGGTCACCACCGGAACCGGCGACCGGCCCGGTGCTGTCGAACAGGCCCAGATCTGGGGCCTGGGCAGGGTGGTCGCGCTGGAACACCCCGACCGCTGGGGCGGACTCGTCGACCTGCCGAGCACCCTCGACCCGCACGTACGAACCCAGCTGTGCGCGGCCTTGGGCGGCGCACACACGGACGAAGACCAACTGGCGCTGCGCCCGGTCGGCATCCTCGGACGCCGACTCGTCCCGGACGGCGGCGCTCGCCCGGCCGCCCGGACCGCCCCCTGGCGGCCGGCCGGAACCGTCCTCATCACCGGCGGTACCGGCGCTCTGGGCGCCCACGTCGCCCGCTGGGCCGCCGCCCAAGGAGTCGGCCATCTGCTGCTGACCAGCCGACGCGGGGCCGACGCGCCCGGCGTGGCCGAACTCAGGGCCGATCTGGAGGCGTCGGGCACCACCGTGACCGTCGCCGCCTGCGATGTCGCCGACCGCCAGGCCGTACAGGAACTACTCGACGGCATTCCGGACCGGCATCCGCTGACAGCGGTTTTCCACGCTGCCGGAGTGCTCGACGACGGCATGACCGCCGACCTGGACACCGAACGCCTGGAAACCGTCCTGGCGCCGAAGACCGAGGGGGCCCGTCTGCTGGACGAACTCACCCGCGACACCGAGCTGTCGGCGTTCGTGCTGTTCTCCGGCTTCGCCGCCACCGTGGGCAGCAGCGGCCAGGCCGGTTACGCCGCCGCCAACGCGCACCTCGACGCCCTGGCCCAGCGGCGTCGGGCCGACGGACTGCCCGCCACCTCGATCGCCTGGGGGCCGTGGACCGGAGGCGGTCTCGTGGACGAGGGCATCGAGGAGCGCCTGCTGCGCCGCGGCCTCACCGCCATGGAACCCCGTCTGGCCGTCCTGGGGCTGTCCGCGCTGCTCTCCGACGGCCCCGACGGCCCCGCGAACGTGGCGCTCGTCGATGTCGACTGGCGGCGGTTCCTGCCCTCGTTCACCGCCTCCCGGCCGAGCCCCCTGCTGAAGGAACTGCACCAGCCCTCGCACGCGGACCCCGGCGCGACCGACGGGCATGACGGCACGCCCGGCGGCGGGGCCGGCCCCACGCTGGCCGAACGCCTTCCGGGCCTCACCGGCCCCGAGCGGGACCGGCTCCTGCTCACGACGGTCCGTGCCCAGGTGGCCAGCACGCTCGGGTATCCCGGGCCCGACGCCGTGTCCCCGCGGCAGCAGTTCAAGGAACTCGGTATCGATTCCCTCACCGCCCTCGAACTGCGCAACGGACTGCAGGCCGTGGCCGGAGTCGCGCTGCCGGCCACGCTCGTCTTCGACCATCCGACACCGGAGGCGGTCGCCGGCCATCTGCGCCGGACCATCCTCGGTGACGGAGCGCACACGTCGTCCTCCCTCTTCACCGAGATCGAACGCCTCGGCTCCGCGCTCGGCTCCGCCGACCTGGACGAAGCGGAACGGAACCTCGTCGCGACCCGACTGCGCTCTCTGGCCTCCCGATGGGACGTCGGCCCGTCGAGCGGCGCCGGAGACGTCGCACAGACGCTGGCGGACGCCGACCGCGCCGAGGTCCTCGCCTTCATCGACCGAGAGCTCGGCATCTCGTAGCCAGGAATAGCCAGGAACCGTCGTCGGCCCATATTCCAGAGATGAGCACGAAATGCGATCCGAAGAACAATTGCTGGACTACCTGAAGCGCGTGACCGCGGACCTGCACGACACCCGGGTGCGGCTCCAGGCGACGGAGGAGGCGTCCCGCGAGCCGATCGCGATCGTCGGGATGGGGTGCCGGTACCCGGGCGGCGTGTTCTCGCCGGAGGATCTGTGGCAGTTGGTCGCCGAGGGACGCGACGTCATCGGAGATCTGCCCACCGACCGTTCCTGGAACCTCGACACCCTCTACGACCCCGATCCGACGGCACCCGGTACCACGTACGCCCGCGGCGGTGGGTTCGTCGACACCGCCACCCATTTCGACGCGGGGTTCTTCGGGATTTCACCGCGGGAAGCCGCCGCGATGGACCCGCAGCAGCGGCTGGTCCTGGAGACCGGCTGGGAGGCGTTGGAGCGCGCCGGAATCCCCCCGGCGTCGCTCGGCGGGAGCGACACCGGTGTCTATATCGGTACGGGCATGCAGGACCACATCATCCACCTGCAGAAGTCCCGGCAGGAGGCCGAGGGATTCGTCGGCACCGGTAACGCCATCTCGGTGGTGTCCGGCCGGCTCGCCTACACCCTCGGGCTCGAAGGCCCCGCCGTCAGCGTGGACACGGCCTGCTCGTCCTCGCTGGTGGCGCTGCACCTCGCGGTCCAGGCACTGCGCGCCGAAGAGTGCTCGCTGGCCCTGGCAGGAGGGGCGACGGTCATCAACACCCCTGTGATGTTCGTGGAGTTCAGCCGCCAGCGCGGACTGTCCCCGGACGGCAGGTGCCGGTCCTTCGCGGCGGACGCGGACGGCACCGGCTGGTCGGAGGGCGTGGGTGTCCTCGTACTGGAGAGGCTGTCGGACGCGCGGCGTCACGGGCACCAGGTGCTCGCCGTCGTGCGCGGGTCGGCGGTCAACCAGGACGGCGCCTCGAACGGTCTGACGGCACCGAACGGACCGTCGCAGCAACGGGTGATCCGGCGGGCACTGACCGCGGCCCGGCTGACGGCCGATGAGGTCGATGCGGTGGAGGCGCACGGTACGGGGACGCGGCTGGGTGATCCGATCGAGGCGCAGGCGTTGTTGGCGACGTACGGCCAGGGCCGGCCCGCCGATCGGCCTTTGTGGCTGGGGTCGTTGAAGTCGAACATCGGGCATGCGCAGGCTGCCGCGGGCGTCGGTGGTGTGATCAAGACAGTGATGGCGTTGCGGCACGGGGTGCTGCCGCAGACGTTGCATGTGGATGCGCCGACGCCGGAGGTGGACTGGTCGGCGGGTGAGGTGCGGTTGCTGACACAGCGGCGGGACTGGCCGCGTGCGGGCCGGCCGCGCCGGGCGGGCGTGTCCGCCTTCGGGATCAGCGGCACCAATGCCCACCTCATCCTCGAAGAAGCCCCGCAAGAGGCTCCCGAAGATGCGGCTGCCCCAGCACCCCGCCTCCCGGGCATGCCGTGGGTGGTGTCCGGGCGGGGCAGGCAGGCGCTGCGGGCTCAGGCGGCCCGATTGCGGGACTGGGCCGCGGGACACCCGGATGTGGCGCCGGAGCAGGTGGGCCTGGCCCTGGCCACGCGGCGGTCGGTGTTCGAGCACACGGCGGTGATCACCGGCGCCGGCCATGACGACATGCTGAGCGGGCTGTCGGCCCTGAGCGAGGACCGGCCGGCGCCGGGCGTACGTCTGGAGACGGCGGCCGGGGGCGGTCTCGCCTTCGCGTTCACCGGGCAGGGAGCCCAGCGCCCGGGCATGGGGCGCGGACTGTACGAGACCTTTCCCGCGTACGCCGAGGCGTTCGACGAGGCGTGCGCGGCACTGGACCCGCACCTGGAGCGCCCGTTGGCGTCGGTGGTCTTCGCTGACGATCCCGCCGCCGAGGCGCTGAAGACGACGGCGTACGCACAGCCGGCCCTGTTCGCCGTGGAGACGGCGCTGTTCCGCCTGATGCAGTCGATCGGCGTCCACCCGGATCTGCTGATCGGGCATTCAGTGGGCGAGCTGTCCGCCGCCCACGCGGCCGGGGTGCTCTCCCTTCAGGACGCGGCACGGCTGGTGGCGGCCCGTGGGCGGCTGATGCAATCCCTGCCCGAGGACGGACGGATGCTCGCGATCCAGGCGTCGGAGGACGAGGTGCTGCCGTTGGTCGCCGAGCTGTCGGAGAAGGCCGGTGGCTTGGCTGTGGCCGCGGTGAACGGGCCCGAGTCGGTGGTGGTCTCGGGCCGCACCGAGGCCGTGCACGAGCTGGAGAAGGAGTTCGCCGGGCGTGGCCGCCGCGCCCGGTACCTCGACGTGAGCCACGCGTTCCACTCCCCGCTCATGGATCCGGTTCTGGACGAGTTCGCCCGGATCGCGGCGTCGGTCACCTTCCGGCCGGCGACGATCCCCGTCGTCTCCAACGTGACCGGGGACCTGGCCGGCGACGACCGGCTCGCGGACCCCGCCTATTGGGCGGACCACATCCGCGCCACGGTCCGGTTCGCCGACGGAGTACGGGCGTTGGCCCGCGAGCAGGTGGACACCGTGGTCGAACTGGGCCCGGACGCCGCACTCACGGCGCTCGGCGGCGAGATCCTCGACCAGGACACAGCCGCTTTCGTGCCCACTCTCAGCCGCAAGCACGACGAGACGTCCACGTTCCTGACGGCGCTGGCCCGGCTGCACGCCCGTGGCATCCCCGTCCGCTGGCCCGCCGCGACCACGCCGGTCGAATCGCCGGACCTGCCCACCTACGCCTTCCAGCGGGAGCGCCACTGGCTGGACGGCGTGGCGGAGACCGATGTCGCGGGCACGAGCCTGACCGGCATCGGCCATCCGCTCCTGCCGGCGCAGACCGCGCTACCGGGCACGGATGGTGTCGTCCTCACCGGCAGCCTGTCGCTGCGGGACCATGCCTGGCTCGCCGACCACGCCGTGCTGGGCGTGGTGCTGGTGCCCGGCGCGGGGCTGCTGGACATGGCCCTGACCGCCGCCGGGCACGCGGGCTGCACCCAGGTCGAGGAGCTCACGCTGGAGAGCCCGCTGATCCTCCCCGAACAGGGAGCCCGCTCCGTGCAGGTCCTGGTCGGCGCGGCCCAGGACTCCGGGCAGCGCGCGATCACGATCCACTCGCGGCCGCAGGACGGCGACCCGCACGCTGCGTGGACGCGGCACGCCACCGGGCTGCTCGCCACCGGTCCGCAGGAGGAGGAGCCGGCCACCTCTTCGGAAGCCTGGCCGCCGACCGGGGCCGTCCCCGTCCCCGTCGACGACCTCTACCTCCGCCTGACCGAGGGAGGCGTCGACTACGGACCGTCGTTCCGGGGACTGCGGGCCGCATGGCGGCTCGGCGAGGACTTCTACGCCGACATCGACCTTCCCCTGCTGTCCGACGTGGAGCGGTTCACGCTGCACCCCGCGCTGCTGGACGCTGCCCTGCACTCCCTTGCCCTGCCCGGCGCGATCCTGCACACGGGCCAGGCGCACCTGCCGTTCTCCTGGAGCGGGGTACGGCTGCACGCCTCGGGGGCCGACGCGCTGCGCATACGGGTGCGGGGCACGGGACCGAGCAGCGTCAGCCTGGAGCTGGCCGACGGTACGGGCCGGCCCGTGGCGACCGTCGGTGAACTCGCCCTCCGTCCGGTGTCCCAGGAGCAGTTGCGGACCCCCGGCGCCGACGCCACCTCTCTGTACACGGTGGAGTGGCCCGTGAAGGAGCTGCCCGAGGGCACGGAGGGCTCCGCGGCGCGGACCTGGGCGCTGATCGGAGCCGCCGAGCCTGACGGGTACGAGGTCAAGGGCGTCGAGCTGAGCCACTGCACGAGTCTCCCGGCGCTCGCCGCCGCCCTCGACGCCACGGACGTACCCGTGCCCGAAGCGGTCCTCGTCCCCTGCTTCCTCCCCCACTCCCCCGGCTGCCCGCCGGAAGACTCCGCCGACCTCGTCGAGCGGGCGCACGACTACGCCGCGACCGTCCTCGACCTCGTGCGCACATGGTTGGGCGATGCGCGTTTCGAGGCGTCCCGACTCCTCCTGCTCACCCGAGGCGCGGTCACGCCCGACGCCGGCCACCATCCCCTCAGCGACGAAGTGGGCAGTCTCGCCTGGGGCCTCGTCCGGACCGTGCAGAACGAGCATCCGGGGCGGGTCCTGGTGGCCGACCTCGACGACGATCCGGCGTCCTGGTCCGTGCTGCCCGGTGTACTCGCCCACGAGGAACCCCAGGTGGCCGTGCGCCGTGGGGTCGCCCACGTGCCCCGCCTGACCCCGGCCCGCGCCGCCGCGGAGCGGCCCACCCCCTTCGACAGCATGGGAACCGTGCTGGTCACCGGCGGTACGGGAGGACTGGGCAGTCTGCTGGCCCGTCATCTCGTGGTCGAGCACGGTGTACGGCATCTGCTGCTGACCAGCCGACGTGGTCCGCAGGCGCCCGGAGCCGCTGCACTCGCCGCCGAACTGACCGAGCTGGGAGCGCAGGTGACGGTCGCCGCGTGCGACATGGCCGACTCCGCCGCCGTCGGGGAACTCCTCGGCTCGCTCCCCGCCGGCCATCCGCTCACCGCGGTGATCCACACGGCCGGTGTCCTGGACGACGGTCTCATCGAGGATCTGACACCGGAGCGGCTGAACACGGTACTGCGTCCGAAGGCCGACGCCGCCGTCGTCCTGGAGCGGCTGACACGTCACCTGGATCTTGCCGCGTTCGTGCTCTACTCCTCCGTCGGAGGCACCTTGGGCGGTCCGGGCCAGGGCAACTACGCCGCCGCGAACGCCTTCCTGGACGCGGTCGCCCACCGCCGCCGCGCCGAGGGACTCCCCGGGCTCTCGCTGGGCTGGGGGCTGTGGAGCGACACCACCGGCATGGCCGCCGAGATCGGCACCACGCACGTCGACCGCCTGAACCGCTCCGGACTGGTCACGATGTCCCCCGCCGAGGGACTGGCGTTGTTCGACGCGGCGATCAGCGGGGAGTACGGCCCCGTGGTCCTGCCCGTCCGTCTCGACCTGCCCGTGCTCAGGGACCGCGCCACCTCGGGAGCGTTGCCGTCGGTGCTCGCCGACGTGGTCCGCACACCCGCGGGTCCGGCCCGCGCGGCGAAGAGCGGCAAGGTCTCCGGGGCCGCGCTGCGGACGAGTCTGTCGGAGCTGTCGGAGGACGAGCGCCGCCGGATGCTGCTGGACGTCGTACGCGAGAACGTGGCAGCCGTGCTGGGCCTCCGTCAGGACGGGGCGATGGACGAGGAACAGCCGTTCAAGGACCTCGGGCTCGACTCCCTCACCGCTGTGGAGCTGCGCAACCGCCTCGCCTCCGCCACCGGTCTCCCACTCCCGGCCACCCTGCTGTTCGATCTGCCCTCGCCGTCGGCGCTCGCCCACCACCTGCTCACCCGCATGGGGTCGCAGGAGAGCAAGTCCCCGGTGGCCGAGGCCGTCGACCACCTCACGGCACTGCTCACCACCCATGACGTGGGGGACCTGGAACGCAGCCAGGTCACCGCCCGACTGCGCTCCCTGCTGTGGCGGCTCGACGACGGCGGGGCACAGAGCACGGAGGACGCCGCGGACCAGGCGGAGACGGACGACGACATCTTCGCGCTCGCCGACCGGGAGCTGGGCCTGGCGTGAGCCCGGCTCCGCGCCCTTCGAGCCCGGCCGCCCTCCGGTCTCCCACCGAACACACAAGGAGCCCACCCGTGTCCACTGAGCCCACCGCGTCCGACGCACCCGGTGGTTCCCGCGAGTCCGCCGGGTCCACCGGATCCACTGGGTCCACCGCGTCCCCGCAACCGACCGAGGAGAAGTACCGCGACTACCTCAAGCGCGTGACCGCCGATCTGCGGCAGACCAAGCAGCGTCTGCGGACCGAGCGTGAACGGGCCGCCGAACCCCTCGCGATCGTCGGCATGGGGTGCCGTTTCCCCGGGGGCGTGCAGTCGCCCCAGGACCTGTGGGAGCTGGTGGCCGCCGAGGTCGACGCCATCGGCCCGCTGCCCGCCGACCGGGGCTGGCCGCTGGACACCCTTTACGATCCCGACCCGGACCGCCCCGGCAAGAGCTACGTCATGGAGAGCGGGATTCTGCACGACGCCGCCGGATTCGACGCCGAGTTCTTCGGGATCTCACCGCGCGAGGCCCGGGCGATGGACCCGCAGCACCGGCTGCTGCTCGAAACCTCCTGGGAGGCACTGGAACACGCGGGAATCCCGCCGACCTCGCTACGGGGCAGCACCACCGGCGTGTACGTCGGGCTGTCGCCCTTCGGCTACGGCCCCCAGTCCGCGGAGGTCCCCGCCGACGCCGAGGGTCACGTCGTGACGGGCGGTGCGCCGGCCGTCGCCTCGGGACGGATCTCGTACCTCTTCGGTCTCGAAGGACCGGCGATGACCGTCGACACCGCCTGCTCGGCGGGGCTGGTCGCCCTCCATGTGGCCGGTGAGTCGCTGCGCCGGGACGAGTGCGACCTCGCCCTGGTCGCCGGGGCGGCCGTGATCGCCACCCCGATGGTCTTCACGGAGTTCAGCAAGCAGCGCGCGCTGGCCCGGGACGGCCGTTGCAAGGCGTTCTCGGCCGACGCGGACGGCACCAGCTGGTCGGAGGGGTGCGGTGTGCTCGTCGTGGAGCGGCTTTCCGCGGCCCGCCGCAACGGCCACCAGGTACTGGCCGTCGTCCGGGGCTCGGCCCTCAACCAGGACGGGGCGTCGAACGGCCTGACGGCGCCGAACGGCCCGTCGCAGCAGCGGGTGATCGAGGCCGCGCTCACCGCCGCCAGGGTCTCCGCCGACCAGGTGGACATGGTGGAGGCGCACGGCACCGGCACCCCGCTCGGCGACCCGATCGAGGCGCAGGCACTGCTCGCGACGTACGGCCAGGGCCGCGGCGCCGACCGCCCGCTGCGGCTCGGCTCGCTGAAGTCCAACATCGGCCACACCCAGGCCGCCGCCGGCATCGCCGGGGTCATCAAGACCGTCCTCGCGCTGCGGAACGGGGTCATGCCCAAAACCCTGCACGTGGACCGGCCGACCACCCAGGTCGACTGGTCGGCCGGCCATGTCGAACTGCTCCGCGAGGCACTGACCTGGCCGGAGGTCGACCGGCCCCGCCGGGCCGCGGTGTCCGCGTTCGGTGTGAGCGGCACCAACGCGCACGTCATCCTCGAATACGACGCCCGCACCGCCGAGCCCGACACCGACACCGACACCGACACCGACGGCGACACCGAAGCGGAATCCACCGCACCGGCCGCGTCGCCGGGTCCCGTCCCCGTCGTCCTGTCGGCCAGGTCGTCCGCCGGTCTCGCCGCACAGGCGGCCAGGCTCCGCCGGCACCTGCTGGCCACGCCCGACGCGGAGCCGGCCGACGTCGCCTGGTCGCTTGCCACGACCCGCGCGCACCTGCACCACCGGGCCGCGGTGGTGGCCCCGGACCGTACGGCTCTGCTGGCCGACCTGCAGTGCCTGGCGGACGGACTCGACCTGCCGCGGAACGTCGTCACCGGCACGGTGACGGCGAGCCGGAAGGTGGCCCTGATGTTCCCCGGCCAGGGCTCGCAGTGGCCGGGCATGGCCCGCGAACTGCTCGCGTCCTCCCCGGTGTTCGCCGAGTCGCTGCACGAGTGCGCCCGGGTGATCGACGAGATGGTCGACTGGTCGCTGATCGGCGTCGTGACCGGCGCCGACGAACAGCGCCTCGACGAGGTGGACGTCCTGCAGCCCGCGCTGTTCGCGGTCATGGTCTCCCTGGCGAAACTCTGGCAGTCCTACGGCATCGACATCCACGGCGTCGTCGGCCACTCCCAGGGGGAGATCGCGGCCGCGTACATTTCGGGCGCGCTGTCGCTGGCCGACGCCGCTCGGATCGTGGTCACCCGGTCCAGGCTCCTGACCAAGGTCGCCGGCCGTGGTGGTGCCCTGGCGGTCGGGCTCTCCGCACAGGCCGCCACGGACCGGATCACGCCGTGGGAAGGAAGGCTGTCCATCGCCGCCGTCAACGGGGCGGATTCGGTCGTCGTCTCGGGCGAGGCCGGGGCGTTGCGCGATTTCCAGGAGGGCTGCCAGGCCGACCGGGTGTGGTCCCGGCGCGTCGACGTCGCGGGCATCGCCGCGCACTCGGCCGAAATCGAGTCGGTACGCGACGAACTCGTCGCCGCCCTCCAGGGGATCGAACCGCGCGAGGCGGCCGTGCCCTTCTACTCGACGGTCACCGGCACCCGGCTCACGGGCCGGGAGCTGGACCCGGAGTACTGGTACCGGAACCTGCGGGAGACCGTACGGTTCCTGGACATCACCGAGGCGATGGTGGCCGACGGGTTCGGCTTCTTCGTCGAGGCCAGCCCGCACCCGCAGTTGACGGTCGGCACGAACCAGACTCTCAAGGCCGCCGAGTCCGACGGCACGGTCCTCGGCTCGCTGCGCCGCGACTCGGGCGGCCCGGAGCAGATGCTGCTCTCCCTGGGGGAGGGTTACGTGCACGGCCTCCCGGTGGACTGGACCCGCGTCCTGGAGCCGGGCGAGCGGGTGCCGTTGCCGACGTACGCCTTCCAGCACGAGCACTACTGGCTCACCGCCGCGGACACCGTCGGCGCCGTGACGGAGACCGACGCCCGGTTCTGGGACGCCGTGGAGCGCGAGGACCTGGAGCAACTGGCCGGCGAACTCGGCACGGACGCGGGCATGGCCGAGGTCCTGCCCGCGCTCGCCCGCTGGCGGCGCGAGGGGCGTCGCCGGTCGCGCCTGGACTCCTTGCGCTACCGGATCACCTGGCGGGCCGTCTCCGAACCGCCGTCCGCGGCCAAGGTCCCGGGCCGTTGGCTGCTGGTGGGCGACGACGACCGGACCAAGGAGGTGGCGCGGCTGTTCGAGGTGGCCGAGGTGCTGTCCTCGGTCGGCGCGGACCGTGCCGAACTCGTCGAACGGCTCGGCGGGGCGGACCCGTTCGACGCCGTGGCCTACGTCGGCCGGGACGCCGAACGGCTGCTCGTACTCGTCCAGGCCCTCGGCGACGTGGACGTCACCGCACCCCTGTGGTGTCTGACGACGGGCGCGGTCAGTACCGGCCCGTCCGACCCGCCGGCCGATCCCCACGGCGCGGCCCTCTGGGGGCTCGGCCGGGTCGTCGCGCTGGAACGGCCGGACCGCTGGGGCGGCCTGGTGGACCTGCCCGGCTCGCTGGACGACCGGAGCGCCGGGCTGCTCGCCGGAGTGCTGGCGACCGCCGACGATGAGGACCAGCTCGCCGTCCGGTCGAACGGCGTCTGGGCCCGGCGGCTCGCCCACGCCGCCACCGCCACGTCGCCGGGCGAGTGGAAGCCGTCCGGCACGGTGCTCATCACGGGCGGGACGGGGGCCATCGGAGGGGCGGTGGCCCGCTGGCTCGCCGAGCAGGGCGGCTGCTCGCTGGTCCTGATCTCCCGCCGTGGCCCGGACGCCCCCGGCGCGGCGGAGCTCGCGGCCGAACTGGCGGACACGGGCACGCCGGTCCGGATCATCGCCGCCGATGTCGCCGACCACGCTGCCATGGCGCGGGTGCTGGGCGACGTCGCCGAGGAGTTCGGGCCGTTGCGCTCGGTGTTCCACGCCGCCGGTGTCCCGCAGAGCACCCCGCTGGAGGACATGACGGTTGACGAATTCCAGGAGGTCGTCTCGGCCAAGGTCGACGGGGCCCGGGTGCTCGACGAGCTCCTCGGCGACACCGCGCTGGACGCGTTCGTCGTGTTCTCCTCGATCGCCGCGGTCTGGGGCAGCTCCCGCAGCGGCGCCTACGCCGCCGGCAACGCCTCTCTGGACGCCCTCGTCGAGCAACGCCGCGCCCGCGCCGCGGCCGGCACCTCGGTCGCCTGGGGGTTCTGGGGCGACGGTGGCATGGTGGACGCCGAAACGGCCCCGCTGCTGCGTCGCATCGGCCTCGTCCCGGTGAGCCCGCAGGACGGCATCGCCTCACTCCACCTCGCCCTCGCGAACGACGATGTGGCGGTGACGGTGGCCGAGGTCGACTGGGAGCCGTTCGCCGCCACCTACACCGCGGCTCGGCCCCGTCCGCTGATCGAGGACCTGGCGGAGGTGCGGCGGGCCGCCCTGGGCGGTGCGGCCGGGCCGCAGGTGGAGTCCGTACCGGCTGAGGTCTTCCGCCGCGAGATGCTGGCTCGGGGACCGGCGGAACGGCTGACGGCGATGACCGATCTCGTGCGTACCGAGGCGGCGGCGCAGCTGGGGTGGAGCGACGCCGAGCGCATCGAACCCCACCGCGCCTTCCGGGACCTCGGGCTGGACTCCCTCGCCTCGGTCGGCCTGCGCAAGCGGCTGGACGGCAAGACGGGGCTCAGAACTCCGGTGACCCTCGCGTTCGACCACCCGACACCCGCCGAAGCCGCCGCCTTCCTGCTCGCACTCCTGCTTCCGGAGGGTGCCGACGGCGACCCGGCGGTGAACGCCGAGAGCGAGCTCGACCGTCTGGAAGCGGCTCTCGCCGGCTGGGACGCGGGATCGGTCGGCCGGGCTCGGATCACCATGCGCCTGTCGAGCATCCTCGCCCGCTGGAAGGAGACCGGGCCGTCCGCCGCCCGGCCGTCCGCCGATGAGGACGCGGCGGACGCGAATCTCGCCGACGCCTCCGACGACGACATGCTCGACGCCCTCGGCCGCGAGTTCGGCATCTCCTGACGCGTCGTCTCCCGGCCCGACATCCGTGTGTCCCGAACAGGCACCGCCACGAAAGGCTTCTCCCGTGCCCCAAGACAAGAGCGCGTCCGCCGACGGACGGATGCGGCATTTCCTGACCGAGCTCACCGCGGAGCTGCGCCAGGCCAAGAAGCGGATCAGCGCGTACGAGGCCGAGGAGAACGAGCCGGTCGCCATCGTCGGGATGGGCTGTCGGCTGCCCGGCGGCGCGAGCAACCCGGCCGAGCTGTGGGAACTGGTCTCCACCGGCACGGACGCCATCGGAGCCTTTCCCACCGACCGCGGCTGGGACACCGAGCGGCTCTACGACCCGCTGGGCGAACAGCCCGGCACCACCCGGGTCCTGGAGGGCGGCTTCGTGTACAACGCGAGCGCTTTTGACGCGGGGTTCTTCGGCATCTCACCGCGTGAAGCGGTCGGCATGGACCCGCAGCAACGGCTCCTGCTGGAAACGACCTGGGAGGCCCTTGAGGATGCCGGGATCCTCCCCGCCGACCTCCGCGGCAGCCGCACCTCGGTCCATGTCGGCGCCGGCACACAGGGCTACGGCTGGAACATGTACGCCGACGACCGGGACACCGACGCCGAGGACCACAGCATCATCGGCGTCACCACCTCCCTCGTCTCCGGGCGCATCGCCTACACCCTCGGCCTGGAGGGAGCGGCCCTGACCATCGATACGGCCTGTTCGTCCTCGCTGGTGGCGCTGCATCTCGCCGTCCAGTCGCTGCGCCGTGGCGAGAGCGATCTGTCGCTGGCCGGCGGAGTGACGGTGATGGCGGCGCCGAGTGTGTTCGTCGAGTTCACCAAGCAGGGTGGCCTGGCCGCCGACGGCCGGTGCAAGTCCTTCTCCGACGACGCCGACGGTACCGGCTGGGCCGAGGGTTCCGGCGTCCTTGTCCTGGAGCGGCTCTCCGACGCCCGCCGCAACGGCCACCAGGTCCTCGCCGTGATCCGCGGTTCCGCGGTCAACCAGGACGGTGCGTCCAACGGCCTGACCGCCCCGAACGGCCCGTCCCAGCAGCGCGTCATCCTCGACGCCCTGGCCGGCGCGCGACTGGCACCGCGGGACATCGACGCCGTGGAGGCACACGGCACCGGCACGACGCTGGGTGACCCGATCGAGGCCCAGGCGCTCCTGGCGACCTACGGCCGGGACCGGGATCCCGACAGGCCGCTCTGGCTGGGCTCACTGAAGTCGAACATCGGGCACAGCCAGTCCGCGTCAGGCGTGCTGGGCGTCATCAAGACGGTGCAGGCCATGCGGCACACCACGCTGCCGCCGACTCTGCACGCGGCGACCCCGACCACAGCGGTGGACTGGAGCGCGGGAGCCGTCCAGCTGCTGACCGAGTCCCGTCCGTGGCAGAGCGAGGGGCGCCCGCGCCGGGCCGGGGTCTCCTCCTTCGGGATCAGCGGCACCAACGCGCACGTCATCCTCGAAGAAGCCGAAGCCGAAGCCGAGCCGGAGGTGCACGAAGCGGCCCCGGAAGGTCCGGTCCCGCTGCTCCTCTCGGGCCGCTCGGAGCAGGCGGTGCGGGACCAGGCGGAGGCGCTGCGCGCCCACCTGCTGCGCCGCCCCGCCGACGAGCTGTGCGATGTGGCCTGGTCGTTGGCCACCACGCGGACCGTGTTCGCACACCGCGCCGTCGTCGTCGGCGAGACCCGGGAAGCCCTGCTCGACGCGCTGCCGTCCGTGACCCCGGTGCTCTCGGGCCCCGGGCGGGTGGCGGGTCTCTTCTCCGGTCAGGGTGCGCAGCGGCCGGGCATGGGGCGCGAGTTGGCGGGGCGTTTCCCGGTGTTCGCCGCCGTGCTGGACGAGGTGTGTGCGGTGGTGGATCCGTTGTTGGGGCGGTCGTTGCGGGAGGTGATGTGGTCGGGGCCTGCGGAGGTGCTGGAGCGGACGGAGTTCGCGCAGCCGGCGTTGTTCGCGTTCGAGGTGGCGATGGCGCGGTTGTGGCAGTCGTGGGGTGTGGAGTTCTCGGTGCTGGCGGGGCATTCGGTGGGGGAGATCGCCGCGGCGTGTGTGGCGGGGGTCCTGTCGTTGCCGGACGCGGCGCGGATGGCGGTGGCGCGGGGCCGGTTGATGCAGGCGCTGCCGGAGGGCGGCGCCATGGTCGCGATCGCCGCGAGCGACGTCGAGGTCGAACTCCTCGCCTCGGGGGAACCCGCGGCTACGATCGCCGCGGTCAACGGCCCGGAGGCGGTCGTGGTCTCCGGTGCCGAGGAAGCCGTCCTGCGGATCGCGGACTACTGGCGGGAACAGGGCCGCCGTACCTCCCGGCTGAGGGTGAGCCACGCCTTCCACTCGCCGCTCATGGAGCCGATGCTCGACGACTTCGCGGCGGTCCTCGGCGAGCTGACCTTCCACGAGCCGTCCATCCCGGTCAGCCCGTCGGCCGACAGCTCGCGGTCCTACGCGTCCGCGGAGTACTGGCTCGACCACGCCCGCCACGCCGTCCGCTTCGCCGACGCGGTCCAGAAGATGCCCGCGGTCGACCTCTTTCTCGAACTGGGCCCGGACGCCGCACTGACCCCGCTGCTGGGCGCGGACCGCCCCGCGCTGGCCACCGCCCGCCGGGACACGCCCGAGGCGCTCACCCTCCTCCAGGCCGCGGGCACGGCACACACCCACGGTGTGGCGATGGACTGGCCGTCCCTGCTGGGCGCCGGACGGCGGGTGCCGCTGCCGACGTACCCCTTCCAGCGGCAGACGTACTGGCTCGGCGGCACGGCCTCCCCCACCGCCTCGAACGGCGCCCGTTCGGCGTCCGGCAACAGCCAGGAGGAGCGATTCTGGGCAGCCGTCGAGCAGGAGGACGAGCAGACGCTCACCAGCCTGGGCGCACCGGCCGAACTCGCCCCGGCTCTCCCGGCGCTGGCCCGGTGGCATCGTGAGGCCCGGTGGCAGAGCACGCTCGACTCGTGGCGTTACCGGATCGTCTGGCAGCCGATGGCCGAGCCCCGGTCCGTCGCACAGGTTCCGGGTACCTGGCTGGTGGTGGTGCAGTCGGGCGACGGCACCGGGGAGACCACCGCGGCGCTGCGTGTCCTGACGCGGATCCTCGCCGACACGGTGATCGTGGAGACCGGGACCGACCGCGAGGAAGCGAAGGCAGCGCTGGCCGGCGCCCTCGCCGACGCGCCCATGCTGGCCGGGGTCGTCAGTCTGATCCAGCACCCGGACGCGCTCCTGACCCTCCTTCAGGCACTCGGCGACGCGGGGACGGGCGCCCGGCTGTGGTGCTTGACCCAGGGCGGGGTGGGCACGAGCGACGGCGAAGCGCCGCGCAGCGCCCACGCGGGGGCGTGCTGGGGGCTCGGCCTGGTCGCCGGCCTCGAACACCCCGACCGCTGGGGCGGACTGCTCGACCTGCCGGTCCGGCTCGGCGAGCGCGCCATCGGCCGGCTCGCCGGCATCCTCGCGGGCGACGTGATCGAGGATCAGGTGGCGTTGCGGGACAGCGGCGTGCTGCTGCGCCGGCTGGTGCAGGCCCCCGCCCTGCCCGCGACCCGCGCCTGGAACCCGTCCGGCACCGTGCTGATCACCGGCGGCACCGGATCACTCGGCGCGCACGTGGCCCGCTGGCTCGCTGAGCGCGCAACGTGCTCCTTCGTCCTGCTCTCCCGCAGCGGGCCCGACGCGCCCGGGGCCACCGAACTCGTCGAGGAGCTGGAGAAGGCCGGCTCCCGGGTCCGCGTCGTCGCGGCCGACGTCGCGGACCACGCACGGATGTCCTCCCTGGCGGCCGAACTCGCAGCCAGGAGCGAACCGGTGCGCGCGGTCTTCCACGCCGCGGGCGTCGGCCAGAACACCGCGCTCATGGACATGACTCTGGAGGAGTTCCGGACCGTCTACTCCGCCAAGATCACCGGCGCCACCGTGCTCGACGAGGTGTTCGGCGATGCGCAGACCGACCTGTTCGTCCTCTTCTCGTCCGTCTCCGGGGTGTGGGGCAGCGGTCGCTACGCCGGGTACGCCGCGGGCAACGCCTACCTCGACGCCCTCGCCCGGATGCGCCGCGCCCGCGGGCTGACCGCGACGTCCGTCGCGTGGGGCGTGTGGGCGGACTCCCACATGGTCACCCCCGAGGCCGAACAGCAGTACCGGCGACGCGGGTTGATACCGATGCCCGCGTCCCAGGCGATCGCCTCGCTGGAACGGGTTCTCGACGCCGACGAGCTCACGGCAGTCGTGGCCGACATGGACTGGGACCTCTTCATGACCGGCTACGGCGCGGCTCGTCGGCGCCCGTTGCTGGAGGAGCTGCCGCAGGTGCGGGCCCGGCGCCCGCAGGAGGCGACCACCTCCGCCGCAGACCGGAACGACCTGCGGGGCAGGCTGGCCGGGCTGTCGCCGGCCGAGCGGGGGACCCTCCTGGACGACTTGGTGCGCGCCACTCTCGCCGAGGTGCTCGGTCACCCGGACCCGTCCGCCCTCGCTCTGGACCAGCCCCTGGTGGAACTCGGCTTCGACTCGCTCTCCGCCGTGCAGGTGCGCAACAAGCTGGGCCTCGCCACCGGGCTCTCACTGCCCGCGATGCTCGTCTTCGACCACCCCACGGTGACCGCCGTACGCGACTTCCTGGCTGCCGAGCTCGACGGCGCGGGACGCGACCGGACGGCACAGAAGACGGGCGGGGAACATGCGGACCTGGCCTCCGGGGCGGACGAGTCCTTCGCCGCCATTTACCGCAAGGTCGCGCTGCGGGGTCGGATGGAGGAGGTCGAAGACCTGCTGGGCAGCGCGTCCGGTCTGCGTGCGCGCTTCTCCGACGCCGCCGAGGCTCCGGGCGGCACGCGCTTCGTACGGCTCGCCACCGGCGGTCAAGGGCCCGCGGTCATCAGCTTCCCGCCCTTCGCGCCGGTGGAGCAGACCCTGCAGTTCGTCCGGCTGGCCAGCTTCTTCCGTGACCGGCGGGATCTGAGCATGGTGACCGTGCCGGGCTTCCTGAAGGGCGAACCACTGGCCGAGAGCGTCGAGGTGCTCATCGACGTCCTGGCCGAGTCGGCCAGGCAATGCGCGGCCGGCTCGCCCTTCGCACTGCTGGGGTACTCGTCGAGCGGCTGGCTCGCACACTGCGTCGCGGCCCGTATGGAAGCGCTCGGCACACCGGCCCAGGGGCTGGTGCTGCTCGACACATATCTCCCCGACGGTATGTCGGTGGCGCTGCGCCAGGCGATGACGTACGAGGTGAACGAGCGGCGGTCGCGGTTCACCAAACTGAACTTCACGACGATCACCGCGCTCGGTACCTACCGCAGGATGTTCCGCGGCTGGAGTCCGCAGCCGGTCTCCACGCCGACACTGTTCATCCGGCCCGAGGAGTGCATCCCCGGCGATCCCGGGCTCCCGCCGCTCACCGCGGAGTGGCGTACGCACTGGCCGCTGCCGCACACCGACGCGACGGTCCCGGGCGACCACTGCACGATCGTGGCGGAGAACGCCGAGGCCACCGCGGCCCTGGTCCACGATTGGCTGGACACCCTCTGACCGGCTCCCTGCCCCGATCCGGCCCCGTCGCCCTCGTATGGACGACGGGGCCGGCTTCCTGTGCCGCACTGATCGACAGACTGCCAAACAAGGCCGGGTGCACGGGAGTTGTCGCAGCGCAGAGCGAGGCCCGAAGGGGCGGGTGAGCTGTGCGGGAGCGCCTGGGCGGGCCACGGTGCCAAGACCCGCACCGGAAGGGAAAAGGGAGGAAAGGCTAGGGGAAGCTAGGGGTTATCTCCGCCACGACCCGGTCCGTACTGTTTGGCGCCAGGCAGGGAACCGGGAGTAAGGCCTATGTCTCCTCCACTCGTTCACCCGTGCCCGTCCTGTGCACAGGTGGTGGGTAATGGGGCCACGGTCCGATACCGCCACCGAAATTCTCGGCACCGGCGCGCATTCTCTCGCTGAAACGGTCTCGTCACCGAGGGCACCCGCACTCGCCCACACCGGCCGCCCATGAAACGACTCGAAGGACTCAACGGCATGGCTAAGCGCTTCTCCACCATCGCGGTGACAGGTCTCGGGACCACCGGGTCGGCGCTCGCGAGCATGGTCGCCCGTAGCGGCCGCCGGGTGATCGCCGTCGACACCGACGCCTCAGCTCTGGACCGGGCCGGTGCCCGGCTGGCCGACACCGGCCCGGGCACCATCGACCTCACCTCGCGCCCGGCCGACATCATGGCGGCGGACCTGGTGATCGAAGCGGTACCCGAGCGGATGACGACCAAGTGCGAGGTGCTCGGTCACGCGAACAACGCGTGCGCCCCGGGCACGGTGTTCGCGACGACGACCACCGGACTGGCGGTGACCGACATCGCCTTCGGCTCGGGGCGGCCCAGTCGCACGGTGGGGCTGCACCTGTTCCCCCAGGGGCCGATGGACCGGACGACCGCCGTGGAGGTCGTGGGTACGCCCCTGACGGACGGGTCCGTACTCACGGACGTCCAAGCGCTGATACGACACCTCGGGCAGGTCCCGGTGTCGGTGCCCGATCGCGCGGGATTCGTCGGCGGGGCCCTGACGATGGCCTATCTCAACGACGCCGCGACGATGTACGAACAGCGCTACGCCTCACGCGACGGCATCGACACCGCCATGAAGTTGGGCTGCGGGCTGCCGCGGGGGCCGCTGGCCCACCTGGACGCGATCGGGCTGGATGTCGCACGGGACACGCTGGACGCCCTCTACGAGCGCACCGGTGACCGCCGGTTCCTGCCCGCCCCCGTCCTGACGCACATGGTCGCCGCCGGCCTGCTCGGGCTGAAGGCCGGGCGTGGCTTCTACGACTACGGCGCCCCGGACGCCGACGGTGCCGCGGACCCGAGCGACGAGCTGCCGACGGCGCGCCCCGTACGGCGTATCGGTGTCGTGGGTTCGGGGACGATGGCCACCGGCATCGCGGAGGCCTGCGCACGGGCGGGGTACCCGACGACTCTCGTGGCGCGCAGCGAGGTCCGCGCCAAAGAGGCGCTCGCCGCCGTGGAGAACTCGCTGAACCGGGCGGTGCGGCGGGGCCGGCTGACCCCGGAGCAGCTCACCTCGTCGATGGAGTCGCTGACCGGTGTGTCCGGCCTGGAGGCGGTCGCCGGCTGCGATCTGGTGGTCGAGGCGGTCGTGGAGGACATCGGCGTCAAGCGGACGGTGTTCCGGGAACTCGACGCCGGGTGCGGGGCGCAGACCGTGCTGGCGACGTCCACATCGAGTCTGCCGGTCATCGAATGTGCCATGGCGACCAGTCGGCCCGAGGCCGTGGTCGGGATGCACTTCTTCAATCCGGCACCGGTGATGAAACTCGTGGAGGTGGTGCGGACCGCGCTGACCTCGCGCGAGACGCTCGCGGTGGCGCACGCGACCGCCTCCGCGCTCGGCAAGCGTCCCGTGGGCTGCGCGGACCGCAGCGGGTTCATCGTGAACGCGCTGCTGTTCCCCTATCTGAACAGTGCGGTGGCCCTGCTCGACGAGGGGATCCTCACCGCCGAGGACATCGACACGGTGATGACCCTGGGGCAGGGCTATCCCATGGGCCCGGTCCAGCTGCTGGACGTGATCGGTCTGGATGTGTCCGTGGCCATCCTGCGCACGCTGCACACCACGTTCCGGGAGCCACGCCTCCTGCCCTCGCGCCCTCTTGAACAGCTCGTGGAGGCCGGCCACCTGGGCCGCAAGCGGGGCAAGGGACTGCGGAACCACGGGCTCTGAGCCGGTTCGCACTTCGCGTCCGTCAGCGACACCAGTGAAACACCGTACTTTTGGAGGAAACCTCATGCGGGAGATCGTCAGCGCTGCCTTGTCGGAAGATGCGGTCGGTGCGGATTTCGCCGCCTTGCCGGTCCCGGAGTCCTACCGCGGTGCCGTCGTCCTGCGGGACGAGGCGGAGATGTTCCAGGGCATGGCGACCGCCGACAAGGAGCCCGCGAAGTCCCTGCGCGTGCGTGAGGTGCCGACTCCCGAGCCCGCTCCCGGCGAGGCCCTCATCGCGGTGATGGCCAGCTCCATCAACTACAACACCGTGTGGACCTCCATCTTCGAGCCGATGCCGACCTTCGGTTTCCTGCAGCGGTACGCGCGGTCCAACGAACCCGGCGCGCAGCGGCACGATCAGCCGTACCACGTGGTGGGTTCCGACCTGGCGGGCATCGTGCTGCGTACCGGGCCCGGCGTGCACCGCTGGAAGCCGGGCGACCGGGTCGTGGCGCACTGCCTGTCCGTCGACCTGCAGTCCCCGGACGGGCACGACGACACCATGCTCGACCCGGAACAGCGCATCTGGGGGTTCGAGACCAACTTCGGCGGGCTCGCCGAGCTGTCCCTCGTCAAGTCCAACCAGCTCATGCCGATGCCCAAGCACCTCACGTGGGAGGAGGCCGCCGCCTCCGGACTGGTCAACTCCACCGCCTACCGGCAGCTCGTCTCGCGCAACGGCGGGCAGATGAAGCAGGGCGACGTGGTGCTCGTCTGGGGCGCGGCGGGCGGCCTCGGCTCGTACGCCACGCAGCTCGCGCTCAACGGCGGCGCGACTCCGGTGTGCGTCGTGTCCGGAGAGCACAAGGCCCGACTCGTCCGGTCCCTGGGCGCCGAGCTGGTGATCGACCGGGCGAAGGAGGGGTACCGGTTCTGGAAGGACGAATCCACGGCTGACCCCAAGGAGTGGAAGCGCCTGGGCTCCCACATCCGGGAGCTGACCGGGGGTGAGGACCCGGACATCGTCTTCGAGCACCCCGGCCGGGAGACCTTCGCCGCCAGTGTGTACGTGGCGCGGCGCGGCGGCACCGTGGTCACCTGCGCCTCGACGTCCGGGTTCCGGCACGAGTACGACAACCGCTATCTGTGGATGTCGCTCAAGCGCATCGTCGGCAGCCACTTCGCCAACTACCGGGAGGCCTGGGCGGCCAACCGTCTCATCGCCAGGGGGATGGTCCATCCGACCCTGTCCACGGTGTACCCGCTGTCCGACGTCGGCATCGCCACGCAAGCCGTGCACCGCAATCAGCACGCCGGCAAGGTCGGGGTGCTGGGCCTGGCGCCCGCGGAGGGTCTCGGCGTCCAGGACGAGGCGCTGCGAGCGCGCCACCTGACAGGCATCAACCGCTTCAGCAGCCAGAGCAGTTGAGGCCGAGCCTGGCGCCCGCCGCGCATGACGAGAAGGAGACAGAGATGGCGTTTGCGCGTGTGCACCTCGACGAATCGAAGTGCGTCACCTCGGGGCAGTGCGCCCTGACCGCCCCCGAGGTGTTCGATCAGCGGGAGAAGGACGGTGTCGGCGTCGTGCTGACCGACTCCCCCGCCCCGGAGCTGCGCGACAAGGTGCAGGAGGCCGCGGCCGGCTGCCCCGCGGCGGCGATCCGACTGTTGCACCAGCCCCCGGACGGGTGGTCGGCGGCTGATTGAGGGGGCATAGGGGGGTGTCCGACAGCGCGCCGGACAGGCACGTTTGTCGAGGTGACCTCACCGCGATGTCGACGTGACGGCACCGCACCGCTGCGGGGGAGGCGGAGGACGGCCGCGCGCGGATCCTGAACCACCCGCGACGTGGTCCGAGTTCCGGTTTCCGACAGACATACTCACTCACCGAGTACGGAGCATGAAGACATTGGCAGCCAACAGTTCTCTACCAGCCGAGCCGCTCATCGACGAGATCCCGCTCTCCCTGTGGGGACGGAGCGATCTACGGGTCCTGCCATGGGAACGCGATCCGGTCGACCTGGGCTTCCACTCCTATACGTATCTGGTCGGATCCGACTCGGACATGTATGTGGCCAAGTGTGTGCCCGCCGCCCAGGGGCCGAAATTCACCAGCGGCCTCACGGTCGCCCTGGTGGTCGAGGAGCACGGCATTCCTGCCGGCGGGCCACTGCCGACCGCCCAGGGCGAGATCACCGCCTACCACGGTGAATGGTGCTGGGCACTGCTGCGTCACCTCGACGGCGGGCGGGCCGACGAGAACGATCCTGTGCACATGCGCCGGGCCGGCGAGACGCTGGGAGCCATCCATACCGCGCTGGTCGACACCCCTCCTCCGCCGGACATCCTGAGCTGGGACCACCTGGACGTCATGATGGTCGCCGAGGCGCCGTTCCTTGAGGACAAGCCATGGATCCAGCGGGCCATGTGCGAGGCGTACGAGACGGTGGCCGGCAAGGTCACGGTGGGCCTGCTGCACGCCGATGCCAGCATGAACACGTTCCGGGTGAAGCCTGATTCGATGGGGCTCTTCGACTGGGGCGAAGTCATGTACGGCCCCCTCCTCTTCGATGTCGCCACCGCCCTCAGCTATCTGGAGAGGTCCGTGGACGTCGGCCCGCTGCTGCGGGGATACATCGCGAAGTCCCCGGTGCCCCCGTCGGAACTTCCCCACCTCGGAGCCCTCCTGAAGTTCCGTGCGGCCGCGGAGGCCTGGATCTACGCCCGCCGCGCATGGGTGGGCAATGACATCGGGAACATCGGCGAGCTCAGCAATGCGAACCTCCTCGACCGGGCACGGAAGAACCTCGCATCGGCCGAGCAGGACGGCGAGCGCTTCCTGAGCCAGTACGAGTGAGCACCCCAGCATCCGGACCGACAACTCCTCATTGCCTACGCTAGGAGACGGAACACCCATGTCACAGCGCTCGTCCGAACTCCCCGCTTTCCCCATGTCCAAGGCGAAGGGCTGTCCCTTGGACCCGCCCCCCGAATACGCTCAGTTGCGGTCGGACCGGCCGGTCGCGAAAGCGCGGCTGTGGGACGGCAAGGAAGTGTGGCTGATCACCGGGTATGACGAGATCCGCTCGATCTTCACCGACCCGCGTATCAGTGTCGACAACACGCAGCCCGGTTATCCCTGGCTGAGTGAGCAAGCGCGGACCGTCGTGCTGACCGGGGGCGTGAAGCCGGTGGGCCGGATGGACCCGCCCGAGCACACCGCCATGCGGCGCATGCTGGGCCAGGGATTCCTGGTCAAGAAGATCCAGAACATGCGTGGTGACGTGGAGGCCCTCGTCAACGGGCTCATCGACGACATTCTCGCGGGTCCTCGGCCGACGGACCTGGTCCCGGCGTTGGCCATGCCGGTGCCGTCCACCGCATTGGGATGGGTGCTGGGTGTCCCCCCGGCCGACAAGCGCCTCATCAGCCTGGTTCCCCGGCTGTTCGACGAGGACTCCGGGCTGGAGGGTGCCATGGAGGCGCGCGCCGAACTGTTCGCGTACATCGACGAGTTGATCACGCACCGGGAGAACGAACCGGGCGACGACATCATCAGCCACCTGGTCGGCTACTACCAGAAGGGCGAGCTGTCGCGGGTGTCCGTGCTCACCCAGTCGGTCACGCTGATCGCGGCGGCTCTCGACACCACCAGGAGCATGATCACCAACGGGATTCTGGCCCTGCTGCAGCATCCCGAGCAGGCGGCGGCGCTGATCGAGGACCCGGACCTCGTACCGGCGGCGGTGGAGGAGCTCCTGCGCTACACGGTGGTCACGGAGTTCTCGTCCAAGCGCGTGGCGGCCGCGGACATCGAGATCGCGGGCGAGACCATCAAGGCGGGCGACGGCATCATCTGCCTGATCAGTGCGGGCAACCGGGACGAGAAGGTCTTCACCGATCCCGACAGCCTGGACGTCCGGCGGGACGCCAAACAGCACCTGGGCTTCGGGGCCGGCATCCACACGTGCATCGGGAAGCAACTGGCGCGCATGGAGCTGGAAGTGGTGTACGGAACCCTGTTCCGCCGGATCCCCGAGCTGCGGCTGGCGGTCCCCTTCGACCAGCTGGTATTCCGCAACACGTTCGACGTGCAGGGCGTCCGGGAGCTTCCCGTCACGTGGTGAGGCACGGCTGTTGACGGTGGTTTCCGAAGCATCGCACCTGCGCGCGCTTCGTCCGCTGTCGCTCCTCGGCAGGGCGCACCCGAGCGCCCTGCCGGTCGCGTTGATGTTCCCCTCTCGGGCCGCACGCGTTTGTGTCCCGGTCCGTACGCGTTCCTGCGTAGCCGGGGCGCCGGCCGGACCGCCGGCCTGATGAGTCGACCGAGGACTACCGTCATGATGGAAAAGACCATTCCTGCCAGGTCCATGTCCCGGGCCTGGATAGGCCGATACTCCCTGGCATGGCTCGGGCTGTGGATGGCCTACCTGGTGCCGCAGCAGTTCGCCATGCCCGACCAGCTGGCCCGGGTCGACCCGGCCGGCCGGATCACCGACTTCGGCGTCATCAACGCCGTGTGCGGCGTCGTCGCCCTGTTCACGCTGCCGCTGTTCGGCACGCTGTGCGACCGGACCCGGTCCCGGTTCGGCCGCCGGCGGCTCTGGGTCGCCGGCGGCGCGACGCTGTTCGCGGGCGGCCTGGTCGCCACCGGCCTGCAATCCGACTGGACCGGGATCGGCCTGTCCTGGCTGGCGTGTTCGATCGGCTTCTGCATGGCCACGGTCGGCTTCACCGCACTGGTCGCCGACCAGGTCCCCGAGGCCCAGCGCGGCACCGTCTCCAGCGCGATGTTCGGGCCGCAGACGATCGGCGTGGTGGTCGGTCTGTTCTGCCTGACCGCGATCACCGGCGACCTGCCGCGCTACCTGCTGCTCGCGGCGGGCGTGCTCGTGCTGGCCGCGCCGTTCGTCCTCAAGCACCGCGACACCACAACGACCCGGCCCGACGGCGGTGTCGGCCTCCGCGAGTTCGTGGCCAGTGTTCGGGACAACCCCGCGTTCGCCTGGACCTTCGGCACCCGGGTGCTGATGAATCTGGCCAACGCGCTGGCCACCAGCTACCAGCTGTACTTCATCACCGACGTGCTGCGGGTGGCCCACCCCGAGCAGGTGCTTCTGCTGCTGACCCTGGTCTACCTGGGGTGGACGCTGGTCTCAGTCTACTTCTGCGGGGTGCTGTCCGACCGGCTCGGCCGGCGACGGGTGTTCGTGGCCTGCGGCGCGACCGGCCAGGCGCTGGGCTGCGCGGCCGTCGCGATCGCGCCGGGTACGGCCAGCGCGCTGGTGGCGACGTCGCTGTTCGGCGTCGGCGTCGGCGCCTTCCTGGCCGTCGACCAGGCGATCATCACCGCGGTGCTGCCGGCGGCCGAGAACCGCGCCCGGGACCTGGGCATCATGAACATCGGCCTGTTCGGACCGCAGACCCTGGGGCCGCTGCTGGCCGGCCTGGTCATCGACGGGCTGGGCGGATACCAGGTCCTGTTCACGCTGGCCGGGCTCACCAGCCTCGTCAGCGGCCTGCTGATCTACCGCGTGTCCTCGGTGCGTTGAGCGCGCCGAGCGCGACGGCCCCGACCGTCTGACTGGAGTCCACCGATGTTCCGTCCGCCGCGGGTGTGCGCCGACGTGCCGTCGCTGCGCGCCCTGCTTCCGCTGTCCCAGATCGCCGTGGCCGGTCCGGTCCGCGGCCGGGCCGCCGACCGCGGCTCGGTCGCGCGGCTGCTCTCCGAGGTGTCCGAAGCGGACGCCGGGGCGCGGGGGTGAGCGCGATGCGGGTCGTCGTTCTCGGGGTGACCACCGGTCTCGGCGGCCGGCTCGCGTCCTCCCTGCTGGCCGGTGGGGACACGCCGGTCGGACTGGTCCTGCGGGACAGCGACGCCGCGCGCATGCGGGCCGCCCGCATCGAACCGTTCGTGCTCGACACCGACGGATCCGACCTCGACGTGCAACTGAAGCGGGCCTTCCGCGGCGCGGACGCCGTCGTGCTGGCGGCCGGTACCGGCACCGGTCCGGGCTCGCTCGGCGCGGCGGTGTCCTCGCCGGCGGCTCAGCTGTGCGCCGCCGTCGAGGACTGCGGCGTGCGCCGGTTCGTCATGGTGAGCGCTCACCTGCCCGGCGCCCGGGACCGCGCCGCCCTCGGCGACCAGCTCGACGCCTACCTGGTCGAGAAGCGCGCCGCCGAACAGGTGGTGCGCGAGCAGGATCTGGACTGGTGCGTGCTGCGCCCGGGCATGCTGACCGACGATCCCCCACTGGGGACCGTGCGGGCCCGGCCCGACGGCGTTCCGACGGTCGGCGACGAACTCTCCCGAGGCGACTGCGCCGAGGCGATCCGTACCGTGCTGACGCAGGGAATCACGGGTGTGTGGCACGCCACGACCGGGGCGACACCCATCGAGCACGCGTTTCGCGCTTGATTTGGCTTTCCTGCTCCCCCGGGGCCCGCGAGGGAAAGTCACCCTGCCGCCCGGGGAGTTGTTCACCTCTTCCACCCGACTCACGCAGAGAACGGCTACTGGTCATGCTCCAGCCGGAAATTCGCCGCCGCGGCCAGAAAGAGATCGTTGGATTCCCGGGCGCCCACAGTGACCCGGACCCCGTCCTCGGCAAGCACCCGTACCCCGATACCTGCACGGGCACAGACGCCGGCGAATTCCGCACTGCGCTCGCGGAGCGGGAGCCAGAGGAAGTTGGCCTGGGAGCGTGAGACCGGCCAGCCCTGCTCGATCAGGGCGTCCTCCATCCGGTGCCGCTCGGCAATGACCAGGTCAACCCGCTTCATGGCGTCGTCCGTTGCGGCCAGGGAAGCGATTGCCGCCTCCTGCCCGATGTGGCTGACCCCATAGGTCGCCATCGTGCGCAGCGCCGCCGCGACGGGTTCCGGGGCGATTGCGAACCCGATCCTCAATCCGGCCAGGCCGAATGCCTTGGAGAAGGTCCGCACCACGGCGACATTGGGGTATTCGCGGCATACGGTGATGCCGTCCGCCGCGTCCTTGTCGGACACGAACTCGGCGTAGGCCTCGTCCAGGACAACAAGCACGTCCTCGGGAACGCGGGCGAGGAACTCCGCCAATTCGTCGCGGCCCACCGTCCTGCCGGTGGGGTTGTTGGGGGTGCAGAGGAAAATCAGTCGGGTCCGTGCGGTGACACGCTCCGCCATGGCGTCGAGGTCGTGGTATCCCTCCTCGGTCAACGGAACCGCGACCGGGGTCGCGCCGCAGATGGCCTTGGTGATGACGGGGTAGGCCTCGAACGACCGCCAGGCATACATGACTTCGTCCCCTGGGGCGGCCATCGCCTGGATGAGCGACTGGATCACGCCCACCGACCCCGCGCCGGCTGCGAATCGAGTGGGCGGCAGGTCAAACGTGCGCGCCAGTGCGGCTATCAGTCGTGCGCAGCCGATATCCGGGTAGCGGTTGAACCGCCTGGCGGCCGCGACCGCCGAGTCCAGGACGCCGGGCAGCGGATCGTAGGGGTTCTCGTTCGCCGCCAGCAGGTGCGTGAATTCCGCAGTGGGCGCGCCGCCCGACCGGCTCGCCGCGTGCACGGCAATGGAGTGCAGTTCTGGACGCGGCCGTGGTCCTGGCATATCAGAACACACACCTTCCCTGAGATCGAATGGAGTGGAAGACACGTAAGGGGACGCTGAGCCAAGGGAATGGCGTTGGCGCAACGGAAGCCGGACATCGGCATGCCGGAGTTGCGGGCGGTTGAGGATTCCGCTCGCTTCCGCACATGGTGGAATGGGCACGTGGCCGACGGCGTCCGGTGCTGACGGCCCGTTGGTTTCACCCCCCGCCGTCCCAGCAGCGGTATCGTCAGACCTTGTCCACAACCTGCCGGTCGGCGTCGTTGCCGGGCAACCCCCTATGCCCCCCTCACGTCACGCACTGCCACTACGTTTTCCAGCCTCTGTGGGAATTCGCTCGCGGCCACGCCTGATTCCCTGACGGCGCATTACCGAACCGGTGAATGGGCAAACCGCAGCCCGCGCACCGCATTCGGGGGTGATAGGGGTGTTGCGGCCAGGCGCCTCTTGCTTGGGTTGTTCGGTATGACAGCAGGAATGCAGCGCGTCGTCGTCGTGGGTGTGGGCCGCCAGGAGGAATTCGGCGTCGCTTCGGTGTCGCCGGCGCTCTGGGCCGCGATCGAGGACGCCCACGTGGTTCCGTCCGCCCGCAGCCGTGTGGTGGTTCTGGTCGCACGGACGGACGAGGAGGACCAGCCGGACTGGGACGACATCCCCGGTGTGAGCGTGCGTGCTCCGCGGGACTCCGGGCCGATCTTCGCGGCGGCCGAGACGTGTCTGCGCGCGGATCGCCCCGCGCTGGTCGTCGTCCACGACGAGACCGGCGGCGTGGCGGTGGCGCTGGCTCTGGAGACGGCCGGTGCCGAGCACTACGGCCCGCTCTCCGACGATGCCGAGGAGCGCGCGGCGCAGCTGCGCGCGCTCAGGCCCCGGGACCGCACGAGCGCCCCGGATGCCACGACTGCCGGCACCGTCCCGCTGCTGCTGTCCGGCCGTACCGAGGCCGGTCTGCGCGCCCATGCCGGCCGTCTGGCGACCCACCTCCAGGAGCGTACGGACATCTCCGTGGCCGACGCCGCCTTCACCCAGGCCACGGCACGCACGCTCTGGCCGCACCGGGCGATGGTCGCCGCGGCCGACCGGGATGCCGTCGTCTCAGCTCTTCGCGCGGTGGCCGAGGGCCGGGCGGGCGACGCGGCGGTTCGGGCCGGGAGCGGTGGACCACAGTCCGCGGTGTTCGTCTTCCCGGGCCAGGGCGCCCAGTGGGTGGGGATGGCGCGCGAACTCGCCGCGACGACCCCGGTCTTCCGCGACAAACTGGCCGAATGTGCACGGGAGTTGCGCCCGTTCGTGGACTTCGAGCTCAACGACGTGCTCTCCGGGGCCCTCCCGCTGGAGCGGGTCGAGGTGATCCAGCCGGCCCTGTTCGCCGTCATGGTCTCGCTCGCGGAGCTGTGGCGGTCGAACGGCGTCATGCCCGCGGCGGTCGTGGGCCACAGTTTCGGCGAGATCGCGGCGGTGACCGCCGCCGGAGCGCTCACCGTGGCGGACGGCGCGCGGCTGGTCGCCGCCGTCAGCAAGGCGCTGGCGCGGCTCCAGGGCAACGGGGAGATGGTCGCCGTGGCGCTCCCCGCCGAGCAGGTCACCGCGCTGGTCGCCGAGTGGGATCTGGACCTGGACATCGCGGTCGTCAACGGCCCCGGATCCACGGTCGTCGCGGGCACCACCGAGTCCGCGGCGGCCTTGTTGGAGCGGCTGCGCGCCCGGGACGTGCGGGCCACCCTGCTGCCCATCGGGATCGCCGGGCACTCGTGGCGCATGGAGCCCGCCCACGAGTACCTCGTGCAGGAGGCCGCCGCGGTACGGCCGCGCGCCACCGGGATACCCGTGTACACGTCCACCACGACCGATCCGCTCGACACCGGCGAGCTGGATGCCGAGCACTGGTTCCTCAGCCTTCGCGAGCCCGCCCGGTTCCAGCAGGTCATCGAGGAACTGCTCGGCCAGGGCCACCGGGTGTTCGTGGAGATGAGCCCGCACCCGGTGCTCACCCTGCCGATCGAGGAGACCGCCGCGCACCTCGGCCGCGACGTCGTCGTCCTCGACACGATGCGTCGTGACGACGCGGGCCACGACCGCTACCTGCGCGCCCTGGCCGAGGCACACCTGCACGGCGTCGCCCCCGACTGGAGCACCGTTCTGCCCGACGCCCGCCGCGTCACGCTGCCTTCCTACCGGCTCGGCCTGGACACGGCGGACGCCACCGGCAGCGGCGGCACCGGGCCCGGCACCGGACTGCGCGAGCGCCTGCTCGGGTGTGCCCCGGCACAACGCGTCGACGAGGCCATCCGCCTCGTGACGGACGCCGTGGCCGCGCACATCGAGCCGACGGCGAGGGCCATCGGCACGGACGAGGCGTTCTGGTCGCTGGGGGTGGACTCCGCGGGCGCCCTGCGGGTCCGCAACCGGCTGGTCGAGGTGACCGGGCTGCGGCTGCCCGTGACGATCCTGTTCGACCACCCCACTCCGCGCGCGCTGGCGCAGGAACTGGTGCGCGTGGTGCTCGGTGGCGAGGCACCGGCCCCGGCCCCGGCCGCGACGGCGCCGGCCGACCCCGACGAGCCGCTCGCCATCGTCGGCATGGCCTGCCGGTTCCCCGGCGGGGTCAGGTCCCCGGACGAGTTGTGGCAGCTGGTGCACGAAGGGCGGGACGCGGTCGCGGCCTTCCCGGCCGACCGCGGCTGGGACCTCACCGCGCTGTACGACGCCGACGCCTCGCAGCCGGGCACCTCGTACCAGCGCGAAGCCGCTCTGCTCGACGGCGTCGCCGAGTTCGACGCCGCCTTCTTCGGCATCTCCTCGCGTGAGGCACGGGCGATGGACCCGCAGCAGCGGCTGCTGCTGGAGACGTCGTGGGAAGCGCTGGAGCGCGGCGGCATCGACAGTGCGACCCTGCGGGGCAGCCGGACCGGTGTCTTCACCGGCGTCATGAGCCTGCCGTACGGCCGGCCGCTGCACCAGGCACGGCCCGACCTGGAGGGCTATGTGATGACGGGTACCACCTCCAGCGTGGTCTCCGGCCGGCTGTCCTACGTCCTGGGCCTGGAAGGTCCCGCCCTCACCCTCGACACGGCCTGCTCCTCCTCCTTGGTGGCGCTGCACCTGGCGGGTCAGTCGCTGCGCCGCGGCGAGAGCGACCTGGCGCTGGTAGGCGGGGCGACGGTGATGGCCGAGCCCGGACTGTTCATCGAGTTCAGCAGGCTCCGCGCGCTCGCGCCCGACGGCCGTTCCAAACCGTTCTCCGCCGATGCCGACGGCTTCGGCATGGCCGAGGGCGTGGCCGTGCTGGTGGTGGAGCGGCTGTCCGACGCGCGGCGACTGGGCCATGACGTGCTGGCGGTGGTCAGGGGGAGCGCCGTCAACCAGGACGGCGCCTCCAACGGCCTCACCGCGCCCAGCGGCCCCGCCCAGCAGCGGGTGATCCGGGCCGCGCTGGACAGTGCCGGCCTGCGCGCCGCGGACATCGACGTGGTGGAGGCGCACGGCACCGGGACGCGGCTGGGCGACCCCATCGAGGCACAGGCGCTGATCGCGACGTACGGGAGCGACCGCCCCGCCGAACGGCCGTTGTACGTCGGTTCCTTGAAGTCGAACATCGGGCACGCGCAGGCGGCGGCCGGGGTGGCCGGGGTGGTGAAGATGGTGCAGGCGCTGCGGCACGGTGTGATGCCGCGCAGCCTGTACGCGGACCATCCGACGACGGAGGTGGAGTGGTCGTCGGAGACGGTCGAGCTGCTGGCCGAGGAGCGCGCGTGGGATCGTGCCGACGGTCGCCCGCGCCGGGCCGGTGTGTCCGCCTTCGGGATCAGCGGGACGAACGCGCACATCATCCTGGAGGAGTGCGCGCCGCAGACTCCTGTGACCTCCCGGGGCGCGGAGTCCGGCGCCCCCTGGACGGACGTGGCGATGCCGCTGGTGCTCTCCGGCAAGACTCCGGACGCCGTACGCGAGCAGGCGCGGGCGCTGCGGGAGCACCTCGCGTCGCACCCGGAGCTGCCGCTGGCGCACGTCGCCCGGGAGCTGGCCACGCGCCGTACGGCGTTCGAGCACCGCGCCGTGGTCACGGGCGACCGGGAGGAGGTCCGGGCCGGTCTCGGCGACGTCTCCCCGGTGCTCGCCGGGTCCGGCAGGGTGGCGGCCGTGTTCTCCGGCCAGGGCGCGCAGCGCGCGGGGATGGGCCGGCAACTGGCCGCGGACTTCCCGGTGTTCGACGAGGCGTTGACGGAGGTGTGCGGCCACCTCGACCCGATGCTCGGACGTGGACTGCGGGAAGTGATGTGGTCCGACGATCCGGAACTACTGGGCCGGACGGAGTTCGCACAGCCCGCGCTGTTCGCGTTCGAGTGGGCGCTGGCCCGGCTGTGGCAGTCCTGGGGCGTGTCGTTCACGGCTGTCGTGGGTCACTCGGTGGGCGAGATCGCCGCCGCCGTGGTCGCCGGGGTGCTGACGGTGCCGGACGCGGCGCGGCTGGTGGTGGCCCGGGGCCGGCTGATGCAGTCCCTGCCCGGCGGGGGCGCCATGCTCGCCCTCGCCGCGGGCGAGGACGAGGTGGCGGCCACACTGGGCGATTCCGCGCTCGTCGGAATCGCCGCGGTCAACGGGCCCGAGGCGGTCGTCGTCTCCGGTGCCCGCGACGAGGTGGCACGCGTGGGCAAGATCTGGCGTGCACGCGGCCGGCGGGTCGCCGAGCTCCGGGTGAGCCACGCCTTCCACTCACCGCTCATGGAGCCGATCCTCGACGAGTTCCGCTCGGTGGTGGAGGCGCTGCGCTTCCGGCCGCCGACCGTCCCGCTCCGTGCCACCGCCGACACCACCTACCCCGTCGACACCGCCGCCTACTGGGTCGACCACGCGCGCAACGCCGTACGGTTCGGCGATGCCGTAGGGCAGCTCGCCGAGGCCGACATCCTGATCGAGGTCGGCCCGGACGCCGCCCTGGCCCCGCTGATCGAGACCGGTCACACCGTCCTGGCCAGCACCCGGCGCGACCGGTCCGAGACGCACACCGTCCTCACCTCGCTGGGCCGGGCCCATGCCCATGGCGCCCACGTCGACTGGGCCGCGCTCCTGCCGCCCGCTCCCCGTGGCGACCTGCCCACGTACGCCTTCCAGCGGCAGCGCTACTGGGACTCCGCGTCGGACGCCACCGCCGGTGCCGCGGGAGCGGATCCGCAGCCGCACCCGATGCTCACCTCGCGCACGGATCTGCCGGGTGACGGCGGCCTGCTGCTGTCCGGCAGGCTGGCACCCGGCAGCGATCCGTGGCTGTCGCATCACGTCGTCATGGGCACGGTGCTGCTGCCCGGCACGGGCTTCGTCGAGCTCGCGCTCGAAGCGGCCCGCGCGGCCGGCGCCGGGTCGGTCGACGAACTCGTCCTGCGCGCGCCGATGGTGTTCGCCGAGGGCAAGCCCCGCGACCTCCAGGTGTGGGTGGGGCCGGGCCAGGACGCCGAGCGTGAACTGCAGATCCGTACCAGGGAGACCGGCGGCGACTGGACGCTGCACGCCACCGGTCTCCTCGCGGCGCGGACCGCCGACACCGCAGGCTTCCGCGACGGCGACTGGACCGGCGGGGTCTGGCCCCCGGCCGGTGCGCGGCAGCTCGTCGGCCGCTCGTTCTACGAGGAGCTCGCGGCCCGTGGCTACGAGTACGGCCCGGCTTTCCGGGGCACCAAGGCCCTCTGGGAGCGTGCCGGCGACCTCTTCGCGGAGGTCATGCTCCCCGCGCGGCAGCCGCACGGGTTCGGTATCCACCCCGCACTGCTGGACGCCGCCCTGCATGCCCTGCCGATCACCGGCAGCCTCTACGAGGCCGGCGAGGTCCGGCTGCCGTTCTCCTTCAACAGCGTGTCCCTGTTCTCCTCGGATGCCCGGCGGCTGCGTGTGCGGATCCGGGCGGACGCCGACTCCGCCGCCGTGTGGATCGCGGACGACGCCGGGTCCCCCGTCCTCGCCATGGAGGGCCTCATCTTGCGCTCCATCGAGCGCGCACAGCTGGAAGCGGCGGGGGCGACCGGCCGCACCGGGTGGTTCTCAGAGACGTGGCGGCAACTGGGGCGGGCCGCCACGGCCGACCGGGTGCCCGGGAACTGGCTCCTGCTCGGCGAGGTGCCCCCGGCGCTCGGCTCCCTCTTCGAAGACCCGCTCACCGCCGCTTCCTGGGACCGCTCGACCGCGCCGGACGGGGTGCTGGTCGGCGCCGGAGCCGCGGAGGATCTGCTCGCCGCCCTGCACGAGGTCGCCGGGCACCCGACCGGCCCGGTCTGGTGCGTCACGAGCGCCGCCGTCGGAGTGGGGACGGTCGACGACCCCGCCGCCGACGTGCGGGCGGCGGGTGTCTGGGGGCTCGGCCGGGTGGCCGGACTGGAACTGCCCGACCGCTGGGGCGGACTGGTGGATCTGCCCGAGCGGATCGACGACGCAACGCGGCGGGCGCTGGCCGGGATCCTCACCGACGACGGCGCCGACGACCAGGACGACGAGGACCAACTCGCCGTTCGCGACGGACAGCTGTGGGCTCGTAGGCTCGTGACCACGCCCGCGCCGCAGACCGGTACCTGGACGCCCAAGGGCACCGTGCTGATCACCGGCGGGACCGGCGGTCTCGGCGGGCACGTCGCCCGCCGGATCGCCGAGCAGGGCAGCGCCGACCGTATTCTCCTCCTCTCCCGTCAGGGTTCGGCGGCCCCCGGCGCCACCGAACTGCTTGAGAACATCCGCGCGTTCGGCGCCACGGCGGAGGCCGTCGCCGTCGATGTGACGGATCGTGCCGCGATGAGCGGCCTGATTGACGCCCTGGCAGCGGAGGGAGCCCCGGTACGCACCGTGGTCCATGCCGCGGGCGTGGTCCGGGACGTGCGGATCGCGGAGACCGGGGCCGAGGAGCTGGCGGCCCAGATGGCGGCCAAGGTCGAGGGTGCCCTGCTGCTCGACGAACTACTGCCGGACCTCGACGACTTCGTCCTGTTCTCCTCCATCTCCGGCGTCTGGGGCGCCGCGGGCCAGGCCGGGTACGCCGCCGGCAACGCCTGCCTCGACGCACTCGCCCGGCGCCGCCGCGAGCAGGGCAAGCGCGCGGTCTCCGTCGCCTGGGGTCCGTGGGCGGGCGGCGGCATGCTGACCGAGCACGACGAACGGGAACTGCGCAAGCGTGGTCTGACCCCTCTCCTGGTGCCCGCCGCCCTCCAGGCCATGGAGCAGGGCATCATGTCGGACCGCACGGGAGACCCGGTGGTGGCCGACATCACCTGGTCGCGCTTCCTGCCCGCGTTCACCGCCTCCCGGCCCAGTCCGTTGCTCGGCTCGTTCGAGGAGAAGGCCGCCCCTGAGCACCAGGCACCGTCGGACGGCCGGCGTCCCGAGGGTGAGACGCAGGGCCTCACACAGCGGCTCGCCGCACTGCCGGACGCCGAGCGGCTCCCCGCCCTGACCGAGGTCGTGCAGACCAATGTGGCGGCACTCATCGGCGAGTCCGGACCCGAGCGGGTCAGTCCCGACCGTGCGCTCAAGGAGATCGGGTTCGACTCCCTGATGTCCGTGGAACTGCGCAACAGGTTCGCCGGTCTCATCGGCGTCAAGCTGCCCGCCACGCTGGTCTTCGACCATCCGACGCCGAACGCGCTGGCGCGGCATCTTCTGGGGCACCTCGATTTCGGCGCGGCCGGCGCCGCACCGGCCGACCGGCCGCTGCTGGAGGTGGTCGAGGACCTCCAGAACCGGGTCCTGTCGCCGCTCACCGATGCCGCCACCCGCCAGGCCCTGGCCGGCCGTCTCACCGAGCTGCTGGACCGGCTGGCCGCACTCGACGCCAGGCCGGTCGCTGAGGCGGACGGGCTCGCGTCGGCCAGCGCCGCCGAGCTGATGCAGTTCATCGACACCGAGTTGGGGGACATCTGACGCCGGGCGGCCCCGCCGGCTCCCGGGCGGGTCCGCCACCGATCCTCTGCCACCACTCCTGTTCCCGTCGCGCCCTGTTCCGGGCGGACAGCCGCGAAGCCGATAGGTGCTAGACATGACAACTGACGACAGCCAGCTCGTCGAATACCTCCGCAAGGTCACCACCGATCTGCAGAAGACCCGATCGCGGCTGCGGGACGCCGAAACGAAGCACCATGAGCCGATCGCGATCGTGGGCATCGGTTGCCGCTACCCGGACGGGGTGCACGGTGCCGATGACCTGTGGCGGCTCGTCACGGAGGGGCGCGACGCCATCAGCGGCTTCCCGCAGGACCGCGGCTGGGACGTGGCCGGCCTCTACGACCCCGACCCGGACGCCGTCGGGAAGTCGTACACCCGCGAAGGCGGCTTCCTCACCGACATCGACCTCTTCGACGCCGACTTCTTCGGACTCAGCCCACGAGAAGCGCTGGCCATGGACCCGCAGCAGCGGCTGCTGCTGGAGACGTCCTGGGAGGCGCTGGAGAGCGCGGGCATCCGCCCCGCCACTCTGCGCGGCAGCCGCACGGGCGTGTTCACCGGTGTCATGCACCACGACTACGGCAGCCGTTTCACCACGGCCCCCGACGGGTTCGAGGGCTACGTCCACATGGGCAGCGCGGGCAGCATGGCCGTCGGCAGGGTCGCCTACCACTTCGGCCTGGAGGGTCCCGCCGTCACTGTCGACACGGCGTGCTCTTCCTCGCTCGTCTCCCTGCACCTGGCATGCCAGTCGCTCCGTGCGGGCGAGTGCGATCTTGCGCTGGCCGGCGGTGTCGCGATCATGGCCGGCCCCACCTTCTTCGTCGAGTACAGCCGTCAGCGGGTGCTGTCCACCGACGGCCGTTGCCACTCCTTCGCCGACGACGGGGACGGCACCGGCTGGTCCGAGGGTGTGGGCGTGCTGGCGGTGGAGCGGCTGTCGGACGCACGGCGGCTGGGGCACGAGGTCCTGGCGGTGGTGCGGGGCAGCGCGGTCAACCAGGACGGTGCCTCGAACGGGATGACGGCGCCGAGTGGTCCCGCTCAGGAGCGCGTCATCGACTCGGCGCTGCGCAATGCGCGTCTGAGCGCGGACGAGATCGACGTGGTGGAGGCGCACGGGACGGGAACGCGGCTGGGCGATCCCATCGAGGCACAGGCCTTGATGGCGACGTACGGCCGGGGGCGTTCGGCACAACGGCCGCTGTGGCTCGGTTCGTTGAAGTCCAACATCGGGCACACCCAGGCGGCCGCGGGCGTCGGTGGCGTGATCAAGATGGTGCAGGCGCTGCGGCACGGCGTCCTTCCACGGAGCCTCTATGCGGAGCAGCCGTCGACGGAGGTCGACTGGTCCGCGGGGACGGTCGCGCTGCTGGCGCAAGAGCGGGCGTGGGAGCGCGTCGAGGACCGACCGCGTCGGGCCGGTGTGTCCTCCTTCGGGATGAGCGGCACCAACGCACATGTGATCGTGGAGGAGTTCGTCCCCGAGCCCGCCGGGGAGAGTGCGGCGGAGCCGCCGGCTCTGTGGGCGCAGACCTCGGTACCGCTGGTGCTGTCGGGCAGGACGCCGGAGGCTGTGCGGGCACAGGCGGCGGCGCTGCGGGAGCACCTGGAGGCCCGACCGGAGCTGTCCCTCGTGCGGGCGGCGCGGGAGGCGGCGGTGCACCGGACGGCGTTCGAGCACCGTGCGGCGGTCACGGGTGACCGCGAGGCCGTGCTGGCCGGGCTCGGCGAGGTCACTCCCGTGGCCGCCGGCGGCGGCCGGGTGGCGGCTGTGTTCTCCGGCCAAGGCGCTCAGCACGTCGGGATGGGCCGTCAACTGGCTGCGGAATTCCCGGTGTTCGCCGGGGCGCTGGACGAGGTGTGCGCGGTGGTGGATCCGTTGTTGGGGCGGTCGTTGCGGGAGGTGATGTGGTCGGGGCCCGCGGAGCAGTTGGAGCGGACGGAGTTCGCGCAGCCCGCGCTGTTCGCATTCGAGGTGGCGATGGCGCGCCTGTGGCAGTCCTGGGGCGTGGAGTTCTCGGCGCTCGCCGGGCACTCCGTGGGGGAGATCGCCGCCGCGGTGGTGGCCGGGGCGCTGTCCCTGGGCGACGGGGCCCGGTTGGCCGTGGCGCGCGGCCGGCTGATGCAGCAGTTGCCGGAGGGCGGAACGATGCTGGCGGTCGCCGCCGGTGAGGAGGAGGTCGCCGCGACGCTGGGCGACCCGGCGCTCGTGGGCATCGCCGCGGTCAACGGCCCCGAGGCGGTGGTGGTCTCCGGTGCCCGTGCGGAGGTCGAGCGGGTCGCCGGAACATGGCGCGAGCGGGGTCGGCGCACGAGTCGGCTGCGGGTCAGCCACGCGTTCCACTCGCCGTTGATGGAACCGGTGCTGGACGAGCTGCGTGCGGTGGCGGACGAGCTGGGCCGGAGGGAGCCGACGCTGCCGGTGAGCGCGTCGGCCGAGACCACGCATCCGTTCGCCACCGCGGCCTACTGGGTCGACCACGCCCGTCGGGCGGTGCGGTTCCACGACGCGGTCACGGGACTCGCGGAGGCGGACGTCGTCGTCGAGATCGGCCCCGACGCGGTCCTGGCACCGCTGATCGACACCGGTCTTACGGTGCTGCCGAGTTGCCGCCGTGAGCAGAACGAGACCCTGACTCTGCTGACCGCGCTCGGCGAGGCCCATGCTCACGGCGTCGAGGTCGACTGGACGACCCTCTTCCCGGCCGCTCCCCGTGCCGACCTGCCCCCCTACCCCTTCCAGCACCGACGCTACTGGCTCGCGCCCCCCGCCCTGACGGGTGACGGTGCCGACGCGCTGGACCACCCTTTGCTGTCCGGCATCGTGGAACTGCCGGGCCAGGGCGGCGTGGTGCTCACCGGCAGGATCTCGCCCGACCGGGACCTCTGGCTCGCCGACCACGCGGTCTCCGATGCCGTGCTCTTCCCCGGTACCGGCTTCCTGGAACTCGCCCTGCGGGCCGCCCGGCAGGTGGGGTGGCACCAGGTCGCCGACCTCGTCGTGCAGACCCCGCTCGTGCTGCCCGCCGCGGGCACCGACATCCAGGTCTGGGTCGAACCGCCGGGCGAGCCGGAGCGCGCGCTCGTCATCCGGGGCCGGAGCGGCGACGGCGACTGGGTGGAGTACGCCACCGGACGGCTCGCGGAAGAGCCCCCCGAGCCCACCGACGCCGAGTGGGCCACGGGACAGTGGCCGCCGCAGGGCGCCGAGGAGATGCCGGTCGAGGAGCTCTACGACACCCTCGCCGCCCGTGGCTACGGCTACGGCCCGGTCTTCCGCGGCCTGCGGGCGCTGTGGCGCTCCGGCGACGAGCTGTACGCCGAGGTCGCCCTCCCCGAGCGGGCCCACGACGGCCGCTACGGCTGCCATCCCGCGCTGTTGGACGCCGCCCTGCACCCGCTGGCAGCCGCCGACGACTCCGGTCAGCAGGTCCGGCTGCCGTTCGCCTTCGGCCGGGCCACCGTGCACTCCCCCGGCGCCCGCGAAGTGCGCGTACGTCTGAGGACCGGCACCGAGACCCTTCGCCTGGACGCGGCCACCAGCACCGGGGACCCGGTCCTCACTGTCGGGGAACTGGTGCTGCGGGCGGCCGACACCACCCTGCTGACGGCACGGGCGGACGAACACCTCCACCGCCTCGGTTACGAGGTCACCTGGCGGCCGCTGCCCGACCCGCCGCGTGCCGACCGGCTCCCCGGCACCTGGATCGTCCTCGCGCCACCGGCGAAGGACGTCTCCTGGACCCGCGACCTGGCCGCGCACACGCTCGACGTCAACCTCGACGCCACCTTGGACCGCCCCGGTCTCGCAGCACGGCTGACCGACGTCACACACACCGCCACCGAGCCGGACGGTGTGCTGCTCTTCGCCGCCCACCCGGACCTCCTCGTCACCGCGCTGCAGGCGCTCACCGACGCCGGTGTGGACGCCCCGGTGTGGTGCCTGACCCATGAGTCCGACGACGCGCTTGACACGGCCGCCGTGTGGGGCGCGGGCCGGGCGGCGGCCCTGGAACTCCCGGACCGCTGGGGCGGCCTGGTCGATCTGCCCCCGGCCGGTGTACGGCCCCAGCTCGACTGCCTGGCCGGGCTGCTCTCCGCGGACACCGGCGAGGACCACCTTCGCCTGCGGCCCGACGGGGTGTCCGTACGCCGCCTGGTCAAGCCGGACCGGCCGGTCCAACCGCCCGCCGACTGGACGCCATCCGGCACCGTGGTGATCACCGGGGGCACCGGTGCGCTGGGCCGTCATGTCGCGCGCTGGGTCGCGGGGCTGGGCGGCTGCTCCCTCCTGCTCGTCTCCCGCCGGGGTCCGAAGGCGCCCGGCGCGCAGGAACTGCTGGCCGAGCTGACCGCCACCGGCACCCCGGTACGGATCGTCGCCGCCGATGTCGCCGACCGGTCCGCCATGGCCGAGCTGGTGCGCGAGGCGGCGGAGTCGGGCGCCCCCGTCCGCGCGGTGTTCCACGCGGCGGGCGTCGCCGACGAGACACCGCTGCTGGAGACCACCCCCGACCGGTTCCACGCCGTCCTGGAGGGCAAGGCGGGCGGTGCCCGGGTCCTCGACGAGGTGCTCGGCGAAGCCGACTTGGACGCCTTCGTCGTCTTCTCCTCCGTCTCCGGCATCTGGGGAGGCTCGGGGCAGAGCGCCTACGGGGCGGGCAACGCCGTGCTGGACGCGCTGGCCGCCCGGCGCCGGGCACGCGGTCTGGCCGGCACGGCGCTCGCCTGGGGTCCGTGGTCGGGCGGCGGTATGGTCGACGCCGGTCTGGAGCGACGGCTGCGACGCCAGGGCCTCGTCCCGCTCCCGGTCGACGACGCCATGGCGGCGCTGTCGACGGCGGTGTCCCTCGGCGAGAACCGGGTCCTGGCCGACGTGGCGTGGCCGCGTTTTCTGCCGCTGTTCGCCGCCGCCCGGCCCGCCCCGCTCTTCACGGCTCTGCGTCCCGCGCCGCGCCGCACGACGGCGTCCACCGCGACGGCCGCGCCCGGATCGACGGCCGAGAAGCTGGCCGCCCTCCCGGCCGCGGACCGCGGCAAGGCCCTGTCCGACCTCGTACGGGCCGAGATCGCCTCGGCGGTCGGGCACCACGACATGAGCGCGGTCGACGCGGAGCGCCCGCTGGGCGAGTTCGGTTTCGACTCCCTCATGTCCGTGCGACTGCGCAACCGGCTTTCGTCCGCGACCGGTGTCCGTCTGCCGGCGACCCTGGTCTTCGACCATCCGACCGCCGGCGCGCTCGCCCGGCACCTGGAGAGCGCGCTGGCCACCGAGCCGTCGCCACTCCCCCGGCGGCCCGCCACCCCCGGAACGACCGTCACCGACGACCCCGTCGCCATCGTCGGGATGGCCTGCCGCTACCCCGGCGGCGTCGCGTCCCCCGAGGATCTGTGGCAGCTCGTCGCGCAGGGCCGGGACGCCGTCACCGACTTCCCCACCGACCGGGGATGGGACCTGGCGGGCCTCCGCCACCCGGACCGCTCCCGGGCCGGTACCACCTGCACCGGCGAGGGCGGATTCCTCGACGACCCCGCCGGATTCGACGCGGACTTCTTCGGCATCTCCCCCCGTGAGGCGCTGGCCATGGACCCGCAGCAGCGGCTGCTGCTGGAGGCGTCCTGGGCGGCCGTGGAGCATGCGGGGATCGCTCCCGGCACGCTGCGTGGCAGCCGTACCGGTGTGTTCGTCGGCACCATGTACAACGATTACCTGTCGCGTCTGAGCAGCACGCCGGCGAGCCTTGAGGGGATCATCGGCATAGCCAACAGCAACAGCGTGATGTCGGGGCGCATCTCCTACCTTCTCGGGCTGCAGGGCCCGGCGGTCACGCTCGACACCGCCTGCTCGTCCTCGCTGGTCGCCCTGCACCTCGCCTGCCAGGCGCTGCGCCGGGGCGAGTGTGATCTCGCGCTGGCGGGCGGAGCCACCGTGATGGCGTCACCGCACATCTTCGTCGAGTTCAGCCGGCAGGGCGGGCTGGCCGCGGACGGCCGGTGCAAGTCGTTCTCCGCCGACGCGGACGGCACCGGCTGGTCGGAGGGCGTCGGCCTGCTCGCCGTGGAACGGCTGTCCGACGCGCGCCGGTTGGGACACGAGGTCCTCGCCGTGGTCCATGGCTCCGCCGTGAACCAGGACGGTGCGTCCAACGGCCTGACCGCCCCGAGCGGTCCCGCCCAGCAGCGTGTCGTGGAGGCCGCGCTCGCGCAGGCGGGCATCGCGGCCGCCGAGGTCGACGCCGTCGAGGCGCACGGAACCGGCACCCGGCTGGGCGACCCGATCGAGGCCCATGCCCTGATCGCGGCCTACGGCCGGGAGCGCGCGGCGGAGCGGCCGCTGTACCTCGGTTCGCTGAAGTCGAACATCGGCCACGCACAGGCGGCGGCCGGGGTCGGCGGTGTGATCAAAATGGTGCAGGCGCTGCGGCACGAACTGCTGCCCCGCACACTGCACGCCGACACGCCGTCACCCGAGGTGGACTGGTCGTCGCAGGCCGTACGACTCCTCACCGAGGAACGCCCCTGGCCCCGGGGCGACCGGCCGCGCCGGGCCGGCGTGTCGTCGTTCGGCATCAGCGGCACGAACGCGCACATCGTGCTGGCGGAGGGCGATCCCCTCGACGGCGAGCCCGCCGGGGGAACTCCGGTGGACGGCAGGTCCGTCGGGAGCGGCACTCCCACGGACACACCGGACTCCCCCGCGGCCCGGACCCCGCTGCCGTATGTGCTGACCGCCCGCAGCGCGGCCGGCCTCCCGGCACAGGCCCGCGCCCTGCACTCCCACCTGCTCGACCACCCGGTGCTCCAACCGGCCGAGGTGGCCCGTTCGTTGGTCACGACCCGGTCCCTTCACGACCATCGGGCGGTCGTGGTGGCCGAGGACCGGCAGGAGTTGCTCGACACCCTCGCCGCACTCGCGGACCCGGCCGCGACGACGACGCCCCGGGCGGTGTCCACCGGGACGTGCGGCCCCGGGCGGGTGGCGGGTCTCTTCTCCGGTCAGGGTGCGCAGCGGCCGGGCATGGGGCGCGAGTTGGCGGGGCGTTTCCCGGTGTTCGCCGCCGTGCTGGACGAGGTGTGTGCGGTGGTGGATCCGTTGTTGGGGCGATCGTTGCGGGAGGTGATGTGGTCGGGGCCCGCGGAGGTGCTGGAGCGGACGGAGTTCGCGCAGCCGGCGTTGTTCGCGTTCGAGGTGGCGATGGCGCGGTTGTGGCAGTCGTGGGGTGTGGAGTTCTCCGTGCTGGCGGGGCATTCGGTGGGGGAGATCGCCGCGGCGTGTGTGGCGGGGGTCCTGTCGTTGCCGGACGCGGCGCGGATGGTGGTGGCGCGGGGCCGGTTGATGCAGGCGCTGCCGGAGGGCGGCGCCATGGTCGCGATCGCCGCGAGCGAGGACGAGGTGGCCGCGAGCCTCGCGGACGTACCCGACGTGGCGATCGCCGCCGTGAACGGCCCCGAAGCCGTCGTCGTCTCCGGGGCGGAGGCCGACGTGCTGCGGATCGACGCCCACTGGCGTGAACAGGGCCGCCGCACGACCCGGCTGCGGGTCAGCCACGCCTTCCACTCACCCCTGATGGACCCGATGCTCGACGACTTCGCAGCCCTCCTCGCCGAGCTGACCTTCCACGAACCGACCCTCCCCCTCAGCCCCTCGGCCGACAGCTCACAGCCCTTCGCGTCCGCCGGATACTGGCTCGACCACGCCCGCCACGCCGTCCGCTTCGCCGACGCCCTCGGCGCCCTGGACGACGCCGACGTGCTCGTCGAACTCGGCCCGGACGCCGCGCTGGCGCCCCTGGCAGGGACGGACCGGCCGGTTCTTCCCTCCGCGCGGCGCGAGCACCCCGAGGTACGCACCGTGGTCACGGCGCTCGGCGCCGCGCACGCCCACGGCGTATCCGTCGACTGGACGGCGGTGCTCGGGGCGGGCAGGCAGGTCCGGCTCCCCACATACGCCTTCCAGCACGAGCGCTACTGGCTGGACGAGGAGACCGCGGCGGACCAGGGCACCGGCTCCATGGACGACCCGGCGAAGGCACGCTTCTGGCAGGTGGTCGAGGACCGGGACCTCGACGGCCTGACCCGCACCCTCGGTCTCGACGCGGAGACGTCCCTGCGGGCCGCGCTGCCGGTGCTGCATGACTGGCACCGTACGAGCACCACGCTCGCCCGGGCCGCGGGCTGGCGCTACCGCGTCGCCTGGGACCGGGTGCCCACGGACGCCCCGGCCGTCGCACTCGACGGCACCTGGTGGATCGTCGTCCCCAGGGATGCCGCCGACACGACGACGGCCGGCGCCGTGCGGCAGGCGCTCGCGGCCGCAGGTGCGAACCCCCGCATCCTCACCGTCGATCCGCACGGCACGGACCGTGCGGCGCTGGCGAAGGAACTCAAGGAACGTGCCGCAGCCGACGGCACGGTGGCGGGGACGGTGTCCCTGCTGGCGGAGTCCGGCGGCGAGGACACCGGGCACCGCGGCGTCGCGGCCGGGGCCCTGGCCACCCTGGTGCTCCTGCAGGCCCTGCACGACGCGGACATCCCGACCCGTCTGTGGACCCTGACGCGGGGCGCGGTACGCAGCGGCCCGGCGGACACCGCACCGGACCCCTGGCAGGCCCAGGTCTGGGGCCTGGGTCGCGTCGCCGCCCTCGAACACCCGGCGCTGTGGGGCGGTCTGATCGATCTCCCCGCCGAAGGGGAGCCGGCCGGCTTGGCCGCCGTCCTTTCCGGGACCGCCGGGGAGGACCAGGTGGCGCTGCGCGGGGACGGCGCACGCGCACGTCGCCTCACCCCTGCCGGCACGCACGACGCCCCGGGGGCCGACGCCCATGCATCCGGTGCGTACCGGTGGACGGACGGGGCGGTACTGATCACCGGCGGTACCGGAGCGCTCGGTGCGCACACCGCCCGCATGCTCGCCTCGCAGGGTGCGTCCCGACTGGTCCTCGTCAGCCGTCGCGGTCCCGACGCTCCCGGCGCCGAGGTGCTGCGCGCCGAACTGGAGGCGCTCGGCGCGACGGTCGACCTGACGGCCTGTGACGTGACCGACCGCGAGGCCGTCGGCCGGCTGGCCGAGAGTCTCGCCGCAGCGGGCACCCCCGTCCGCGCGGTGGTGCACGCGGCGGGTGTGGCCGCCGAACAGCCGTTGACGGAACTCGTCGGGGTCGACTTCTCGGCGGTGACCGACGCGAAGGTCACGGCCGCGGAGATCCTCGACGACGTGCTGGGGGACGACCTGGCGGCGTTCGTCGTCTACTCCTCCATCGCCGGCACCTGGGGCAGCGTCGGCAACGGCCCGTACGCCGCCGCCAACGCCCACCTGGATGCACTGGTCGAGCGGCGCCGGGACCGCGGCGCCGTCGGCACGGCCATCGCCTGGGGTCCCTGGAGCGGGGGCGGCATGGCGGACGACCGTTTCCAGGAGGAGATGCTGCGCCGCGGTGTCAGCGCCCTCCCGCCCCACGGCGCCACCGCCGCCCTCGCTCAGGCCCTGGAGCACGACGACACCGATGTCACGATCGTCGACATCGACTGGGACCGCTTCGCCCGCGTCTTCGCCAGCACCCGCCCCAGCCCCCTGCTCCGGCACCTGACGGAGCCCGTCGCGCCTGCCGACGAGGCCCCGGCCCGCACGGAACTGGCCGAGCGCCTCGCGGCTTTGGACGCCGAGACGCGGCGCGGCGCGGTGCTGGACCTGGTGCGCGCGGAGGTCGCGGGGGTGCTGGGGCATGCCACGTCGCAGGCCGTCGCCGTGGACCGCGCCTTCAGCGACATGGGATTCGACTCCCTCATGGCCGTCGAACTGCGCACCCGGCTCGGCGTGGTCAGCGGCCTGGCGCTGCCGACCACCCTCGTCTTCGACCACCCGAGTCCCGCCGAGGTGACCGACTTCCTCTGCGCCCGGTTCGAACCCGACCGGGACGCCCTCACCCACGAGATCCTGGAGAAGCTCGACTGGCTGGAGAACACCCTGCTGGACGCCGCGCACAGCCAGGGCGCCCGCGCGCGGTTCGGCTCCCGGCTCGATGCCCTGCTCGCCCGACTCGACCGTACGGCGGCCCCGCCCGAGAGCCGGCTGTCGGACCCGGCCGCGGACGCCATCGAATCGGCGACCGCCGAAGAACTGCTCGCATTCGTCGAGGAGCATTTCGACTAGTTCCCCGGTCCCGCATATGGCGGGCCAACCCCCGCAGCTTTAGGGGCCGTTAGGGGATAGTGAATCGATCCGATACGGGAGAACATTCATCAAGAGGATTTGCGAAATGTCTAGGAGTGAACAGATCCCATGCATCTTCTCGTCAAGGGAATTCAACACCGGATTTCCAGCGAAATCCTCGTACCGAACTCCAAATATCATGCACACCGTGCGCTGATCCTCGCCTCGCTCGCGGACGGGGAGAGCCGGATCCAGGGCCTGTCCGACGCCCGGCACGTCGAGTACACCGTGCGGCTCCTGCGCGACCTCGGCGTACAGATCGTCCGCGAGGGTGACACCTTCGTGGTGCGGGGGCTCGGCGGCCACTACCGGCCGGTCCGGGACACCGTCTCGGCCGGCAGCTCGGGCACCACCCTCTATTTCATGACCGGGCTCGCTGCACTGTCGAACCGCGCCGTCACGATCACCGGGCAGAAATACTTTCGGAACCGTCCCGTGGGCCCGCTGCTGCGCGCACTGGAAAAGATGGGCGTACGTCTGGAGTCGGCGAATGACTGCCCGCCCCTTCACGTCCTCAGCCATCGGCCCACAGGCGGCGAGGTGACCATTCCGGGCACCTTGTCCCAGTGGATATCCGGACTGCTGCTGCTCGCGCCGTTCGCCACCGGCCCCACCACCGTCACCGTGACGGGCGCGCTCAACGAACGCACCTATCTGGAGCTGACCGTCGCGATGATGCGGCAGTTCGGCCTGGAAGTGACCGTGGCCCCCGACTGGCGGCGCTTTGACGTGGCGCCGCACCAGAGCGTGCGGCCCACCGAGCTGACGCTGCCCCCCGACATCGGTTCCGCGGCCTTCGGCATCGCCACCGCCGCGCTCCACCCCTCCGACGTACTCCTGCGCGGTATGCCGAGCCTGACCGGGGGCCCCGCCGACCACCCCGAGTTCCACTTCCTCGACATCGCACGCGCGATGGGCGTCCCCATGGAACTGGACCCGGTGGCCGGCGGTGTCCGGATCCAGCAGGACGCCCCCCTGCTGAAGGCCGTCGACGTCGACTGCCGCGACGTGCCGGACATGCTTCCCGTCCTGACCACCCTCGCCACCTTCGCGCACGGTGAGTCGGTGTTCCGCAATGTCGCGCACACGCGGCTGAAGGAGTCCGACCGGGCCGGCGTGATGCTCCAGCTCAACTCCATGGGTGCCGAGCTGGAGTTGTCCGACGACACCCTGCGGGTGACCGGGGTGGACTCTCTGGTCGGCGCGGAGCTGTCCTCGTACAACGACCACCGGGTGCTGATGTCGCTGGCCGTCGCCTCCTCGCGCGCCCGGGGCCACTCCACGCTGTCGTACCCGCACGCCTACCGCATCTCGTATCCGGGCTTCCTCGACATGATGAACACCGTCGGCGTGCCGACCTCCGTGGAGAAGGGCCCCGCACGCTCCGCCAGGAGCCGTGCCCGCGAAACCGTCCGGGAACCCGTGCGGTCCGTCGCGGATCCGGACCACGCCTGCGAGGTCACCCTGCCGGAGTGGCTGGCCCGGCACGCCGCGTCCCGCCCCGGTGACACCGCCCTCGTGGACGTACGCCCGGACGGCGACTCCGTCGTCACCTGGAGCGACCTGGCCGGCCGGGTGGACAAGGCCGCCGCGCTGCTGCTCGAACTCGGGGTGCGGCCGGGCGAGAACGTGGCGTACCAGCTGCCCAACCGCCTGGAGTTCGTGGTGCTGTCGCTGGCGGCGCTGCGGATCGGCGCCGTCTGCTGCCCGGTCATCCCGTTCTTCCGGGCACGCGAACTCGGCTTCGTCCTGCGCCGCTCGATGGCCCGCGTCCTGGTCGTCATGGACGAGTACCGGTCCCGGCGCCCCGCGCAGGAGGCACTCGCCCTCGCCGCCACCGGTGGCCCGGACACGGCGCACCTGGAGCATGTCGTGGTGCTGGCCCGGTCGGGCGGCGGCAGCCGACCGCCACAGCCGCCCCCGGGCGGCGTCCGCCTGCACGACTGGGAGACCGCCCTGAAGGCGACGACGGTCGACCGGGCGGCCCTCGACGCGATCCGTCCGACGGCCGGGGCGACGGCGCAGCTGTTGTTCACCTCGGGCACGACCGGCGAGCCCAAGGGGGTCATGCAGTCGTCCTCGAACCTGGTCCGGGCCGTGTCGATGGAGATCCGGCATCTCGGCCTCGGTCCCGACGACGCCGTCTGGGTGCCCTCTCCGCTCGCCCACCAGACCGGGTTCCTGTACGGGATGACGCTGGCGACCGTGCTGGGTGTGCCCCAGATCCTGCAGTCCGAGTGGGACGCGCGGCGCGCCCTGGTCTCGCTGAACGCGCACCGGGCGACGTTCGTCCAGGCTGCCACGCCGTTCCTGGCCGACCTGGTGAAGGCGGTCGAGGAGCTCGGCGAAGCGCCCCGGCATCTGCGGATCTTCGTGGCCACCGGTGCCACCGTTCCGCGCTCGCTGGCCGAGCACGCGAGCGAGGTGCTGGGCACGAAGGTGTGCGGCGCGTTCGGCACCACCGAAACCTGCCTCGGCGCGCTGTCGAGGCCGACCGACGCCCCGGAGCGGCGCTGGGGCACCGACGGGCGCGTCCTGGAGGGCGTGCGGCTGCGGGTCACCGACGACCGGGGCGAGGTGCTGGCACCTGACGCCGAGGGCAACTTCGAGATCCTCTCGCAGACGACCTTCGAGGGCTATCTCGACCGCCCCGACCTGACCGCCGAGGCCTTCACCCCGGACGGCTGGTTCCGCACCGGCGACCTCGCGGTGCTCGACGAGTCGGGCTATGTCCGTATCACCGGCCGGGTCAAGGACGTGATCAACCGCGGCGGCGAGAAGATCCCCGTCGGCGAGATGGAGCAGCTGCTGTTCCGTCACCCCGCCGTCGACGACGTGGCCATCGTGGCCATGCCCGACGAGCGTCTCGGCGAGCGTGCCTGCGCGTTCGTGGTGCTCAAGGACGGCGCGCTGCTCGGCTTCGAGGAGATGTGCCGCTACCTGGACGGGCACCAGGCAGCCAAGCAGTACTGGCCGGAGCGGCTCCAGCTCGTCGCGGATCTCCCGCGCAACCCGATCGGCAAGGTCCAGAAGTTCGAACTGCGGGCCAGGGCGCGCCACCTGCGCCCCCACATGCAGTGACAGGAGAAGACGGAGTGCGAAAGATGATGGACGAGCAGCGGTTCGCAGAAGTCCGTGACGTGGTCGAGCGGTGGGTGGAGGGCCCGGGCGAGCGCTGGGCCGAACGCATCGAGGAGACCGGGGAGGTGCCCGAGGCGGTGTGGAGCGAGCTCAACGAGCTCGGGTTCCTGCGGCTCGCCGCCCCGTTGGAGTACGGCGGCCAGGGCCTCGGGTTCACCCAGTGGATGGAGCTGATGGAGATCTTCTCCCGCTCCCACGGGTCCCTGCGCATGATCGTGCACGTCGTCAACGGCATCTGGCGGTCGATGGACGGTCACGCCTCCGACGAACAGCGCAAGCGGTTCGTGGTGCCGGCCGTCCTGGGCGAGATCAAGATCGCGTTCGCCCTGACCGAGCCGGGCAACGGCACCGGAGCGGACATCACGACCTCGGCGGTCCGCGAGGGCGACACCTACTACCTGTCGGGCCGCAAGCACCTGATCACGTTCGGGATGCGCTGTGACCACTACCTCCTGGCGGCGCGCGTCGCGGGCTCCACGGGGCACGAGGGCACCGTCGCCCTGCTGGTGCCGCGGGACGCGCCCGGAGTGAGCGCCGAGGACACCTCCCACACCATGGGCGTCACCGGCACCGACCACGCCTCGATCGTCTTCGACCGCACCCCCGTGCCCGTGGACCACCGGCTCGGCGAGGAGGGCCAGGGGCTGGAGGTGTTCCTCGGCGGATTCCTCACCCCGTCGCGGATCTCCGTCGCGATGAGCTGCGTCGGCCTCGCCCAACGCGCCCAGCAGCTCGCCGTCGACTACGCCCGCTCCCGGGTGACCTTCGGCAAGTCACTGACGGAGCGTCAGGCCATTCAGTTCATGCTCGCCGAGAACGCGGCGGACATCGAGGCGGCCCGACAGCTCGTGCTGCACGCCGCGCGCCGCTTCGAGGAGGGCGCCGACGACGCGTCCATGCAGTCCTCGATGGCCAAGATGCACGCGGTGACGATGCTGACCACCGTCACCGACAAGGCGCTGCAGGTCCACGGCGGGCTCGGCTACTGGAAGTCCCAGAAGATCGAGCGCGTCTACCGTGACGCCCGCGCCCAGCGCTTCGAGGAGGGCCCCAACGAGGTACAGAAGGCCGTGGTCTTCCGCGAACTGCTGCGGCAGGCCCAGACCGTCACCGCGGGAGGCGCGCGATGAACGACATCCGACACGACGACGCGGCCGGCGGCACCAAGATCTCCCTCATCACGGGCGCTTCGCGCGGCATCGGACGCGCCCTCGCCCTCACCCTGGCCCGCCAGGGCGGCACCGTGGTCGTCAACTACAAGAAGAACGCCGAACTGGCCGAGAAGACCGTCGCCGACGTCGAGGAGGCCGGCGGCCGGGGCGTCGCCGTCCAGGCCGACGTCGAGACGACGGAAGGCGTCACGGCACTGTTCGACGAGGTCGGACGACGCTACGGACGGCTGGACCACTTCGTCTCCAACGCCGCCGCCAGCGTCTTCAAGAACATCCTCGACCTCGGCCAGCACCACCTGGACCGCTCCTACGCCATGAACCTGCGCCCCTTCGTGCTCGGCGCCCAGCAGGCGGTCAAGCTCATGGACGACGGCGGCCGGATCGTCGCGCTGTCGTCCTACGGGTCGGTCCGCGCCTACCCGACGTACGCCGCGCTCGGCGGGATGAAGGCGGCGATCGAGGCGTGGGTGCGTTACATGGCGGTCGAGTTCGCGCCGTACGGCATCAACGTCAATGCGGTGAACGGCGGCCTGATCGATTCCGACTCGCTCGCCTACTTCTACGGCATCGAGGGCATGCCCGACATGCGCGGTGTCCTGGACCGCATCCCCGCCGGGCGGCCCGGCACGGTGCAGGAGATGGCCGACACCGTCGCCTTCCTGCTGGGTGAGGGCGCCGGCTACATCACGGGCCAGACCCTGGTCGTCGACGGGGGCCTGAGCGTGGTCGCCCCGCCGTTCTTCACGGACGCCGGCGAGGCACTGCGTCTGCCGCCCCGCCCGACACGGGAATCCTGAGAGACGAGGGCCGTGCGACGTGTACGACCATGTCTTCCGGGCCGGCTCCATCGGCACCATGAGGCTTCCGCATCGCATCGTCATGGGCGCGATGCACCTCAATCTGGAGACCGGGGACGATGACGGCGCGGCCTTGGCCGCGTTCTACGCCGAGCGCGCGGCCGCGGGCGCGGCACTCATCGTCACCGGAGGCGTGGCGGTCAACCCCGTGGGCGCGGGCGGCCCGGGGTACGGGGTGATCGGCGACTCCCGGGACAGGGCGGCCCTCTCGGCGGCGGTGCGTGCGGTGCACGAGCGCGGTGGGCGGATCGCTCTGCAGCTCTTTCACGCCGGGCGGTACGCTCGGCCCGGCGCCCGCGAGGGAGCCGGGCATCCCGTCGCCCCGTCGCCGGTGCACAGCGCCTTCGCCCGCTGCACCCCCCGGGTGATGTCCCCCGGGGACATCACCACCACGATCGACGACTTCGCCGAGGGAGCGCGCGCCGCACGCGCCCTCGGATTCGATGCCGTGGAGGTGATGGGCTCCGAGGGCTATCTGATCAACCAGTTCACGGCACCGCTGACCAACCTGCGCGACGACGCGTGGGGCGGTGACGCCGAACGGCGGCGCCGGTTTCCGCTGGAGGTGCTGCGCGGGGTCCGCGCAGCCGTGGGCCGGGACTTCCCGGTGCTCTTCCGCATCTCCGGGAACGACTTGGTGGCCGGGGGCACTCCGCCGGACGAGGTGACCGCGCTCACGGTGGCGCTCGCCGGGGCCGGGGCCGACGCGCTCTCCGTCGGCGTGGGCTGGCACGAGTCACCGGTGCCCACCGTGCAGTCCGAGGTCCCCGCCGGTACCTGGGCGGCCTGCGCCAAGGCACTCAAACGCACGCTGCTGGCCGCCGGCCACACGGATGTCGCGGTGATCGCCGCCAACCGCTTCCCGCACCTCGCGCAGGCCGACGAAGCCCTGTCCGGTGGTGAGGTGGACTTCGTGGCCATGGCGCGGCCGTTCCTGGCCGACCCTCAGCTCGTCGCCAAGTCGGCCGCCGGCCGCCCCGACCGGGTAAATGCCTGCATCGCCTGCAACGAGGCGTGCATCGACCGCTCCTTCGGCACCGAAAGGGTCTCCTGCCTCGTCAACCCCAGAGCCGGACACGAAAGGCAGTTCCCCCCTCCGCAGCCGGCCCGCCAGCGCAGTGGGCCGTTCGGCCGCTACGCCGTGATCGGCGCGGGCATCGCCGGACTGGAGGCCGCCCGCACGCTGGCCGGCCTCGGCCACCGTGTCGAGGTGTACGAAGCCGCGGCCCACGCCGGCGGTCAGTTCCGGCTGGCCTCCCAGGTGCCGGGAAAGGCGGAATTCGCCGGGACCATCCACCACCACGTACGGGAACTGCGGGATGCCGGTGTGCCGTTGCACCTGGGCCGTCGCATCGGCGGCGCGGACGTCCCGGAGCTGCGGTCGTTCGACGGTGTGGTGCTGGCCACCGGTGTGCTCCCCGCCGGGTTGTCCCTCTCCGGCGCGGAGCTGCCCCATGTCCGCAACTACGCGCAGGCGTTCGCCGACCCCGAAGGGCTCGGCGGCCGGATCGTCATCATCGGCGGGGGTGGCATCGCCATCGATCTGGCGCACACCCTGACCACCGACCCGGATGCCGAGGTGACGCCGGAGGAGTTCCTGGCCCGGCACGCCGTGGCCGGGAGCACTCCGCACTCCGGGAGGGAACCCGCCGTCCGTGACGCGCCGCGCGAGGTGACGCTGCTGCGGCGTGGCCGGCGGATCGGGGCGGGCATCGGCCCCAGCACCCGCTGGGTCGTCATGCGGAATCTGAGGGCCGCCGGTGTACGGATGCTCACCGGCGTGACCTACCGGGAGATCACACCCACCGGCGTCCTCCTCACCGACGCGGAAGGCCGCGAGCGCTCCCTCGACGCCGACCATGTCGTGCTCGCCGTTGGCCAGGTCCCGGTGGACGAGCTGGCCCCGCTGCTGCGCGAGGCGGGTGTCCCCGTCGTCACCGCGGGCGGCGCCGCGGGAACGGACGGGCTCAACGCCGTACGGGCCACAGCGGAAGGCCTGCGCGCTGCGCACCGGATATCCCGCGTCGCCGTGGGGTGAGAACGTGCGGGAGTGGGGCACGCGAACGGAGCGGACTCCGCTCCCCCACACTCCCGGACGGGTCGGACTCAGCCGCTCTGTTCGAGGGCCATGAACACCGTGGAGAACTTGTCCAGCAGGTCCTCGCGATGCTGCACGCGGAGCTTGCGGTAGATGCGCGTCAGGTGCTGCTCCACCGTGCTGGCGGTGATGAACAGTTTCCCGGAGATCTCCCGATTCGTGTGTCCCAGGATCGCCAGGACCGCCACGCGCCGTTCGGCGGAGCTCAGTTCGGCGAGCTCCGGGTGGTGGCAGACCGGCTGTTTGTCCCGTGTCGGCCCGTGGGCGTCCGCGGTGACGAGAGCGAGCAGCCGGCCCGCCTCGCACTGCTCGGCCATGCGCCGGGCCCGCTTCGACGTGGTCCGGGCGAGGTTCAGTCGCGAGGTCTCCCGGTACGCGGCGGCGAGTTCGGTCAGCGTGTAGGCGAGCTGCAGCCTGCTTCCGTCGCGTTCCAGTGTGTCCGCGGAGCTCTTCAGCAGGGAGAGCCGCCGGGCGTCGTCCTTGGTGGTCTTGGCGAGGAGGCGCAGCGTGGTCCCGTGGACGGACGTCTCCTCCTCGGGCAGCTGCTGCAGCTGTTGCCGGAGAACGTCCCGGGCGCCCGCCACGTCCCCGAGTGCCAGATACGCCTCCGCCATCCCGCAGCGCCAGGGCACCATCAGATGGCTCTGGTCGGCGCGCGCGGGCGTCCCGATCCACGGGGAGGCACTCATGTCCCTGCACGACTCGAAGTCGGCCAGCGCCGCGTGCAGCCGATTGGTCGCCAGGTGATACCTGCCACGGGCGTGTACGTACTTCAGACCGCCGCATCCCTGGTACGCCGCCGGGGGAATGGGCCGGTCGAGCACCTCCGCGGCCTCCTGCGGCCTGCCCATCTCCGTCAGAGTCTGGACCAGCAGCGCGGCGATACCGGCGATCGGCGCACCCCATTCGTGCCAGGGCTTGCGCGCGAGCGCCTTCCGGATCAGCCGGTACGCGGAGCCGAGGTCACCGAGCTCCAACGAGACCTTCGCCTCCACGACCGACACCAGGGCCTCCCACAACGGCGACGGATGCGCTTCGAGCGCCTCCGACAGCTGGGTGAACCACGGCCGCGCGGCGGGCAGTGAGCCCATGCTCTCCAGCACGGTGGAGGCGAACAGCAGGGTTTCCACCGCCGAGGACTGGACCCGGATGCCCTGGAGCACCTGCTCGGCCCAGAAGATCGCCTGGGCCCGGTCTCCCTCGTTCGCCGGGTCATGGATCTTGCGCAGACCGGTGAGCAGCGAATGAACGTCGGCACCCGGCGCATAGCGCTCGTCGGCCTCACTCGAACAGGACAGTTCCAGCGTCGCCCAGTTCATCGGCGTGCCGCTCCACAGGCTGTAGAGGGCTTCCGCGAGACCGACCTCGGCCGGATAGGGGGCCCGCGGAGCCTTCTCACGCATCAGGGGCATCAGCTCTGCGGCCAGCTCCGTCAAACCGTGCCACAGCGCCGCTCGCACCAGGAACGCCAGGTCCGTCGCGTTCAGGACACCGCGGAAGGCAGCGCGGCCCAGCGTCGGCAGCAGGGAGGCCACCAGCCCGGGGTCGGTCAGCCAGGTGGTGCGCAGCAGCATCATCTCCACGGCGGAGCGCTCTTCGGGGCCGACGGCGGAGATCTTGGCCAGCTTGAGCAACCCGCCGGCCACCTCCGTGCTGCCGCTCTTCAGGGCCTGGTTGACGAGGCCCAGGACAAGTGGCAGATCCCACGGCGCGCCGATCCTCCCCACCGCGGTGAGATGCTCCACGACCTGCGTCAGGGGCGCGCTGTCCTCGAAGAGGACATGTGCTGCCCGCAGATGCAGCTCTCCGCGCGCGGTGAAGCTCTCGTCCTGGAGCAGCGCCCGGCGCATGTCGGGCCGCAGGCAGTCGCCGGCCAGCATGCCGAGGTCGTTGAGCGCACCGAAGATCCTGCTGGCCCTGGTGATGTCGATCCCGAGCAGTCGGGCCAGCCGTGGCAGGGAGGCGAAGTCGCCGAGAACGGCCACCGCATGGGCGCCGCTGACCATGCCGGGCATGTCCGTGTCGCTGATCATGCCCCGGACGCAGTCGTGGAAGGCCGTGTCGACGGTCAGTTCCTTCGGGTTCGGGTCGGCCGACGTGAGCCATGTCCGCAGCAGCACGTCGACGAGGAGCAGGTTGCCGCCGGTCAGGTCGTGGATGTCATCGGCCATGCCGTTCGCTGCCGAGCCCGCGAAGGACGCGCGGAAGTCCGGGATGTGCTCGGTGAGGGACCGGGCGATCTGCTTGCGTCCCAGCAGCCGCATCCGGACCAGGCTGGTGTACGGCAGTCGCAGGATGTCGGTGCGCAGGTCGTCGCAGAACGAGAGGGCACATCCTGTTCGCTCGGCCATGGCCAGCCGGATGGACGTCCCCTTCAGCCGTCGCGCCACGAAGCGCAGGAACAACTGCGAAGGGCCGTCGACGTAGTTGATGTCGTCGACGACTATGAGCAGGGGACGTCTCGCCGCGACCTTCAACAGTCGGGCGTACACCCACTCAAAGGTCAGGCCGGACGGGTTCCGTAGACCATCCGTGAGGGACGACGAGGGGCCGGCGCCGTTCGGCTGCTCCCCGCCCTCCTCGGCGGCGTCCAACTGGTCCAGGATCTGCTGCAGGACCCCGAACGGGGAACCGTACTCGTTCAGCCAGCCCGTCGCCCACAGGCTCAGCACTCCGGAGTCTGCTTCCGATGCGCAGATCCGGTTGAGCGTGGTGGTCTTCCCTGCGCACTTCGGCCCACGAAGGAAGAGGAGTCCCCCATTTTTCTGCCAGTTACTGAACTCCGGGGTCGCATGTTTCGACAGGACTACTTTAAGGATGTCGCTCACGGGGGTCCTCTCGCAAGACACAACTGCAAGTCAGCAGCGCACTATTGGCTTGGATGCGCGTGATGATGTATGCGCATCGAGGAATGAACATCCGACATTGACGACGGACCGTATCAACCGACCTGTCGCCCCTGGAATGCCTCAATGGCTGGATACCGAGGTCGAGTTCGGAAATGTCGCCCCTCCCCCGAGCCGTCAACCTGTGGTTCGTACTCTGCCGTTCGCCGCCCTCCACCCGGTCGGACACCACCCGGTGCCCGCACCTGTGACCCTTGCCGACCCGCGCCGGCACACGGCTCACGGACGGAGCGTCACGGGCGTCGGAGGCGTCCGGCCGACATGGCGCCTACGGTGCGAGGAGGTGGCGGCACCCCGGCCCGCTCTTGCGCCCTTCGACTCTCCCCCGCGGACCCGGCCGTCGGCACCTCCAGGTCCGGGAGCGTGTCGAGGATGGCGCGTTCCGGACGAGCGGCTCCCCCGACGGCTCCGGTCCGAACCGCTCCACCAGTTCGCCCCCGAGGTGCCCGAAGACTGACAGCACGTCGGTCCGCCGGCCGCACCGGTGGAGCGCCGGCATCAGCCGACCGTTCAGCCGCTCACCCAGCGGGCACTCGGCGACGGCCTCCTGCAGCGCGCCCGGAGCCCGCCGGTGGTGGCCGACCGCCGGTCCGACACCGAAGCACTCTTCCAGGCCCAGCCGCTCACTCTCCAAAGCACCCCTTCCCGGCCGGTGCGGCTCGCTGCCCGCCGGCCGGCGAGCAGCGTGGAGGTGGCCACGGCCCGGTCGGCGTTCAGCGGAAGACAGGTGAGCAGCCGGCGTTCTCTCCGGCCACCGAGCGGCGACATCGCGCCGTCCACGCCTGTCCGAGGAGTGCCCTGTACGCGTAAGTGCACGTCAACCTCATTTCCCTCTTCCCCCGCCTTTTATCGTTCCTGACGGCCGGTCGACCGCGGAGACATCACCACGCAAGCGGTGGCGAGAATTCACCGTGGGTGCGGCGGTGACGGGAACGGATCCACGCTGAGCCCAGTGTCAGCACGCCCACTCTCCATCCCCCTCTGCTCATCGCTACGGATTCGGCTGGAATTCTGGAGATCTGCGTCGCCACGGAGGACTCGGAAAGAAAGGATGTGCGGATACGTGGCGGCATCCGAACTTCTGTGGATGACTGACTTCCTCGGATCCGGAATGGACCGGACGGACGGGTTCGGCGGATCTCGCTCTGTCACATTGCATGGATGCCCGGTCCGGAGTCCAGCTTCCCAGAAGATCTTTGCCCTTTTGAACATGCCGGCGCTCCCCGCGAGGGAGAGGCACGGCAGGCGGCAGCGGACGACCGTAGTGTCGCCCCGCGGGCCTGAGCGGCGAGCGCCCGGGCGGCCGGAAGGCCCGCGCCAGGGCGGCGGCCAGGACCCGGGTGTACCCGGGAAATTCCTACGTCGCAACAAGGAAGACCTCACCGAAGACTAACCCACCCCCCTCCATGCCGAGTTGGACCGGATGGGGACCTACGGACGGCAGATCCAGACAGGCCGGCAGGCCGAAGAGCGCCTGCGCTCCCACCATGAAACCACTCGGCGGAGCCTACGGAAGGCACACCCCCAGTCATTTCGAAGGCCCGGCTTACTCACCCCTAATATTTACGATTCCCCCCTATTTCCCCGCACCACCCCCCTGTTTCGCCAGCGCGCGATGTGCGCAATTCGCGGGCTGATTATAGTCAAGTCAGCCTGTACCGGTGTTCCCCATCAGGCATTCCGGGAGCAGGGCTGATTCATGGCACTTCGGGATGTTCTTCGAGGCGAGTGCCGGCTGGTTAACCGTCGAGGCCGCTTCGCCCGTTTCTCTGCATTCCCTACGTTCCCTTCCCGACACTCTGGAGGCTGTGGTGGGTAGCTCCGTCACGCAGACACGCAATCCCGCCAGGCAGCAGCCCGAATGGGCCGACCCCTTCCAGGCAGAGCGGGTACGGACGATCCTCGCCGAGCGGCCTCCTCTGGTGAGGGCTGAGGACGTCCGCGGACTCGGTGACCAGTTGGCGGGGGTGGCGCGAGGAGAGGCCCACGTCCTCCAGGCCGGTGACTGCGCGGAGCACCCCGACGAATGCACGGCGGAACATGTCTCGCGCAAGTCCGCCCTGCTTCACCTGCTCGGCGACACCCTGCAGGCCGCAACCGGCAAACCGGTTGTGCGCGTGGGGCGCATCGCCGGCCAGTTCGCCAAGCCCCGCTCGCACCGGGTCGAACCGGTCGATGGTGTCGACCTGCCCGTCTATCGCGGACACATGGTCAACGCCCCCACTCGCGACCTCGCCGGCCGCCGCCACGACCCCCTGCGGATGCTGATGGCCTACCGGGCGGCCCACGATGTCATGGAGCATCTCGGCTGGCGCGGCCCCGCCGGCGACTCACACCACCCCGGTACCGGTACCTCCATTCCGACCTGGACCAGCCACGAAGCGCTTGTCCTGGACTACGAATTCCCCCTGGTCCGTGACCTGGACGACGGACAACGTCTCCTCGGCTCCACCCATTGGCCCTGGATCGGCAAGCGCACCCATCAGCTCGACGGTGCCCATATCGACCTGATCTCCGAGGTGCTCAACCCCGTTGCGGTGAAGGTCGGTCCCACGACAACCCCGGCCGACCTCACCGCGCTGTGTGCCCGCCTCGACCCACAGCGCCGTCCGGGCCGCCTCACGCTCATCGCCCGCATGGGGGCCGATGCTGCACGCTCATGCCTCGCCCGGCTCGTCCGGACCGTCCACCGTGCCGGCCACCCGGTGATCTGGCTGTGCGACCCCATGCACGGCAACACCGTCACCGCCCCCGACGGCCACAAGACCCGCTTGCTGCCCACCATGGCGGAGGAAATGCAGGCCTTCTGCTGGGCCGTCACCTTCGCCGGTGGCATCGCCGGCGGACTCCACCTGGAGGCCACACCCGACGACGTCACCGAATGCGCCCCCGACTTCCGCGCCCTCGACTCCCCCACCGTCCGCCGTACCACCCTGTGCGACCCCCGCCTCAACCCTGAACAGGCCGTCTCACTCGTCTCCCGGTGGCGCCAGGACCGGTGAACACGTACGGCGGGCAAGGCCTTCACCTTGCCGAGCCCCGGGACCGTAGGTGCCGCTCGGTCGTGAGCAGTGGTTTCTGCGGAAACGCTGGAATCCGCGTCTGATGCGCGATCGCGCGGGTTGGTTGGCGATCGGAAGGCTGCTGTGTCGGCGGGGCGGAAGCCCAGGCGTGCGGATGGGCGTGCGACGGCGAGTTCTTCATACCCCGCTGATCCCACGGCGGTGCCCTGCTCGGCAAAAGCGAGGCGGGGGCGATGTCGGCGGCGGTCACGGGCGAGGTTCCGTCTGCGGTGGGTCGGGCATGCCCGGGGCCGCCGTGACGGGGCGCCTGGTTTCCTTCGCACGAACAGCCGTGACGAACCGAGGCCCTCAGCATCGGCGGATCGCCCGCTTTACGCGCGGAGCCGAGGTCGACCGCCCGCTTGTGCACCGTCCCCGTCGCCCACCCGGACGACCGGGCCGGTTCAGCGTGCGGGAACGCTCACCAGCGCACCGGCAGACTGCGTACACCCCTGACTCTGATGCCCGGCAGCCAGTCGAGACCGGCCGGATCGATGTCGAGCGCCAGGTCGGGACAGCGGCGCAGCAGGGTCAGGATCGCGACCCGGCTCTCCATCCGTGCCAGCCCGGCACCCAGGCAGAAGTGGATGCCGTGGCCGAAGGCGACGTGGCCACTGCGGGTGCCGGTCGTTCCGCGGTGGATGTCGAACGTGTCGGGTCGCTGGAACTGCGCAGGGTCACGCCCCGCCGCCGCGATGCTGACCAGAACCGTCTCCCCTGGCGGGATCGTCGTGGCGCCGTAGCTGACGGCCTCGCGGGTGAACCGCTTGGTCGACGTCTCCACCGGGCCGTCGTAGCGCAGCATCTCCTCGACCGCCTGGTCGATCAGTCCCTCCGGGTCGGTACGCAGCGCCGCCAGTTGTTCGGGGTGTGCCAGGAGCGCGCGTACGCCGTTGGTGATCAGGTTGGCCGTGGTCTCGTGGCCCGCAACGATCAGGATGAACACCATCGAGTGCAGCTCGGCGGCCGACAGGCGGTCGCTGTCCTCCGCGGTTGTCCGCAACAGTGAGGAGATCAGGTCGCCGGTCGGCGTAGAACGGCGCTTGTCCTCGATCAGGTTCTTCAGGTAGTCCGTCAAGGCCATCCCGGCCTGCGCGAATCCCCGGCTCTTCCACCAGGCTATGGTGTCCGGTTCGGCCGGCACCAGAACCCGCTCCGTCCAGCCGCGGAAGTCCTCCCGGTCGGCGAACGGGACCCCGAGCAGTTCGCAGAGCACGGTGATCGGCAGCGGGGACCCCAGCGCCGAGACCAGGTCGGCTCGCCGCCGCCCGGCCACCATCTCATCGAGGAGACCGTCGGTGATCTCCTGGACGCGCGGGCGCATCGCCTCCACCCGGCGCGCGGTGAACTCCCGCGAGACGAGCCGTCTCAGCCGCGTGTGGTCCGGCGGATCGGTGATCAGGACGTGCCGCTCGTCCTCGCTCGGCGGGTCGAGGGACTTGGCCAGACGTGGATCGGACAGGGCCGCCCGGGCCTCTTCGTATCCGACGATCAGCCAGAACCGGTCCCCATCGGCCAAGACGATCTCGTGCACCGGCCCGGCCTCGCGCAGCCGGGCGTAGTAGGGGTACGGGTCGGTGAAGAAACCGGGGCCGTACGCGCTCAGGTCGACGGTCACCATACGGAGGACGCCGACTCGTCGTGCTCGGGGCGGCCGGCCGGATGTTCCAGGCCGGTCAGGTAGTCGAGGCCGGCCAGCGGCTGGTCGGTGAAGAACCGCAGCACCAGGTCGGCCCAGTCGGCATGCCGTTCCAGGAAGGACACGTGGCACGTCTCGCGCATGGTCGTGAACGCCGCGCCGTCGATGCCGGCGGCCATCGTCCGCGTCAGGTCAGGGGGAGCGAGCTCGTCGTGCTCCCCGGTCACGCACAGGGCGGGTATCCCGGAGATCCGGCCCGGCAGCGTCGCCGGGTGGTCGACCAACCGCTGGGCGACGGCGAGGTACCGTACCAGTTCAGCCTCCGACGCCGTGCTCAGATGGTCGAGCAGAGCGCGCCGGACGGCCTCCCGATTGCGTACGGTCCGGGTCGGGTCCCCGTTCACGCACAGTTCCACCATCTTGCGCCCGAATGCGTCCGCCCGGCGCAGCCTCAGCCAGTGTTCGAGTTCGACGGCCCCGCGACGTGCGGTGTCGCCCAACGCCGCGCCGGTGAGCATCAGCCGCGCGATCCGCTCCGGGTACTCCTGGGCGAACCGGTGCGTGGGCGCGGCACCCAGGCTGATGCCGAGCAGGTTGATGCGGGGAAGATCCAGTTCGTCGAGCAGATAGGCCAGCGCGCCGGCGTCGAAGTCGTAACCGACGGTCCGCGGCACCGGATCGGGCGAGTACGAGCCCGGCGGCTCCATGCAGATGACGGTGGCCGAGTCGCGCCAGTACTTGTCGTAGCGGTGGTAGCTGCGGATGTTCTGGAACGCCGCGCACATGACGACGATCGGCTCGGTGACCGGTGCCGGGCACTCAAGGATCCGGCAGGCGAATTCGTAGCCCTGGTACGAGAGTTGCCTGACCTGTTCGGCCGCAATGCTGTCGGCCATGGTTGCGTTCTCCGATCCGCCGGTGACCCGGCACGGTGAGGGAATTGCCGGCCCGCGGGCGGGTCCACGCCAACCTGCTCGACCGTCTTCCGGGCGTACGTCGGCAGGTGGACCAGCGGATGCCGGCCGGCCGGTGGAATACGGGGTGATGGGGGGCGAGGCCGGATCATGCGGTGACTTCTTCGACAGTTTCGGCCGACGGTGCGCGCGGTTTGCGGCCGAATACGGTCAGCACCAGTGCGACGAAGACGAGCGCCGCGCCGGCGGCGACGGGCAGCGCAGGCCCGGAGAAGTCGAGCAGCACCCCGGTCAGTGCCGCACTCAGCGCGCCGCCGCCCGCGGTTGCCGTCGCCATCCAGCCGAACGCCTCCGCCCTGCGGTCCTCCGGGGACGCCTCGGCGATCTGCTCGTAAGTAGCCGCCAGAGTCGGCGCGATGGCCGTCCCGCCGAGGAACAGCACCACGACGACCAGCCAGAGGGGCACCGTGCCCAGAACCGGCGGGAGCAGGACAGCGAGAGCGGCCATCCCGACAGCCATCCCGGCCACCCGCAGCGCCCGGGGCAGTTCCCGGGCAAAGGTGCTCAGTGCGAACCCGCCGGCCAGCGAGCCGGCCGTCCAACAGGCGGTCAGCACCCCGGCCAAGGCGGGGCGGCCGATGTTCTGCGTCCAGGCCACCACCGACAGGTTGACGGCGAAGATCGCGGCCGTGACCAGCATCGAGATGGCGACCACCCGGACGAAGGGCCCCTCGGTCAGCAGGGACCGCTGGGCGAGCCGCTCGCCGCGCTGCGGCAACGGCTCGCCGCCCACGCCGGCGCGGCCGAGCGCGGCGGCGAAGACGAGGGCCGAGACCAGGGCCAGCAGCGCCGTGACACCGACCGCCCAGTACGGCCCGGCGACGGCGATGACCAGGGAGGCGAGCAGCGGCCCGGTGGTGGTGATCACCTCCGACGCGGTCGCCTCAGCCGTGTAGAGCGTGGAGGTCAGCTCCGAGCCGACGATCTTGGGCCACACCGCCCGGCTGATCTGTGACACCGGCACGGCACTGAGCCCGGTCACCAGCGCGACGACCACGACCACCGGCCACGATGACGCGGGCGCCCTCGCCGCGAGCGTCACGATCACGGCCAAGCCCGTCGTGTAGCCGACGCCCGTGATCACCAGCAGCCGGACGGTCGAACCGCGGTCCGCCGCCCGTCCGCGCAGGGGCCCGGCCGCGCCCTGTCCCAGGGTCAGTGCGCAGCCGACCAGGCCGACGACGACGTACGAGTTGCTCCAGCGCACCAGCATCAGCGACAGCGCGATCGGTAGAGCCGACACGTTGAGCCGGCCCAGCATCGACCAGAGGAACAGCTGGGGCAGACCGGGAACCCTCATCAGGCCCTTGACGCCACTCATCGGTTGAGCCACGTGGAGTCCTTCCTGGAGGGTCGACGTGGGGCCCCTGACTCAACCAGAGCCGGCGACGGGCCCAAACCCCTACGAGCCCCTAGTGACCTGAGTCGGAGATTCGTCGGCAGTATGCAGCGACTTTGTCGAGGATCTCGTCGGCGGTCTTCGTCCAGGCGAAGGGCCTCGGGTGTTCGTTCCAGTCGGCGAGCCAGGTGCGGATGTCGCGTTCGAGGGCCTGGACGGAGCGGTGGACGCCACGTTTGAGCTTCTTCTGCGTGAGTTCGGCGAACCACCGCTCCACCAGGTTCAGCCAGGACGAACTCGTCGGTGTGAAGTGCAGGTGGAATCGGGGATGTGCCAGCAGCC
>NZ_SDIF01000149.1 GCF_004122735.1 Streptomyces sioyaensis | reverse complement strand
TCCAGGTACGGGAGTTGGGTGCCTGCGGGGATGGGGGCGGGGGCAGCGCCCCCGCCCCCATCCCCGCAGGCACCCAACTCCCGTACCTGGAAGACCGATTCATCCCCGCCACCCAAGCCGGGGATACCGCCACACCAGGAGGGCGCCAACAAGCCACAGCGACTGGATCGCGCCCAAGATCAATTCTGTGACGTAGGCCTCACGTCACCCCGGCCTGCGAGCCGGCAGGGCAGCCACACATCGAGGGCATCCCGCACCCGTGACCGGGACAACCGCGCACCCCGGACAACCGCGTGACACAGGCAACAACGTGACGAAGACAACGAAAGACCCCCGGTCTCCGGATTTCTCCGGAGACCGGGGGTCTCATCTGTGCGCGAGGGGGGAGTTGAACCCCCACGCCCTTTCGGGCACTGGAACCTGAATCCAGCGCGTCTGCCTATTCCGCCACCCGCGCATGGGTGCTGTCGGTTGATCCTCTCACGCGATCCGGGGTGTTCCGTCCGGGTCTTGTGCGAGCGCCTGCCGACATCCAGAACATTAGCACGCTGTCGGGGGTGTCTTCACACGCCTTTCCCCCGGTCCCCGCCCCGCGGGGGCCTCCGGGCGGCACCCCGCCGTGCCTCGGGCATTGGCCGAGCACTGCCCCGAGGGTTCACACTCGCGGTAGCCGCAACCGGAGCGTGCGCACCGGCCTGCCTCCGGGCCGGCCGGAAGGGCAGGCTCCGTGCCACGACCGACTCCGGGCCCCGCCCGGCCGGATCGGTGGGCGGTTGCGGGACACTGTCTTCGGGGCACATCTACGATCGCAGTGCACGAGCAGTGGACAAGGAGCAGACAAGCACCGGGCAACCCTGTGAGGGGCGACACTCGTCCTCAAGGCGGGAAAGGGGAACCAGCCGATTTCCCTACGCGTGGATACGATCAGTAAGCAGTATCAGGACGACTCGACCAGGACGACCCCGACGAAGACTGAGGAAGGAGGTGCCCCGTGGGAGTACTGAAGCGTTTCGAGCAGCGTCTCGAAGGTCTCGTCAACGGCACCTTCGCCAAGGTGTTCAAGTCCGAGGTACAGCCCGTGGAGATCGCCGGCGCCCTGCAGCGCGAGTGCGACAACAACGCCACCATCTGGAACCGCGACCGCACCGTCGTCCCCAACGACTTCATCGTCGAGCTGAGCACCCCTGACTACGAGCGGCTGAGCCCCTACAGCGGGCAGCTCGGCGACGAGCTCTCGAGCATGGTCCGCGACTACGCGAAGCAGCAGCGCTACACCTTCATGGGCTCGATCAAGGTCCATCTGGAGAAGGCCGACGATCTCGACACCGGCCTGTACCGCGTCCGCAGCCGCACGCTCGCCTCCAGCTCGTCCCAGGAGCCCTCGGGCCCGGCGGCCGCCCAGCGCGCCGCGGCCATGCCCCGCGGCGGCCAGCCCGGCGGCGGGCACGTCAGCGCGCCCCCCATGCCCTCGTCCCCACCTCCCGGCGGCGCACAGCCCGCACCCCGTACGGCACCCCCCGGTGCCGGACCGCAGCCCCACGCGCAGACGCGGCGCTGGATCGAGATCAACGGCACCCGCCACCAGATCTCGCGCCCCACGCTCGTGCTGGGCCGCAGCACCGACGCCGACGTACGGATCGACGACCCGGGTGTCTCCCGGCGTCACTGTGAGATCCGGGTCGGAACGCCCCCCATGATCCAGGATCTGGGCTCCACGAACGGCATCGTGGTGGACGGGCAGCACACCACTCGCGCTAATCTCCGCGACGGCTCGCGGATTGTCGTGGGCAGTACCACCATCGTTTACCGGCAAGCCGAAGGGTGAAGCGGGGAGCATGTCAGAGCTGACCCTCACGGTCATGCGGTTGGGTTTCCTCGCCGTACTGTGGCTGTTCGTCATCGTGGCCGTTCAGGTCATCCGCAGCGATCTGTTCGGCACGCGCGTCACACAGCGCGGTGCCGCCCGGCGCGGCGGGCAGGAAGCACGTGCGCAGCGCCAGGCGGCCGCGCCGCCGCCGCAGCAGCGCCGCCAGGAAGGCGGCCGCGGCAACAACCGCCAGCGCCGCGGAGCCCCCACCAAGCTGGTGGTCTCCGAGGGCTCGCTGACCGGTACCACCGTCGCCCTCCAAGGCCAGACCATCTCTCTGGGCCGTGCGCACGACTCCACCATCGTGCTGGACGACGACTACGCGTCCAGCAGGCATGCCAGGATCTACCCGGACCGTGACGGCCAGTGGATCGTCGAGGACCTCGGTTCCACCAACGGCACGTACCTGGACCGGACCCGACTGACGACCCCGACACCGATTCCGCTGGGAGCCCCGATCCGCATCGGCAAGACCGTCATCGAGCTGCGGAAGTAGTACGACAATGAGCGAGCGGAGCGAGCGAGCCGCGACGGTCCACTCGACGGACCTCGGTGTGCTCCCGACCGGAGGGTGGGCAGTGTGGCTCGACGAGACCGGCTGTACCCCGAGCCGACGGGTGAGGTGCGCATGAGTCTGTCACTGCGCTTCGCCGCCGGATCGCACAAGGGCATGATCCGCGAGGGCAACGAAGACTCCGGCTATGCCGGGCCACGACTGCTCGCCATCGCCGACGGCATGGGCGGCCAGGCCGCCGGTGAGGTCGCCTCCTCCGAGGTGATCTCCACCCTCGTCCAGCTCGACGACGACGTCCCCGGCTCCGACCTGCTCACCTCGCTGGGGACGGCCGTCACGCGCGCCAACGACCAGCTGCGGGTGATGGTCGAGGAGGACCCCCAGCTGGAGGGCATGGGCACGACCCTGACCGCCCTACTGTGGACCGGACAGCGGCTCGGCCTGGTGCACGTCGGCGACTCGCGCGCCTATCTGCTGCGCGACGGCGTACTGACCCAGATCACCCAGGACCACACCTGGGTGCAGCGGCTGGTCGACGAGGGCCGGATCACCGAAGAGGAAGCCACCACCCACCCGCAGCGGTCACTGCTGATGCGGGCGCTGGGCAGCGGCGATCATGTCGAGCCCGATCTGTCGATCCGCGAGGTGCGGGCCGGCGACCGGTATCTGATCTGCTCGGACGGGCTGTCCGGGGTCGTCAGCCACCAGACGCTGGAAGAGACCCTCGCCAGCTACCACGGGCCGCACGAGACGGTGCAGGAGCTGATCCAGCTCGCCCTGCGCGGCGGCGGACCCGACAACATCACCTGCATCGTCGCCGACGTCCTGGACGTGGACGGCAACGACACCATGGCCGGGCAGCTCAACGACACCCCGGTCGTCGTCGGTGCCGTCGCGGAGAACCAGCACCAGCTCAGCGACCCGAGCACGCTGCAGACGCCCGCCGCCCGGGCCGCCGAGCTCGGCCGGCCGGGTGGGCACCCGGCGCCCGGTGGCGCCTTCGGGCCGCCCGGCAGCGGCGATACGGAGGTCGGCGGGCCGCCGCAGGGCTCGTTCGGCGCGTTCATGGACGAGGACTTCGTCAAGCCCCGTCCGCGCGGACGGTGGATCAAGCGGTCCCTGTTGATCGCGCTGGCGCTGGCGGTCGTCGGCGGCGGGCTCTACACGGGCTACCGCTGGACGCAGACCCAGTACTTCGTCGGCAGCAAGGACGACCACATCGCGCTCTACCGGGGCATCAGCCAGGACCTCGCGTGGATAAAGCTCAACGGCGTGGACGAGGATCACCCCGAGATCGAACTCAAGTACCTGCCGCTGTACCAGCGCAACCAGGTCAAGGAGACGATCGCGGTCGACAACCGCTCCCAGGGCGGCGAAAAGGTCTCCGAGCTGAGCCGGCAGGCCAACGCCTGCCGCAGCAAGGAACAGCGCGAGGCCGCCGAGCGCGAGGCCGCCCGGCACCCCAGCAAGCCCCGGACGGGCACGTCACCCAAGCCCGGTACGCCGTCCTCGTCCGCATCCCCGAGCACCCGGCCCGGATCCAACGACAGAACGGACAGGAACAGCGGCACCAGCACGGCGGGCACGCTCGCCGCGCCCGTGTCCCCGTCTCCCAAAGCCACTCCCAGCCAGGCCCCCTCCGAGGAACAGCTGAAGCTGGAAAAGAATTGCAGCACCCAGCAGTGAGGGCGTAGGGGGCCGTAGATCTCATGAGCAGCAGTACCACCAACACCACCACTATCGGCACGATCGGGGCCCCGAGCCGCCGCAACACCGAGCTGGCGATGCTCGTCTTCGCGGTGCTGATCCCGGTGTTCGCGTACATCAACGTCGGCCTGGCCAAGGACGGTTCGGTGCCGGCCGGTGTGCTGGGCTACAGCCTGGGCCTCGGCCTGCTGGCGGCCGTCGCGCATCTCGTCGTCCGCAAGTGGGCGCCGTACGCCGACCCGCTGATGCTGCCCATCTCCACCCTGCTCAACGGCCTGGGCCTGATCTTCATCTGGCGGCTGGACCAGGAGCACTCGCTGGGCAAGGCGATGGCGCCCAACCAACTGATGTGGTCGACGTTCGGTGTCGCGCTCTTCCTGGGCATCCTGATCTTCCTCAAGGACCACCGTGTCCTGCAGCGCTACACCTACATCTCGATGGTGGTCGCGCTGGTGCTGCTGGTGGCGCCGGTGTTCTTCCCCGGGGTCAACGGCGCGAAGATCTGGATCACGATTCCGGGTCTCGGCTCACTGCAGCCCGGTGAGTTCGCGAAGATCATCATCGCGATCTTCTTCGCCGGCTATCTGATGGTGAAGCGGGACGCGCTGGCGCTGGCCAGCCGCCGCTTCATGGGGCTCTACCTCCCGCGCGGCCGCGACCTCGGCCCGATCCTCGTCATCTGGGCGCTGAGCCTGATGATCCTGGTCTTCGAGACCGACCTGGGTACCTCGCTGCTCTTCTTCGGTCTGTTCGTCGTGATGCTGTACGTCGCGACCGAGCGCACCAGCTGGATCGTGTTCGGTCTGCTGCTCAGCGCGGGCGGCGCGGTCGCGGTGGCGACGTTCGAGTCGCACGTCCAGATCCGTGTCCACAACTGGCTCAACCCGCTGGAGCTGTCCAACGGCGGTGTCACCGAGACCGCCCAGGCGATGTACTCCTTCGGGTCCGGCGGCATCCTCGGCTCCGGTCTGGGCCAGGGATACTCCCGCCTCATCCAGGGCATCGCGCCAAAGAGCGACTACATTCTCGCCACCGTCGGCGAGGAGGTCGGTCTCGCCGGTCTGATGGCCATCCTGCTGCTCTACGGCCTGCTGATCGAGCGCGGTATCCGTACGGCGCTGGCCGCCCGTGACCCGTTCGGCAAGCTGCTGGCGATCGGCCTGTCCGGCGCCTTCGCCCTGCAGGTCTTCGTCGTCGCCGGTGGCGTGACCGGCCTGATCCCGCTGACGGGTATGACGATGCCGTTCCTCGCCCAGGGTGGCTCGTCCGTGATCGCCAACTGGGCACTCGTCGCCATCCTGCTGCGGATCAGCGACACCGCGCGCCGCCCGGCGCCGGCCCCCGCCCCGTCCACCGACGCCGAGATGACCCAGGTGGTCCGCCCGTGAACAAGCCCCTGCGCCGGGTCGCGATCTTCTGCGGCCTGCTCGTCCTCGCTCTGCTGGTCCGCGTCAACTGGGTGCAGTTCGTCGAGGGTGACCAGCTCAAGAACGACCCGCACAACCGCCGGGTCGCCATCGAGCGCTACAGCACGCCGCGCGGCAACATCATCGTCGACGGCAAGGCAGTCACCGGCTCCACGACCACCGACAGCGGCGACTTCAAGTACAAGCGCACGTACAAGAACGGCAAGATGTGGGCGCCGGTCACCGGCTACGCCTCGCAGGCCTTCGACGCCAACCAGCTGGAGAAGCTGAACGACGGCATCCTCACCGGCACCGACGACCGGCTCTTCTTCAGCCGCACGGTCGACATGTTCACCGGCGGCAAGCAGAAGGGCGGCGACGTGGTGACCACGCTCAACGCCAAGGCCCAGAAGGCCGCCTTCGACGGGCTCGGCAACCAGAAGGGCGCGGTCGCCGCGATCAACCCGGAGACCGGGGCGATCCTGGCGCTGGCCAGCACCCCGTCGTACGACCCCTCGTCGTTCGCCGGGATGAGCAACAAGGACGCCGAGGCGTACAACGCGCTGCAGAAGAAGAACGACCCCGACGAGCCGATGCTCAACCGGGCGCTGCGCCAGACCTACCCGCCCGGCTCCACCTTCAAGGTCGTCACGGCCTCGGCGGCCCTGGAGAACGGTCTCTACAACGGCGTCGACACCAAGACCAACTCGCCGCTGCCCTACACGCTCCCCGACACCTCGGGCATCGAGCTGAAGAACGAGGGCAACATCCCCTGCAAGGACGCCACCCTGCGGGAGGCGCTGCGCTGGTCCTGCAACACCGTGTTCGGCAAGATCAGCGCCGACCTCGGCAACAAGAAGATGAAGGCCGAGGCGGAGAAGTTCGGCTTCAACGACCCGGGCATCAACACCCCGGTCCGCGCCTCGGAGTCCATCTTCCCCGAGGACAACCGGCCGCAGAACGCGATGGCGGGCATCGGCCAGGCCTCCAACCGCGCCACGCCGCTGCAGATGGCCATGGTCGCCTCGGCGGTCGCCAACGGCGGCAAGCTGATGAAGCCGTACATGGTCGACCAGCTGGTCGCGCAGAACCTCAATGTCGTCCAGCAGCACACGCCGCAGGAGATGAGCCGGCCGCTCAGCCCGGAGAACGCCCAGAAGGTCCAGAGCATCATGGAGACCGTCGTCAAGAACGGCACGGGAACCAACGCTCAGATCCCCGGCGTCACCGTCGGCGGAAAGACCGGTACGGCGCAGCACGGCGAGAACAACAAGGACAATCCGTACGCCTGGTTCATTTCCTACGCGAAGACCGACAAGGGCACCCCCGTCGCGGTCGCTGTCGTCATTGAGGGATCCGACACCCTCCGCGACGACATCGCCGGCGGCAAACTCGCTGCTCCGGTCGCAAAGCGCGTGATGGAGGCAGTACTCGAAGGCCAGAAGTGATACGGATCACGCCAATACCGGTCACGTATCAGGTTGCGGCTCCGGCCGGATCCGGTAAGGCGTGCCGGGTACGGTATGCCCGGACAGCACACCGCCGGACCACACACCGGTGCGGTCGGGACTGACGGAGAGGGCTGGAGAAGCTTATGGAAGAGCCGCGTCGCCTCGGCGGCCGGTACGAGCTGGGCTCGGTGCTCGGCCGCGGTGGGATGGCCGAGGTGTACCTCGCGCATGACACCCGCCTGGGCCGCACCGTAGCTGTGAAGACGCTGCGGGTGGATCTCGCCCGTGACCCGTCCTTCCAGGCCCGGTTCCGCCGTGAGGCCCAGTCGGCCGCCTCGCTGAACCATCCGTCGATCGTCGCGGTCTACGACACCGGCGAGGACTACGTCGACGGCGTCTCGATCCCGTACATCGTGATGGAGTACGTCGACGGCTCCACCCTGCGTGAGCTGCTGCACTCCGGAAGAAAGCTGCTGCCCGAGCGTTCGCTGGAGATGACCACCGGTGTCCTCCAGGCGCTGGAGTACTCCCACCGCGCCGGCATCGTCCACCGCGACATCAAGCCCGCCAACGTCATGCTGACGCGCACCGGCCAGGTCAAGGTCATGGACTTCGGCATCGCCCGGGCCATGGGCGATGCCGGGATGACGATGACGCAGACCGCGGCCGTCATCGGCACGGCGCAGTACCTCTCTCCCGAGCAGGCCAAGGGTGAGCAGGTCGACGCCCGCTCCGACCTGTACTCCACCGGCTGTCTGCTCTACGAGCTGCTGACCGTCCGGCCGCCGTTCGTCGGTGATTCGCCGGTCGCGGTGGCCTATCAGCATGTCCGTGAAGAGCCGCAGAAGCCGAGCAACTTCGACCCCGAGATCACGCCGGAGATGGACGCCATCGTCCTGAAGGCGCTGGTCAAGGACCCGGACTACCGCTATCAGTCGGCGGACGAGATGCGCGCCGACATCGAGGCGGCGCTGGAGGGCCAGCCGGTCGCGGCGACCTCCGCGATGGGCGCGGCCGGCTTCAACCAGGACCAGCCGACCACGATGCTGCGTCCGCAGGATCCGGCCGGCCAGACCTCCATGCTTCCGCCGATGAACCCGGACGACGGGGGCTACGGCTACGACGACCGCGGCGACCGGCGGCGCGGTGGCGGCCAGAAGAAGAGCAACACCTCGACGATTCTTCTGGTGCTGGCGGCCGTCCTCGTCCTGATCGGTGCGATCTTCATCGCCCAGGCGATGTTCACCAAGGGCAACAAGGGCGGTACGACGCCGGTGCCCAACCTCGTCGGCAAGACCCTCAAGGAAGCCAAGGCGTTCGGGCAGAACGGCAGCTTCAAGGTCGCCGAGGGGGGCCGCAAGGCCTGCAACAACGTCAAGAAGGGCCAGGTCACCGAGCAGCGCCCGGAGGCCGGCGGAGAGATCCAGAAGAACGACACGGTCACCGTCACGCTGTGCTCCGGTCAGGAGCAGATCTCGGTGCCCAGTGTGACGGGCCTCACCGAGGCCGAGGCGCGCTCGGATCTCCAGGACAAGGGCTTCACCAATATCGAGAGCAAGCCCGTGGTCTCCGACCGCGATCCCGGTACCGTCGCGGACCAGGACCCGAAGGCGAACTCCAAGAAGACCAAGAACACCAAGATCACGCTGTCCATCGCCACGGAGAGCCCGAAGGTGGGGGTCCCGGACGTCACGGGGCAGGACGCCGCCGCGGCGGAGCAGCAGCTGAAGGCCCAGGGCTTCGAGGTCACCAAGACCGAGCAGGAAGTCAGCGACCCCAACCAGGTCGGCAAGGTGCAGACCCAGAGCCCGGAGGGCAACACCCAGGCCAAGAAGGGCTCCACGGTGAACCTCACGGTCGGCAAGGCGGGCGCACAGACGCCGGTGCCGAGCGTGGTCGGCCAGACCGTGAAGGACGCCAAGAAGACGCTCCAGCAGGCCGGCTTCAAGAACATCCAGTTCGCCGGCGGCAGTGCGACGGACGACAACGCCCGCGTGGTCACTCAGGACCCGGCGGCACAGACGCCGTCCGACCCCGCGAACACCACCGTCACGCTAACCACCATCGGCGGCGGGGGCGGGGGCGGTAACGGCGGCAATGACGGCGGTGGCGGCATCTTCGGCGGACCGTTCGGAGGCTAGCCGGTCCGTACCGACGAGGCAGCACAGAGCCCCGGCACCTGGGAAGGGTGCCGGGGCTTTGCGTTGTCCGCAGACGCCGGGCCGGGGGGGGCACGCCGGCCGCGGGCCGGGGGCTCGCCGGGAGCCGGGGCGGCAGGCGGGATGCAGGGCCGGCCCCCGGCCGGCCCCGGACCGGCCGGCTAGCGGAGCTCCTTCGGGGGTGTGCGGTCCGCGTCGACCTTCTCGGTGCGGACCAGCTCGCCCCAGACGATGTAGCGGTAGTTCGAGGTGTAGACCGGGGTGCAGGTCGTGAGGGTGATGTAGCGGCCCGCCTTGTGCTTGCCGGCTTCCTTCGGGACCTCGTCGAGGACGTCCACGTTGTACTTCGAGGTCTCCGGGAGCGTCGCGAAGACCTTGTAGACGTACCAGGTGTCCTTGGTCTCGAAGACGATCGGGTCGCCGTCCTTGACCTTGTCGATGTTGTGGAACTTCGCGCCGTGGCCGTCGCGGTGCGCGGCGAGGGTGAAGTTGCCCTTCTTGTCCTTCGGCAGCCCCGACTTGACCGGCTTGGTGTAATAGCCGGCCACGCCCTCGTTGAGGACCTCGGCGTCGGTGCCCTTCTTGACCAGCACGTCGCCGTTGTCCATCGCCGGTACGTGCAGAAAGCCGATGCCGTCCTTGGTGTCGAGCTCCCCCGGCCCCTTGGGCCCGCTGCTCGCCCAGTGCTTGCGCACCTGGTCGCCCTGCTGGTGCGCGGCACGGTCGGCGAGGACATTGGTCCACCACAGCGAATACGCGACGAACAGTCCCAGGATCAGCCCGGCCGTGATCAGCAGCTCACCGATGACGCTGACGACGGACGCGACGGCTCTGCGCGCCCGTCGCGGCGTGAGTGGCGGCGCGGACCGGTCGCGTTCCTGGTCGTTTCCGGTGGCAGTCACCGCGTAGCACCCCTCTTTTGTTCACTCAGCCGGTGAGCGCATCCGGTTTGCCCTTGCTCCGCGGCCGCTCGTCGACCATCTTGCCCCAGACGATCATCCGAAAGGTACTGGTGAACTCCGGGGTGCAGGTCGTCAGCGTGATGTAGCGGCCGGGGCCGGTGAAGCCCGAGCCAGGCGGTACGGGGCCGATCACGCTGGTGTTGCTCGGCGAGGTCTGCGGGAGGATGCTCTCCATCTCGTACGTGTAGTACGAGCTCTGCGTCTCAACGACGATCTTGTCGCCCTTGGTGAGCTTGTTGATGTAGCGGAACGGCTCGCCGTGGGTGTTGCGGTGGGCGGCCACCGCGAAGTTGCCCTTCTTGTCCCAGGGCATCGCCGTCTTGATCCCGCTGTTCTTGTCGTAGTGACCGACCATGCCGTGGTCCAGCACGTTGTGCTTGTCGATGCCCTCGGCTATCGGAGCCTTCACATCGAGCTTGGGGATATACATGATCCCGAAGCGCTCGCCGTCCGCGAGGTTCTTCTTCTCGCCGCCGCCGCTGTCCCACTCGTGCTGAAGGTTGGTGGCGGCGCCCCCCGCCTCCTCCTCGGCCCGGACATTCGTCCACCACAGCTGATAGGTGACGAAGAGCAGCATCAGCACGCCAAGGGTGATGAACACTTCGCCCAGCGCGCGGCTGGCAATCAGGCTGGGGCTGTCCTTGGCGGCTCGGGCGGCCCGCCGGGCCTCGACCCGGGACGTGGGCGCAGCGGCAGCGGAGTCGGCGGCCGTCTCAGCGGCCGCTGTGGTGCCGGCCGTCCCGCCGTGGCGCCCCCGCCGACCGCCGCGCTTGGCGGCTTCCTGAGCGGCCTTGCGTCGGGCCGCCCTGCCGCCTGTGGACGTAGGCTCTGCCGCCGTTTCACGTGAAACCCTCGCCTCGGTTTCACGTGAAACGGTGTCGCCGTCGGGCTTCTCGGCCTGCCGCAGGGCCATGGTCTCGTCGTCGTTCCGCCAGGGCGCGGGGGCGGGTGCGGCGGCCGGAGCCGGGGCGGGGGACACCGGGGCCGCCGGCGCGGCATAGGGCCGGGTTATCGACTCGGCCGAGACGGGGCGGGGGGCGGCGCCGTAACCCTGGCCCGGGGCGGCCGCGGGAGGCTCGTACGGCTGCCGGCCCGGCCGTGAGCGGTCCGGCTCCAGATGCGGGCGGAACCACGGTGAGCCGTGCTGTACGCCCTCCTGCGCGGGCTTGCCCCGCCGGCGCCCCCGGCCCGGCTGGCCGAAGGGAGGGGGCGCGGGTGCCGGGCTCGCGCCACCCGGCAGCGGATCGTTCAGGGGGTCGTTGAGCTTCCCTACCGCCTCCTCGAAGGCGTCGGGCTGCCCATGGGGCTCCTGCGGCCCGTACGGGCCCTGTGCCGCGTACGACCGGTCCGGATCGTAGGGCTCGTGGGAACTGCCTTCACGCTCGGGGCGCAAGGCGGTCACGCGCCGGCCTTGCCGACCACCGGGGCCAGCCCCGTCGAGCGCTCCACCGCCCCCTCATCGCCGCATTCGACGAGCCAGTTGGCCAGCATCCGGTGCCCCCACTCCGTCAGGACCGACTCGGGGTGGAACTGCACGCCCTCGACCGGTAGTTCGCGGTGCCGCAGGCCCATGATGATCCGTCCGCCGGGGACGTCCTCGGCCTCCGTCCAGGAGGTGACGAGCAGGTCGTCGGGGACGGTGTCCGGCTCGACGGCCAGGGAGTGGTAGCGGGTGGCGGTGAACGGCGTGGGCAGCCCGGAGAAGACGCCGGCGCCCTCGTGGACGACGTGCGAGGTCTTGCCGTGCAGCAGCTCGGGAGCGCGGTCCACCACACCGCCGTAGGCCACCGCCATCGACTGCATGCCCAGGCAGACACCGAAGACCGGGACGCCGGTCTCCGCGCAGTGCCGGACCATCTCGACGCAGACACCGGCCTGCTCGGGAGATCCGGGTCCGGGCGACAGCAGCACCCCGTCGAAGCCGTCCTGAGCGTGCCGCGGGGCGACCTCGTCGTTGCGCAGCACCTCACACTCGGCACCGAGTTGGTAGAGGTACTGGACGAGGTTGAAGACGAAGCTGTCGTAGTTGTCGACGACGAGAATCCGTGCGGTCATCGGACGGCTGCCATCCCTTGGTCGACAGTGACGTCATTGAAGGGGAGCAGCGGCTCCGCCCACGGAAAGACGTACTGGAAGAGTACGAAGACGACCGCCAGCGCGAGCACCAGGGAAATCAGCGCCTTCACCCACGTGTTGCCCGGCAGATGCCGCCAGATCCAGCCGTACATGCTGTCGCTGTCCCCTTGCCGATGCCGATGACGATGTCGTTTGCGAGACCAGAGTAAGGGGCGAGGGCGGGCGCTGGTGGGTCAGCCGGTCAAAGCCGATGGCCTTCCCTGTGCCGCGGGTTGGGTGGCATCCAGGTGTGCCCAGGCGATCAGCCGGTGGCTGTGGCCCCATTCCGGCTCGCAGGTCGTCAGCGTGAGATACCGCCCGGGGCCGTGGAAACCGGACTTCCGCGGCACGGGGTCGATCACGCCGATATCGCCGGGCAGCGTCGTGTAGGGCCGGTTGTCGATGCGATAGGTGAACCAGGTCGTGCCGTCGGTGAGCACCACGGCGTCGCCGGGGCGCAGCCGTGGGAAGTCCTTGAACGGGTCGCCGTAGGTGCGGCGGTGCCCGGCGACGGAGAAGTTACCGAGCGCGCCGAGGTGCGCGGTGCGGTCGTAATGGCCCAGTCCACGCTTGAGGACGCTGGCCGCGGTGCCTTCCAGGACGGGCTTGGCCCAGTCGGGACCGAAGCGCGGGATGTACATCACGGCGAAGGAGGCGCCTGGTGCGTAGCCATGGGACGGCGCGGCCGGGGTGGGGCTGTCGTCGGG
>NZ_SDIF01000148.1 GCF_004122735.1 Streptomyces sioyaensis | reverse complement strand
CGATGGGTTGGGTGGGGGTTGTTGTGGTGTGGAGGGTGGTCCAGTCGACTGTGTGGCCGTGGGTCCAGAGGCGGGCGAGTGCGGTGAGGGTTTCGGTTGGTTCGGGGCGGTTGCGGCGTAGGAGGGGGATGAAGTGGTGGGTGGTGTCGTCGGGGAGGACGGCGGGGGCCATGGCGGTCAGGACGGCGTCGGGGCCGATCTCCAGGTAGGTGGTGACGCCGTCTTCGGCCAGGGCTCGTATGCCGTCGGCGAAGCGGACCACCTCACGGGCATGGGTCACCCAGTAGTCGGGAGTGGTCAGCTCGCCTGGTGTGGCGGGGCGGCCGGTGACGTTGGAGACCACCGGGATACGGGGCTCGGAGTAGGTCAGGCCTGCCACGATCGTGCGGAAGTCGTCGAGCATGGGGTCCATCAGCGGGGAGTGGAAGGCGTGCGAGACCTTGAGGAAGGACGTCTTACGGCCCTGGGTCCGGAGGGTTTCGACGATGGTGTTGACGGTGTCCTGGGCGCCGGAGACGACGGTGGCCTGGGGGCCGTTGACGGCGCCGATCGCCGCGTCCTGGGCGCCGTCGAGCAGTGCCCGTACCTCTTCCTCGGTCGCTTGAACAGCTGCCATGACCCCACCGTCGGGCAGGGCCTGCATCAGCCGCCCACGGGCCGCCACCAGCGCACACGCATCCGCCAACGACAGCACCCCGGCCACGTGGGCCGCCGTGATCTCACCGATGGAATGCCCGGCAACCACATCCGGGCGCACACCCCACGACTCAACAAGCCGGAACAGTGCCGTCTCCACGGCAAACAGGGCAGGCTGCGCGTACTCGGTACGGTCCAGCAGAGCGCTCTCCGCCGACCCGCCGTCCTCCGCTAACAGCACGTCCTTCAAAGGCCGTTGGAGGTGGGCGTCGAGGTGGCCGCAAGCCTCGTCCAGCGCCCGCGCGAAGACCGGGAACGTCTCGTACAGCTCACGTCCCATCCTGCCCCGCTGCGCGCCCTGCCCGGTGAACAGAAACGCCAGCCGCCCCTCAGCCGCCACACCCCGCACCACGCCCACCGCATCCTCACCAGCAGCAAGCGCGGTCAACCCGGCCACCAACTCACCACGGCTCGCACCCGCCACCACCGCGCGATGCTCCAACTGCGCCCGCGACGTCGCCAGCGCATACCCCACCTCCACCGGCTCCGGAGCACCCGCACGCTCCAGCAGGCCGAGTACCCCGGCCGCCTGCGCGCTCAACGCCTCAGCTGACCGGGCGCTGAGCACCAACGGCGGCACCGGCCCCGAGGAATCACGGGACTCCGCAAGCCCCGCCCCCTCCTCAGCCGAGTCCGTCGCAGGGGCAGAGGCAGGGGCCGGGGCCGAGTCCTCCTCGATGATCACGTGCGCGTTCGTCCCGCTGATCCCGAACGAAGACACCCCGGCCCGGCGTGGCCGCTCGCTATCCCAGGTCACGGGGTGGGTGAGCAGCTCGACACGGCCGGCGGACCAGTCCACCTTCGACGACGGCGCATCCACATGCAGGGTCCGGGGCAGCACGCCGTGGCGCATCGCCATGACCATCTTGATGATCCCCGCGACGCCCGCCGCGGCCTGCGTATGCCCGAGATTCGACTTCACCGACCCCAGCCACAGCGGACGCCCGTCCGCCCGGTCCCGCCCGTACGTCGCCAGCAGCGCCTGCGCCTCGATCGGGTCGCCAAGCTTCGTGCCGGTGCCGTGTGCTTCGACGGCGTCCACGTCAGCCGGTTGCAGGCCCGCGTTGGCCAGGGCCTGTCGGATCACCCGCTGTTGCGAGGGGCCGTTCGGGGCCGTCAGGCTGCTGCTGGCACCGTCCTGGTTCACCGCGCTGCCGCGTACCACCGCCAGGACGCGGTGGCCGTTGCGCCGCGCGTCCGACAAGCGCTCCACCAGCAGGACGCCGACGCCCTCACCCCAGCCGGTGCCGTCCGCGGCCTCGGCGAAGGCCTTGCAGCGGCCGTCGGCGGCCAGACCGCGCTGCCGGCTGAACTCGGTGAAGGTGTCGGGCGTCGACATCACCGTCACACCGCCGGCCAGGGCCAGTGTGCACTCGCCGTTGCGCAGCGCCTGCACCGCCCAGTGCAGGGCGACCAGCGACGACGAGCACGCGGTGTCCACCGTCACCGCCGGGCCCTCCAGGCCCAGCACGTAGGAGACCCGTCCGGACACGACGCTGCCGGAGTTGCCGTTGCCGATGTACCCGTCGACGTCGTCCGGGAGGGTGGAAAGACGGGAGGCGTAGTCGTGGTACATCACGCCGGCGAAGACGCCGGTGCGGCTGCCGCGCAGTGTGTGCGGGTCGAGTCCGGCGCGTTCGAAGGCTTCCCAGGACGCTTCGAGGAGCAGCCGCTGCTGCGGGTCCATCGCCAGCGCCTCGCGCGGTCCGATTCCGAAGAACTCTGCGTCGAAGTCGGCGGCGTCGTGCAGGAAGCCGCCCTCGCGGGCGTAGGTCGTGCCGGGCCGGTCGGGGTCCGGGTCGTAGAGCCCCTCGATGTCCCAGCCGCGTCCGGTGGGAAATCCGGAGATGCCGTCGTCACCGGCGACCAGCAGCTGCCACAGCTCCTCGGGGGAGGTGACGCCGCCCGGGTAGCGGCAGCTCATGCCGACGATCGCGATGGGCTCGTGCTCCCTGCGCTCGGCTTCGCGCAGCCGGCGGCGTGCCTCCCGAAGGTCGGCCGTCGCACGCTTGAGGTAATCGAGAAGTTTCTTCTCGCCTGACACCCAAGAACCCCCTGAACCCGGAATGTAGCCGGAACCCGGTCTGATGGATCTCCGCACGCCGAGTCGGGAATTCCTGCGTTCCGCTCTCGCGCCGGGACCTGACGAGCATCCGCCACCTGTGCGCACCTCTGCGGATTGTCTGTCCGAACGCTACGGGCGGGCCTGCCGGGCAACCACCCTTAGCTGCCCCTAGGTACCCCTATCGGGGGTCGCTGGACGGCGCCCCCTACAGAAATTCCGGAGAGCTGACCGGCCTTTGGGTTGGGGGGCGGAATCGCGTAATCAGCTGCCGGTGCACGGGATTTCGACTAAGGGGTGGTAGGGGGAGATAGGGGTCTGCGCAGCCACCTCGCTGCTATAGCGTTCTCAGCGTTGGAGGCTGCGAAACATGACGGCGAAACATTGACTGCGAAACATTGACTTGGGGTAGGAAGATGCCCGCGCCACAGATTGTCAAAGGAACCGCCCCATTCGGCGACCACAAGACGTGGTTCCGCGTCAGCGGCGACCTTGGATGCGGACGCCCGCCCTTGGTCGTCCTGCACGGCGGCCCGGGGAGTACCCACGACTACCTGCTGCCCCTGGCCTCCCTGGCGGCGGCCGGCTGGCCGGTCGTGCACTACGACCAGCTGGGGAACGGCGGGTCGACCCGACTCCCGGACCGCGGGGCGGACTTCTGGACCGTGCGGCTCTTCCGGGAGGAGCTCGACAACCTGTTACGGCATCTCGGGGTGAGCGACGACTACCTCCTCTTCGGTCAGTCCTGGGGCGGGATGCTGGCCGCGGACCACGCCGCCGACCGGCCGGCCGGGCTCCGCGGACTGGTGATCGCCAACGCTCCGGCGTCCATGCCGCTGTGGCTTCGCGAAATGGCCGTGCTCAGGGAACAGTTGCCGCCCGAGGTGCAGAAAACCCTGCTGCGGCACGAGGCGGCGGGCAGCACGGACACCGACGAATACTTCGCGGCCATGCGGGTCTTCTACGACAGACATGTGTGCCGCGTCCTGCCCTGGCCCCGGGATTATCTGGCCACCTTCATGGAGATCAATGACGACCCGACCGTCTATCACGCCATGAACGGGCCGAATGAATTCCATGTCATCGGCACGCTGCGGGACTGGTCGGTCGAAGACCGGATACCGCATATCGACGTACCGACGCTATTGATCAGCGGGCGATACGACGAGGCCACTCCGGCCACCGTACAGCCCTATTTCGACCATATCCCGAATGTCCGCTGGGAAATCTTCGAGGAGTCCAGCCATATGCCGCACCTCGAAGAGCCGGAGCGTTTCACTTCGGTCCTGGTCGATTTTCTGAGTGAACTCAAGGAAGGAGCGCGCGGGTGACCACTGCTCATGAGGTTCGCGCCTATCCGTTCAGCGAACCGGACCGGCTCACGCTTGACCCGACGTACGCCCGGCTGCGCACCCAGGAGCCGCTGAGCCGGGTGCAGTTCCCGCTCGGCGAGCCCGCCTGGCTGGCCACCCGCTACCACGACGTCCGTACCGTCCTGGCCGACCCCCGGTTCAGCAGGGCGCTGGCCAAGACGCGCGACCAGCCCCGCACCCACCCCGACGAGCATCTGGACGATGGTCTGGTCGGCATGGACGCGCCGGATCACGCGCGGCTGCGGAAGCTGGTGGCCAGGGCGTTCACCGGGCGCCGGGTGGAACTGATGCGCGCCGACACCGAGCGCATCGTGGAGGGCCTGGCCGACACCATGGTCGAGCAGGGCGGGCCGTTCGAGATGGTGGAGAACTTCGCCATCCCGGTGCCGGTCACGGTGATCTCCGAGATGCTGGGGGTGCCGGCGGCGGACCGTCCCCAACTGCGGGGCTGGTCCGAGGCGATGGTCTCGACGACCGCGCTGCCCTGGGAAGAGATGGAGCGCAACGCCAAGGAGCTGTTCGCCTACATCGGGACGCTGGTCGCGGAGCGCCGTCGCAACCCCACCGAGGATCTGCTGGGCGCGCTGGTGAAGACGCGGGACGAGGACGGCGACCGGCTGAGCGAGGAGGAGCTGGTCATGCATGTGACCGGTGGCCTGCTCATCACCGGCACCGAAACGACCGCCTCGCAGATCCCCAACTTCCTCTACGCCCTTCTCAGCCATCGCGATCAGTGGGAACTGCTCTGCGCCCACCCGGAGTTGGTGCCGCGCGCGGTCGAGGAGCTGGTGCGCTGGATTCCGCTGAACTATTCCGCGATGTTCGCCCGGTACGCCCTGGAGGACGTCCAGTTCGGCGACGTCACGGTGAAGGCCGGCGAGCCGGTGCTCGGCTCGGTGGCCTCGGCCAACCGCGACCCGGAGATCTTCGAGGACCCCGACCGGCTGGACCTCACCCGCGAGCACAATCCGCACATCGGCTTCGGTCACGGTCCGCACCACTGCCTGGGTGCCCAGCTGGCCCGGATGGAGCTGCAGAGCGTGCTGAGCACCCTGATCACGAGGTTCCCGACGCTGGACTTCGCCGACGGCGAGGACGGTGTCATCTGGAAGCAGGGCATGCTGGTGCGCGGCCCCAAGAAGCTGCGGGTGGTCTGGTGAGCCGGTGGGCCATCGCCGTCGACCGCACGGTCTGTATCGGCGCCTCGGTGTGTGCCAACTACGCGCCGGAACACTTCGAGTTGCGGGCCGGCAAGTCCCATCCGCGGGTCGCCACGACCGATCCCGACGAAGCGGTGCTGGACACCGCGGAGACCTGCCCGGTGTCCGCGATCACGGTGCACGACACCGACAGCGGCGCCCTGCTCGCGCCCGAGGAGTAGCCGCCCCTCCCCCGCGTGGTCGCATCCCGCGGATGCGTCCGGCCGTACGCCTCCCGTATGCGCCTCGTACCCGCCTCTCCCGCACTTCCGGCCGGCCTCGGCGGACGAGCCCCGCCGAGCCCCGCCAGCCGATCCTGCCCGTCGTAGGTCTGCCGCCTGCACGCCCGTCGCCTGTACGCCTGTCGTCGCCCGTCTGTACGCCTCGGAAGGACCGTCCACATGCCCACCGCTTCCCGGACCGGTACCGCGATGATCTTCCCCGGCATGGGGCCCACTCCCTTCGCAGACGTCGGGAAGTTCATGGTCATCAACCCCTTCGCCCGGAAGCTGGTGGCCACCGCCGACCGGGTGCTCGGATATTCCCTGATCGACCGGTACCGCCGGACCGAGGGCGACTACAGCGAGTACGCCCAGGTCGCCTTCATGGTCAACTCGCTGGCGCTGGCCCAGTGGGCCCAGCACACGCTGGGTGTCGAAGCCGAGCTGTGCACCGGGCCGAGCTTCGGCGAGAAGCCGGCCGCCGCGTTCTGCGGCGCGCTGGACTTCCCCGACGCCGTCCGCGCCACCGCCGGGTTCGCGCGCCTGCTCACGGACTACTTCAGCACGGAGTTCACCGATCTCGTCACCCACTCGTTCGTCCGGGTGCCCGAGGACAAGCTGCGTGAGGTGCTCGGGGAGCTGGACGAGCGCGGGGAGACGTACGAGATCTCCTGCTACATCGACGACGACTTCTTCATGCTCACGCTGCGCGAGCACAACCTCGCATGGCTGTCCCCCCTGCTGCGTTCGATGGGCGGCATGTCGCTGTACACGATGCGGCCGCCGATGCACTGCACGGCGTTCGGGGGACTGCGCGACCGGGCCGAGCAGGAGGTCTTCGGCCCGCTGGAGTTCGCCGATCCGGTGGTGCCGGTCATCGCCGACCAGGACGGTTCCCTGATCACCACGGGCGAGGGGGTGCGCACGATGCTGCTGAACAGCTGTGTGCGCCCGATGCGCTGGCCCGCGGTCGTCGACGCCCTGTGCGAAGCCGGGGTCGGCACCGTGTGTGTGGCGGGCCAGGACAGCCTGTTCGGCCGGGTGCGGCGGACGACGGACCACTTCGAGGTGGTGCCGGTCACGCCACGACTGGCCCTCCAGCCGCGGCCGCAGCCCGCACGTACCTGAACTTCCCTCCCCTTCCCCCTCCCGAATCCCTTCCGCATCCGTTCCGACCGCGCATCCGGATTCCCTTCCGACTGCGCATCCGACTGCCGCATTCCGACTCCCTGAAAGGCCATCACCATGTGGGACCAGAAATTCGAGGACCTGCTGCGCGGGTTCCTGCCGTTCCTCGGCGCCGACGAGCCGCTCGCCCAGGACACCGCGCTGCGCGACCTGGGGCTGGATTCGCTCGGCATCGTCGAGCTGCTCGCCGCGCTGGAGCACACCTACCAGGTCCGGTTCCAGGACGACGCGCTGAGCCAGGCGACGTTCGAGACGCCCGGTGTGCTGTGGAAGGTCCTCTCCGGGCTGGTCGAGGACCAGGCCGCCTGAGCCCGACGGGTCCTGCCCGTAAGGAACCCGACCCCCGGTGAGCATCGAAGGAGGAGCAGTGGACCCGACCGTGGAAGCGGCGCTGCACGGGCGTTTTGTGCGCGGGGTCGACCTGGCGCCGCGCAACGACGCGGTGCGGGTCGGAGCCGACTCGATCAGCTATGAGCAGGCGCACGAGCTGGCACTCGTCTGGGCGGGTGCGCTGCTGCGTGCGGTGCGCAAACCACCGGGCACCGTGGCGGTGCTGGCGGCCAAGGGCATCCGCGCATACGTCGGCATCCTGGCCGCGCTGTATGCGGGGGCCACCGTCGTACCGCTGCATCCGGACTTTCCGCCCGCGCGCACCCGCCGGATGATGCGGGCCGCCGGGGTGTCCGCGGTGATCAGCGACGAGGCCGGCTGGGGCCAGCTGCCGGAGCTGCTGGCGCCGGGCCCGGACGGTGAGCAGCCGTTCGACCTGGGCGGACCGGACGCCGTGCTGCCCGTCCTCGCGCCCGGTTGCCCGGCGGGTACGCACCCGGGCGTCGGCCGGATCGTCGCGGAGCCGGCCGGCGCGCTGAGCGAGCCGCGTCCTGTACGGCCGGCCGACGCGGCGTACGTGCTGTTCACGTCCGGGTCGACGGGCCGGCCCAAGGGCGTGCCGATCAGCCATGGCAGCGCCGCGCACTACTTCCGGCTCCAGGACGAGCGCTACGACTTCACCCCGCAGGACGTCTTCTCCCAGACCTTTGATCTCAACTTCGACTGCGCGATGTTCGACCTGTTCTGCGCCTGGGGCGCTGGGGCGACCGCGCTGTGGGTGCCGCCCGGCGCGTACCGCGAGCTGCCCGCCTTCGTTGCGGAGAACCGGATGACGGTGTGGTTCGCCACGCCCAGCGCGATCCCGCTGGTGCGCCGGCTGGGCGGACTGGCTCCCGGCGCGCTGCCCGGACTGCGCTGGAGCTTCTTCGCAGGCGAGGCGCTGACCTGCCAGGACGCGGCGGACTGGCAGGCGGCGGCGCCGCACTCGACGCTGGAGAACCTGTACGGCCCGACCGAGCTGACGATCACCATCGCGGCGCACCGCTGGCAGCCGGAGCGTTCCGCCGGCATCGCGGTGAACGGTGTGGTGCCGATCGGGCGGGTGAACGGCGGCCACGACCACCTGCTGCTCGGCGAGGACGGCCAACTCGCGGCCAACGAGGGCGAGTTGTGCGTGTCCGGGCCGCAGCTGACGTCCGGCTATCTGGATCCGGACGACAACGCGGGCCGCTTCGTTGAGCACGGCGAGCGCACCTGGTACCGCACCGGTGACCGGGTGCGGCGGATCGGCGAGGACGGTGAACTCGCCTATCTGGGGCGGCTGGACTCACAGGTGCAGATCGCCGGCTGGCGGGTGGAGCTGCCCGAGATCGACCACGCGCTGCGCGGCTGCGAAGGGGTCACCGACGCCGTCACGGTCGATGTGACCACCGCGTCGGGCACCGAACTCGCGGTCTTCTACACCGGTTCCGTCGTGCCCCTTTCGGTGTTCGCCCGGCAGCTGCGGACGGTGCTGCCCCAGGGCATGACGCCCCGGCACTTCTGGCGGCTGGCGGCGTTCCCGCTCAATTCCAACCGGAAGACCGATCGCGGTGTGCTGCGAGCCCGCGCCGAGGAACGGCTGCGCCGCACCACCGACACCACCGGCAACACCAGCACGCCGACGACCTGACAGGAGAAGAGCGTTGGACAGCACTTCCAGCTGGGACGGCACTTCCGGCGCGGCACACGGGGTTCCCGTGCCGGGCCACCGTCATGACAGCCTGGTTCACACCCTGCTGGACGAGGCCGTGTCGTCCTCGCCTGCGTCCGCGGCGGTCAGCGACGCCGAGGGGCAGTGGAGTTACGCCCGTCTCGACGAGTACAGCCGCGCGGTGACCGACTGGCTGGCGGCGCAGGGGCTGGGCCCGGGCGACCGCCTGGTCGTGCAGCTGCCCACCAACCGCGAACTGGTCGCCATGTTCTATGGAGCGTCCCGCCGCGGCGTCGTCTTCGTACCGCTCAATCCGCACATGAAGGAGTACCACCTGCGGTCGGTCCTGGCGAACGCCGAGCCCGCCCTGGTCCTCTGCGCGGAGGGACAGCTCGCCACGTTCAACACGGTCACCGCGACGCCCGTCCATGAATTCGGCGGTGTGTGGAGCGAGGTCGAGAAGATTGCCGACCGCGGCTCGCGCCCGGACACGGCCGTCGATGTCGCACCCGACCAGCCCGCCGTCCTCGTCTACACCTCGGGCAGCACCGCAGCCCCGAAGGCGGTGATCTGCCCGCACGCGCAGATCACCTTCGCCACCCGGTCCATGGTGCAGGTGCTCGGCTACCGCCCCGACGACGTGGTGTTCTGCCGCTTCCCGATGTCCTGGGACTACGGCCTGTACAAGGTGTTGATGTGTGCGGTCGGGCGCAGCGCGATCGTGCTGGCCGATGCCGAGTCGGACCTGCGGCTGCTGACCGCCATCCGGGAGTGCGGGGCGACCGTCGTCCCGATCGTGCCGTCGCTGGCCGCCATGATCGCCACGCTGGCCCGCCGGACCGAGCGTCCCGCGCCGCTGGTGCGGATGTTCACCAACACCGGCGCGGCACTGCCGCAGCCGGTCATCGAGACCCTGCGGGACGCCTTCCCGGGTGTGCGCGTGGTGCGCCAGTTCGGCCAGACCGAGTGCAAGCGGGTCTCCATCATGCCGCCGGACCAGGACGACGAGCGGCCCGACTCGGTGGGTCTGCCGCTGCCCGGCACCCGGGTCCTGGTGCTGGGCGAGGACGGCGAATCGGTCCCCGTGGGGGAGACCGGCGAGATCGTCGCCGTGGGACCGCATGTGATGCCCGGTTACTGGCGCAATCCGGAGGTGAGCGCGCGCACCTTCCGCCGTCACGCTCCCACCGGTGAACTCCGGCTGCACACCGGGGACTTCGGCTCGCTGGACGAGGACGGCTATCTGTATTTCCAGGGGCGCCGGGACGACATGTTCAAGCGCAAGGGCATCCGGATGAGCACCCTCGAAATCGAGGCCGCCGCGATGGACATCCCCGGCGTGCGGGCCGCGGCGGTGCTGCCGCCGTCGGAACGGCACGATCTGGCGCTGTTCGTGGAGTCCGATCTCGCCCCGCACGCGGTGCTGCGTGAGCTGGCGGGCCGGCTGGAGCAGCAGAAGGTGCCCGCGGTCTGCCGGGTGCTCAGCGATTTTCCCCTCACCCTGCACGGCAAGAACGAGAAGAAGCAGCTCGCGCAGCTGCTCGACGGGAGCGACCAGTGAGCCGGTACACAGAGCTGGCCGAGCGGTACGGCACCCCGCTGTACGTCTACGACCTGGACCGGGTCACCGCCGCGCGGCAGGACCTGCTCGATGCGCTGCCCGAGCGGTTCAGCCTGTTCAGCGCCGTCAAGGCCAACCCGCACCCCGAGGTGCTGCGGGCCCTGGGCACGGGCGACGGGCGGGTCTGCCGGGCCGAGATCAGCTCGCTGGGCGAGCTGGCCGCCGCGCTGGAGGCCGGCTGTGATCCGGCGCAGTGCCTGTACACGGGCCCGGGGAAGACCGACGGTGAGCTGACCGCTGCCCTCGCCGCCGGAGTCCGGCTGTTCTCCGTGGAGTCCCGCACCGACCTGGAACACGTGGGGGCCGCCGCCGACGCCCAGGGTCTGGTGGCCGACTGTCTGCTGCGCATCAACAGTGCCTCGGCCAGCGCCACCACCAGCATCCGGATGACCGGCACGCCCTCGCAGTTCGGCATCGACGCCGAGACGCTGGGCGAGGTGCTGCCCCACCTGCGCGCCGTACCCGGCACCCGCCTCGCCGGCGCGCACTTCTTCCCGCTGAGCAACGCCAGGGACGAGGACAGCCTGGTCGCGGAGTTCCGGCACACGCTGTCGGTGGCCGCCGGACTGCAGCGCGAACACGGGCTCCCCCTGCGGTTCCTGGACATCGGCGGCGGTTTCGCCGCCCCGTACGCGGTGCCCGGTGAGCGGCCGGTGTACGAGAAGCTGCGCGAGCGGCTGGAGAGCACGCTGGACGAGCTGTTCCCCGACTGGCGGCAGGGCACACCGCACTTCGCCTGCGAGTCCGGCCGCTATCTGGTGGGCGACAGCGGTGTGCTGCTGACCCGGGTGGTCAACATCAAGGAGAGCCGCGGCCGTACGTTCGTCATCCTGGACGCCGGCATCAACACCTTCGGCGGGATGTCGGGCCTGGGCCGGCTGCTGCCCGTGGCGGTCCAGCCGGAGGGTCCGCAACAGGCCGCGGAGATCGAGGCCGGCACGGGGCTGAGCGCCAGCCTGGTCGGGCCGCTGTGCACTCCCGGCGACGTACTCGGCCGCCAGGTGGAGCTGCCCCGACTGAGCGTCGGCGACCTCCTCACCATCCCCAACGCCGGGGCGTACGGCCCCACCGCGAGCCTCCTGATGTTCCTGGGCCGGCCCGCACCCGCCGAGGTACTGCTGCGCGGCGGCGAGGTCGTGTCCGCCTCCCGGCTGACGCACAGCAGGGTCCCGGTCGCGCCGCTGAGCGGCCGGCCCGCCGCCGTACCGGCCGGCGGAGGGCGGACATGACCCTGCCCTCGCGCGAGCTCGCCGGACCGGTGCAGCCGACGGCGGACGGCACCCGCGCGTCAACGGATCCCGCCCCGGCCAAGCGCCGGCAGACGGTCCTGGTCAGCGGGCTGGCCTCGGACTCCCACACCTGGAACCTGGTGTTCCTCCAGTTGCTGATCGAGGAGCAGGGCTACGACGTGGTGAACCTGGGCCCGTGTGTCCCGGACGAGCTGCTCGTACGGGAGTGTCTGGAGCGCGCGCCGGCCCTGCTCGTGATCAGCAGCGTCAACGGGCACGGGCACCAGGACGGGGTACGGGTCATCCGGAAGCTGCGCGCCGAACGCGCGCTGGCCACCCTGCCCGCGGTCATCGGCGGCAAACTCGGCATCGCCGGGGCCGAGCGCACCGACCATGTGGCGGAGCTGGTCGAAGCGGGCTTCGACAGCGTCTTCGAGGACGGCGCGCAGGAGATCACCGCCTTCCGGCGCTTCATCGGCGGCATACCGCAACGAGCGCTGTCGTGACCGACCGCGCCGCCGCGACACCGCGGGACGGTCGGAGCCGGCGGGGCACCGGCGGGCCGGGTGTCCCGCCGGCCGCCGCCGTGAGTACTGGGACCGCGGCCGTGCGGACGGAGACCACATCTGTGCGTGCGGAGACCACACCCGTGCGGGCGACCGCCGGCCCGGGTCCTCTGGTCGGCGACTTCGGCGCGTTCGTACGCCGCGCGCACCAGGCCGGGCAGCTGGTGGTGCAGCCGCGCATGGGATTCGGCGAACCCGCCACCATGCGCGCGGGGCTGCACGCCACCCGGTATGCCGACGCCACCACGGTCGGCACCGTCACCCTCGACAGCTACACCCGGGTCGGGGACCTCGCCGCGATCGGGACCGCGCTGCGCGAAGGGACCGGCATCAACGGCTTCCCCATCGTCAGCTACGACGTCGAGATCACCCGCGCGGTACTACAGGGCCTGCACGCCGACGACTTCCCGGTGCAGGTCCGGCACGGCTCCGCGGCACCGTTCGACATATTCGTCGCGCTGATGCGCGCCGGACTCAGCGCCACCGAGGGCGGTCCGGTGTCCTATTGCCTGCCGTACGGGCGCACCCCGCTCGACGAGTCGATGCGCAACTGGGAGCGCAGCAGCGCCCTGTTCACGCAGCTCCGCGAGCGGGGCGCCAGTCCCCACATGGAGACCTTCGGCGGCTGCATGCTCGGACAGCTGTGTCCGCCGAGCATGCTGGTCGCGGTCAGCGTCCTGGAGGCGGTGTTCTTCCACCGGCTCGGCATCGACGACCTGTCCGTCAGCTACGCCCAGCAGACCAATGGCGTACAGGACCGCGAGGCGGTGCACGCGCTGCGCAGACTGTGCGCGGAATTGCTGCCGGACGCCGACTGGCACGTCGTGATCTACGCCTACATGGGCGTGTACCCGCGCACCCCCGAAGGCTGCTACCGGCTGCTCGGCCAGGCCGCCGAACTCGCGGTCACCACCGGCTCGGAGCGACTGATCGTCAAAACCGTCGCCGAGTCCCAGCGCATCCCCACCATCACGGAGAACGTCGCCGCGCTGGAGTACGCGGGGCGACGTTCTCCGTGATGGTGGGGATGCGCTGGGACTCGGCGACGGTTTTGACGATCAGTCGCTCCGAGC
>NZ_SDIF01000147.1 GCF_004122735.1 Streptomyces sioyaensis | reverse complement strand
GTGGGACGCCGGCCGCCCGGGGGCGGGGCCCGCCGGTGGTCCGGTGGGGGTGGGGCCGGTCGAGTACGGCTCCGGGTTCCACTCCTCGGCCCCCGGGCGGCCGGCGTCCCACGGTTCGGGCGTCCCCGGGGGGTAGGGCGTGTCCTCGTCGTAGCGCGTGGGGGCGGAGTAGCGCTCGTCGTACGGCGGGCGTCCGTAGTACCCGTCGTCATGCGGCGGGCGTCCGTAGTACCCGTCGTCGTACCCGCGGTCGTCATAGCGCCGGTCGTCGTACCCGCGGTCGTATCCCCGGTCGTCATAGTCGCGGTCGAGGACCCGGCGGTCGCGGCCCCGCATGACCAGGGCGCCGAGCAGCAGCAGGGCGCCGCCGCCCAGGGCGTTGGCCACGCCCACCCCCAGGCCGCGGGCGCCGGCCGTCAGCTCGCTCGCGGCCTGCCCCTGGCGGACCATCCACAGGACCGTGAAGCCGAGCACCACCAGGCCCGCGACGGTCACCAGCAGCCGGGAGCGCAGGGCGACACCGATCAGGGTCAGCAGCGCGGCGAAGGCCATGGGGAGGAGGAGGGAGCCGAAGAGCGCGGCACCGTAGCCCGTGATGCCGTGGAAGAGGTCCTCGATCCGGACGTCACTGCCGTGACGGCCGTCGTACCAGGGACGGAAGGGGCTCCAGACGGCGGCCGTCGCTCCGGCGAGGGCGATCAGCGACCCGAGAACGTTGCGCACCACGGGCGTCGCCTCGCTTCGGGTCGTCCAGTCGTCCTCCGTGACCGACGCTACGCCTGCGCGTCTGCGCCCGCGAGAGAAGTACGCCCGCCCGCGTGGGCGGTGCCCCGTCCAGGGTGTCACCCGCTCTTGCTAGGGTGCCGTGCACGCGTCAAGCCACGGTGTGGCGACGGGGTCGGACGTTCTCACGGGGGATCGAGCGGAGTATGAAGCAGCGCATGCGCACGGGCACGGCCGGCCGCGGGGGCACCCGCAGGGCGGGCAGAGCGGCGGCCGCAACCGCCCTGGTACTGGTCACGGCCGCGACGGCCAGCGGCTGTCTCCTCCCGCAGCGGCACCCGGTGGTGCTGCCCCCGTCCCCGTCGGCCACGCCCAGCGACGGGTACGGCACGAGCGGGCCGTCGGAGGAGCCCACCTACTCGACGTCGCCGGCCGAGGAGACCTACGACCCGGACGGCCGGGACGACGTGAGCGGCAGGAACTGCGACTTCTCCAGTTCGCTGCGCCAGTTCACCTACACGGTCTCCATCACCAATCCGTCCACGACGGATTCCTTCTCCTACGACATGGCAGTCAACTGGATGAAGGCCAAGCCGGCCGACGGCAAGGCGTACGGGCTGCACCAGCGCTCCATCGTCGTCGGCCCCGGGGACACCGAGACGTACACCGCCAAGTACACCGTCAACCAGTCCTCCATCGGGCATTTCTGGTACACCTGCCAGATCACCCGGGCGCACAAGACCCGTATGTAAGGGGCCGCTGTCTCCGTGGGTCACGTCACCTCACCGGAGGGCCGCCGTCGGGTCCGCCTTCCTGGTGGCCGGGGCGCTTCCGGGCGGTGAACAGCTCCGCCTGGCGGTCCGGGGGCAGGCTGCCCAGCGCGATCAGCTGCGGGGCGTGGGCCAGGGCCGGCGCCGCGGCCGCCTCCCGGGCCGCCCACAGGGCGCGTACGGTGCCCTGGACCGCCTCGGTCGGTTGGGTGGCGAGCACGGCCGCGCGGCGCAGCGCCACCTCGGCCGCGGCGCCGGGCGCGGTCAGCTCGGAGACCAGGCCGATCCGGTGGGCGCGGGGTGCGCCCAGCCGCTCCGCCGTCCCCATCAGGGCCAGCCGGGCGATCTCCCCGTAGGGCATCCGCTGTGCCATGGACATGGATTCGTACGCGCTGACCATCCCGTAGGTGGTGTGCGGGTCGAAGAAGGTGGAGTTCTCCGACGCGATGAGGAACTCGGCCTCGCCCAGGAGGTAGAAGGCGCCGCCGCAGGCCATGCCGTCGACGGCGGCGATCACCGGCTTCCACAGGTCGTTGGCCTTCGGGCCGATGTGGAGCAGCGGGTCGTCCAGGGAGAAGGGTGAGGACGGCTGGGGGACGTCTGCGGAGCGGTCCAGGCCGGTGCAGAAGGCCCGGCCGCCGGCGCCGGTGATCACCGCGGCCCGTACGGCGTCGTCGAAGCGGAACGCCCGCCAGGCGGCGGCGAGTTCGGCGGCGGTGTCCAGGTCGATGGCGTTGTGCCGGTCGGGCCGGTCGAGGGTGACCAGGGCGACCCCGTCCTTGACCGCGAGGCGCAGGGTCATGGCCGCTCCAGGAGCCAGCGGGGCACGGTCACGCCTTCCGGGAGGGTGTGGAAGGCGGCCTTCACCGGGGCGCCGATGCGCAGCCGGGCGGGGGCGACGGAGTTGAGCGGGGCGTCGGCGGCGGTGACGAGGTTGCCGACCAGGCGGATGCGCGGGGCCTCCGCCAGCTCCACGACGATCGCGTTGTAGCCGGGCAGGGCGGCGTACGCGGGCAGCAGCGGCGGGTGCGGCAGCACATAGGACCAGATGCGTCCGCGGCCGCTCATCTTCTGCCAACGGGCGGCGAAGGACTGGCAGTGCGGGCAGCAGGGCCGGGGCGGGAAGCGCAGTGCGCCGCAGTCGTCGCAGGCCTGGATGCGCAGCTCGCCCCTGGCGGCGTACTCCCAGAACGGGGCGCCGTCCTCGTCGGGGACGGGAAGCAGCAGGCCGGCGGCCTCGTCGGGCCGGTTGTCAGTGGCCGGTGGCACCCTCGGTGTCATGGCATCGCGCACGGATTCCCGCACGGGTCCGCCGACGGGCTCACGAGTGGTCATGGCGTCTCAACTCCTCAGCAGCAGGGCCGAGGTGGGGACGCCCTCGCCCGCGGTGACCAGACAGGTGGCGGCGCCGGGGACCTGCGCGGTGCTGGTGCCGCGCAGTTGCTTGACGCCCTCGGTGATGAGGTTGAAGCCGTGGACGTAGGCCTCCGAGAGGCCGCCGCCACCGGTGTTGAGCGGCAGCCGGCCGCCGGTCTCCAGGGCACCGCCCTCGGTGAAGGCCGCGCCCTCGCCGCGCCCGCAGAAGCCGTAGCCCTCCAGCGAGAGCGGGATCAGGGGGGTGAAGGCGTCGTAGATCTGTGCCACGTCGACGTCCTGTGGGCCCAGGTCGGCGCCCTTCCACAACTGCCGGGCGGCGGTCCAGGCGGGGCCGGTGAGCGGGTCGTCGTTCCAGTAGTTGACCATGCCGTGGTGCTGGGCGGGCAGGCCCTGGGCGGCGGCGTGGACGTAGACGGGCCGGTGGCGGCAGTCGCGGGCGTGCTCGGCGGCGACCACGACACAGGCCAGCGCGCCGTCGGTCTCCAGGCAGTTGTCGAAGAGGCAGAGCGGCTCGCTGATCCAGCGGGCGGTCATGTACATCTCGCGGGTCAGCGGGCGTTCGTACATGAGCGCGGCCGGGTTCTGGTTGGCCCGGTTGCGGCAGGCGAGGGCGACGTTGAAGAAGTGGTCGCGGGTGGCGCCGTATTCGTGCATGTAGCGGCGGGCAAGCATGCCGATCTCGTCGGCGGGGCGCAGCAGTCCGAAGGGGCGCGTCCACTGCCCCGGGGTGGGCAGTTGGACCCGGGTGTTCTTCCAGGGCCGTGGGCCCGAGCCGCGTTTGCGGGACCGCCAGGCGACGCCGACGCTCGCCTGGCCGGTGGCGATGGCGGCGGCCAGATGGGCCACGGTCGCGCAGGAACCGCCGCCTCCGTAACCGACCTTGGAGAAGTGGGTGACGTCCCCGGCGCCGATGGCCTTGGCGATCTCGACCTCGTCGGTCTCCTCCATGGTGTAGGAGGCGAAGGCGTCCACCTCCGAGGGGGCGATCCCGGCGTCGTCCAGCGCCGCGACGATCGCCCGGCAGGCCAACTCCTTCTCCGATGCGGGAAGTTGTTTCGCGAACGGCGTCTGCCCGATGCCGGCTATCGCCGTAGCGTCCTTGAGGGTCGCCACCGTCACCACCTCCGTGGTCGGTCGTCAGTGCTGACAGCGGAGGAGGCTACCGCTAATCTGACGACCAGTCAGCTAGTGTGGGCCGGCTCTTCGGCGGGAGGCAGGGCGATGCAGGACGATCCGGACGTGCGCGCCGATCTGGAGTACGGCGCCATCCCTCACCTCGTGCGCGCGGCCGCGCTGCGGTACGGCCCCCGGGAGGCCGTCGTCGAGGGCCGCACCCGGGTGTCGTACGCGGAGCTGGGGGAGCGGGTGGAGCGGGCGGCGGCCGCCTGTATCGCCTCCGGGGTCGCCCCCGGCGACCGCGTCGCCGTCTGGGCGCCCAACACCCTCGACTGGATCGTCTCCGCCCTCGGGGCGGTCACCGCCGGCGCCGTCCTCGTCCCGGTCAACACCCGCTTCAAGGGCACCGAAGCCGCCTACGTCCTGCGCCGCACCCGCGCCCGGCTCCTCTTCGTCACCGGCACCTTCCTCGGCACGTCCTACGCCGCCTCGCTCCGCCGCGCCGCCCGGGAAGGCACCGGCCGCGGCCCGCTGCCCGGCCTGCCGCAGCTGGAGCGGGTCGTGGTGCTCGCCGACGATGCCCCCGCCGACTTCGTCACCTGGCGGGACTTCCTCGCCGGCGGTGCGTCCGTGCCCGCGCGGACGGTCCGCGCCCGGGCCGACGCGCTGCGCCCCGACGACGCCTCGGACATCATCTTCACCTCCGGCACCACCGGTCACCCCAAGGGCGCCGTGATCACGCATGGGCAGACCCTGCGCGCCTATGACGTCTGGAGCGAACTCGCCGGCCTCCGGGAGGGCGACCGCTATCTGATCGTCAACCCGTTCTTCCACACCTTCGGCTACAAGGCCGGGGTCATCGCCTGTCTGCTGCGCGGCGCGACGATGATCCCGCAGCCGGTCTTCAGCGTGGAGACCGCGCTCGCCCATATCGCCGCCGAGCACATCTCCGTCCTCCCCGGCCCGCCCACCCTCCACCAACAACTGCTCGACCACCCCGCCCGCGCCCGGTACGACCTGTCCGCGCTGCGCCTGGTGGTCACCGGCGCCGCCGTGGTCCCGCTGGAGCTGGTCGAACGGCTGCGCAGCGAGCTGAAGATCTCCACCGTCCTGACCGCGTACGGCCTTTCGGAGAGCTCGGGCATCGTCACGATGTGCCGCCGCGGCGATCCGCCCGAGGTCATCGCCACGACCTCGGGACGGGCCCTGCCCGGTACCGAGGTCCGGGTCGCCGACGCCTCGGGCGGCCCGGCGGCCCCCGGCGAAGCGGGCGAGGTCCAGGTCCGCGGCTATCACGTGATGTCGGGCTACTTCGAGGACCCGGCCGGCACGGCCCGGGCCCTCACGCATGACGGCTGGCTGCGCACCGGCGACATCGGCGTCCTCGACGCGGCGGGCAACCTCCGGATCACCGACCGCCTCAAGGACATGTTCATCGTCGGCGGCTTCAACGCCTACCCCGCCGAAATAGAGCAACTCCTCGGCCGCCACCCGGACATCGCCGAGGTCGCCGTCGTCGGCATACCCGACCCCCGGCTCGGCGAGGTCGGCAAGGCCTACGCGGTCCGCCGGGCCGGCTCCCTGCTCACCGCCGACGACCTGATCGCCTGGTCCCGCCGGGAGATGGCCAACTACAAGGTCCCGCGGGAGGTCGCCTTCGTCTCCGCGCTCCCGCGCAACGCCAGCGGCAAGATACTCAAGACCCGGCTGCGCCACGGCGTCCCGGGGGCCGCTCCCGCGTGATCCCCAGGCCGTTGAGCCCGCTCCCGCGTGATCCCCCGGCCGCCGGACCGGGCGGGCGGGGGACTCCGCACCGCGACGGCCTACGCCCCGGCGGCGCCCAGTCGGGCCGCCGGCCGCTGAGTGCCACCACCCGGTCGAGCAGCGGCGCGTCCTCGGGTACCGGCACCGGGGGGCCGAAGGGCCCTTCCTTCGGCCGGCCCTCCTCGGCCCAGGAGGCGAGCAGCGCATGACAGGCGTCCAGGTCGGCCCGGCCGGGTGCGTACTCCTGACCCGTGGCGCGCGCCAGGTCCCAGCCGTGCAGCACCAGCTCATTGAGTGCGACCCGGCCCGCGACCGCGCCCGGCAGGGCGATCCCGGCGTGGGTCTCCCCCTCCCACGCCTGCGGGTCGCGCCAGGCCTCGACCATCCCGCGGAGGTTGCGCTCCAGCTCGGCCCGCCAGCCGGGCTCCACATCGGGCCGGTGCGCCCCGTCCGGCGGGCCGCTGGTCGCCGGGGTCCGCTGCTTGCGCGCCACGTCCTGGAACGCGCCGGCCAGCCCGACGAGATGCCCCAGGAGGTGGCCCACGGCGTAGGTCTCGCAGGGGGTGGGCGCGTCCAGCCGCGTCTCGTCGGTGTGTTCCGCGAGCTGCGCCACCAGCCGGGCCTGCGCCGCGAGGTCGATCATCTCGGTCATCGTCCGGGTTCCTTCCGTTCCAAGGGGAGTGCGCCGGCGCGGAGCTGCCGCCGCACTCCCAGTGAAGACTCCGGCCGGGCCCGGAACTCATCGCCACACCGCCGAGGACCGCCGACTACTCCGTATACCGCGCCCGCAGGGCCGCCTTCAGCACCTTGTTCAGCGGCCCGCCGCGCGGCAGCTCCGCGGTGATCTCCAGCTGCTCCGGCAGCTTCTGCACCATCAGCCCGGCCGCCCGCAGATGCGCGGTCAGGCCGTCCAGGGTGGGCGGCGGCGCGGCCGGATCGGCGGGGGTGACCACCGCGCACACCCGCTCGCCGCGCTCCCGGTCCGGCAGCCCGATCACCGCCGCCTGCGCCACCGCCGGATGGGTGTGCAGCAGGTCCTCGATCTCCTGCGCGGAGATGTTCTCGCCCTTGCGGATGATGATGTCCTTGAGCCGTCCGGTGAGCACCAGATGCCCGTCGGGGCGCACGGTCCCCAGGTCACCGGTGTGGAAGAAGCCCTCGGCGTCGAAGGCCTCCGCGGTCAGCGCCGGGTCGGTGTAGCGCCGGAACAGCATCGGGCCCTTGACCGTCACCTCACCGCTCTCCCCGGTCCGGGCCTCGGACCCGTCCGGCCGGGCGATCCGCACGCGCGCGCCCACGACCGGCCTGCCGACCGTCCGCGCGAGCTGCTCGTCGCTGTCGTGCGGCCTGCCCATCGCGATCATCGGGCACTCGGTCATCCCGTAGCCGTGCACGATCGCGCACGCCAGCTCCCGCCCGGCCGCCCGGTAGAGCTCCGGCGGCATCGGCGCCCCGCCGCCGGACAGCAGCCGCAGCGACGGGATCAGCCGGCCCGCCTGCGGCCGCTGCTGCCGGTAGTGCCGCGACTCATCGAGAAATGCCTGGTAGAAGGCGGTACTTCCGCCGGCCATGGTCACCTTGTGCCGCCGGTAGACGTCGGCCGCCCGGCCCGGCTCGAAGCTGTCCAGGACGACCGCCGGAAACCCGCCGACCAGCATGGCGACGACATAGTCCGGGCCGGCGATGTGCGCGTACGGGAAGGCCATCGAGCCGATGTCGTCCGAGGACATCCCCAGCGCGGTGGCCAGCCCGAGGCCACCGGCGATGAGGGTGGCGTCGGTGTGCTCGACGCCCTTGGGGGCGCTGGTGGTGCCGGAGGTGTAGTAGATCCAGGTGGTGTCCCCGTCGCCGGCCGGCACCGGCTCCGGCAGCCCGGCCGGGTCACCCACCGGCAGCCCCTCGTCCACCGGGAGCACCCGCACCCCGTCCCCGGCGAGCGAGCGCACCATCGCGGTGTGGTCGAACCCCCGCCACACGCCCGGTACGAGCACCCACTCCGCCGCCGACTCCGCAAGGATGAAGCCCACTTCGCGTTCCCGGTGAAGGGGAATGACGGGTATCTGCACGGCGCCGAGCCGGGCCAGCGCGAGCGACGCGATCACCGTGTCGATCCGGGTCGGCAGCTGCCAGGCCACCCGCGTCCGGGCGCCGATCCCCCGTTCCCGGAACCCGGCCGCCACCCGCAGCGCCTCGTCCCGCACCGCGTCGAAGGTGACCGTCCGCCCGTTCCCGTCGAAGAACATCGGCGCCCCGCGCGAGGCCCGTGCCCGGTACTCGGCCAGCTCCCAGAGCGACTGCGGACGAGCGGACTCCCTCACGGCGCGCCTCCTGACGGTGAGCAGGACGGAACGTGCTCCGGCCCCGGCGCGACCTCGCCCGGGGCCGGTTGGCGCGACTGTAGCAGCGGAACTGACGGAGCGTCAGAGGTCTGCAGGGCCTACTGGGGGCCTACTGCGTGGCCACGGGCCGGTGCCGGTCCAGGGTGGTCAGGCCCGTACCCGGGACGGGATGGGCGCTGTCGGCAAGTGCCGGTGCCGCGGCGCCGCCGGCTATGGCGGTGGCCACGGCAAGGGTCACGAGGGCCGTCTTGAGTCGGTTCATGCGAACTCCGGGTGCTGGAAGGTGCCATAGGAGGAGGGGAGCTGGAAAAACGCCGCAGGGACCGGTCCCGATGGCTCCCCTCCGTGCCATCGAAACCAGCCCCTGCGATCCCCCGAAAACGTGTTGCGAACCGCTCAGACCTCGTGGGGGTCCGTGATCGGCCGGTGCTTGTCCTTGGCGGACAGGACGCCGGGCACAGGCGTCTGCGACGCCTCCGGCGCGGTGCCCTCGCCGATGATCGGCCGGTGCTTGTCCATCGGCTTGATGATCGGCTTCTGGTTGGGCGGGATGTTGTTCTCTTCAGTACTCACGGTGACCAACTCCTGTGTATGGGCGCTGTACAGTACGCCTCGCCGGCGACTCCCCCGTGGGCCGCCGGAGAGGTGTACCAGGGCCGAACACCTTACGGTGGGGCCGGGTCACCGAGCCGCTTGCCCCCCGAGGCGGCGGTTCGGTAATGAAGAGACTGGCCGGTGGCGATGAACGATCGATAAACGTCCGCGATTACGTCGCTGACCTGCGACTATGCGGCGGCCACCGGAGCCAGTAGCGAGCGCACCGTGAGGGATTCGGGCGAGCCGAGCCGGTCGTGGATGGCCAGCGCCTCCTGCCAGCACACCCGCGCCCGGCCGGGGTGGCCGATGGCGTGCAGGGCCCGGCCGAGCGTCGTCAGGGCATTGGCCCGCCACCACTCGCCGCCGATACCGCGCAGCGTCGTCAGTGCCTGTTCGGCGTGGTTGGCGGCGTCCGCGGGCCGGTTCCCGGCCAGTTCGACCTCGGCGAGGCGGAAGTACGTCATGCCCTCCCAGAACCGCTGGCGGCTCTGCTGGAATATCGTGAGCGCCTTCATCAGCTGAACGGTGGCGTCGTCCAGGCGGTTGGCCAGGGTGAAGGCCAGCGCCAGTGCGTACATGCCGTTGGCCAGGCGCCGTTCGGCGCCGAGCCGGCGGTAGATGGCGATGCCCTGTTCGGCGAGCGCGATGGCGCTGTCCGTGCGCCCGGTGTCCAGATGGACCCGGGAGAGGTTGCACAGCGCGCTGGCCTCGGACTGCTCGTTGTTGTCCGCGCGGAAGGCGGCGAGCGCCTGGTTGAGGTAGGCCTCCGCGTCCGCGTGCCGCTTCTGCTCACCGGCGATGATGCCCCGGTCGTTGGGCGCGTTGGACGACGAGAAGGGGTCGCCCACCGCCAGACCGAGGAGCATGGCCGACTTGGCGTGCTCGTCCGCCTCGTCGAGCCGTCCCGCGAGGGTGTGGACGTTGGTGAGCGAGGTGTGCAGCCGGGCCTGGGCGTGCTGGTCCTCGGCGGCCCGGGCGGCCGCCAGCAGCCGCACATTGGCCTGCTCGTACTGCCGGGCGTCGGCGCCGGACTCGGCGAGGTCCAGGGTCAGCAGCAGCAGGTCGACCGAGCGCCGCAGGAAGGCGGGGCCGGTGGCCTGCTGGGCGCAGGCGAGCACACAGCTGGCCTCGCTGAACAGCCAGGACAGCGCGGCCTGCCGGTCCGTCAGCTCCAGCCCCGGATAGCGGGTGGTCTCCATGTGGTCGATGAGCCGGTCGCCGGGCCGCTCCAGGGCGTACATCCGGGCGGCCGTCGCCAGATAGAAGTCCAGCAGCCGCGACAGCGCCGCGTCCCGCTCCGAGGGTGGCTGTTCGTCCCGCTCGGCGCAGTCGCGGGCGTAGAGCCGGACCAGGTCGTGGAAGCGGTAGCGGCCGGGGGCGGCGGATTCCAGGAGGCTGGCGTCGACCAGGGATTCGACGAGGTCCTCCGCGTCATCGAGGTCGAGGTCGAGCACGGCCGCCGCGGCGGCCAGCGAGATGTCCGGGCCGTCGGCCAGCCCCAACAGGCGGAAGGCGCGGGCCTGATGGGGCTCCAGCTGCCCGTAGCCGAGCTCGAAGGTGGCCTTGACGGCGAGGTCGCCGGCGCGCAGCTCGTCCAGCCGGCGGCGTTCGTCGGCGAGCTTGCGGGCCAGGATGGACACCGTCCACGTACGGCGCGCGGCGAGCCGGGAGGCGGCGATCCGGATGGCCAGCGGCAGGAAGCCGCAGGCACCGACGACGGCCATGGCGGCCTGCCGCTCGGAGGTGACGCGCTCCTCGCCGACGATGCGGGTGAAGAGGGTCAGCGCCTCCTCCGGGCTCATCACATCGAGGTCGATCAGATGCGCCCCGGCCAGGTCGATCATGCGGGCGCGGCTGGTGATCAGCGCGGCACAGCCCTCCGCACCGGGCAGCAGCGGGCGGATCTGCGCGGCGTCGCGGGCGTTGTCCAGCAGTGCCAGGACGCGGCGGCCGGCGAGGGTGGAGCGGTAGAGCGCGGCGCGCTCCTCCAGGCCGTCCGGGATGGCGGAATCAGCGGTCCCGAGGGCCCGCAGGAAGGCGCCGAGCACCGCCTCCGGCTCGGAGGGGGCGTGCCCCGCGCCCTGCAGATCGACGTAGAGCTGACCGTCGGGGAAGTGCTCGCGGGCGGCGTGCGCGACATGGACCGCGAGGGTGGTCTTGCCGACGCCGCCGATGCCGGTGAGTGCGGAGACGGCCATCACGCTGCCCTCGGCGGTGGCGAGCTGCCGGCCGAGGTCGTTGACGAAGGCGCGGCGGCCGGTGAAGTCGGCGACGGTCGCCGGGAGTTGCTGGGGACGCACGAAGACCTGGTCGCTGGTGTCCGGACAGTCGTCGACGACGGGCGGCGCGTCCAGGTCGGTGTCCGCACGCAGGATCCGCTGGTGCAGGTCGGAGAGCGAGGCGCACGGGTCGACCCCCAGCTCGTCGGCGAGCAGCCGGCGGGTGTCGGCGTACACCGCGAGCGCCTCGGCCTGCCGGCCGCTGCGGTACAGCGCCAGCATGAGGAGTTCGCGCAGCCGCTCGCGCAGCGGGTGCGCGGCGGTGAGCGCGGTCAGCTCGGACACCGCCTCGGCGTGGTAGCCGGCTTCCAGGTCGAGTTCGAGGCGGGTCTCCGTGAGGGACAGTCGCCACTCCTCCAGCCGGGTGCGCTGGGTTTCCGCGTACGGCCCGGCCAGCCCGGCGAGCGGTTCGCCGTCCCACAGCGCCAGGGCCTTGTCGAGGAGTTCCCGGGCGCGGGTGCGGTCGCCGGACGCCTTGGCCTTCTCCGCCTCGCCGGCGTACTGCTCGGCGTGGTCGTGGTCGAGGTCCAGCGGGCGGCCGTCCACCGGCCGCAGCGCGTAGCCGCCGGACTCGCTGACCAGGGCCTCGGAGTCGTCGCCCAGCGCCTTGCGCAGCCGGGAGGCGTACGTACGCAGCGCGGCGAGCGCGGCGTGCGGCGGCTCGTCGCCCCACAGGGCGTCGACGAGTTCGGCCGCGGTGGCGGTCCGTCCGCCGCGCAGCAGTAGTGCGGCGAGCAGCGCACGCTGCTGCGGGGAGCCCGCTGCCAGCGGCGTTGCGCCGCGCCAGGCCCGTACGGGACCGAGCACGGTGAAGCGGAGCCGCTCCCGCCCCGGACCGTCGTCCATGGTGCCCCCCTGCCGTGTGCCATCTGTCGCGCTGTACGCACTGCCTTGCTGTGCGCAACGGTCAGTCTGCCTTGTCGCGCCCGCTTCCGTCAGTAGGGGTCCCGACCGTGCACAAAGCCTCCCCGCCTGATCGGGGCCGGGGGCGGGGTGGCGCACCGCGGGGGCGCGGAGGCTGATGCTCCGTGCGCCCCTGGGTTCCCGGCCTCCCGGCATCCGTTGCTGACGGATCGTCAGATCGGCGCTACCGTATCCGGCATGGCGACCTTTCCCAAGATCATTTCGGTGGACGACCACACGGTGGAGCCTCCCCATGTCTGGCTGGATCGGCTCCCGTCGAAGTACCACGGCACCGGACCGCGCATCGTCCGGGCGCCCGTGAAGGAAATGTCCTTCGTCGGCGGAAAGTTCGCTCCAAAGATGGGCGCCGAGGGTGACGACGGCCCGATAGCCGACTGGTGGGTCTACGAGGACCTGCACCGCCCGCTGACCCGCCTCGACACCGCCGTCGGCCACTCCCGCGACGACATCCGGCTCGAAGGGATCACCTACGAGCAGATGCGCCCCGGCTCCTTCAGCGTGCCCGAGCGGCTGGCCGACATGGACCTCAACCACGTCCAGTCCGCCCTGTGTTTCCCCACCTTCCCCCGCTTCTGTGGCCAGACCTTCACCGAGGCCAAGGACCGCGAGCTGGGGCTGCTCGGCGTACGGGCCTACAACGACTGGATGGTGGAGGAGTGGTGCGGCCCGCAGGCGCAGGGCCGGCTGATCCCGCTCACCCTCGTCCCCCTGTGGGACGCGGAACTGGCCGCCGCGGAGGTACGGCGCAACGCGGCGCGCGGCGTCCGTGCCGTCTGCTTCAGCGAAATCCCACCCCACCTGGGCCTGCCCAGCATCCACACCGACTACTGGGACCCCTTCCTGCGCGCCTGCGACGAGACCGGCACGGTCATCGCCATGCACATCGGCTCCTCGTCGAAGATGCCCTCGACCTCCGCCGACGCCCCGCCCGCCGTCGGCTCGACGATCACCTTCGCCAACTGCTGCTTCTCGATGGTCGACTGGCTGATGAGCGGCGCATTCGACCGCTTCCCCCACCTGAAGATCATGTACGCCGAGGGCCAGATCGGCTGGATCCCGTACATCCTGGAGCGCGCCCACGTGGTCTGGGAGGAGAACCGTGCCTGGGGCGGCGTCGCCGACAAGGTCCTGCGCCCGCCCGCCGAACTCTTCGCCGAGCACGTCCACGGCTGCTTCTTCGACGACGCCTTCGGGCTGCGGAACCTCGACGCGATCGGCGTCGGCAACGTCCTGTACGAGACCGACTACCCGCACTCGGACTCGACCTGGCCCAAGTCCCGGGAGGTCGGCGAGTCCCAGATGGGCCACCTGCCCCCGGACGTGGTGGAACGGATCGTCCGCGGCAACGCCATCGAGCTGCTGGGGCTGACGGGGGAGGGGCTGTGGGCG
>NZ_SDIF01000146.1 GCF_004122735.1 Streptomyces sioyaensis | reverse complement strand
CCGCCCCCTCCGGCCCCTCCACCCCCAACTCCTGTGCCAGCACGGCCGCTTGTACCCGGCTGCGCAGCTCCAGCTTCGCCAGCAGCCGGCTGACGTGCGTCTTCACGGTGGCCTCCGCCATCACCAGCCGCAGCGCGATATCGGCGTTCGACAGCCCGCGCCCCAGACATCCCAGCACCTCCCGCTCGCGTGGCGTCAGCGCGTCCAGGACCCCCGGATCGGGCGCCGCCCCGTCCCGCGCCGGCCGCTCCGGCGTACGGGTGCCGGCGAACTCCGCGAGCAGCCGCCGGGTCACCGCCGGCGCGATCAGCCCCTCGCCGGACGCCACGGTGCGCACCGCGGTCAGCAGCGTGGCCGCGTCGCTGTCCTTGAGCAGAAAGCCCGCGGCCCCCGCCCGCAGCGCCCCGAAGACGTATTCGTCCAGGTCGAAGGTGGTCAGCACCAGCACGTCCGCCAGCTGCCCGTCGACGATCTGCCGGGTGGCGGAGACCCCGTCGAGCCGGGGCATCTGGAGGTCCATGAGGACCAGCGCGGGGCGCAGCGCGCGGGCGAGCCGTACCGCCTCCTCGCCGTCCGCAGCCTCCCCGACGACCTCGATGTCGGGGGCCGAACGCAGGATGAGGACGAGCCCGGCCCGGACGGCGGACTGGTCCTCGGCGACCAGGACCCGGATGGGCTGTGCCGCGCTGCCGGTCGTCATGGTGCTTCCTCCTCGGCGGGCAGTACTGCCCGTACCAGCCAGACCCTGCCGTCCGGCTCCTCTGCCGGCCCGGCCCGGAACACTCCGCCCAGCAGGGCGGTCCGCTCGCGCATCCCGATCAGACCGGCGCCGGAGCCGGGTGCCCGGGGGCGCGGCCGGTCGGCGAACGGGCTGCGGACGGCGACGGTGAGCGCCCCGTCGGGCTCCCGGGCGAGGCGTACCCGTACCTCGCCGGGGGCGGCGTGCTTGAGCGCGTTGGTCAGTGACTCCTGGACGATGCGGTACGCGGCCAGCTCGGCCGGGGCCGCGGGCTCCGGCGCGGCCCCGGCGCCGTGCGGGCCGCGGGCGTCGTCCAGCACGAAGGTCAGTCCGCTGCCCGCGCCGCTGGTACGGGCCTGGTCGAGCAGCGCGTCCAGGCCGTCGAGGGTGGGGGTCGCGGCGGGCGCGCCGTCCGCCCCGGTGGTCCTCGGGTCCCGCAACAGCCCGATGAGACGGCGCATTTCGGCCAGACCTTGCACGCTGTTCTCACGGATCACGCCGAGCGCCTCGTGGGTCGCCGACGGGTCGTCGATGGACTGGGCGGCGGTGGAGTGGATCGCGATGGCGGACAGATGGTTGGCGACCATGTCATGCAGTTCGCGCGCCATCCGGGCCCGTTCGCCGGCCACCGCCTGCGCCCGGTCCCGCTCGGCCAGCAGCGCGATCCGCTCGGCCCGCAGCCGGGCGGCCTCCGCGGCCTCGCGGTGTTCCCGGATCATCAGGCCTGTGGAGGCCGGGGCGATGGTGATCAGCGCGAGGCCGATGACGGCCAGGACGACCTGCGTGCTGTGCCACAGCGCGGTCAGTACGGCGGCCCCCAGGACCGTCACCACGACGGAGTGCAGCGGGATCCGGCGGGCCGCACCCGCCGAGCCGTAGAGCACCGACGCGTAGACCACGTCCGTGAACATCACGACGGTGGCGACCAGGGTGCCGGAGCAGATGTCCAGCGCCAGGGCCGGTACGGCGACGGCCAGTGCCGCCGGCGGGGCCGTACGGCGGATCAGCTCCGCCAGCGACATCGCGGTGAGCGCGAGCAGGGTCAGCGCGGGCGGCAGCCCCAGCAGCGGGGGCCCGCCGTGCAGCCCCAGGGCCCACAGCAGCAGCCCGCAGAGCAGCCCGCCGCCCGCGATGAGCACATCGTCGCGGTGCGGCCGGCCGGCGGCGGTGACGACGGACCGGGCAATCACCCCTCCATCCAACACGGCGCCACGGCCGGCCACCTCCACGTCAGGGACACCCGTCAGGGAGGCGGGCTACATCGAAAGATGCAGTCCCGGATCGTCGCGTACGACGACGTGCCGGGCGGCGGCCGCTGGAAGGCTCGGAGTGTGCGGCTCAAGGGCCGGGAGAGGAGTCAGCCGTGGTCGTCACGCTGATCATTGTCTGTGAGGTCGGCTTCTGGGTGCTGCTGGCGGCCGGTCTGGCGCTGCGCTATCTGGCAGGGTTGCGGCGCACCGGAGCGGCGGTGCTGCTGATGGAGCCGCTGTTGGAGCTGGTGTTGCTGGTCGTCACCGCGATCGACCTGAAGAACGGTGCGACGGCGGACTGGAAACACGGGCTGGCCGCCGTCTACATCGGCTACACCGTCGCCTACGGCCACTACACGATCTCGTGGGTCGACGGGCACGTCGCGCACCGCTTCGCGGGCGGCCCGCGGCCGGTGAAGCCGCCCCGCTACGGCCTGGCCCGCGCCCGGCACGAGGGCCTGTTGTGGCTGCGTACGGTGCTGATGGCCGTCGTCGCTTCCACGCTGCTGCAGTGCGCGATCTGGTACGTCGGCGACGGCGACACCGGCTCCCTGCGCAGCTGGCAGGCCGTCACGCTGCGCACCGTCGTCCTGCACGGCGTGATCGCGCTGACCTATCTCCTCTGGCCGAAGAAGGACCCGGGCCGGGATGCCGCCGCCGGCGGCGAAGCGGCCGGGCCGCGGGAGAAGACGCTGCGCTGAGGGCTCATTCCACGGGACGGCCCCGGCGCCCTGTCCGGCCGGGGCCGGACAGGAAGCAGGACGGCAGGTCAGCGCTCCCCGCCCGGCACCCACAGCACGTCCCCGACCTCCTTGTTGGCCGTACGGGCCAGGATGAACAGGAGGTCGGAGAGGCGGTTGAGGTAGGTGGCGGTCAGCGGGTTCATCGTGTCGCCGTGCTCCTCGAAGGCCGCCCAGGTCGCGCGCTCGGCGCGGCGGACGACCGTGCACGCCTGGTGCAGCAGCGCGGCACCGGCCGTACCGCCGGGGAGGATGAAGCTGCGCAGCTTCTCCAGCTCCGCCAGGAACCGGTCGCAGTCGGCCTCCAGCTTGTCGATGTAGCTCTGCTCGACGCGCAGCGGCGGGAACTCGGGGTTCTCCACCACCGGCGTCGACAGGTCCGCGCCGACGTCGAAGAGGTCGTTCTGCACCCGCAGCAGCACCGCGCTGACGTCCTCGGGGAGCGAGCCGAGCGCCAGGGCCACGCCGATGGCCGCATTGGCCTCGTTGGCGTCCGCGTACGCCGCGATCCGCGAGTCGGTCTTGGCGGTACGGCTCATGTCGCCCAGGGCGGTGGTGCCCTTGTCGCCGGTGCGGGTGTAGATGCGCGTCAGATTCACCATACGGGCGAGCCTACGCCGCGGACCTGCGGAAGGCCCGGGTGCACAGGGTCATGGACACCGTGACGAGGACGAGCGCCGCCAGGACGCCGTGGAGCATGGCCGAGGAGGCGTAGGAGCCGACGAACGCCGCCCGCACCGCGTCCACGAGATAGCGCAACGGCATGAAGTGCGACAGCACGTCGAGCCACTTGGGCCCCAGCGTCATCGGCAGCATCAGCCCGGACAGCAGCATCGAGGGCATGGTCAGGGAATTGATGACCGGCCCGAACTCCTGGGGCGTGTGCACCTTCAGCGCCAGTGCATACGACAGCGAGGCCAGCGCCACGGTCAGCACCGCGACGAACGCGAAGCCGATGAGGATGCCGGGAAGCGGCGCCCGCAGCCCCATGACCAGGGCCGCCAGCACCAGCAGCACCGCCTGGAAGACGAACAGCGCGGCATCCCGCAGCACCCGCCCCAGCAGCAGCGCCAGCCGGCTCACCGGCGTCACCCGCATCCGTTCCACGACCCCGTACTGCTTTTCGAGGATGATGCCGAAACCGCAGAACGAGGCGCCGAACAGGCCGAGTTGGAGCAGCAGCCCGGGCACCAGCACCTGCCAGGAGCTGCCGGTGGAGGACAGCGGCAGATCGGTCAGCAGCGGGCCGAAGAAGAGCAGATACAGCAGCGGCATCAGCACGCCGAAGAGCATCTGGAGCCGGGACCGCAGCGTCTGGCGGGCGTACCGCCCGAAGATCAGCGCGGTGTCGGAGAGAAACGAGGACACGAGGGCTCCTAGACGGCGACGGGGGTCCGGTCACCGGAGGCGGCGCTGCGCCCGGTGACGGCGAGGAAGGCGTCCTGGAGGGACGCGGCGGCCGAGCCCGCGTGGGCGCGCTTGAGGGCGTCCGGGGTGCCCTCCGCGACCACCACGCCCTGGTCGACGATCACCAGCCGGTCGGCCAGCGCGTCGGCCTCGTCGAGGTAGTGGGTGGTCAGGAAGACCGTGGTGCCGTGCTCCGTCCGGATCCGGCGGACCAGGTCCCACAGGTCGGCGCGGCTGCCCGGGTCGAGCCCGGTGGTCGGCTCGTCGAGGAACAGCACCTGGGGCCGGTGGGTGAGGCCCATCGCGAGGTCCAGCCGCCGCCGCTGTCCGCCGGAGAGGGTGGCGGTCTTGCGGTCGAGCAGCCCGGTCAGGCCCAGGTCGGCGGCCAACTCCTCAGTACGGGAGGCGGCTTCGGCCTTGCCGAGGCGGTAGAGGCGGGCCTGGGTGACCAGTTCCTCGCGCACCGAGACGTTCGGGTCGACGCCGCCGGACTGGGCGACGTAGCCGGAGGCGCGGCGGACGCCCAGCGGGTCGCGGACGAGGTCGCAGCCGGCCACGGTCGCGGTGCCGCCGGTGGGCGTCAGCAGGGTCGTGAGCATGCGCAGGGTGGTGGTCTTGCCGGCCCCGTTGGGGCCGAGGAAGCCGAGGATCTCGCCGCGTTCGGCGGTGAGGTCGATGCCGCGTACGGCCTCTACGGGGCCGCGCGGGGTGGTGAAGGTCCGGGCGAGGCCGGACGCGCTGAGGACTGCCATGCCCACAGAAAAACAGAGAGACTGAAAAATTGCAACGCCTCCAAAATTTCATGGTGCCCAGCGAAAGGTAGGGTGGGCGCATGGCAGAGGGACTCAGGGAGCGGAAGAAGCGGCAGACCCGCCAGTACATCTCCGACGTGGCCACCGGCCTCTTCCTGGAGCGCGGCTTCGACGCGGTGACCATCGCGGAGATCGCCGGAGCCGCGGAGGTCTCCGTGAACACCGTGTACAACTACTTCCCGGCCAAGGAAGACCTCTTCTTCGACCGCAGCAAGGGGGTCGCGGACCGGCTCTCGCGCTTCGTACGGGGCCGGGCGGCGGGGGAGTCCGCGGCCGTTGCCGTCCTGCGCGAGCTGCGCGAGGAGGTCGAGGCGGTCTCCCCGCGGGTCGGACTGATGGAGGGGTACGAGCGGTTCATGCGCGTGGTGCACGACGCGCCCACCCTCAAGGCCCGCCTCTGGTACCTCCAGCAGGAGGTCCACGACAACCTGGAGGTCACGCTCCGGGAGGAGACCGGCGCACCGGCCGACGACCCGCTGCCGGGCCTGATGGCGGGCCAGATCAACTGGGTGCACCAGAGTCTGATGCACTGGATCGCCCAGGCGATGCTCGCCGGCCGCAAGCCCGCGGAGGCCTCCCGGGAGGCGCTGGTCCTGCTCGACGAGATGGCGGACCTGCTGGGTGAAAAGGTGCTCAACTACGCCGTACGGACAGCCGGCTGACGACGGACTGTCCGGATCGTTCCGCCCGGGGCGTACCCCGTCGGTGTGATGTCCGTCATGGAGGAATCGGCGCCGCGGCGCGAAGGGCCTCGTTACGGGGCGGTGTCGCGTGACGCGCGGGCGTGACGCGCATCTCTAACCCTCCAAAGGATCGCTTACGAGCGCTAACGTCACCCAGGACCGTCAAATGCACAGGGTGTGAGGGGACAGCAGTGGCAAAGAAGCTCGCCGTCATCGGCGCCGGACTCATGGGGTCCGGTATCGCGCAGGTCTCCGCCCAGGCGGGCTGGGACGTGGTCCTCCGCGACGTGACGGACGAGGCGCTGGCCCGGGGCAAGGGTGGCATCGAGGCCTCGTACGAGAAGTTCGTCGCCAAGGGCAAGCTCGCGGCGTCCGACGCCGAAGCGGCGCTGGCCCGCATCACCACCACGACCGACATGGAAGCCGCCGCCGAGGCCGACATCGTCGTCGAGGCCGTCTTCGAGCGGATCGACGTCAAGCGGGAGATCTTCCAGACGCTGGACAAGCTCGTCAAGGACGAGGCGGTGCTGGCCTCCAACACGTCCGCCATTCCGATCACCAAGATCGCGGCGGCGACCTCCCGCCCCGAGCGGGTCGTCGGCACGCACTTCTTCTCGCCGGTGCCGATGATGCAGCTGTGCGAGCTGGTGCGCGGCTACAAGACCAGCGACGAAACGCTGGCCACCGCCCGGCAGTTCGCCGAGTCGGTCGGCAAGACCTGCGTCGTCGTCAACCGCGACGTCGCCGGCTTCGTCACCACCCGCCTGATCTCGGCACTGGTCGTCGAGGCCGCCAAGCTCTACGAATCCGGCGTGGCCAGCGCCGAGGACATCGACACCGCCTGCAAGTTGGGCTTCGGTCACGCGATGGGACCGCTCGCCACCGCCGACCTGACGGGCATCGACATCCTGCTGCACGCCACCGACAACATCTACACCGAGTCCCAGGACGAGAAGTTCGCACCGCCGGAGATCATGCGCCGGATGGTCGATGCGGGCGATATCGGACGCAAGAGTGGGCAGGGCTTCTACGAGCACTGATGCCCCGTCAGGCCCATCGGCCCCGATGGGCTCACCCCGCGGGGTGAATTCGGGTATCGGTTCGCTTACAGGCGGCAACTTCGCCGCATGAGAGGCAGTCAGACCTGTAGACGTCCAGGCACCACCCATGACACCGGGGAGCGCATATGCACATCAGGGGCGACCACGCCGAGCTGGTCGTCGGGGGCCGCCTCGACGTCCGCAGCGCGGCGGACGCCCGAACGGCCCTGCACGCCGCCGTCGACTCCGGTCGGGGCGATCTCGTGCTGGACCTGACCGAGCTGGATTCCTGGGATGCCACCGGCCTCGGTGTGATCATGGGCGCGCACCGCCGTGCGGGCCGGGTCAACCGCAGGCTGGTGCTGCGCGGAGTACCGCCCCAGATGCAGCGCCTGCTGGTCGCCACCCGGCTGCACCGCATCCTCGCGATCGAGGGCGGCATCGAAGCGGAAACGCTTCCGCGGGTGTGAGGCACGGGCGGTACGCCGCCCGGACGGCCCGCGCGCAGTCGGGACGGGACCGGCGATCAGAAACGCACGGCACAGCGCGTCGAAGTATGCCGAGCCGAGTGAGAGAAATGTCGTAAACAGCGCGACACCGACCAATCCCGGAAGTTCCGGTCAGGAGCCGCCCCCGGCGGTGCGCCGGTCCGCGCTTCAGGTCTAAGGTTCGGTTCCCGCCCGTATGTCATCATCCGCGGCGGGAACCGGACCGGACGCGACGGCCAAGGACGAGCTGCCGGGGCCGGAGGGGCGCGGCCGGCACGCAGCGGAGCCGGCACGACGCCCGGCCTCCTGGATGCCCGGCGAGGCGGCGCGGAACGAAGCATCTGGGAGCTTGCAGCATGGACCCGAACACTCACCGGGGACCCGAGGAGCACGGCGAGCAGGACGGCCCTGCCGAGCCGCCGGCCCTCGCGTTCGGCGGCCCGCAGGGCGGCTCCCGGGGGACCGCCCGCGTCGTCCGGCTCGTCTCGGGTCCCTACCTCGTCACCGTCAACCCCGTCGACGGCAGCGAAATAGAACCCTGCCCGCCCGGAGAGGTCCCCGCGGCCCTCGGCCGGCTCGACCAGGAGGAACGCGCCGCGGCCGCCCGGGCGGCGGCGCCCCCGCCGCCCCCGGGCCCGCCCGCGGCCACCGGGCAGCAGGCCGTCCTCGAAGAGCGCACCGAGGACACCGAGCGCCTGGTCCGGCTGCTCTCCCGCGGCCGCTCGGTACGCGTCACCGGGCCCTCCGGCTCGGGTCGCACCCGGCTGCTGGACGCCGTCGCCGACGCCTGCGCCGACCTCGCCCCGGACGGGGTGATCCGGCTGTCCGGCTACCACCGCAACGTCACCGACCTGCTGTACGCGCTGTTCGCCGCCGTCCACCGCGCCCCGCAGCACCGCCCCGACCGGGCCGAGATGCTGCGCATGGTCGCCGGGATCGGCGGGATCGTCGTCCTGGACGACCTGGAGTTCGGCGGCGCCGCGCTCGACGAGCTGCTCGCCGCCACCCCCGAATGCGCCTTCCTGCTCGCCGCCACCCCCGACGTCGCGGCCCCCAGCGCCGGCTCGCACGTCGAAGAGGTCTTCCTCGGCGGCCTCGGCCGCGGTGGCTGCGTACGGATGCTGGAGCGCGCCGTGGACCGGCCGCTCACCGACGACGAGGAGGCCTGGGCCGCCGACCTCTGGTTCGAGTCCGAGGGGCTGCCGCTGCGGTTCGTGCAGGCGGCCGCCCTGCTGCGGCAGCGCGACCGGATGCTCGCCGAGCCGGGGGCCCTCGACGACGGTTACGGCCTCTTCCCCGCGGAGGCGGACACCGACGAGCCGCCCGCCGGGGCGGGCGAGCACCCCGAGGTGCCGCTGCCGTCCCTCGGCGAGGCCGCCGCCCCCGCCCCGCTGCTGGCCTCCCGGCTGAGCGAAGCCGCCCGGGAGACGCTGCGGATCGCCGTCGCGCTCGGCGGCGAGCTGCCGCACCAGGCGCATCTGCCGGCCCTCACCGAGGACACCCGCGCCGACGCCGCCCTCGGCGAACTGCTGGCCTGCGGCCTGATCACCCCGGTCGCCGGGCACTACCGGCTCGCCGCCACCGTCCAGGACCAGCTGGCCGCGGACGGCTACGCGGAGGGCGCCGCGGCCCGGGCCCACACCGTCGCCCAGCACTACGCCTGGTGGGCCGGCCACCCCTCGGTCACCCCCGAACGGGCCGCTGCGGAGTCCGATGTGGCGCTGGCCGCGATGGGCGTACTGACCGGCAGCCGGGAGGGCGGGCACACCAGCGCCGCCGTGCTGCTCGCCCGTACGGCCGCCCCGGCGTTCGCCGCGGCGCTGCACTGGAGCGCCTGGGAGCGCAGCCTGCGGCACGGCCAGGAGGCCGCGCGGCTGGCCGGCGAGGTCGCCGAAGAGGCCTACTTCCACCATGAGCTGGGCGTGCTGGCGCTGTGCACCGGCAACCTCGACAAGGCGCGCGCCGAGCTGGAGGCCTCCATCGGGCTGCGCGGTGTGCTCTCCGACCGCAATGGCGCGGTGGCCGGACGCCGCGCCCTGGCGCTGGTCACCGACAGCTCCCGGGCCGCGGCCGCCGCGGCGGCCACCACCGCTCTGCCACAGGCATCCGGCGCGGCCGCAACCCGGAAGACGACCACGGCGAAGAGCCCGGCCGCCACACCGGCCGCGGGGGTCCCGGCCGCGAAGCCACGGACGCCGCGGACCAAGGACGCCGCGGCGACGATCGTCGCCCGCAGTTCCTCCTCGGCCGCCGCCACGACGGCCGTCCCGGCCGTGACCGTGAGCCGCACGGCAGGCGGGAAGCGGGTGTTCGGCATGGCCCGCCGCAACGTCGTGGCCGCCGGCGCCGGCGCCCTGCTGGCCGCCGTCCTCGGCACCGTCGTCACGCTCAGCATGGCGTCCGGCGACGCGCGCCACGACGACAAGGTCAGCACCGAGCAGAGCACGGACGACGGCAACGCCACCGACACCCCGGAGGAGCAGCCCGGTACCGGCACCGGCCGGCCGCCGGCACAGCAGCCCGGCACGACCCGGGCCGGCACCCCGGGCACCCCCGGCCACCAGGCGTCCCCGTCCCCGTCGGCTTCCGGCCCCGCCACCAGCGGTTCGCCCGCCGGCACCGGCCCGACGGACCCGACGACCGGCCCCACCGAACCGACCGGGCGCCCCACCACGCCCACCGGCCGGCCGACCCGCACCACCCGGCCGCCGACGGACGAGCCGAGCAGCACGCCGACCGGTTCGTCGAGCCCCTCGCCCTCGCAGAGCCCGTCCGGCGACCCGACGACGCAGAGCCCCTCACAGTCCGTGGCCGCGCCCTCGGACAGCGGCTCCACCGGGGGCGGTTCGTCCGGCGGCACACCGTCGGACGGCAGCGCCTCCTCCGCCGGTACGGCGAGCTCCTCGACGGGCTGACGCCCCGCACCACCACAGCGCAACGGCCCGGTACGTGACCGGGCCGTTGCGCTGCGCCGTCCCCGGGGGCGGCTCCCGGGGATCATGGCCGAAGAAGTCCCCCGGGCCGACGGGGTCAGAACAGCCGGAGCTTGTCGTCCTCGATGCCGCGCAGCGCGTCGTAGTCCAGGACGACACAGTCGATACCGCGGTCGGTGGCCAGCACCCGCGCCTGCGGCTTGATCTCCTGAGCGGCGAAGACGCCCTTCACCGGGGCCAGATGCGGGTCACGGTTGAGGAGTTCGAGATAGCGGGTGAGCTGCTCGACGCCGTCGATCTCACCACGTCGCTTGATCTCGACGGCGACGGTCCGGTGATCGGCATCCCGGCACAAGATATCCACCGGGCCGATGGCAGTGGGGTATTCACGCCGAATCAGGGAGTATCCCTCGCCGAGGGTTTCGATCCGGTCCGCGAGCAACTCCTGGAGGTGCGCCTCCACCCCGTCCTTGATGAGCCCCGGGTCGACGCCGAGTTCGTGCGAGGAGTCGTGCATGACCTCCTCCAGGGTGATGATGAGCTTCTCGCCGCCCTTGTTCTCCACCGTCCACACGTCCCCGTCGGCCTCCTTGAGGGTGCACGGCGGCGACATCCAATTGAGGGGTTTGTAGGCCCGGTCGTCCGCGTGCACGGAGACGGAGCCGTCGGCCTTCACGAGGATGAGGCGAGGGGCCGAGGGGAGATGGGCGGTGAGCCGGCCCGCGTAGTCCACGGAGCAGCGGGCGATGACGAGACGCATGGGGCGAAACGCTACTCGACCGGAGGCCCCGCACGCGATTCGCCCTGGATCACCGGGCCTTTACGGGGGAAATCCCCGCACCCCCGGCGCTCGCCAATGGCCGGTTGTATGTGCAATCTCCTGGTGCGGGCACCTTGCGCGGCATACCGTTGAAGCGGGGGGTCGTGAGGCGAACACGCTCTGTCGCGAACCCCCTGTCCCGTCCCTAGGCCCTGTCCGTCCCGGCGGGGCCGCGAGAGGAGAACCTCATGTCGCTCGACGTCTCACCGGCCCTCCTCGAACAGGCCGAGCGAGGCGAGGTCGACGAAGCCGCATTTGTCGACTGCGTCCGGACCTCCCTGCCCTACGCATGGGGGATGATCAGCTCTCTGGTGGCCCAGCTGAAGGTGGACGGCGGAGAGTTCGCCGACAATCAGACGCCTCCGCCGGACGAGCAGGCGCGCGGGCAGTTGCTGCGCGCACTGGCGAGTGACGCCATCCGTGGTTCGCTGGAGCGGCACTTCGGTGTGCGGCTCGCCTTTCAGAACTGCCACCGGGTCGCGGTCTTCCCGCTCGACCCGGCGGTGGCCGACCGCCTGGCCCGATTCACCTCCATACGGGGCCAGCTGCTGAACCAGTCGCCGCAACTCCGCGACTGCTGAGCGCCGTTGCTGCCGCTGGGCACAGGATTGTGAGACGCACCGTGCCGGTGTGCCAGCGGCAGCACTCTCCCAGGACGGGGAAACAACTCCGGGCACGGCACGCGGCTCCACCGCGCGCGGGCACCGTCACCCGCGCACGGCAGCGCCGCGCCGGGCCGGTCAGCCCAGCTGCGGCAGGACCTCCGCGCCCAGTCGGCGCACGTTCTCCTCCGTCGCCGCGAGGTCACCCGAGCCCTCGACGAGCAGCGCGAAGCGGGTGATGCCCGTACGCTCCGAGGTCGCCGCCAGCCGGTCCGCGCACAGCTGGGGTGTGCCGACGGGATGCAGCCCGCACAGCAGCTCCGTATAGGCCAGCGGATCGCGCATCGCGCGATAGCGGCCGTCGACGGTCACATGCGCGCCCAGGCCCTGCCGCAGCCAGCCGGGCATCGCCTTGGTCAGCGACTCCCGCGCCGCCTCCCGGCCGTCGGCGACCTGCACCACGCCCGCCGAGACATGCGCGGCCGCGGCCACCTCGTCGCCGTCCCGGCCGGCCTCCCGGGCGGCCGACCGCCACAACGCGACCATCTCCGCCTTCTCCTCGTCGCCGCAGTGCATGCCCAGCAGCATCGGCAGCCCGCGTGCGGCGGCGGTCCGCACCGAGGCGGCGGAGGTGCAGGCCACCACCACCGGCGGGCCCGTGGGCCCGGCACACGGATCGTCCGGATCGGTCAGCGCCTGATCCGGCCGCGGCACCACCTCCACCTCCCGGAACGCATAGCGCTCGCCCTGCGCGCCGACCCGCGGCTCCCGCAGCCAGCGCAGCAGCAGATCGAGGGATTCCGGGAAGCCGTGGTCGTACGCGGCGAGCCCGGAGCCGAACACCTCCAGATCGACCCAGGGGCCGCCGCGGCCGACGCCGAGCGTGAACCGGCCGCCGGCGGTGAGATGCAGCAGCGCCGCCTGCTCGCCGAGCGTCACCGGATGCTGGGTCGGCAGCACGCTCACCGCCGTCCCGACCCCGATCCGGCGGGTGCGCCCCAGCAGCAGCGCCGCCAGCGTCACCGCGCTCGGACAGACGCCGTACGGTACGAAGTGGTGTTCCGCCAGCCAGACATCGTCGAGCCCGGCCTCCTCCGCGACCTCCGCGGAGCGCACCGCGCGGTGCAGTGCTTCCCCCTGTCCCTGACCGGGAAATTGAGCGGCCAGGATGAAAGCTCCAACTCGCATCGCTCTCTGCCTCCTCGCAGCCGACGCGACTCCCCCCACCGGCAACAACGGGTGACACGTGCCAAGGGCACGGCCTGACGGGAAATTTCCCGATGATCGCAGAAACCTGCCGAGCGGAGTCCACCCCTGACCGAGCCGCGTACGCTGGTGACATCCCGTGACCCCGTGACCCTCCGAGGTGCTCTGTGTCCCCGCGTCGAAACCGCCTGCCCGGCGGCGCGAAGCCCGTCGACCGCACGGGCGGTGACCGTTACGGCCTGGAACGTACCGAGGAGTGGCGCGGCGAGACCTGGGTCGTGAGGCAGGTGGGCGGCGGCGGCGCGGCCAAGCACTACCGCTGCCCCGGCTGTGACCAGGAGATCCCGCCCGGGGTGCCGCATGTCGTCGCCTGGCAGCAGCACGGCGATGTCGACGACCGCCGGCACTGGCACAAGGCGTGCTGGAACGCACGGGACCGCCGGAGCGCACGGCTCCAGCGGTCCCGGAACGCGCCCAGATACTGAGCGGTTGAGAAGGGTGCGCGGCGTCAGACGTCGCGCTGGGCGACGGCTGCGTAGGCGCCGCCCAACACCACCGCGGTCACTCCGGCAAGGATCCACAGCGGCGTCCAGCCGGTCGGACCCGTGGGGAGGAACGGGATGTCGTAGAGGGTCGCCAGGGCGCTCGGCACCGAGTACTCGATCAGCGTCCGCTGGATGTCCTTGACGCTCTCACCCTGCAGGAACAGCGCCAGCAGCATCGGCAGCAGCACCACACCCATCATCGTGCTGATGGCGCCCGCGGAGTGCCGCAGCAGGGCACCGACGGCCAGCGCCAGCAGGCCGAGCAGCGCGACGTACAGACCGGCACCGAGGGTGGCGCGCAGCCACTGGTCGGTGGTCGGCGCGGGGCCGTTGAGCATGCCGGTGTCGAGCAGCGCGACCAGGGTGGTGGCGACCGTGGTCAGTATCAGCGCGAGGGTGAAGAAGACGACGGCCTTCGCGGTCAGCACCCGCACGCGGCTGGGGCAGGCGGTCAGCGTCGTACGGATCATGCCGGTGCCGTACTCGGACGAGATCGACAGCACGCCGAGGGTGATCACGCACAGGCTGCCGAGCAGCACGCCGACGAAGCCGACGCCGAGCAGCGGGTCCATCTCGCGTTCGGAGCCCGCCGCGACGCTGGCCAGCAGACCGATGCCCACGGTCAGGACGACCATCACGCCCAGCGTCCAGATCGTCGAGCGCAGCGAGCGGATCTTCGTCCACTCGGAGGCCAGCGCATGGCCGAGGTGGGTGGGGCGCACGGGGATGGGGGAGACATAGCCGCCCGCTCCGGCCCAGGCCTGCTGGGGGTGGGCCTGCTGGGGGG
>NZ_SDIF01000145.1 GCF_004122735.1 Streptomyces sioyaensis | reverse complement strand
GTGCTCGGGGGCGCCGGGGTGGGGCGGTGCGCCGTCCGCCTCGGCGGCGGTCCGGGGTGCGGCTGCGGGCGACGTGTCGTGCGGCGCGTGCGGCGAGGTGCCGGTCACTGGTCCTCCTGCTGCGGGCGACGTGCCGGGCGGTGGGGGATCAGCTCAGCGAATCATGAGCGGCCGCACGGCGCAGCAGGATGGGGAGGATTCGACCGGGCCGTGAGCTGAGCCGTCCTCCCTGCCCCCGGGGTCCTCTCAGCCCTCTTCCGACAACACCGCCCACGCGGCCGCCGGATCGTCCGCGGCCGGCCCCGCGGGCACCCACTGCCCGCCTTCCCTGCGAAACGGCCACCAGCGGCCGTCCCGCCCGTAGCGGATCTGGGCCGTACCGCCGTCCTCCGTCCACCGGTTGCCGGACGGCCGGGCCGCGCCGTCCTCCACGGCGGACGCCAGCCGGCCGGCTGCCCGGGCCAGCACCTCCGGCTCCGGCGTCCACTCCTCCTCCAGGGCCGCGAGCCCGGCCGTACCTCCCAGCTCCCAGGCCCGTACGGCCGCCGCCAGACCCGCCGCGTCCCGCCCCGACCAGGCCGCCAGCCGCGCCGAGCGGGCCGCCCCGGGACCGGCCGCCGCCAGCCGCACGGCATCCTGGGCGGGCGTCAGCGCGGGCGGGATCGGACTCTCCGGATGCCAGGGGGAGAGGGCATCCGCCAGCATTCCCTGGGCACGCGCCGCCGCGTCCCCGATCAGGAACTCCAGCGCGGCCACGTCCACACCGGGCGCGGGCGGGGTACCGCCGCCGAGCACCGGCGGGGGACCCGGCGCGGCGACCGGCGGCGGTGCCACGAGCGGCGGCAGGATGTCACCCGCCGCATACGCCTCGGCCGCCGGCACCCCCGCGTCCGGCCGTTCCGCCTCCGCGCCGGCCGGTATCGCGGCCCGCCCGGCACCGCGCGCCTGCACCGCGTCGAGCAGCTCCCGCTCGCCCCGGCCGCGCAACAGCAGCAGGACGAACGGGTCCTGGTCCAGCAGCCGCGCCAGCTGGTAGCAGAGCGCGGCCGTATGCGCGCAGTGGTCCCAGGCGCCGCAGCTGCACTCGGGCTCCAGATCGCCGATGCCCGGCAGGAGTTCGACCCCGGCGGCACTCGCGTCCTCGACCAGGACCGGCGGCAGGTCCTGGTCCAGCAGCGCCGCGAGATGCCCGGCCCGGTCCGCGACCAGGTCCGCAAGGCGCTCCCAGTGCACCCCGCTCAGCTGCTGCACCAGCACGTCGGAGCGGTGCCGCGTGTGGTCGCGGTCCTGGACGACCGCGGTGATCCGGCCGGGCCGCACCGACACCGCGCCGACCGTGCCCGCCCGCGCATAGCGCCGGCCCAGCGCGAGCTGCGCCCCGTCCAGCGCGGTGTCCTCCAGCGCCTTGAGCCACGCCTGCCCCCACCAGCTCCTGGCGAAGGCGCGCCCCCGCACCACCGGCAGTGCGCCGAACGTCCGCTCGGCGGCGCCGGTTTCCCCCTCGTACCGCGGCATCGGTCCCGCGTCCCCGTGCATGGTCATCGTTCGTCCCTCCGCAGTGCGACCAGGTCCGCCAGCTCGGCGTCGGTGAGTTCGGTCAGTGCGGCCTCGCCGGACCCCAGCACCGCGTCGGCCAACTGCTGCTTACGGCAGAGCATGTCGGCGATCCGGTCCTCGATCGTGCCCTCCGTGACGATCCGGTGGACCTGCACCGGCCGGGTCTGCCCGATGCGGTACGCGCGATCGGTGGCCTGCGCCTCGACGGCCGGGTTCCACCAGCGGTCGAAGTGCACGACGTGCGAGGCCCTGGTGAGGTTCAGGCCGGTGCCCGCCGCCTTCAGCGAGAGCAGGAACACCGGCGCCGCACCCTCCTGGAAGCGGCGCACCATCTCCTCCCGGCGGGCCACCGGCGTCCCGCCGTGCAGGAACTGCGTGGCCACCCCGCGCCCCGCCAGATGGGCCGCCAGCAGCCGCGCCATCCGCACATACTGCGTGAACACCAGGACGCCGGCGCCCTCGGCCAGGATGGCGTCCAGCAGTTCGTCCAGCAGCTCGACCTTCCCCGACCGCCCCCGGATCCGCACCGCCCCCGCCACCTGGCCGTCCTCCCCGGGACCGGCCTCCTTCAGGTACTGCGCGGGGTGGTTGCAGATCTGCTTGAGCGAGGTGAGCAGCTTGACCACCAGGCCGCGCCGGGCGAACCCGTCCGTCCCGGCGATCTCGTCGAGCCCCTCGCGCACCACGGCCTCGTACAACCCCGCCTGTTCCGTGGTCAGCGCCACCGCATGGTCGGTCTCCGTCTTGGACGGCAGCTCCGGTGCGATCCCCGGATCGGACTTGCGCCGGCGCAACAAGAACGGCCGCACCAGCCGCGCGAGCCGCTCGGCCGCCTCGGGGGACGCCGCGGCGCCGCCCTCGACCACCCGCGCATGGCGGGTACGGAACCGGCCCAGCGGGCCCAGCAGTCCGGGCGTCGTCCAGTCCAGGATCGCCCACAGCTCGGACAGGTTGTTCTCCACCGGTGTACCGGTCAGCGCCACCCGCGCCCGGGACGGAATGGTCCGCAGCGCCTTGGCGGTCGCGGAGGAAGGGTTCTTGATGTGCTGCGCCTCGTCGGCGACGACCAGCCCCCAGTCCACGGCCGCCAGCTTCCCGGCGTCGAGCCGCATCGTCCCGTACGTGGTCAGCACGATCTCGCCGTCCGCCGGCCCGGCCAGGCTGCGCCGCCCGGCGTGGAAGCGGCGCACGGGAGTGCCCGGCGCGAACTTCTCGATCTCCCGCTGCCAGTTGCCCATCAGGGAGGTGGGGCAGACGACGAGCGTGGGACCGGCGGTGCCGGGGTCGCTCTGGCGGTGCAGATGAAGGGAGATGAGCGTGATCGTCTTCCCCAGTCCCATGTCGTCGGCGAGACAGGCGCCCAGCCCCAGCGAGGTCATCCGGTGCAGCCAGCCCAGCCCGCGCACCTGGTAGTCGCGCAGCGTGGCGCGGAGCGCCGCCGGCTGCCGGACGGGCTCGGCGTCACCGCCCTCCTGGACGCTGAGCAGGTCGCGCAGCCGGGCGAGCGGGCCGGCCGCCGTCACCTCCACCCGGTCGCCGTTGCTGTCCTCGGCGCTGCCGGTGAGCGCGGCGCCGAGCGCGTCGAGCGGGGCGATCTCCCGGTCCCGGCGGTCCCGGGCGGCCCGTACCGCCTCCGGGTCGACCAGCACCCACCGGCCGTGCAGCCGCACCAGCGGCCGCCCCGCCTCGGCGAGCCGTTCCAGTTCGGCGCGCTCCACCTCCCGGCCGCCCACCGCGAACCGCCAGCTGAAGGACAGCAGGGCACGCGCGGACAGCAGTGCGGGCAGCCCCGCCGGCCCCGCCGCACCGGCACCGTCCTGCGCGTCGGCCGAGCCGACCACGGCCCGGCTGGTCAGCGTGCCCACCAGGTCCTCGGGCCAGTGCACCTGCACGCCGGCAGCGGCCAGCGCCCGGCCGGCCGGCCCGAGCAGTTCGGCGACCTCCTCGTCGGCGAGGTCCAGCGCATCGGGCACCGCCGCGGACAACAACGGGGTGAGCGGCGCCCAGGCCTGTGCCGCGCGGCGCAACGTCAGCAGGGTGTCCCGCCGCGCGCGCGGCCCGAAGGCCTGCCCGGCCGGTGTGGCGCCCGCCCACACCTCGGCGGCGTCCGCGCGCAGCGCCGGGTCGGTGCGGCTGTGCAGCTGGAGGACGGCGGTGAAGGAGAAGGGGGACCCCGTCCCGCTCCGCGCGTCATGTACCGCCACCCGCAGGGAGATCCGTACCCCCGCGTCCTGCCCCGCGGCGACGTCCGCGGCCCATGCGCGCTGTTCGGGCAGGTGCTGCGGGGCGGACCCGGCGAAGGCCGGCGCTCCGGTGAGCAGTGCGGCGGCGGGGGAGCGGGGCAGCCCGTCCGCCACCGCGTCGAGGAACGCCCGTAGCTGACGCTCGGGATCCGGCAGCGCCACCGGGTCGGTTCCGGGGAGCGGGACGGCGTGGGCGGACGGCGGCATCGCGGCCGCGAGGTCGCGCAGCCGGGCGAGGTCCGCCGGGTCGAGCGGTCCCAGCCGCCAGGCGTCGTACCCGGCGGGGCTCAGCCCGGGCAGGAGCCGCCCGCGCGCCGCGAGCTGGAGTGCCAGCAGGGACGCGGTGCCCCAGAAGGCGGCGGCCGGATGGGTGGCCCGGGTCGCTCGCGCGCGGGTGAGCACCGGCACGGCGTCGGCGACCGGCAGGACCTGGGCCGGGACCTCGCACAGCGCCACCCCGCCGTCCGCGTCCGGCAGGGCCACGGTCAGCAGTTCCTCCGCCGGTCCGTCCCCTCCGTCTTCCCGGTCCGCGGGGGCTTCCTCCTCCGGGAGGCCGCCGTCGTGACGCCAGAAGGCGACCCGCCCTTCCCGCGGTGGATCCGACGGGAGGAAGACCGCGGCGCAGCGGACGAGCACACGGAGCTGAGTGGGCGTGACCGCCGGGGGAGATGCCACGGGATGCGACTCCTCAAATTTGACTACTGGCCCCTGAAGCGCCCGAGAGTACCCGACCGCACGCCGTCGTATGGAACCTGCGGCGCGCGATCGGCGTTCAATGGAGTACACAGAGCGCGGCAGGCGCCGCGGAAGGGGCGTGAAGGATGTCCACACAGGCGAAGGTCGCGGTCGGCGGGGTCGCGGTGGGAGTGATCCTGCTGTGGCTGCTGCCCTTCTGGGCGGCCCTCTTGGTCATGGTCGGGGTCCCGGCCGTCGCGTATCTGACGCTCGACTCCTCCCAGCGGCGCCGGCTGCGCCGCGTCGGCCGCAAGCAGATCGGCCGCTGAACGAGCGGCCCCGCGTGAGCGGCCCCACGCCCTCGCGGCAGTTGGGCCGCCCCGGCAGCCGGTGACGGGCCCGTACGGCGAGCGGCAGGGGCCCTACGGCCAGCGGGAGGGCTGGTACGCGACAGCCGGTGGGCGGGGCCCGGAGGCGGTCTGACGGGGCGGTCGCCCTCACCGACCCGTGGCCCGGGCCCTGGGCCGGGAGGTGCCGGACCGGCTCAGACCGGCCGTACCGCCAGCTCGTCCAGCGACGAGAGCAGACCGGGCAGTTCGGGCCCCCGGCCCACCGGGTGCACCTCTCCCGGCTCCTCGTCCAGCAGCACGAACGCAATGTCATCGGTGCGGGCGACCATGCTCCAGCCGGGCCCGTCGACCCGCAGGGTGCGCGCCTCACCGGCCGCGAACGACGACCGCACCCGCCCGGGCGGCGGCGGATCGGTCACATAGGCGCGCGCCTCGTCCAGCACCCGCCGCACCCCTGGGTGCGCCTCGTCGCCCGGCTCGGCGAAGCCCTCGTCGCCGTCCACCTGCTCGCGCCACGCCGCCCACTGCATGGCGATCTCGTCCGCGCCGAGCCGCCGTTGCGCAGGTCCCCACGCCTCGGCGTCCGGTGGGGCCAGCGGCGCCGGGTCGCCCTCCTGCGGTGGTGGATCGTGCGGGGCCGGCACTTCCGGCGCCGCGACGGCGAGGGCGAGCGGCCATCCGGGAAGCGCTCCGACGATGCTGCTCTCCCCGGGCGAGAGGTCGTACTCCATCCCGCAGTCCCAGGCCGCGATCGCACAGGCCACCAGCGACACATCCTCCGTCGCCACCGTCCAGCGGGCGCCGTCACCGTCCTGGCCGAGGACCAGCCCGTAGCCCTCCGCGTACGGTTCGAGGCCGAGACCCGCACACACCTCGGGGTAATCGTCGCCGAGCACGCTCGGGAACTGCGCGGGCGTCAGCAGCACCGCCGTCAGCACGAACAACTGGTCGTTGTCGGCGCTCTCGGTCGTGGGCACGCGGGGCCTCCCCCATCCAATCCGTCGCGGAGTACGTCGGCGCACCCTAATTGGCCCGGCAGGGCCTTGTCACCAGCCGTACGCTGCGCAGATGTGTTTTTGCCGGCGCGGTGTGCGGCTCGCGCGGGCGGACCGCCGGGCCGCGGGTGAGGCGGCGCCGGCCTCGCGGCAGCCCTGGTGGCCGCCCCGTGGCGGCGCGGTGCCCCCGCGCGAAGGGGCGCCGCCCGGTGGTGCGACGCGCCCCGACGACGCGCCGCCCGGGCCCGCCCGGTACGACGGAATCCGGCCACCGTACGGCCCGATCCGGCGCCCGCCACACCCCCTCAACTCCCCTCCACCGCACTAAAATCGGCCCGTCGGCAACCGAAAGGACGGATATCAGGTGCGGCGCTACGACTGGTTGCGGGAGATCCGGCGGCTCGACCCGGAGCGCGATTGCCTGCGGATCTACCGCATCATCGCGACCCACGAATTCCCCTGGGACGTGACCCGCGCCCTGGAGCTGGCGCTCTACCGCACCTACGCCGTGCCGAGCATCGGGCGGCTGCTGGCCGAGACGGCGGAGCTGACGGACCGTACGCAAAAGCGCTATGACGACACCGCCCTCCTCTTGGACGCCGTCGTCGAGCACGGCTTCGACGGTGCGGACGGCCGGACGGCGATCCGCCGCATCAACCAGATGCACCGCGGCTACGACATCAGCAACGAGGACATGCGCTACGTCTTGTGCACCTTCGTCGTGGTGCCCAAGCGTTGGCTCGACGAGTACGGCTGGCGGCGGCTGACCGCACACGAACAGCAGGCCGTCGCCGCCTACTACCGCACCCTCGGCCGGCATATGGGCATCACCGACATCCCGCGGACCTACGAGGAGTTCGAGCGCTGCCTCGACGCCTACGAGGCGGCGCACTTCGGCTGGGACGAGGGCGCCCGGCGGGTGTCGGATGCCACGCTGGATCTGATGGCGGGCTGGTACGGCCCGCTCGCCCCGGTGGTGCGCGGCGCCAGCATGGCCCTCCTGGACGACACGCTCCTGGAGGCGTTCCGATACGAACGGCCGGCCCCGGCGGTGCGCAAGACGGTCCGCACGGCGCTGAAGCTGCGCGCCCGGGCCGTGCGGCTGCTGCCGCCCCGCCGCACCCCGCACTACGCCCGCCAGAACCCCGAGATCAAGGGCTATCCGAACGGCTTCCGGGTGGCCGAACTCGGCACCTTTCCCGCCGCCCGCCGCACCGGCGGCTGCCCGGTCCCGCACGGGGAGGACCCGGCGGCAACCTGACGCGCCCTCGGCGCCTTTGCTCCCGGGCCCGGGCTCATCCCTGCCGGACGGCCAGCGCCAGATAGCGGGCGTCCTCGTCCTCGTACCGGATGAGCTCCCAGCCGGCGGTGGCGAGCAGGGGCCGCAGATTCGGCTCCGCCCGCAGATCGTCGGGGGTGATCGGGCGGCCCTTGCGGGCGGCGAGGGCGGCCCGCCCGATGGGGTGGAAGAGCGCCAGTCGGCCGCCGGGGCGGACCACCCTGGCGAGTTCGCTGAGGCCGCCCGCCGAGTCCGGCAGATGGGACAGCAGACCGGAGGCGAAGACCGCGTCCAGCGCGGCGTCCGGCAGCGGCAGCCGGGTCACGTCCGCGACCACCAGCTCCGCGTCACGGTCCCGCCCGGCCCGCACGGCGGCCTGCAGCATCTCGGGCGTCAGATCCGCGCCCAGCACCGTCCCGTGCGGGCCCACGGCCGCCCGCAGCGCGGACAGCGCGCGCCCCGTACCGCAGCCGGCGTCCAGGACCTGCTCGCCCTCTTCGAGGCCCAATTCGGCGACTCCGGCGGCGAAGGCGGGGCCGTCGCCGGGGAACTTGGTGTCCCAGCCGGCCGCGCGGGCGGCGAAGAACGCCCGGACCTCGTGCGGCCGGTCGGCGTGATGGTCGGTCATCGGGCTCCTCCAGGGGCGGGACGGTCGGCGGGGGCGGCAGTACAGGCGTACCGGGTGCCCGCGACGGTCAGGACCTCCAGGAGGACCGCCGCCCACGGATCGACGCCCCGGCCATCGGCGACACCTGTCGAAGCCGCCGCGGTGGGTGTACCGTGCCGCTCCTGCGATTGCTGCTGAGCCATGCACGCATGATCCCGCACCCGCCGGCGCCGCGGCGGACGAACGCCGGGTGCGGCCGGCAGGTTGTGGCCCCCGGGCCCTTTGGCGGTGTGCCGCGGTGGCCGGCTACCACGAAAGTCAGGGCCGTTGTGCTTCTTGATCGGAAGACGTGGTGGCTTTGGTGAATCCGCGGACATCTCGGTCAGCGGGCGGTACGGTCCTCGCCATGGATTTCGGACGGCGCTCTGCCGCCGAAGGCTCCCCTCGCCGAGCCGTGGATCCGTATACCCCGTGACGCGCAGGACCCTTGCACCTGGAGGAGACGGCCGATGAACGGCGCACAGGGGGCCCCGGAGGGCGCAGCCCCGGGCCCCGACCCCGAGTTGACCCTGAAAGTCTTAGTCGCGGGCGGCTTCGGCGCCGGCAAGACGACCCTGGTGGGCTCGGTCAGCGAAATCCACCCGCTGCGCACGGAGGAACGGCTCACCGAGGCGGGCGAGACCGTGGACGACACCGGGGGAGTGGACCTCAAGGACAGCACCACGGTGGCGATGGACTTCGGCCGCATCACCATCCGGCAGGGCCTGTCCCTCTACCTCTTCGGCACCCCGGGACAGGACCGCTTCTGCTTCCTGTGGGACGACCTGTCGGAGGGCGCCCTGGGCGCCGTGGTGCTGGCCGACACCCGGCGGCTGGAGGACTGCTTTCCGGCGGTCGACTACTTCGAGCGCCGCTCGATCCCGTTCCTGGTGGCCGTCAACTGCTTTGCCCAGTCGCATTCCTACGGCGCCGACGAGGTCTCCCGCGCCCTGGACCTGGACCGTGGCACCCCGGTCGTGCTCTGCGACGCACGGGATCGCGACTCCGGCAAGGAAGTGCTGGTCCGGCTCGTCGAGCACGCGGGGCGGTGGCGCTCCGACCGGGTCCTGGACCCGGTGGGGTGACCGGCGCCGGGGGCGGGCAGGGCGCGGACGCCGGACGGCCCGCGCCACCCGCACCCTCAGTCGGCCAGTGCCGCCACCGCGACGACCTTGTCGATCCTGACCCGCACCACCAGTTCGCCGGGCACGCCGTTGCGAGCGCCGTACTCCTCCGCACGGTCCTCGCCCATGTAACGGGCCGCGATCCGTGTCGCCCAGTGGCGCAGGTCCGCCGGCTCGCTGCTGGTCTCCGCGGTCCCGTGGACGACCGCGAAGGAAAACGGCGGCCTGTCGTCGTCGACGCAGAGCGCGACCCGGCCGTCACGAGCCAGGTTGCGGCCCTTGACCGTGTCCTCACCGGTGTTGAACACCAACTCGTCACCGTCCATGAGGAACCACACCGGCGCGACGTGCGGGCTGCCGTCGGCCCGTACGGTCGCCAGCTTGCCGGTACGGGTCCCTTCGGAAAGGAACCTCTGCCACTCGTCCTTCGTCATCTTGTGTGCCATGCGGACATCCTCATCCATGGGGCGCGGACACGCGCCGCGTGGCACGCCGGCTGTGGGCCGCTTGCCGAGACGGCAGAGGTGGGACAGGCTGGCTGGGCAGTCCGCGGACGGACCGGGGCTGCCGTCCGGCCGGAAGTGCGGTGAGGACACGGGGAGGAAGCGGCAATGGCATTGAGCAGCGGACTCGACTGGCTGCTGGACGACCTGACCAAGCGGGTGGAGAAGGTACGGCACGCGTTGGTGCTCTCCAACGACGGGCTGGTGACCGGGGCGAGCGAACAACTTCAGCGGGAGGACGCCGAGCATCTCGCGGCGGTCGCCTCGGGACTGCACAGCCTGGCGAAGGGCTCGGGGCTCCACTTCGGCATCGGCCGGGTGCGCCAGACGATGGTGGAGTTCGACGACGGGGTGCTGTTCGTGACGGCGGCGGGCGACGGCAGCGCCCTGTGCGTGCTGGCGGGCGCCGATGCCGACATGGGCCAGATCGCCTACGAAATGACGCTGCTGGTCAATCGCGTCGGGGAGCATCTGGGGGTCGCGGTCCGCCAGCCGGAGAGTTATCCACAGATCTGAGGCGGGGGTTGACCCACTGTCATCGCCTGCGGCTATGGTCGTCACTGTCAGTGATTGACCGAGGTGCGGGGGAAGCGCCATGACAGTGATGTGCGACGGGCAGCAGACGCTCACGACGGGGCGAGCGGCCCGTGAACTGGAGCTGAGGACCGGCGAGTTCGAGCTTGCCATCCAGCTCGGAGAAGTAGGGACGGTCCCGGCCGGGCGCGATGACCGGCCGGGAGGGGCCGGCTCGCTCGGCCGGCGCCGGGTCCCGGCGGAGGAGATCGCCCGACTACAGGCCGAGCCGGGCTTTCCGGAAGCCCTCCGCGACCGGATCCGCGCGGTCAGCACGACCGAGGCCGCCGCGCTGATGGGCATCGGGCCCGGCCGGGTGATGCGCCTGACCCGGGCCGGCTGCTTCGGCCCCGTCCGGTTCTACGTGAATCGCTACGGCGCGGTGGTCTGGCTCTATCTCGCGTCCGAGGTCACCGGCTTCGCCGAGCGTGAACCCGCACTCCTGCGGGGCAACACACCGGCGGCGATGCGGGTGATGCTCGACAGCGGACAGGACTGGCGGGCCCGCCAGTGGCGCAGTCGGCGGGTCGCCCAGCTCATGGGGCAGACCGATGACCCCTGGGAATCGGCTGCGGTGATCGCTGCGGTGCTGCCGCCGGAGGAGCTGGCCTCGGTGGCCGAGGATCCGCTGGAGCGGTCCCTGCTCCGCCGGCTCCGGCCCACTCTGGCGTCCGTGATCACGGTGACCCCGGCCGCCCGGGAATCCTTTGAACGGGTGGTGACGGCGGAGGAGTTCGACGAGGTGTTGTGGTACCGCGTCAACCTCTCCCGGGGCCTGGAGCGGGCGCGCCGGGAAGACCCGGGACGGCTGCGGACCCCGGCCGCCACGGCATCCGCCACCCGCCCGGGTCAGCCGCCGAGCTTTCTGAACAGCCCCTCCTGGACGACCGAGACCAGCATCCTGCCCTCCCGGTCGTAGATCCGTCCGCGGGCCAGACCACGGCCGCCGGTGGCGATCGGCGACTCCTGGTCGTAGAGGAACCACTCGTCCGCGCGGAACGGCCGGTGGAACCACATCGCATGGTCGAGCGAGGCCATGTCGAACCCGCGCGGCCCCCAGAGCGGCTCGATCGGGATGCGGACCGCGTCCAGCAGCGTCATATCGCTGGCGTAGGTCAGCGCGCAGGTGTGTACGAGCGGATCGTCGCCCAGCGGCCCTACCGCACGCATCCACACCGCGCTGCGCGGCTCGGCGCCCTGGATCTCGTCCGGGGTCCACCGCAGCCGGTCGACGTACCGGATCTCGAACGGCATCCGGCGTGCCATCCGCTCCAGGGACTCGGGCAGTTCGCGCAGGTGCTCGCGGACCTCTTCCGCAACCGTGGGCAGCTCTTCCGGGTCGGGCACCGCCCGGCGCAGCGGCAACTGGTGATCGAAGCCGGGCTCCGGCTTGTGAAAGGAGGCGGTCAGATTGAAGATCGTGCGTCCCTGCTGGACGGCGACGACCCGGCGGGTGGTGAAGGACCGCCCGTCCCGCACCCGCTCGACCTGGTACACGATCGGCAACCCGGGCCGGCCCGGCCGCAGAAAGTACGCGTGGAGCGAGTGGACCGGGCGGTCACCTTCCGTGGTCCGCCCGGCAGCCACCAGCGCCTGTCCCGCGACCTGCCCGCCGAAGACCCGCTGCAGCGATTCCTGCGGGCTGCGGCCCCGGAAGATGTTCACCTCGATCTGTTCGAGATCCAGCAGATCGACCAGCTTGTCGGCGGGATTGCTCATGACCGGAGGCCCTCCGTCGCATCCTTCGGCGGCCTCGGTCGAAGCCGTCGCCTCACAACTGACCCACATCCGTGACCCGCACCACCGCGCGTCCTTCCTCGTCGGAGGCGGCCAGATCGACCTCCGCCGAGATACCCCAGTCGTGATCGCCGTTCGGGTCGGCGAAAGTCTGCCGTACCTTCCACAGCCCGTGCTCGGCATCCTCCTGGATCTGCAGGAGCTTAGGGCCACGGGCATCCGGACCGGTGCCCAGCTCGTCGTACTCATCCCAGTAGGCGTCCATCGCCTCGCCCCAGGCATCCGCGTCCCAGCCGGAATCGGCATCCATCTCGCCGAGCTCCTCGACCTTGTCCAGCGCCGCCAGCTCCACCCGCCGGAACAGCGCATTGCGCACCAGCACCCGGAACGCCCGCGCGTTGGAGGTGACCGGCCGGACCTGATCGGCCCGCTCCGCGGCCTGGTCCGCCGTCTCCTCCTCGGGGTTGGCGAGCTGTTCCCACTCGTCCAGCAGACTGGAGTCGACCTGCCGCACCATCTCGCCCAGCCAGGCGATGATGTCCTCGAAATCCTCCGACTTCAGGTCGTCCGGCACGGTGTGGTCCAGCGCCTTGAAGGCACTCGCCAGGTAGCGCAGGACGATTCCCTCGGTGCGCGCCAGCTCGTAGAAGGACGTGAACTCCGTGAAGGTCATGGCGCGTTCGTACATATCGCGGATGACCGACTTCGGCGACAGCGGATGGTCGCCGACCCACGGGTGGCTCTTGCGGTAGAGCCCGTAGGCGTGGAAGAGCAGCTCCTCCAGCGGCTTGGGGTACTCCACGTCCATGAGCCGTTCCATGCGCTCTTCGTACTCGACGCCGTCGGCCTTCATCTGGGCGACCGCCTCGCCGCGGGCCTTGTTCTGCTGCGCGGCCAGGATCTGCCGCGGATCGTCCAGCGTGGACTCCACGACCGAGACCATGTCCAGCGCGTAGGACGGCGACTCGGGGTCGAGCAGGTCGAACGCGGCGAGCGCGAAGGTCGACAGCGGCTGGTTGAGCGCGAAGTCCTGCTGAAGATCCACGGTCAGCCGGACGATCCGGCCCTCCGCGTCCGGCGTCGTCAGCCGCTCCACGATCCCGCCGTCCAGCAGCGAGCGGTAGATGGCGATGGCCCGCCGGATGTGCCGGAGCTGGTTCTTGCGCGGCTCGTGGTTGTCCTCAAGGAGCTTGCGCATCGCGTCGAACGCATTGCCCGGACGCGCGATCACGGACAGCAGCATCGCGTGCGTCACCCGGAAACGCGAGGTCAGCGGCTCCGGGTCGGACGCGATCAGCTTCTCGAAGGTGTTCTCACCCCAGTTGACGAAGCCCTCCGGCGCCTTCTTGCGCACCACCTTCCGGCGCTTCTTGGGGTCGTCGCCCGCCTTGGCCAGCGCCTTCTCGTTCTCCACGACATGCTCGGGGGCCTGCGCGACCACGAAGCCCGCGGTGTCGAAACCGGCCCGCCCGGCACGGCCCGCGATCTGATGGAACTCCCGCGCCCGCAGCGTCCGCACGCGCGACCCGTCGTACTTCGTCAGCGCGGTGAACAGCACCGTACGGATGGGGACATTGACGCCCACGCCGAGGGTGTCCGTACCGCAGATGACCTTCAACAGGCCCGCCTGCGCGAGCTTTTCGACGAGCCGGCGGTACTTCGGCAGCATCCCCGCGTGGTGCACGCCGATGCCGTGGCGGACGTACCGCGACAGGTTCCGGCCGAACTTCGTGGTGAACCGGAAGTTCCCGATGAGCTGCGCGATTTCGTCCTTCTCGGCACGCGTACACATATTGATGCTCATCAGGGCCTGGGCCCGCTCCACGGCGGCGGCCTGAGTGAAGTGCACGATGTAGACGGGGGACTGGCGGGTCTCCAGCAGCTCGGTGAGCGTCTCGGTCATTGCCGTCGTGCGGTACTCGTACGACAGCGGCACCGGTCGCGTCGCCGAGCGCACCAGGGACGTCGGCTTCCCCGTGCGCCGGGTCAGATCCGCTTCGAAGCGCGACATGTCGCCGAGCGTCGCCGACATCAGAACGAACTGCGCCTGCGGCAGTTCGAGCAGCGGAATCTGCCAGGCCCAGCCGCGGTCCGGCTCGGCATAGAAATGGAACTCGTCCATCACGACCTGGCCGATGTCCGCGTCCTTGCCGTCCCGCAGCGCTATCGAGGCGAGGACCTCGGCGGTGCAGCAGATGACCGGTGCGTCGGCGTTGACCGAGGCATCGCCGGTGAGCATGCCGACGTTCTCGGTACCGAACAGCTTGCACAGGTCGAAGAACTTCTCCGAGACCAGTGCCTTGATGGGCGCGGTGTAGAAGGTGACCTGATCGTTGGCGAGGGCGGTGAAGTGCGCACCGGCCGCCACCAGGCTCTTACCGGAGCCGGTGGGGGTGGACAGGATGACGTTCGCCCCCGAGACCACCTCGATCAGCGCCTCCTCCTGGGCAGGGTAGAGCGAGATGCCCTGCTGCTCGGCCCAGCCCGAAAAGGCTTCGAAGAGGGCATCGGGGTCGGCGTCGTTCGGCAGATGATCGATGAGGGTCACGCCCCCATACTGCCTGTCTTCGGGCCGGATCAGGGAACCGGCGGCTCACAGGGAGATCAACCGAAGGCCGTCGCCCCCGGAACCCGGCTGGTCCACCGCCCCCGGACCCACCCGACTCCGGCCCCGCCACCGCCCCGATACGC
>NZ_SDIF01000144.1 GCF_004122735.1 Streptomyces sioyaensis | reverse complement strand
CGCCATGGCTCTCCCGTCTCCCGACCACCGCCCCGGCAGGAGTCCCCACGGGACGAGGGGCGTCCCGTGGGGACTCCTGCCGGGGCGGTGGTCGGGAGACGGGAGAGCCATGGCGACAGCGTAGCCAGTTTGTTCGGTGCAGCCGGTTACGGGCGCGTGTCAGGACGACCGGCGGCGGTGGACGGTTGCGTTACGGCCATGCTGGGGGCGTTCGCGGCGGCGGCCCCGCGGGCGGGCGGCGCGGGCGTCGCTCAGGCGCCCAGTGCGGTGCGCAGGCGCTTGGGGTCGACGCGCCAGAAGTCGTGCTGGGCGCCGTCGACGAGGATGACCGGAATCTGTTCCCAGTACTTGCGGTGCAGCTCGGGGTCCTCGGTGATGTCCTTCTTCTCCCAGGACGCGCCGGTCTCGGCGCAGACCTTCTCGATCACGGCCTGGGCGTCGTCGCAGAGATGGCAGCCCGGCTTGCCGACGAGGGTGACCATCCGGTCGGCGGGGCTCTTGCGGGGGCTGCGGCTGAACGGGCTGAACGGGGCCATGGAGTCATTGTGCCGGGTCGCGGCGGGGCCGGGGTACGCCCTGTGGACAACGCCGGGCCCGCCGGGGCCGGGTGCCCGGCCCGGCTGTGCGGGGTTTTCCGGCGTGCCCCCGGTGGGTCCGGGTCGCTTACCATCGATAGGCGATTTGTAGATTTCCGGGGGTACGGCGGTGAGGAGTGAGGGCGCGTGCTCCCCTCGGTGCTGCCTGGTGAGATGGGCGGTGCGAGCCAACGCCGGGACGTGGAAGTTGGTTCCACGGAGGCCGGTAAACGCCGCGTGACACCCATCACTTTGGCCGGGCAAATCGGACACCATCTTTGTGCACGCGTTCACAAAGACATAGCCTGCACAAGACAGGGCGGTCGGGTTCCAGACGGTCGCCCGCAGCCCCGCTCTACCCGCAGGAGCACCGTGGCAACTGGCCGAACTCACCGACCGGCGACCCGAAGCCGAGGCATTCCCGAGGCCACCGTCGCCCGTCTCCCGCTGTATCTGCGCGCCCTGACCGCGCTCTCCGAGCGTTCGGTACCCACGGTGTCCTCCGAGGAACTCGCGGCCGCGGCGGGGGTCAATTCCGCCAAGCTGCGCAAGGACTTCTCCTACCTCGGCTCGTACGGGACCCGCGGCGTCGGCTACGACGTGGAGTACCTCGTCTACCAGATCTCGCGCGAGCTGGGGCTGACCCAGGACTGGCCGGTTGTGATCGTCGGTATCGGTAACCTCGGCGCCGCGCTCGCCAACTACGGCGGCTTCGCCTCGCGTGGCTTCCGCGTCGCCGCGCTGATCGACGCCGACCCGGCCATGGCCGGCAAGCCCGTCGCGGGCATCGGGGTCCAGCACACCGACGAGCTGGAGCACATCATCGAGAGCAACGGCGTCTCGATCGGTGTCATCGCCACGCCGGCCGGCGCCGCCCAGCAGGTCTGTGACCGCCTGGTCGCCGCCGGTGTCACCTCGATCCTCAACTTTGCGCCGACCGTGCTGACCGTGCCCGACGGGGTGGACGTCCGCAAGGTCGACCTGTCGATAGAACTGCAGATCCTCGCCTTCCACGAGCAGCGCAAGGCAGGTGAGGAGGCCGGGCCCGACGGTGGCGCCCCGGTTGCCGCCACCCGTGCCGCCGCGGCCGTCGCGGGCGAGGGCAAGGGACCTGACGGGGACGTACCCGCCGTGATGCCGGCATGAGCGAGCGAATCATCGAAAGGTGCGTCACAGACGAAGGCTGTGCCTCGCGAAGCGAGGTGCACGCATGAGTCTGCTGGTCGTCGGGCTGAGCCATCGCAGCGCGCCGGTGAGCGTGCTGGAGCGGGCCGCGCTCGCCCCGGAGTCGCGCGGCAAGCTGCTGCAGGACGCGGTGTCGGCCGAGCCGGTCACCGAGTCCGCGGTGCTCTCCACCTGCAACCGCATCGAGGTCTACGCGGACGTGGACAAGTTCCACGGCGGTGTTGCCGAGCTGTCCAGCCTCCTGGCCCGGCACAGCGGCGCCGGTCTGGAGGAGCTGACCCCTTATCTGTACGTCCACTACGAGGACCGTGCCGTCCACCACCTCTTCTCGGTGGCCTGCGGCCTGGACTCGATGGTCGTCGGCGAGGGGCAGATCCTCGGGCAGATCAAGGACGCGCTGGCCGTCGCCCAGGAGCTGCACACCGCGGGCCGGCTGCTGAACGACCTGTTCCAGCAGGCCCTGCGGGTCGGCAAGCGCGCCCACAGCGAGACCGGTATCGACAAGGCCGGCCAGTCGCTGGTCACCTTCGGGCTGGAGCAGCTCGCGGCCGGCCAGGACGTCGAGAGCTGGGCGCAGGGCAAGCGGGCGCTGGTGATCGGCGCCGGATCGATGTCGTCGCTGGCCGCCACCACCCTCGTCCGGGCCGGTGTCGGTGAGCTGGCCGTCGGCAACCGCACCGTCGAGCGGGCCGAGCGGCTCGTCCAGTTGCTCACCGAGCCGGGCGGACCCGGCGCGGCCACCGGGCTCGCCGCCCGCGCGGTGGCGATGACCTCCGTCCCGCAGGAGCTGGCGCTCGCCGACATCGTGGTGTCCTGTACCGGCGCGACCGGCCTGGTCCTGGCCGGGGAGATGGTCGCGGCCGCGCGCGAGGGGAACACGGCGCCGCTGGCGCTGCTCGACCTCGCGATGCCGCGGGACATAGACGCCGCGGTGCACCGGATCGAGGGCGCGCACCTCGTCGACATCGAATCGCTGGCCGACGCGTCCGCGGACGCGCCGATGGCGGCCGACGTGGACAAGGTGCGCGGCATCGTCTCCGACGAGGTCGCCGCGTTCGGCGCGGCCCAGCGGGCCGCGCACATCACCCCCACCGTGGTCGCCCTGCGCACCATGGCCTCGGACGTCGTCAGCAGCGAGATCGCCCGGCTCGACGGCCGCCTTCCCGACCTGGACGACAAGCAGCGCGCCGAGATCACCCAGACCGTGCGCCGGGTCGTCGACAAGCTGCTGCACGCGCCCACCGTGCGGGTCAAGCAGCTCGCCAGCGAGCCCGGCGGCGCCGGGTACGCGGACGCACTGCGGGAACTGTTCGACCTCGACCCCGAGACGGTCGCCGCCGTCAGCCGGGCCGACACGCGTGATGCACGGGAGCGGGCATGAACGACAGCACCACCAGAGCGCTGCGGCTGGGTACCCGCCGCAGCAAGCTCGCCATGGCCCAGTCCGGGCAGGTCGCCGAGGCGGTGCGCGCACTGACCGGCCGCCCCGTCGAGCTGGTGGAGATCACCACCTACGGCGACACCTCCCGCGAGCACCTCGCGCAGATCGGCGGCACCGGCGTGTTCGTCTCCGCGCTGCGCGACGCGCTGCTCAGCGGTGAGATCGACTTCGCCGTCCACTCGCTCAAGGACCTGCCCACCACCCAGCCCGACGACCTGACGCTGGCGGCCATACCCGTACGGGAAGACCCCCGCGACGCGCTGATCGCCAGGGACGGCCTGACGTTTGAACAGCTGCCCGACGGCGCCCGGGTGGGGACCGGTTCCCCCCGGCGGATGGCGCAGCTCAACGCCTGGGCCAGGTCGCTGGGCCGGAGTGTGGAGGCCGTGCCGATACGCGGGAACATCGACACCCGCATCGGCTTCGTCGAAAAGGGCGAGCTGGACGCGGTCGTGCTGGCCGCCGCCGGACTCACCCGTATCGGCCGCATCGACGAGGCGACGCAGCTGCTGTCGCCCGACGTGGTTTTGCCCGCCCCCGGCCAGGGGGCACTGGCGATCGAGTGTGCTGCGGTCAACGCAGACCTCGTCGCACAGCTCGCCGAGCTCGACGACCCGGACACCCGGGCCGCCGTGACCGCCGAGCGCTCCCTGCTCGCCGCCCTGGAGGCCGGCTGCTCCGCACCCGTTGGGGCGCTGGCCGACCTTTCCCCAAGCTCTCGACGTCGTTCGAGCAGGGGAGGCCCCAAGGCTGACGAGCAGGCTGTCACCGAATTGCATCTGCGCGGTGTCGTCGGCACGACCGACGGCAGCACGCTGGTGCACTTGTCCACCACCGGGCACGCACCCGCCTCTCCCGACGACGTGTCGACCCCGCTCAAGCTGGGCCGTGAACTCGCCGCCGAGATGCTCGCAAAGGGTGCGGCCGGTCTTATGGGGGAGCGAGCACTTTGAACCCCACCGCCCCAAACCACTCCGCCTCCGGTCAGGTCACCTTCCTGGGTGCCGGGCCGGGAGACCCGGGCCTGCTGACGCTGCGTGCCGTCGAGGCGCTTGCCTCCGCGGACGTCTTGATCGCCGACCCGCAGGTGCTGGACGTCGTGCGCGTACATGCCCGCGCACAGGTCGACACACCGCTGCAGGCGTCAGCTGACGCGGCGTCAATCCCTGCGGACGTACCGGCGCTTCGCGACACCGCCAATCTTGTCATGGCGGCGGCCCGAGCGGGCAAGCGGGTCGTACGTGCCGTCACCGGGGACCCCGGCCTGGACGGTTACGTCGCCGAGGAGATGCTGGCCTGCGCCGCGGAGGGCATCGTCTTCGAGGTGGTGCCCGGCATCGCCGCGGCCGTCGGCGTGCCCGCGTACGCCGGGGTGCCGCTGCGGGACGCCCACGGCACCGACGTGCGGTTCATCGACGCCCGCACCGCCGACGAGCGCTGCTGGACCGAGGTCGGTGCCAGCGATGCCACCGCCGTGGTCTCCACCAGCCTCGACTCGGTGGCCGCGGCCGCCGGTGAGCTGGTGTCCGCCGGCCGCAAGCCGGACACCCCGCTGACCGTCACGGTCGCCGGCACCACCACCCGCCAGCGCACCTGGACCGCCACCCTCGGGTCGATCGCCCAGGTGCTCAAGGCCGCCAAGGTGTTGCCGTCGGCGGACGGCGGCCAGCCGGTCATAGCCGTGGTCGGTGAGCGCAGTGCCGCGGCCCAGCGCGACCGGCTGTCGTGGTTCGAGTCCAAGCCGCTGTTCGGCTGGCGGGTGCTCGTACCGCGCACCAAGGAGCAGGCCGCTTCGCTCTCCGACCAGCTTGTTTCGTACGGCGCGGTGTCGCACGAGGTCCCCACGATCGCCGTCGAGCCGCCGCGCACCCCGCAGCAGATGGAGCGCGCGGTCAAGGGCCTGGTCACCGGCCGCTACGAGTGGATCGCCTTCACCTCGGTCAACGCCGTCAAGGCCGTCCGGGAGAAGTTCGAGGAGTACGGCCTGGACGCCCGGGCCTTCGCCGGGATCAAGGTCGCCGCGGTCGGCGAGCAGACCGCCAAGGCGCTGGTCGCCTTCGGTGTGAAGCCCGACCTGGTGCCGAGCGGCGAGCAGTCCGCCGCCGGGCTGCTGGAGGACTGGCCGCCCTACGACCCGGTCTTCGACCCGATCGACCGCGTCTTCCTGCCGCGCGCCGACATCGCCACCGAGACCCTGGTCGCCGGGCTGATCGAGCTGGGCTGGGAGGTCGACGACGTCACCGCCTACCGGACCGTGCGCGCCTCGCCGCCGCCGGCCGAGACGCGGGAGGCCATCAAGGGCGGTGGCTTCGATGCCGTCCTCTTCACCTCGTCGTCGACGGTCCGGAACCTCGTCGGTATCGCGGGCAAGCCGCACAACGTGACGGTGATCGCCTGTATCGGGCCGGCCACCGCCAAGACCGCCGAGGAGCACGGGCTGCGGGTGGACGTCATGTCGCCGGAGCCGTCGGTGCACAAGCTGGCCGAGGCGCTCGCGGACTTCGGCGCGGCGCGCCGCGACGCCGCGATCGAGGCCGGGGACCCGGTCACCCGGCCCAGCGAGCGGCGGCCGGGGTCGCGTCGGCGGGCTCGTAGCTGAGCGGACGGCAGTAGGCAGTAGTGGGAACGGCTGAAGGGCGCCTCTTTCGGGGCGCCCTTCAGCGTTACCGCATGGCGGCGTACGGGAGGAAGTCGGCCCAGGTGGTGGGGGTGAAGGTGAGGCGGGGGCCGTCGGGGTTCTTGGAGTCGCGGATGAGGATGGTGTCGGGGGTGGTGGCTACCTCGACGCATTCCGGGCCGTCGCTGGAGCTATAACTGCTCTTTATCCATGCCAGGGCGGAGCTGTTCCCGCCGGAGGGCTTGAGGGTCATGTCTCTCCCCGCACTTTCTCGATGAAGGCAAGCGACTCCCGTGGAGTGAGCGCCTGCGCCCGGATCATGCCATAGCGCACTTCGAGGGTCTGGAGCTCTTTGGGATTGAAGATCATCCGGCTGACGAGCTGGCTCTCGCTGTGCCCGACGGTGGAGCCATCCTCCAGCCTGAGCAGCTGGAACGGCCCGTCAAGCCCCGCATTCTCTTCGCGGCTCAGGGGCAGCACCTGGATCGACACATTCGACAACTGCCCGACCTCCAACAACCGTTCGAGCTGCCTGCGCAGGACCATTGTGCCCCCGGTGCACCGCCGTAACGTCGCCTCGCACTGTACGAAGCTCACAACCGGCAGCCCTGTCGCTGTGCTGACGATCCCCTGGCGGTCCATGCGACCGGCCACGCGCCGCTCGACCTCGTTCTCCGGGAAGGGTGGTTGTCGGTTTCCGATGACCGCCCGCGCGTACTCGTCCGTCTGCAACAACCCATGAATTACCGAGTTGTTGTACGCACACAGCTCGACCGACTCCGCCTCCAGCTTCTTCAGGTCCCGGACCTTCTTCGGGTACCTGATCCCCGCCACGTCCGTCTTCAGTGCCGCGAGTTTGCCACCCGCCCCCGTGACCTCGTCCGCCCGGTCCAGGAACTCCGGCCGGGGGATCCGGCGGCCGCGTTCCACCGAGGAGACCGTCTCCTCCCCGTAACCGATCGCCGCGCCCAATTCCGCCTGGGTGAGGCCGGCCGCCTCCCGCCACAGCTTCACTTGCCGTACCACGGCCTTCATCACCGCACCGGCCTCGTCGTCGTCCGTCCCGGTGTCCCAGTCATCCACGTCTGCCGCCGCCCCTCCGCCAAGCCGTACGCGTCCAACTCCGGTCGCCCGTACGCGGTCACCCCGTACGGCCCGGACAGAGCCGGGCCGCAGCCGGACAGTCACCGTGAGCACGGGTGTCAGCCCTTCTCAGGCTAGGTACGCGCGACCACGCTGTGTGACGTGAATCAGCGAATCGCAATCAGCAATTCCGTCACCGCGCTCGCCGCGGGCCCCGCCCCGGCGCTCCGGTTCTCCGTACCGCTCTCCGCCACCCGGCGCGGAGCACGGCTGGCCCGGCTCCTGGCCGCCGAGCAACTGCGCTCGTGGGAGCTGCCGTTCGACCCTTCTCTGTTGCTCGTCGCCGAGCTGGCGGCGAATGCGGTGTTGCACGGGCGGGTCCCCGGGCGATGCTTCCGTCTCGGTCTCGTCGTCACCTCGCCCGCCACGCTCCGTATCGAAGTGACGGACACCCGGGGTGATCGGCTGCCCGCCCACGCTCCGGAGGGCGGCGGTCTCCTGGCCGAGTCCGGGCATGGCCTGTTGCTCGTCCCGGAGTTGGCGGACCGGTGGGGCGTCGAGGAGGGGCCGGTGCCGTGCAAGACCGTATGGGCGGAGCTCGACCTCGGCCCGGCCGCCTGAGCGGGCCGGATGCCGGACCCGTCCGCTCCGACGACACGTCGGCAAAGGCAGGGGCAAAGCGGGCGTAGCGTGGGCGGTATGACGAAGTACGGAAGCTTCCCAGGGGCGCGGCCGCGGCGCCTGCGCACCACCCCCGCCATGCGGCGGATGGTCGCGGAGCACCGGCTGCACCCGGCGGATCTGATCCTGCCCGCGTTCGTGCGGGAGGGGATCAGCGAGCCGGTGCCGATCTCCGCCATGCCGGGCGTCGTCCAGCACACCCGCGACACGCTGCGCAAGGCTGCTGTGGAGGCGGTCGAGGCCGGGGTCGCCGGGATCATGCTGTTCGGGGTGCCCGAGGACGCCAACAAGGACGCCGTCGGCACGGCGGGCACCGATCCGGACGGCATCCTTCAGGTCGCCATCCGGGACGTGCGGGCCGAGGTCGGCGACGACCTCGTGATCATGTCGGATCTGTGCCTGGACGAGTACACCGACCACGGGCACTGCGGTGTCCTGGACGCGGAGGGCCGGGTCGACAACGACGCCACGCTGGAGCGCTACGCCGAGATGGCGCAGGTGCAGGCCGACGCGGGCGTCCACGCCGTGGGGCCCAGCGGGATGATGGACGGCCAGGTCGGTGTGATCAGGGACGCCCTGGACCAGACCGGGCACGAGGACGTGTCGATCCTCGCCTACACCGCTAAGTACTCCTCCGCCTTTTACGGGCCGTTCCGGGAGGCCGTCGGCTCCTCGCTCAAGGGCGACCGGAAGACCTACCAGCAGGACCCGGCCAACCTCCGTGAGTCGCTGCGCGAGCTGGCGCTGGACCTCGACGAGGGCGCCGACATGGTGATGGTCAAGCCGGCGCTGCCGTACCTCGACGTGCTCGCGAAGATCGCGGACTCGGTGGACGTGCCCGTCGCCGCGTACCAGATCTCCGGTGAGTACGCGATGATCGAGGCGGCCGCCGAGAAGGGCTGGATCGACCGCGACAAGGCGATCCTGGAGGCGCTCACCGGCATCAAGCGGGCCGGGGCGAACATGATCCTGACGTATTGGGCGACGGAGGTCGCGCGGGGCCTGTGAGGCGCCCGGCGCGCTGCTCGCCACTGCTCTGCTCCCGTCCCCGGACTCCGGGGGCGGGAGCTTTGTCGTAACTGCCACGTTTTGACCGTCGCCTGCCGGGCACGCACCGGTTGTCAAGGAAGAACCCGACCGACCGAGGAGCGGGTAACCATGACCGCCAAGCGCAAGATGCAGGCCAAGGGCGCGCAGGTCATCGGCGCCATGAAGGAAGTCGTCGGCCGGGCCACGCACAACCGCAAGCTCCAGGCCGAGGGGAAGGCCGAGAAGTCCGCCGGGCACGGGATGAGCGCGAGCGAGAAGGCCAAGGACACGGTGCGCAAGCACATGCCCTGACCGCTCCCCGGCCGGCCCGGCTGCGGCGGACCCCCGTGGCTCAGCCCGTCACGGCCTGCGCGAGGACCCTCGTCACGCCCGCGACCAGCGGATCGTCGGAGGGCGCGGCCTGCTGTGCCGTGCCCGTCAGCACGGCGAGCACGATCGGGGTGCCGTCCGGGGTCCAGGCCACCCCCACGTCGTTGCCGGTGCCGTACGAGCCGGTGCCCGTCTTGTCGGCGAGGGCCCAGTCCTTGGGCAGTGCGGCGCGGAAGCGTTCCGTGTTGGTTTCGTTGGCCTTCATCCATGCCGTCAGCCGGCCCCGGTCGGCGGGCGTGAGGGCGTCGCCCAGGAGCAGCCGGGCGTAGGTACGGGCGATGGCGGCGGGGGTGGTGGTGTCCGTCGTCCGCCCGGGCTCGGCCGAGTTCAGTTCCGGCTCCCAGCGGTCGAGGCGGGTGGTGCGGTCGCCGAGGGAGCGGGCGAAGTCGGTGACGGCGGTGGGCCCGCCGAGAGCGCGCAGCAGGAGGTTGGCGGCCGTGTTGTCGCTGCGCTGGAGCGCGGCGGCGCACAGCTCGGCGATCGTCATGCCGGTGGCGGTGTGCTTGCCGGTGACGGGGGAGTTGGGCACGACGTCGGCGGCGGTGTAGTGGACGCGGCGGGCCAGGGTCTCCCCGTTGTGGTCGAGATCGCGCAACACCGCCCCGACGGCGAGGGTCTTGAAGACCGAGCAGAGCGGGACGCGGGTGTCGGCGCGGTAGGCGACCGTGGCGCCGGTGCGGGTGTTGTGGGCGAAGGCGCCGACCCGTGCTCGGTGCGCCCGCTCCAGACGGCGCAGGGCCGCATGGGCGCCATCGGTGGCGGACGACGGTCCCTTCGCGGCGGCCGGTTCCTTCGCGGCGGCCGGCGCGCTGGAACCCGCCAGCAGACCTGCCGTCAACAGGCCGGCCCCCGCGCCGAGTAGGGTCCGCCGGGTCGGCACGGCGGCGGGCGTGCCGCTGTTCTCGTACATCGCTGGTCCTGCCCCTCCATGGAGAAAAAACGGAGCGGCCCCGTACAACAGCTGCGCTGTACGGGGCCGTTCCGGTCGGAGCCTAGGCGATGCCGGGCTCAGAGGCGTTCGGGAGTACGGATTCCGAGCAGGGCCATGCCCTGGTGGAGGGTGCGGCCGGTCAGATCGACGAGGAAGAGCCGGTTCTCGACCACCTCCACCGGGTTGTCGGCGCTGATGACCTGGCACTTCTCGTAGAACGCGGTGAGGTGCGAGGCGAGCTGGTACAGATATGCGGCCAGGCGGTGCGGCTCGAAGGACGCCGCGGCCTCCGCGAGCACCTCGCCGAACTGGTCGAGATGCAGGCCCAGCGCCCGCTCCGCCGGGGCCAGCGTCAGCTCCGGGTGGGCGGCGGGGCGGTGCTCGCCGGCCTTGCGCTTGATCGACTGGATCCGGGCGTAGGCGTACTGGAGGTAGACGGAGGTGTCGCCGTTGAGCGAGACCATCTGGTCCAGGTCGAACTTGTAGTCACGCACGGCCGAGGTCGACAGGTCGGCGTACTTCACCGCGCCGATGCCGACCTGGGCGCCGTTCTCGGTGATCTCCTGCTCGGTCAGGCCGACCTTCTCCGCCTTGTCCCGCACCACGGCCGTCGCCCGCTCGACCGCCTCGTCCAGCAGGTCCACCAGCCGCACCGTCTCGCCCGCGCGGGTCTTGAACGGCTTGCCGTCCTTGCCCAGGACCGTGCCGAAGGCCAGCTGCACGGCACGGGTCTTGTCGTCCAGCCAGCCGGCCCGCCGGGCGGTCTCGAAGACCATCTTGAAGTGCAGGGACTGCCGGACGTCGACGACGTAGAGCAGGGTGTCGGCGGAGAGGTTGTGGACCCGGTCGCGGATCGCCGAGAGGTCGGTGGCGGCGTAGCCGTAGCCGCCGTCGGACTTCTTGACGATCAGCGGGACGGGGTTGCCGTCCGGGCCCTTGACGTCGTCGAAGAACACACAGAGGGCACCCTCGGAGCGCACCGCGACGCCGGACTCCTCCAGCAGCCGGCAGGTCTCCTCCAGCATGTCGTTGTAGCCGGACTCGCCGACGATGTCGGGGTCGCGGATGTCCATGTCGAGCTTGTGGAAGACCGAGTAGAAGTAGATCTTCGACTCGTCGACGAACCGCTGCCACATGGCCAGCGTCTCTTCGTCGCCCGCCTGGAGGTCGACGACCCGGCGCCGGGCCCGCTCCTTGAACTCCTCGTCGGAGTCGAAGAGCGCACGCGAGGCCTTGTAGAGGCGGTTGAGGTTGGACGCGGCCTCCTCGCCGGAGATCTCCGCGCTCTCGCCGTCCGTGCCGCGCTTGTGGTCCAGCTCGTGCGGGTGCTCGATGAGGTACTGGATGAGCATGCCGAACTGGGTGCCCCAGTCGCCGATGTGGTGCCGGCGGATCACCTTCTCGCCGGTGAACTCCAGGATCTCGACCATGGCCGCACCGATGACCGCCGACCGCAGATGGCCGACGTGCATCTCCTTGGCCACGTTGGGCTGGGCGTAGTCGATCACGGTCGTACCGGCCCCGTCGGCGTACGGCACGCCCAGGCGGTCGTCGGCGGCGCGGGCGGCGAGGGTCGTGATGATCGCCTCGTCGGCGACGGTGATGTTGAGGAAGCCGGGTCCGGAGACCTCGATCTCCTTGATCACCGCACCGCTCTCGCCGGCCGGGATGCCGGCCACGACCTGCGCGGCCAGCTCCCGGGGGTTGCCCTTGAGCTGCTTGGCCAGCGCCAGCATGCCGTTGGCCTGGAAGTCGGCCCGGTCGCTTCGTCGCAGCAGCGGGTCGGCGGCGCCGGCCTCCGGCAGGGCTGCCGAGAGGGCGTCCGCGACGCGCTGATGGACCGAAGCTGCGAGGGAAGTGACCGAGGCCATGGAGAGGTGCTCTCTTCCGGAAGGGAGGTGTTGTGGGAGGGGAAAGGGTTTGCCAATGAGTATCCCACGGCACTACCACTGATTTTCCGTCTGGGACAATGGGCACCGTCAGGCTTTTGCGCGTCTGCGCGCAGGACGGCGCAACGAGGATCATCAGGAAGAGGAAGGGCCGATCGTGGCTCAGCAGAGCACCGAGACCGACTGGGTCTCCAGGTTCGCGGACGAGGTCATTGCCGAGGCGGAGCGCCGCGCCCCCGGCAAACCAGTCGTCTGCGCCTCGGGCCTGAGTCCGTCCGGCCCGATCCACCTCGGCAACCTCCGCGAGGTCATGACCCCGCATCTCGTCGCCGACGAGATCCGCCGCCGCGGCTACGAGGTCCGCCACCTCATCTCCTGGGACGACTACGACCGCTACCGCAAGGTCCCGGCCGGCGTCCCGGGTGTCGACGAATCCTGGGCCCAGCACATCGGCAAGCCGCTGACCTCCGTACCGGCCCCGGCCGGCTCGGCGTACCCGAACTGGGCGGAGCACTTCAAGGCCGCCATGAGCGAGGCGCTCGCCGAGCTGGGCGTGGAGTACGACGGCATCAGCCAGACCGCGCAGTACACCTCCGGCGTCTACCGCGAGCAGATCCTGCACGCGATGAAGCACCGCGCGGACATCGACGCGATTCTCGGCCAGTACCGCACGAAGAAGGCGCCGGCCAAGAAGTCGCAGAAGCCCGTGGACGAGGCCGAGCTGGAGGCCGCCGAGGGCTCGGGCGCGGCCAGCGAGGACGACGGCAGCGGCGGCTCGGCCGGCTACTTCCCGTACAAGCCCTACTGCGGGCAGTGCGAGAAGGACCTCACGACGGTCACCTCGTACGACGACGAGACCACCGAGCTGGCCTACACCTGCACGGAGTGCGGCTTCGGCGAGACGGTCCGGCTGACCGACTTCGACCGCGGCAAGCTGGTCTGGAAGGTCGACTGGCCGATGCGGTGGGCCTACGAGGGCGTGATCTTCGAGCCGTCCGGCGTCGACCACTCCTCGCCCGGCTCGTCCTTCGTCGTCGGCGGCCAGATCGTCCGGCAGATCTTCGACGGCGCGCAGCCCATCGGCCCCATGTACGCCTTCGTCGGCATCAGCGGCATGGCCAAGATGTCCTCGTCGCGCGGAGGGGTGCCGACACCGGGCGACGCGCTGAAGATCATGGAGGCGCCGCTGCTGCGCTGGCTGTATGCGCGCCGCAGGCCCAACCAGTCCTTCAAGATCGCCTTCGACCAGGAGATCCAGCGGCTCTACGACGAGTGGGACAAGCTGGAGTCCAAGGTCGCGGACGGCACCGCCCTGCCGGCCGACGCCGCCGCGCACTCCCGCGCGGCCCGTACCGCCGCCGGTGAGCTGCCGCGCACCCCGCGCCCGCTGCCGTACCGCACGCTCGCCTCGGTCGCGGACATCACCGCCGGCCATGACGAGCAGACGCTGCGGATCCTCGGCGAGCTGGACCCGGCCAACCCCGTCACGTCCCTGGACGAGACCCGCCCGCGGCTCGACAAGGCCGAGCACTGGATCAACACCCAGGTCCCGGCCGAGCAGCGCACCATCGTCCGTGACGAGCCCGACGAGGAGGCGCTCGCCACCCTCGACGAGCAGGCCCGCGGCTCGCTGCGGCTGCTGCTGGACGGTCTCGACACGCACTGGTCGCTGGACGGGCTGACCACGCTGGTCTACGGCGTGCCGAAGGTCCAGGCGGGCCTGGAGCCGGACGCCAAGCCGACGCCGGAGCTGAAGGTCGCCCAGCGCGCCTTCTTCGCCCTGCTCTACCACCTCCTGGTCGGGCGGGACACCGGGCCGCGGCTGCCCACCCTGCTGCTGGCCGTCGGCGCCGAGCGGGTGCGCAAGCTGCTCGGCGGATGACGTCTGGCGGTGGGCCGTTGCCGGTGAGGCGTAGACCCGCGGGCGGGGGTACGACTCACCGGTGAGCAAGGGGTCGGTCCCAGGGAGGAGGAATCCCGGGGCCGGCTCCTGCACGCTGAAGCCATGAGGGGATTCTTAGGCTTCATCTTCATGATTCAGGGCGCGATGGGCTTCATCGGGCAGACGTTCTCCGACCGTGCCTGGGGGGTGCTGCCGCACTTCGTCGACCTTCCGGCGGTCGCCTACCTCGGCGTTTTCGCGGCCGGTGCGGCGCTGGCCGTCTGGGGCGAGGCGGACAGGAAGCGGAAGCAGAATCAGCAGCAGGCGGGGCCGGGGGCCTCGTAGCGCCTGTCGGGGGCAGGCGGCCGGGTGTTCCGTAGGGCCTGCCGGGGGGCAGGCCCTACGGGATGTGTTCGGTCTCCATCTCCGTGCGGAGCCGCAGCTGGAAGTCGCGGATGAACCCGCGGAGGTAGCCCTCGCTCAGCGGCCCGCCGTCCCGGCCGGTGGCCCCGTAGGAGTGCAGCAGGTAGCGGCCGAACTGCCGGGTGTCGGGGAAGGCGTTCTTCTCCGCCACGTACGTCCGGTACGCCGAGTAGTAGGCCTCCTCGCGCGGGACGTCGTCGGGCAGTGCCGAGAGGACGGGCAACTCCTCGGGTTCCGGGGCGAGTTCGGGTTCGGGGGTGGGTTCGGGAGCTGTTTCCGGGGTCGGTTGGGGG
>NZ_SDIF01000143.1 GCF_004122735.1 Streptomyces sioyaensis | reverse complement strand
CACGCTGTTGAGTTCTCAAGGAACGGACGCTTCCTTTGTGCCTGTTTCACCAGGCTCTCCGGGCGCTTCCCTTCGGTGTTTCACACTCTATCAGGCCTTTTTCGGCTTTCGAACCGCTGCTTTTCTGCAGACATGCAGAAGCGCGCAATTCTTGAGTCGCGATCAAGACGCTGGGAGTGCCACCCACCTCAGCTGAACGCGGTTCATCGCGTCCTGGCTGTCCGGGGCAGATGTCAGACAGTACAGCTCTGCCGTGGGCGAGGCAAATCGATTCAGCGGGACTCGCGGGCGGCATCTGGCGTCTCTCATGCGGAACGGTCAGTTCTTATGACTTACGCTTCTGAACGGTGCGCCGTCCCGGACAGGTAGTGACGGCGGCCTGATGAATCTTCACCCCTGGGAGGCTTCCCATGACCACCGTGACGTCCCCTCTTGCCGGACGCGCCATCGGACTCGCGGCCGTGCCCGACCCGGTGTTCTCCGGAGCGATGGTGGGTCCCGGTACCGCCATCGACCCGGTTCGTGAGCCGTCTGCCGCGGTTTCGCCCGTGGACGGTGTGCTCGTCTCGCTGCACCCGCATGCGTTCGTCGTCGTCGATGCCGAGGGGCACGGCGTGCTCACCCACCTCGGAATCGACACCGTTCAGCTCAACGGTGAGGGGTTCGAGCTGCTCGTGAACAAGGGCGACACCGTCACCCGCGGTCAGGAGGTCGTGCGCTGGAACCCGGCGGCGGTCGAGAAGGCCGGTAAGTCGCCGGTGTGCCCGGTTGTCGCGCTGGAGGCCACGGCGGACTCGCTCGGTGAGGTCCGCGAGGACGGCGACGTCAAGGCCGGCGACCAGCTCTTCTCCTGGCAGTAGCCGGGCGCCGTCCCGTACGGCAGGTACGACATCCATCGCGGCGGCCGGTCCGTCGCATCAACCGGAGCGGGTGCAATGGAGACAACGCTGCGAGGCGTCGGGGTGAGTCACGGTGTGGCGATCGGCGAGGTGCGGCATATGGGGACGGCGGTCCTGGAGCCGCCGGCCAAGCAGATTCCGGCGGATGAGGCGGAGCGCGAACAGGGGCGTGCCCGCCAGGCCGTGGAAGCTGTTGCTGCGGACCTGATAGCGCGGGGAAATCTGGCGGGCGGTGAGGCGCAGGCCGTGCTGGAGGCACAGGCTCTGATGGCTCAGGACCCTGAGCTGATGGCCGATGTCGAGCGGCGGATCGCCGTCGGGAGCACCGCCGAGCGCGCTGTGTACGACGCGTTTGCGGCCTACCGGGCGCTGCTGGCCGGTGCCGGTGAGTACCTCGCGGGCCGGGTGGCCGACCTCGACGACGTGCGCAACCGGATCGTCGCGCGGCTGCTGGGTGTGCCGATGCCGGGTGTGCCGGACAGTGACGAGCCGTATGTGCTGATCGCGCGGGATCTGGCGCCGGCCGACACCGCGCTGCTGGACCCGACGCTGGTGCTCGGTTTTGTGACCGAGGAGGGTGGGCCGACCAGCCACAGCGCGATTCTTGCGCGCGCGCTGGGGGTGCCGGCGGTCGTCGCGCTCCCGGGCGCCGGTGAGCTGGTCGAGGGCACGGTCATCGCCGTCGACGGCAGCACCGGGGAGATCTTCGTCGAGCCGAGCGCCCAGAAGCGTGCGGAGATGGAGCGGGCGGCCGCGGAGCGGAAGGCGGCGCTGGCCGCTTCGTCCGGTCCGGGTGCCACCTCCGACGGGCACAAGGTGCCGCTGCTGGCGAACGTGGGCGGGCCCGGCGATGTGGCCGCGGCGGTCGGGGCCGGGGCGGAGGGTGTCGGCCTGTTCCGGACGGAGTTCCTGTTCCTGGACGACAGCAAGAAGGCGCCGTCCGTGGAGAAGCAGGTGGAGGCCTACCGCACGGTGCTGGCGGCTTTCCCCGAGGGGCGTGTCGTGGTGCGGGTGCTCGACGCCGGTGCCGACAAGCCGCTGGAGTTCCTGACGCCGGCCGACGAGCCGAACCCCGCGCTGGGTGTACGGGGGCTGCGGACGTTGCTCGATCACCCCGAGGTGCTGCGTACTCAGCTCGCGGCGCTGGCGACGGCGGCCGAGGGGCTGCCGGTCTACCTAGAGGTCATGGCGCCGATGGTGGCGGACCGGACGGACGCCAAGGCGTTTGCGGATGCCTGCCGGGAGGCCGGGCTGCGGGCGAAGTTCGGCGCGATGGTGGAGATCCCCTCCGCGGCTCTCCGGGCGCGGTCGATTCTGCAGGAGGTGGAGTTCCTTTCGCTGGGGACCAATGACCTGGCGCAGTACACCTTCGCGGCGGACCGTCAGGTGGGGGCCGTGTCCCGTCTGCAGGACCCCTGGCAGCCGGCGCTGCTGGACCTGGTGGCGTTGTCGGCCGAGGCCGCGAAGGCCGAGGGCAAGAGCTGTGGTGTGTGTGGTGAGGCGGCCTCCGATCCGCTGTTGGCGTGTGTGCTGACGGGGCTCGGGGTCACCAGCCTGTCGATGGGTGCGGCGTCGATTCCCTATGTGCGGGCGACGCTGTCCAAGCACACGCTGGCGCAGTGCGAGCGTGCGGCGGCCGCGGCGCGGGCCGCGGACACCGCCGAGGATGCCCGGGCCGCCGCGCAGGCGGTGCTCTCCGGGGAGTGATCCCGCGCGGCGTGCTGCGCCGCAGGAGCTTTGACGGCCGTCCCGCCCTTCTGGCGGGGCGGCCGTCGTGCATGCGGGGACGGTGTGGGGGTGCCGTCAGTGGTGGTCGTGGGGGTCGGGTGGCGGCGTCAGGGGGAGGCCGGAGGCGTAGTCGACGCCGGGCTCGGGCGGGATCGGTTCGCCGGTGTCGGCGTCGGTGCAGTAGGCGGTGAAGACCTCGGCGGCGCTCAGGGGGCGGAGCCAGGAATCGCGCAGGGACCAGCCGCGGACCGTGTCACGGGCGGCTTCGTCGGTGGTGGTGCGGCCGGTGGGGCCGGTGGTGGTGCGGGAGACGATGCCGCCGGGTGTGCGCAGGGCGAGGCCGGCGGCGAGGACCGTGCAGAAGACGAGGGTCTCGTGCTCGGCGAGCTGGAGGGGGGCATCGTCGCGGGCGGTGGTGTGCAGTACCGCCAGGAGGGGCGGCTCGCCTGTGGCGAGGGAGCAGACGAGGTGGTGGGTGCCCTCGCCGAGGGAGGTCAGGAGCCGGCGGACGGCGTGGGTGGCGCGGGTGAAAGCGGTACGGGAGAGGTCTTCGCCGCACTCCTCGCAGGTGCCGGCGCGGGCCAGCAGGGCGGAGGCGTGGTCCCAGTGCGCCCGGCGGTCGGCCTCTTCGACGAGGAGCGGGAGCAGCCGGCTCAGCGGCCCGCCTTCATAGAGCAGGGTGGTGCCCGTGCGGGCCGCTTCGGCCGTATAGCGGCTGCGGCTGTCCGGGCGGTCCGGGTCCAGGGCCAGGTGGGCGCAGTATTTCTCGTAGGCGGCCGGGTCGAAGAGGCCGACGGTCGTGACCACGCCCTGGGAGGTGAGGGTGCGCAGCAGGGTCTCCATCTGCCGGAGGTAGCTGCTGTGGTCGTCGAAGGGGAAGGTGCGGTAGCGGCGCATGGCCGTGAAGTCCTGCTCGTCGGCCAGGATGGCGGCGGTGCTGGGGACTTCGCGGCGGAGGGCGCGGCGGGCGGACCGGTCGGTGGGCCGGGATGTGAAGGTCATGATTCCCCCTGGGTGTGCTCCGAGTGGGTGCGCCGGTCGCACTCCACTCGTCACTGAGAGTAATCGGGGGGTCTGACAACGGGCTCCGGCGCCGGGGGGGTTGGGGTCCCGGGCGTCGGCGTCCGGGGGCCGGGACCCGGGGCCCACGTTGCCCGACCGGCCCTCCCCGCCTCCCCGCCTCCCTACGATGCGCCGTCGGCCGATGCGCCGTCCGTGGCGCGGTCGCGGGCCACCCGCTCGTAGAAGCGGAGCAGTTCGAGGTTGTCGACGGAGCCGGGGTTGACGGCCTTGTCGAGCGGGGTGCCCTGGAGGAGGCGTTTGACGGGGACCTCGATGCGCTTGCCGGTGAGGGTGTGCGGGACGCCGGGGGCTTCGATGATGTCGTCGGGGACGTGGCGCGGGGAGAGCTGTTCGCGGATGGTGCGCTTGATGCGGTCGCGCAGGTCGTCGTCGAGGGTGGCACCGGGGGCGAGGTGGACGAAGAGCGGCATCCAGTAGCCGCCGTCGGGGAGTTCCAGGCCGATGACGAGGGATTCTCGGATCTCGGGGAGGCGTTCGACCGCCTCGTAGATGTCGGCGGAGCCCATCCGGACGCCCTGGCGGTTGAGGGTGGAGTCGGAGCGGCCGTGGATGACGACGCTGCCGCGGGAGGTGACGGTGATCCAGTCGCCGTGCCGCCAGACGCCGGGGTACATGTCGAAGTAGCTGTCGTGGTAGCGGGTGCCGTCGGGGTCGTTCCAGAAGCGGGTGGGCATGGACGGCATGGGGTTGGTGACGACGAGTTCGCCGACCTCGTCGACGACGGGCTTGCCCTGGGGGTCCCAGGCCTGGAGGTCGGTTCCCAGGCAGGGTGCCTGGAGTTCGCCGATATGGACCGGGAGGGTGGGGACGGCGCCGGCGAAGCAGCTGCAGACGTCGGTGCCGCCGCTGACGGAGGCCGTCCACAGGTCGGCGCCGCTCTCCGCGAAGCCGTCGTGCAGCCAGCGGAAGCCGTCCGGCGGGAGCGGCGAGCCGGTGGTGGCGACGCAGGTGATGGCGGAGAGGTCGAGGTCGCGGGCCGGGTGGATACCGGCCTTGCGGCAGGCCATGACGTAAGCGGCGGAGGTGCCGAAGACGGTGGCGCGGGTGGTTTCGGCGACCCGCCACTGGGCGGAGATGTCGGGGTGGCCGGGGCTGCCGTCGTAGAGCACGATCGTCGAGCCCACCAGGAGGCCGGCGACGAGGAAGTTCCACATCATCCAGCCGGTGGAGGTGTACCAGAAGAACCGGTCGTCGGGGCCGAGGTCGCAGTGCAGGCCGGTCTGCTTGAGGTGTTCGAGCAGGATGCCGCCCTGCGACTGGACGATGGCCTTGGGCAGTCCGGTGGTGCCGGAGGAGTACAGGACCCAGAGGGGGTGGTCGAAGTCGACCTGTTCGAAGACCGGTTCGGTGTCCTGGGTGGTCAGGTCCGACCAGTTCAGGGCGCCTTCGGGGGCGGGGGTACCGAGCAGGGGGATGTGGACGACGGCTCGGAGGGTGGGGAGTTCGGCGCGGAGTTCGGCGACGGTGTCGCGGCGGTCGTGTTCCTTGCCGCCGTAGCGGTAGCCGTCGACGGTGAAGAGGACGACCGGTTCGATCTGCTGGAAGCGGTCCAGCACGCTGCGGGCGCCGAAGTCGGGGGCGCAGGAGGTCCACACCCCGCCGACCGCGGCGGTGGCCAGCAGCGCGACGACGGCCTGCGGGATGTTGGGGACGTAGGCGCTGACGCGGTCGCCGGGGCGGACGCCGAGGCGGCGCAGTTCGGCGGCCAGCGAGCCGACCTGGGCACGCAGCTCCGTCCAGGTGACGGGCGTGGGCTCATGGGTCTCGTCGACATGGAGCAGCGCGGGGGCGTCGGCGCGGGCCGGGTCCTCGGCGGCGCGCAGGGCGTGCTCGGCGTAGTTGAGGGTGGCGCCGGGGAACCAGCGGGCGCCGGGCATCGTGCGGTCGGCGAGCACGGTCTCGTACGGCGTGGCGAAGCGGACGTCGAACCACTCGGCGGTGGCCTGCCAGAAGGCGGGGAGGTCGGCGACGGACCAGCGGTGCAGGTCGGCGTAGCTGGTCGCGGGGTCGCCGGGCGTGGGGGCGGGGGCGCCGTGGTGGGCAGCCGCCCAGGTGTGGAAGCGGGTGACCTGTGCGCCGGCGATGCGGTCCGGACCGGGCTGCCAGAGGGGTTCCGGCTGTGGGGCGGACTGCGGTGCGGTGGTCATGATGCGGCTCCCGGACGGTACGCGTCGTGTGCGTCGGGCGCACACGACGGTCGGGGTCCCCGCCCTGGCGTGTGCGCGTGACACGGTGTGCCTGGACGATGCCATGTGATCGACTCCTGCACCAGGGTGGGCTGCCCACATCGGTGGTGTGGCGGGTGTGGTCCGGCCCACGGTTGCCGGGACGCGGCAGGATCCGGCCATGGCGGGGCGGTCCGCGGGCCTGAAGGTGGCCGAGGGTGACCCGGTGCAGGTGAACGGCAGTTGAACGGTGCCCACGCACCCGGTCGTCAATGGCAGGCTGACCGGCATGGATGGGCGGGATCTGGTGCGGTCGGTACGGATGATCAAGGCGGTCGGGCCGACGCAGGGGCTGCGGTCCGTGCGTGCGGCGTGGCGGTCGCGGCGGGCGGATGCCCTGGCGTTGCCGCGGCGCGTGGCGGAGCGGGCGCGGGTGCCGGGGGCGGCGCGCGGCGCCGAGTCGCAACCGGGCGGCGGGGTGATCCATTTCGCGCGGTCCTCGCTGCGGGTGCGGGTGGCGGCGGGCGGTGCGGTGTTCTGCGGCTGGGACGGCGCCGCGCCGGAGCCGTCGTACGCGCTGGCGGGGGCGTGCCCCGAAGTGGATGCGCGGGTGGTGCTGGAGCCCGATACGGAGGGCGGCTGGCGGGTGGTCTCCGAGCGGGTGCTGGTGGTGGTGTCCCGGCACGGCGCGGTGGAGGTGCGGACGCCCGGCGGGGCGGTGCTGCGGCGGGAGTTGCCGCCGCGCTGGTGGGAGCGGGCGGCCGAGGACGACGCAGCCGGCGCGGAGGGGCGCGCCGGGCGTCCCGAGGGCGGTGGCGCCACGCGCTGGGTGCAGCGCGCGGAGGTCGCGGCCGACGCCCGGTTCTTCGGGCTGGGCGGCCGGGCGCACGGGCCGCGGCTGCGGGACGGGGTGTACCGGCTGTGGAACACGGACCCGGGTGGCGCCTTCGGGCCGGGTGACGATCCGCTGTCGCTGACGATGCCGGTACAGCTGGTGGTGGCGGACGCCGGTACCCATCTGGTGTTCCACGACAATTCCTGGGACGGCCGGGTGACGCTGCGCGAGGGCGCGGAGGGGGCGGGCTCGGGTCATGACCGGCCGGGCACCTGTGAGCTGCGGATGGACGGCGGGCCGCTGCGCTACTGGGTGCTGGCCGGCACCCCGGCCCGGGTGCTGCAGGGCTGGACGGCGCTGACCGGGGCGCCCGCGCTGCCGCCGTTGTGGGCGCTGGGGCATCAGCACGCCCGGTGGGGCTTCGCCGGCCAGGACGAGGTGCGCGGCGTGGTCGCCGGCTACGCGGAGCGCGGGCTTCCGCTGTCGGCCGTCCATCTGGACATCGATCACTACGACCGGCACCGGGTCTTCACCGTCGATCCACAGCGCTATCCCGATCTGCCGGGTCTGGCGCGGGAGTTGCGTGCGGAGGGGGTGCGGCTGGTGTCCATCGTCGATCCCGCGGTGAAGGCGGAGCCGGGGGACGCGGTGTACGAGGGCGGGGCGACGGCGGACGCCTTCGTACGGGACGCGCGGGGGCGGGAGGTGCGCGGGCTGGTGTGGCCGGGTGAGTCGGTGTATCCGGACTTCACCGACGCGCGGGTGCGCAAGTGGTGGGGCGGGCTGTACGCGGAGCGGCTGGCGCAGGGCTTCGCGGGCTTCTGGCACGACATGAACGAGCCGGTTTCGTTCGCCGCGTTCGGGGAGCGGACGCTGCCCCGCTCGGCGCGCCATGCGCTGGAGGGGCGGGGCGGCGACCACCGGGAGGCGCACAACGTCTACGCCCTGGCGATGGCGCGGGCCGGCTTCGACGGGCTGTGCGAACTGCGCCCGGACGAGCGGCCGTTCCTTTTCTCCCGCTCGGGCTGGGCGGGGATGCAGCGCTACGGCGGCACCTGGTCGGGCGATGTGGAGACGGACTGGCCGGGGCTGCGGGCCTCGCTGTCGCTGGTACTGGGGCTGGGGCTGTGCGGGGTGCCGTACAGCGGTCCCGATATCGGCGGGTTCTCCGGGCGGCCGTCCCCCGAGCTGTATCTGCGGTGGTTCCAACTGGGCGCCTTCCTGCCGCTGTTCCGTACGCACGCGGCGGTGGAGGCAGGGCGGCGGGAGCCGTGGGAGTTCGGGGCCGAGGTGCTGGAGCATGCCCGTACGGCGCTACGGGAACGGCAGCGGCTGCTGCCCTATTTCGAGACGCTGGGCCAGTTGGCGCGGCTGACCGGGGCGCCGTATGTCCGGCCGGTGTGGTGGAGCGCGCCGCGGGACCGGGCGCTGCGGGACTGCGAGGACGCCTTTCTGCTGGGGGACGCGCTGCTGGTGGCGCCGGCGCTGGCGGCGGGGGTGACCCGGCGGCCGGTGCGGCTGCCGCGCGGCCGGTGGTACGACACCGCGACCGGGCGGGCGTACGACGGGCCCGGGCAGGTGTGGGTGGAGGCGCCGCTGTCGCGGATTCCGGTGCTGGCTCGGGCCGGGGCGGTGGTGCCGGTGGCCGGGGCGGACGGTGGGACGGAGCTGGAGGTGTGGGCGCCGGCGGCCGGGAGCGGCGGCAGCGGGCTGGTGGTGCCGGATGCCGGGGACGGCTGGCAGCGGCCGACGGTGGAGCGCTTCACCTCGCGGCGGGAGGGCGGCCGGGTGGTCGTGGAACGGCGGGACGGGGGCGCGGTGGGATATCCGGTGCGGGTGCGGGGGCTGACGGACGGGTAGGGCCTGTCCGATGGGGGTCGGGACCGGAAAGGCCGGCGGCGCACAGGGGCTTCCCCTCCGGCTGCCGCGCCTGGTAGACGGAGGTCCATGCCGAGACTTGCTGCCGCACTGCGCGGCCTGGCCGTCGCTGCCGCCGCCTTGTTGACCGTCACCGTGCTGCCGTCGCCCGCCGCGGGGACCGCCCGCCGGCCGGTGGCATCGTCGTGGATGCCGAAGGAGTTCGTCGCGCTGCGCGAGGTGGATCCCACAATCATCCAGGAGATGCGCTACCCCACCCCGCACGACTTCATGGGTGTGCCGGTGGACGGCTACCGCAGGCCGGTGTGCCTGCTGACGCGGAACGCCGCACGGGCCCTGCACCGGGCGCAGCGCTCCTTCCTCCGGCGCGGGCTGTCGCTCAAGGTGTACGACTGCTACCGGCCGCAGCGCGCCGTGGACCACTTCGTGCGGTGGGCCAAGGACCTCGCCGACCAGCGGATGAAGGGCGAGTTCTATCCGCGCGAGGACAAGTCGAAGCTGTTCGACGACGGCTATATCGCGGCCAAGTCCGGTCACAGCAGGGGCAGTACGCTCGATGTGACGCTGGTGCGGCTGCCGGCCGTGCCGACCCGGCCGTATGTGCCGGGCGAGCCGCTGACGTCCTGTTACGGGCCGCGGGCGGCGCGGTTCCCGGACAACTCGCTCGACATGGGGACCGGCTTCGACTGCTTCGACACGCTCGCGCACACCCTCGACCCGCGCATTCACGGGCGGCCGCGGGCGAACCGGCTGCTGCTCAAGCACGGGCTGGAGCGGGCCGGCTTCGTGAATCTCCCGGAGGAGTGGTGGCACTACACCTTCACCCCGGAGACCTTCCCGGACACCTACTTCGACTTTCCCGTGCAGTGACCGGGTGGGGCCTTACCGGGGCTATACCGGGGGCCCTACCGGGGGCCTGGTCGGCGGGACCGGCCGGGTGGACCGTGGTGCGCGGACGGCCCCGCGGGCGTCGCGCCGGGTGTGGGTCCGGGGACACGGAATCACCCCCGTGGATCCCGTGCCCCGAACCCTGCTGTGAGGGACGCGGGCCGGCCGGGTCCGGTTGACGCGGGACGGCGAAGTCGTCCATTCGGCTGATGCACCTGCCGTCGCCGGTGCCTCAGAGGCGGCCGCCGGCCGGGTCCGACGAGAGCCGCTGGGCCGCCCGCACGGGGAGCACGGACAGGGCGATGAGCAGCGCGGCCACCACGTTGACGACCGGGGCCTGGTGCGGGCGGGCCAGGTTCTCGTAGATCCAGATCGGGAGGGTCCGGGTGCCCGCGCCCGCCGTGAAGGTGGTGACCACGACCTCGTCGAAGGAGAGCGCGAAGGCCAGCAGGGCCCCGGCGAACAGCGCGGGCCGCAGCGCCGGGAAGGTGACGTGGCGCAGGGTCTGCCAGGGGCGGGCGCCCAGGTCGGCGGAGGCCTCGGCCAGTGAGGGACCGATCCGGCGGAGCCGCGCGGCGACATTGTTGAAGACGATCACGACGCAGAAGGTCGCATGGCCGACGACGACCGTGAACAGGCCGAAGCCGATACCCAGCGGCGTCAGGACGGTACGGAACGCGGCGTTGAGGGCGATGCCGGTGACGATGCCGGGCAGCGCGAGCGGCAGCACGATCAGGAACGAGACGGTCTGCCGGCCGAAGAAGCGGTGGCGGTGCACGGCGAAGGCGGCGAGCGAGCCGAGGACCAGGGCCAGGGCGGTGGCCCACAGGCCCGCCTGCAGCGAGGTCCACAGCGCGTCGCGGGCGCCCGCGCTGTGCAGGGCGCGCCGCCACCACTCGCCGGTCAGCGCGCCGGGCGGCCAGCCGAACGAGGGGTCGGCGTTGAGGGAGTTGAGCAGGACCAGGAGCAGCGGGAGGTAGATCAGGGCCAGGCCGGCGGCGGTGACGCAGCCGAGGACGATGCGGGCGGTGCGGCTGAGATGCATCCGGCTGCCTCCTGCGGGACCGGTCAGAGCGAGTCGAGTGCGCCGGCCCGGCGGACCGCGGCCAGGTAGCAGACGACGAGGACGACGGGGACCGCGGAGAGCGCCGCGGCGAGCGGCAGATCGAGGGTGACCTGGGAGGCGATGACATTGCCCAGCAGCTGGGTGCGGCCGCCGACGATCTGCACGGTGAGGTAGTCACCGAGGCTGAGCGAGAAGGTGAAGACGGAGCCGGCCAGGAGCGCCGGGCGGACGGCGGGGGCGACCACGGAGCGCAGCGTGCGCAGGGTGCCCGCACCGAGGTCGGCGGACGCCTCCAGATGGTGGGCGGGCAGCCGCTCCAGGGCGGCGTGCAACGGCAGGATCATGTACGGCAGCCAGAGGTAGGCCAGCACGATCACCACGGCGGTCGTGCCGTAACCGGGTCCGTGCAGGCCCAGCGGCGCGAGTACCGCATTGACGATGCCGTGCTCGCCGAGCATCACCCGCCAGGCGTACGCCTTGACCAGATAGCCGGCCCACAGCGGGGTGAGCACGGCCACCAGCAGGGCACGGCGCAGCCGGCCGGTCGCCACCCACGCCATGAAGAAGGCCATGGGCAGTGCGAGCAGGGCGTCGAGGAGCGTGACGACGACGGCGATGCCGAGCGTGCGCAGGGCGACGGTGCGGTACACGGGGTCGGTGAGGATCTCCCGGAAGTTGTCGGCGGTGAAGGAGTGCACGACGTCCGAGGTGAAGGGGTCGGTCGTCCAGAAGGCCGAGAGCAGGAGGACGGCGAGGGAACCGAGGTAGGCGAGGATCAGCCAGAGGAGGGGCGGGGCGAGGAGTGCGGCGAGCCGGGCCCGGGCGCCCGGCTCGCGTTCCGTGACGGACACCGGCTGCCCCGGCTCAGCCCTTGATCTCCGTCCAGGCGCGGGTCCATTGCGCGTAGTCGGTGCACGTGACGTTCTTGCGGCCGTCGAGGCACTGCGGGACGGGGGTGGTCCAGAAGTGGACGCGGCGGTAGTAGGCCTCGTCGTCGGCGTGATAGACGGCGCAGTGGTGGGGGTCGGCGGTCTCCCGGCAGGCCTTGGCGTTGGCGGGTGCCTCGCCGAAGAACTCGGCCACCTGGGCGTTCACCTTCGGTGAGACGATCCAGTTGAGCCACTTGTAGGCGCAGTTGGGGTGGGCGGCCTTGGCGGAGACCATCCAGGTGTCGGACCAGCCGGTCGCCCCCTCCTTGGGGAGGACGGCCTTGACGGGGGCCTTCTGCGCGGTGGCGGTGTTGGCGATGACCTGCCAGGTGGTGCCGATGACGCTGTCGCCGCCTTTGAAGGCCGTGACCTCCTTCTGGTAGTCGCTCCAGTATTCGCCGACGTACTGGCGCTGTTTCTTCAGCAGGGCCACGGCGGCGTCGAGTTGGGTGCGGTCCAGGGCGTAGGGGTCCTTGATGCCGAGTGCCGGGCGGGTCTTCATGAGGTAGAGGGCGGCGTCGGCGATGTAGATCGGGGAGTCGTAGGCGGTGACCTTGCCCGAGTACTTGGGGGCGCCGTCGAAGACGGCCTTCCAGGAGTCGGGGGCCGGGGAGACCTTGTCGGTGCGGTACATCAGCAGATTGGCGCCGCGGCCGTGCGGAATGCCGTACATCTTCCCGTTCTTGGAGTTGAACGGGCGCATCTTGAGGCCGCTGAAGATGTCGCGGTAGTTCGGGACCAGACGGGTGTTGACCGGCGCCACGTCCCCCGCGGCGATCAGCCGCAGGGTGGCGTCGCCGGATGCGGACACGGTGTCGTACTGCCCCGTCTTCATCAGCGAGACCATCTCATCGGAGGTCCCGGCGATCTTCGTGTTGACCTTGCAGCCGGTCTGCTTCTCGAACGGGTGCACCCAGTCGGCCCGGGGGTCGTTGGAGCCGTCCTCGGCATATCCGGCCCAGGCGATGAGGTCGACCCGGCCCTCGCCCTTGCCGACGCTCTTCCGCTCGGCGGCTCCCCCGCCGCCCGTCCCCCCGCCGCCGGAGCCGCAGGCCACGGCCAGCAGCAGTACCCCGGCCGCCACGGCGGCCTGCCACGGATTCGCGTTACGCATGGTGAACTCCCGCTGTCGCACACGGCTGTCGAGCACCGCCAGTATCCGGAATCTCACGGTCTGCCACCAGAGCGCCTCCTCGGCGGGCCCCCCGGTGCGGTGCCCCGACGGCGATTCAGCCGGGCACCGCAGAGGCGTCGTCGACGCGCCACAGCAGGTGCACGGCGGCGCCCGGACGGACGGCCGGCGGCAGCGGCCCGGAGTTCAGCCGCAGTGCGGTGAGCCGGTCGTCGCCACCGTCGAGGCGGACCACGCAGCGGAGGTGGGCGCCGGCGTGCACGATCTCGGCGATCCGGCCGGGCATGCTCCGCTCCCCCGGCCCGGGGGTGCCGTCCGGGCCGTCGGGAGCGGCGATCCGGATCCGCTCGGGGCGGATGCTGTAGGTGCCCGGGGCGCCGACGACGCGGACCGCGGCCGGGCCGCTCAGCAGGTTGGTGGTGCCGACGAATCCCGCGACGAACGCGGTGGCCGGGCGCTCGTAGATCTCCAGCGGCGGGCCGGTCTGCGCGATCCGGCCGCGGTCGAGGACGGCCAGGCGGTCGCTGAGGGTCAGCGCCTCCTCCTGGTCATGGGTGACGAGGAGGAAGGTGACGCCGGTGGCGCGCTGGATGCGCTGGAGTTCGCGCTGCATCTCCTGGCGCAGCTGGAGATCGAGCGCGCCTAGGGGCTCGTCGAGCAGCAGCAGCCCCGGGCCGTCGATCAGCGCGCGGGCCAGGGCGACGCGCTGGCGCTGGCCGCCGGAGAGCTCGGCCGGGCGACGCGGACCGTGGTCGTCGAGCCGTACGGTGCGCAGGGCCTCGCGGGCGCGGGCGAGGCGTTCGGACTTGCGCACCCCGGCGACGGTCAGCGCGTAGGCGACGTTCTGTTCGACGGTCATGTGCGGGAAGAGCGCGTAGTCCTGGAAGACGGTGTGCACGTCGCGCCGGGCGGCCGGGAGTGCGGTGACCTCGCGGCCGGCGAGTTCGATACGGCCCGAGGTGGGCCGCTCGAAGCCGGCGATCAGCCGCAGCAGCGTGGTCTTGCCGGAGCCGGAGGGGCCGAGGAGGGAGAAGAACTCCCCCTGATGGATGGTGAGTTCGGCGTGGTCGACGGCGCACACCGAGCCGAACTCCTTGCGGACGGCGGTGAGCCGTACGGCGGGTGCGGCGGCCGGGCGGACGGGCCGGGGGTCGATACGGGCGTCGGTGCGGGCGTCAGGGCGGGCGGCTTCAGCCACGGGCACTCCCCCTCGTGAACGACGTGATCGCCCGGACTGTACCGGGGTTCCGCACCGGGCGGCACCGTGCCACACTCCTGACGTTCCGTCAGTTCTGGGTTTCCGGGAGGGCCGCGCCGCCGGTCCGGCTCGCCGTTGCCGGCCCGACGTTCCCGGTCCGCACTTGGGGAGGGTCCGTGACACGTACGCGGAAGCCGGCGGTGCCGGGGTGGTTCGATCAGGAAGCGGCGGACTTCCGGCTGCTGGGTACGCGGTGCCGCGCCTGCGACGCGGTGTTCTTCCCCCGCGAGGACACCTTCTGCCGCAATCCCGCGTGCGGCGGCGACGAGCTGGTGGAGGTGCCGCTGTCCCGGCACGGCACCGTCTGGTCGTACACCGATGCCCGCTATCGACCGCCCGCCCCCTACGTCTCCGACCCGGAGGCCGAGTGGCAGCCGTACGCCCTGGTCGCCGTGGAGCTGGCGGCGGAGCGGATGGTGGTGCTCGGGCAGGCCGCGCCGGGCGTCGCGGCCGCGGACCTGGCCGTGGGCACCCGGGTCGAGCTGGTACCTGGGGTGCTCGACGAGGATGACGCGCACAGCTGGACGACGTGGCAGTGGCGGCCGGTGGGGGCGAGGCGGGGGGCGGAGGCGGCGGAAACCTCACCTCTACACCCGCCCACCCCCCGAAGGGGGG
>NZ_SDIF01000142.1 GCF_004122735.1 Streptomyces sioyaensis | reverse complement strand
ACCGGCCGTACCGCTTCGCGGACGGGGTGGAGGTGGAGCTCCACCTCCACCCCGTCCGCGAAGCGGTACGGCCGGTGGGCCAGCACGCTCGCGAGATGGCGGCGCAGGCGGGACAGTTCGGCCCGCACCGTGACCGTACGGCTCTCGTCGCCGAACAGGTCCCGGGCGAGTTCGGCGGCGCTGCGCCCCTGCGGATGCGCGGCGAGGACGAACAGCAGCTCGGCATGGCGCGGCGTCAACTCGTGCGCCCAGCTGCCGGCCGGGCCGCTCACGGTGATCGTCGGACCGTCCCGGCCGCTGACGTCCAGCACCACCCGGCTCGGTGTGAGCTCCGGCTCCCGGCCCCCGACCCGGATCAGCCAGCCGCCCGGCAGCGGCTCCAGCGCGCAGCTGCCGTACCGCGGCAGCCACAGCGGCCCGGCCTGGGGCGCCTTGGGCAGCGCCACCCGGTCCGGCGGCGTCAGGCCGGTGACCCCCACGACCCAGCCGTTCGGGTCGACGGCCAGCGCCCGCCCGCCGAGCCGCGCCAGCACCGGCGCCGCGCTCGACCGCAGCCGCTCCAGGGACAGCTGGTGGCGGCCGCGCAGCTCGCCCTCCGCGAGCCGGGCGACCGCGGACACCAGGGAGAGCGTCGTGGGGTGGAAGGAGGGCGCCGGACCGCTGAGGTCCACCGTGCCCAGCAGCCGCCCGTCGCGCGGGTCGTGGAGCGGCGCCGCGGCGCACGTCCACTGGTGATGACTGCGCACGAAGTGCTCCGCGGAGTGCACCAGCACCGGCCGGCGGGCCACCAGCGCGGTGCCGATGGCATTGGTGCCGACGACGCCCTCCCTCCAGTCGGCGCCCTTGTCGAAGCCGAGCCGGTCGGCCATCCGGCGGACCGGCGCGCTGCCGTCCCGCCACAGCACCCGGCCCTCGGCGTCGGTGACGACCATGATCTGCTGCGCGGCGTCGGCGGCCGGCAGCAGCCCCTCGTGGAGCACCGGAAGCACCGCCGCCAGCTGGGAGACCTGCCGACGGTGCTCCAACTCCGCGACGGACAGCAGGCGTTGCGGCGAATCCCGGTCGGGGTCCACCCCCGAGACCCGCGCCCGGCGCCAGGATTCGCCGATCACCGCGCGGGGTGCGGCGAGCGGAGCGCCGCCCGTCGTCTCGCCCGCGAGCGTGGCCTCGTGGACCGTGGCGAGGCGGCGGGTGGTGGCGCGGACGTCGCGGTCCGACCAGAGGGCGCTGTCGATCGGTCTCTCGCTCACGCTGCTCTCCGTTGTGCACTCCGGTGGGCGGTGCCCAGCGAGCCGTCATCAGGCCGTCTGGAACGGCCATTGTTCCGGTCCGTCGCAACGCACTGCAACGCATTGCAACCGTTGTGGCCCCTGAGGTGAGTGGGGGACTCTGGTGCCGGCGGCCGATGGCGCCTCGCCACCGCGGGCTCGCCGGTCACCCGTCGGAGACCCCGCCGGTTGTCGCCGGGGACGCCATCGGCCGCCGCGCGACGTCGGCACGGTGCGGGAGGGGGCTCACCATGGTGTCCGCCGCCCCGCGTCTCGTGGTGATCGGAGCGGACGACGGGGTGCGCCTCGCGCGCGCCGCCCGGCTGGCCGGCCACTACGGGATCCCCCGGCTGCCCGCCGCCGATCTCCTGCTCAGGCGTCAGCCGCTGCCCGCCGGCGGCTATGTCATCGACAGCGCCCCACAACTCCTCGACGCGGAGCGTGGCATCGGCGGTCTGCGCCCCGCGCTGGCCTTCGCCGACCTCGTCGTGCTGCTGCACGGCGAGGAGTGGACCGGCGCGGACGAGGCCCGTCGCGTGCTGCGCTACTACGAGGCGCGCGGGATGCTGGCCGCCTTCCCGCCGGACGCACCGGACGGTGACCTCATCGTGGCGGTCGACGCGGTGCTGCGCGGCCGCACCGAGGACCCGCCGGAAGGGCCGGACGGCGGCCCCTGAGACCGGGAGCGGTGCCGAGTCGGCGCGGCACCGCTCCCCGACCACCGCGGAGGTGGCCGGCCTGGGGGGACCCGGCTACCCGTCAAAGGGGCTGGACGTCGGCTTCGGCGGCATCACGAGAGCCCTCGACGAGACGACGCCCGGCGTCCTGCTCCTTCCCTGGCCGCTTGTCCGAGAGGGCCGGCACGTCGGGTGCGTCGGGCAGGGGTGCCGCTGAAGGCCGGCGGGCGGCCAGTGCGGCTCCGGCCAGGACCAGGACGGTGCCGACGACCGTGCGGGCGGTGACCGGTTCGGAGAGCAGGAGCACGCCCGCGGTGACCGCGACAACCGGCGCGACGTAGGTGATGAACGCGGCACGTGCCGGGCCCTCGGCGCCGATCAGGGCGAAGAACGCGGTGAAGCCGCCCGCGGTGCAGGCGGTGCCCAGGCCGATGACCGCGAGCAGGACCCGGGCCGTGAGCTGCGGAGCCGGTTCCGTGACCGCGGCCACCGCCAGCAGCGGACCGGCGGCCGGCACCAGCATGCCCGCGGCGACGGTCAGGGGCGGCACGTCCGGGAAGAGCCGGTGCATCAGCACCGCGCCCACCGCGTAGCAGGCCGCGGCCGCCCACACCAGGACGGCACCCGTGCCCGTGCCCGCCACCCCGAGCAGGACGACGACGCCGAGGAAGCCGAGCGCCGCACCCGCCCACGCCCCGCGCGGCGGCCGCCGGCGCTTCCCCCGGAACAGGCCCAGCGCCAGGATGAACAGCGGTTCCGTGGCGATCAGCACCCCGGCGAGCCCGGAGGACACCGTGCGCTCACCCACCGCGATGAGCGTCAGCGGCGCGGCGACCTCCACCGCGGCGAGCAGCAGCAGTGCCCGCCATCGCTCGCGCAGCAGCCGCGGCAGGCCGCGCCGCCACGCCACCGGCAGGAGGACCAGGGCCCCCAGAGTGACCCGCCCGGCCGCCACGCTCACCGGCCCCAGCCCCTCCAAGGCCACGCTGATCAGCAGGTAGGGCACTCCCCAGAGCACGGACACGGTCAAAAACAGCAGCAGGCCACGGCGGCTCATCGGCACTCCACGGGTCGAAGAACATGCCCGGATCGGGCAGGTGCCGACCGTACGTACGGGCATCGGCCCGCTGGAATGCACACTGTGCCGCTGAGCCGCCCTTCCACTTGCCGTTTGTCAAGTCCCGGTGTGTGATCACGGCATGGCGACCCTTGACTCCACCGACTGGCAGCTGCTCGAACTGCTGCAGCAGGACGCCCGACTCGGCTTCCGCGAACTGGCCCGGCGGGTGGGGCTCAGCCCCCCGGCGGTGGCCGCCCGGGTACGGCGCCTGGAGAGCCTCCAGGTGATCACCGGCTACAGCGCGCGGGTCGACCCGGCCAAGGCCGGCTGGCCCGTCCACGCGTTCGTGGTGCTGTCCACCGCGGGCATCCGCCAGTCCCACCAGACCGCCCACCTCGCGCAGGCCGCGCCGCACATCCTCGAAGACCACCGTGTCACCGGCACCGACGACCACATCCTGCGCGTGGTCGCGAGCGAGATCGGCGCGCTCGAACCGCTCATCGACCAGCTCAACGAGCTCGGCAAGCCGGCGACCTCCTTCGTCCTCTCCTCGCCCAAGGCATGGGCCCCCATCCCGCCGCCCACCGCGGCCGGCTGACGCAGACACCGTGGCGGTTCGGCGGCGGACCGGCGCCGACCGGTCCGGCCCGCCGCGACGCCGAGCCGCCCCCTTCTCCGTCCCGCCGAGTCAGTGCGGCGGGCAGTCGTCGATCTCCGGCCGGGCCCGCTCCGCCACCGCCGCGAGATCCAGCGTGTGCGGCAGCGTCCCGAACGCCGCCCCCGCGTCGCCGCCGAGCCGGGAGGCGCAGAACGCGTCCGCGACCTCGGGCGGCGCGTGGCGCACCAGCAGCGACCCCTGGAGCACCGTCGCCATCCGCTCCACCAGCCGCCGGGCCCGGGCCTCGATGCCGTCCAGGTCGGCGAGTTCGGTGAGCATCGCCCTGATCGCCCGGTCCAGCCGGTGGTCCGCGCCCCGCGCCGTCCCGATCTCGGTCAGGAAGGCGTTCAGCGCGTCGGGTTCGCGCCGCAGGGCCCGCAGCACGTCCAGCGCCTGGACGTTGCCGGCGCCCTCCCAGATCGAGTTGAGCGGCGCCTCGCGCAGCAGCCGCGGCAGCCCCGACTCCTCCACATAGCCGTTGCCGCCCAGGCACTCCAGCGCCTCGGCCACCACCGGCGTGCAGCGCTTGGTCACCCAGTACTTCGCCGCCGGCACCGCCAGCCGCAGAAAGTGCCGGTCCTGCTCGGTGTCGCCGTCGTACGCCGCCGCCAGCCGCAGCGCGAGGGTGGACGCCGCCTCCGACTCCAGCGCCAGATCGGCCAGCACATTGCGCATCAGCGGCTTGTCGCTCAGCCGCCCGCCGAACGCCTCCCGGTAGGCGGTGTGGTGCGCCGCCTGTGCCACCGCCTGCCGCATCACCGCCGCCGACGCGGTGACACAGTCCAGCCGGGTGGCCGCGACCATCTCGATGATGGTGGCCACCCCGCGCCCCTCCTCGCCGACCCGGCGGGCCCAGGTCTGCCCGTCGAACTCCACCTCCGCCGAGGCGTTCGAGCGGTTGCCGAGCTTGTCCTTGAGCCGCTGGATGCGAAACGCGTTACGGCTGCCGTCCGGCAGCACCCGGGGCAGCAGAAAGCAGGTGAGCCCTCCCGGCGCCTGGGCCAGCACCAGGAAGGCGTCCGACATCGGCGCCGAACAGAACCACTTGTGCCCGGTCAGGACGTACTCGCCGGGTGCGGCCAGTGGCTCGGCGCGGGTGGTGTTGGTCCGTACGTCGCTGCCGCCCTGCTTCTCCGTCATGGCCATCCCGGCCAGCGCACCGCCCTTCTCGGCGACCGGCCGCAGCTCCCGGTCGTACACCGGCGAGGTCAGCAGCGGCTCCCACTCGGCCGCCAGTTCCGGCTCGGCGCGCAGCGTGGGCACCGCCGCATGGGTCATCGACAGCGGGCAGCCGTGCCCCGCCTCGGCCTGGGTCCACACGAGGAAGCCGGCGGTGCGCCGGACATGGCCGTCGGGCCGGGACCAGGCGCCGGTCAGCCCGGCCGTGACGGCGTGACCGAGCAGCCGGTGCCAGGCCGGGTGGAACTCGACCTCGTCGATGCGGTGGCCGTAGCGGTCATGGGTGTGCAGGACCGGCGGACAGTCATTGGCCTGCTCGCCCCACTGCCGGGCGTGCGCGGAGCCGGCCGCCAGGCCCAGGGTGTTCAGCTCCTCGCGTACCTCGTCGAGCCGGGCCTCGGCGACGTGCCGGGTGATGCCTTCGGTGAGGACCGGGTCGCTCCCGAAGACGTTGTATCCGACCAGCGGCGGGGGCTGGTTCGTGACGGTGTGAGTGGTGGCTGCCATGCCCGATACGGTAAGGAGGTGCAGCCGGCAAACGAACCAACCGAGCGGCCCGCGGGGCGCCTGATCAAGGCCCGTGCCCTCTACCGCAATGTCTCCAAGCGCCGGCTGGCCTGGCTTCTGCTCAAGGACACCGTCCACTCCTGCATGACGTACCGGGTCACCGGTCTGGCCGCCGAGGCCGCGTTCTGGAGTCTGCTGTCGCTGCCCCCGCTGATCCTCGGGCTCCTCGGTGTGCTCGGCTACACCCAGGCGTGGATCGGGCACGACACCCTCCACAGCGTCCGGCAGCAGATCCTCTCCGGCGCCGGCACCGTGCTGTCCGGCCGGGGCGTGAACGAGATCGCCAAGCCGCTGCTGCACGATGTGTTCACCGGCCGCCGCCCGGACGTCATCTCCCTCGGCTTCGCCATCGCCCTGTGGTCCGGCTCCCGGGCGATGAACGTCTTTGTCGACACCATCACCATCATGTACGGCCTCGACGGCCGGCGCGGCATCGTGCGGACCCGGCTGCTGTCGTTCGCGCTGTACCTTGCCGCGCTCGTCGTCGGCGCCGTCACACTGCCGTTGATGGTCGCCGGGCCGGATGCCGTCGTGAGCTGGTTGCCGGCCAGCGAACACATCATCCGGGCGCTGTACTGGCCGGTCGTCCTGATCCTCTCGGTGTCCTTTCTGACCACGCTCTACCACGCGTCCGTACCGGTCCGTTCGCCCTGGCCCGAGGACATTCCCGGCGCGGTGGTCGCCCTCGGCATGTGGGTGCTCGGCAGCTTCCTGCTCCGCCTCTACCTCACCTCGACGGTCGAGGGCCCCACGATCTACGGCTCGTTGGCCGCACCGGTCGCGGTCCTGCTGTGGATCGGGGTGTCCGCCTTCGCGGTGCTGGTCGGGGCCGCGATGAACGCCTCACTCGACCGCGTGTGGCCCTCGGTCGCCACGGCCGCGGCCCGCGAGGAGGCCGCCCGCCGACTGGAAGCCAGGGCGGCGGCGAAGCCCGCGGGTGAGGCGGCGGAACCGGAGGAGCCCACAGCCAAGGCAGAGCGCAAGGGCACGGCAGAGCCCAAGGGCAAGGGGGACGACGGGGAGCGGGGCCGGGGCGACGGCCGCGGCGAAGCCGGCGGCGAGCGGCCCGACACCGGCGGGGAGCAGGGCAGCGACGACTGAGCCGACCGGGCGGGGCCGGGCCGCGGATCTTACGGACCCATGACACGGCGCTCCGTGCGCGGGTCCCAGCGCCCTCTCCCGCTTAGCGTTGCCGGCATGCGTGTACTGGTCACCGGCGGCGCCGGCTTCATCGGATCGCAGGTCGTCGCGGCGCTCCTGGCGCGCGGGCACGAGCCCGTCGTGCTCGATGCGCTGCTGCCCTCGGCGCACCCCGAGCCCCCGCCCCCGCGTCCCGGGGAGCGGCGGATCGTCGCCGACGTACGGGACCGGGCGGCCGTCGACGCGGCCCTCGACGGGGTGCAGGCGGTCTGTCACCAGGCCGCGATGGTGGGCCTGGGCAAGGACTTCGCGGATGCGCCCGACTATGTGGGCTGCAACGACCTGGGCACGGCGGTGCTGCTGGCCGCGATGGCCGCGGCCGGTGTGCGGCAGCTGGTGCTCGCCGGGTCGATGGTGGTCTACGGGGAGGGGAGTTACACCTGCACCCGCCACGGAGCGGTGCGGCCCGGGCCGCGGGCGGAGGCCGAGCTGGCGGCGGGGCGGTTCGAGCCGCGCTGCCCGCGGTGCGGCGCGGAGTTGCGGCCGGGGCTGGTCGGCGAGGACGCGCCCACCGATCCGCGCAACGTCTACGCGGCGACCAAGCTCGCCCAGGAGCACCTGGCCGCCTCCTGGGCGCGGGCGACCGGCGGCCGGGCCGTCTCGCTGCGCTATCACAACGTCTACGGGCCCGGGATGCCGCGCGACACCCCGTACGCGGGGGTGGCCTCGTTCTTCCGCTCGGCGCTGGCCCGCGGGCAGTCGCCGACGGTCTATGAGGACGGCGGCCAGCGGCGGGACTTCGTCCATGTGCGGGACGTCGCGGCGGCCAACGCGGTGGCGCTGTGGGCCCTGCCGGACCGCGCGCCGGGGACCCTGACCGCGTACAACACCGGCAGCGGAGTGCCGCACACCGTCGGGGAGATGGCACAGACCCTGGCCGCGGCGTGCGGCGGGCCGCCGCCCGTGGTGACGGGGGAGTACCGGCTGGGCGACGTACGGCACATCACCGCGTCGTCCCGGCGGATCGCCGCGGACCTCGGCTGGCGGGCGGCGACCGGATTCACCGAGGGGATGGCGGAGTTCGCCCGCGAAGGGATGCGGGCGGCTCCGTCCGCACGGCCCGCGGCGACCACGTCGTCCGTGTGTCCCACGAACCCGATGTCCTGATGTTCCGCTTCTGAAGTGCAGGTGACGGCATGGCCCCCTCCCCTTTCTCCGCGCCCTCCCCTTCGTCCCCGTCCCCAGGCCTCCGGCCCGGCTCGGTGGATGTCGTCCTGCCCTGCCTCGACGAGGCCGCCGCACTGCCCTGGGTGCTGGCCCGCATCCCGGCCGGCTGGCGGGCGATCGTCGTGGACAACGGCTCCACCGACGGCTCGGCCGAGATCGCCCGCGGCCTGGGCGCCACCGTGGTGCACGAGCCGCGCCGCGGCTTCGGTGCCGCCTGCCACGCCGGACTGCTCGCCGCCGACGCGGACATCGTCTGCTTCTGCGACTGCGACGCCTCCCTCGACCCGGCGCTGCTCGCCCCGTTCGTCCGGGCCGTCCGCGACGGCGACAGCGATCTGGTGCTGGGCCGCCGCCGCCCCGAGGGGCGCGGCGCCTGGCCGCCGCACGCCCGGCTCGGCAACCTCGCCCTGGCCCGGATGCTGCGCCGGCGCACCGGACTGCGGCTGCACGACCTCGGCCCGCTGCGCGCAGCCCGGCGCACCGACCTGCTCGGCCTCGGCCTCACCGACCGCCGTAGTGGCTACCCCCTGCAGATGGTCGTCCGGGCCGCCGACGCCGGCTGGCGCGTCGAGGAACGCGAGGTGCCCTACCGGCCGCGCACCGGCCGCTCGAAGGTCACCGGCACCTGGCGCGGCACCTGGCATGCGGTGCGCGACATGCGCGCCGTCTTGAGTCAGCCGCCGCTCATGCCCCGTACCGAGGAGACGGCCCGATGACCGGGTCCGCGGACCAGCCGGTCCGGCCGGGGCCCACGACGGTCCTGGTCATCGCCAAGGAACCGGTGCCGGGGCGGGTCAAGACCCGGCTCACCCCGCCCTACACCCCGCACCAGGCCGCCTGGTTGGCCGAGGCCGCGCTGTACGACACCCTTCAGGCCGTCCGTGCGATGCCCGCCCGGCGGCGGGTGGTCGTCCTGGACGGCCGCCCGGGGAACTGGCTGCCGGCCGGCTTCGACGTCCGGCAGCAGAGCCCCGGCGGTCTCGACGAGCGGCTCGCCGCGGCCTTCGCCGCCAGCGCCGGCCCGACCCTGCTCATCGGCATGGACACCCCGCAGGTCACCCCCCAACTCCTCGCCCCGGCACTGGACTTCGGTGCCTGGGACGACTGCGACGCCTGGTTCGGGGCGGCCGACGACGGCGGGTTCTGGGCGCTCGGCCTGGCCGCCCCCGACCCCCGGTTGCTGCGCGGCGTCCCGATGTCCACCGACCGCACCGGCGCCGCCCAGCGCGCCCGGCTGACCGCCGCCGGACTCCGGGTACGGGACCTGCCGCCGCTGCGCGATGTCGACACCGCGGCCGATGCCGAGCAGGTCGCCGCCGCGGCACCGGACGGCCGCTTCGCCGCCACCCTGGCCGGGCTGACGGGGGTCACCGGACGATGAGCACCGTCGTACCGCCCAGCGGATCAACTGCCGGGCGCCGAACGCTGCTTCGTCTCCCTGCGCCGCCGGGCCGCCCCACGCAGCCGCGGCGGAAGCGTACGGCACAGCAGCCACAGGGCGGACAGCGCGCACAGCCCGGCGGTGAGCAGCAGCCAGCGAGCCAGGAACACCCCGCCGGGCAGTCCCGTCGCGGCCTCGTAGTGCGCCGCCGCACCGGGGTCCCATGAGCCCGCGATCAGCGGGAGCCACACCAGCAACAGCAGCCCGGACACCGCGACGGGGACCCGGACGTACCCGGTCCGGGCATGGTGCCGGGGCCCTTGTGCCGTGCGGCGGGCCAGCGCACGGTCGGCGGACGCATACAGCGGCAGCAGCACCAGATCGTGCAGCAGCGCCGCCCCGACGAACCACACGAGCACCAGCGGCCACTGGCCGCCGGCCAGCAGCCGCAGCCCCGCATAGCCGGTGAGCGCGAACGAGGCGAGCATCAGCAGCAGATGCAGCGGCCCCTCGCCGTACCGCAGCCGGCGGCGCAGCGCGCCCACCGTCCGGGCTGCCCGCGCACGCCACACCACGAGCCGCGCCCGCATCCTCACCACTCCTCCCCGAACGTCAGTCGCGAGACCCACTTGGTGTTGAGCACCCCGGGGGCCGCCGGGACGATGATCCGCGCCGGATAACCGTGGTCCAGGGACAGCTCCGCACCACCCACCCGCAGCGCGAGCAGCGACCGCGGATCGCGCACCTGGTTGTCGCGCAGCGCGGCCCGGCGGAACGCGCCGTGCGGCTGGAGCGATTCGACCAGCACTCCGGGCGCATGCGCACCGAGCCCCACCAGCGCGGCGAGGTCCCGCAGCCGCACCCCGCCCCACTGCTGGTCGTCGGTCGACCAGCCCTCGACACAGGCGATCGGCAGCGCCGCCTCGTGCTGCGGCAGCGTCAGCAGCCCGGCGCGGCTGAGCCGTACCCGCCGCCCGCCGCCCTCGACCGTCAGCCGCCAGTCGTCGCCGGTGTCCCGGGCCCGGACGCCGAGAGCCGCGGCGGTCTTGTTGATCTGGAAGGCGTTCGGGCCGCTGCCCGGATCCCGTCCGCCGTGCGGCGCCAGCAGGGCGGTACGCCGCCACCATCCGCCGATGCTCTGCCCCGCCGACGTCGCGAACAGCACCAGCGCACCGGCCCCGACCAGCCCCAGCGCACCGCGCCGGGTCACCGTCGGCCGGTCCGGCAGGGCCGCCACCAGCCCGGTGTCGTCGGCCGCCGCCGGCGGGTCGCGGCGCTCGCGCAGCGCCCGCACGGCCCGCGGCAGACGCAGCACGACATGCACGGCGAACGCGCCGATGAACACCCACGCACCGTAGAAGTGCAGCGGATAGAAGGAGCCCGGGAAGACGTACTCCAGCTGGATGTTGAGCAGCCCGGTGACGAACTCGAACAGCACCCCGCCGACCAGCAGCAGCAGCGACATCCGCTCCAGCGCATGGCCGACGGACCGGGCCGGCGGCAGGGTGAACAGCTTGGGGATCACCGACCACAGCTTCGCCAGCAGCACGGGCACCAGCGTGATCCCCAGGGTGACGTGCAGTCCCTGGGTGAGGCGGTAGAGCCAGTGCGGACCGGTCGGCCAGCTGAAGAGGTAGAAGCCCAGCAGGCCCTTGCCGGGCGTCTTGTCGTTGACGCCGCCGGCCAGATCCGGGTTGTACGCGGCGTACGACAGCAGACCGGTCACGGACAGCAGCGTGATCCCGGCCAGCAGCACGGCGCCGAGCACCGCGGTCAGCCACGGGCCGCGCAGCGGACTGCGCCAGAACGACGGCGAGGTCGGGGGAGTGAGCGGGGGGCGGTCACCCATGATGTGTCCTCGGCGGTCGGTGCGACGGCGGTCCGTCGCGCGTGAACTGCCCGGCGATCGGGGCCGGACGGGACCTGGTGGCGACGCTATGCCGCGACCGGTGTGCCGAGGGGCTGTGACCCATGACGAAACTCTGACATCGGCGGAACGGCGGAACGGCGTCGGGAGAATCTGACGGAACGGTGACGCGCCGGCCGCCGGACGGCCTGATCCAAACGACAGACCCTAGCGTGCTGCTGTGACTCCCCGTGCGACAAGCGACGAACCAGCCGCGTACCGAGCCGATCTGCGTGCCGCCATGGCCGGCGTGCTCCTCGTCACGGCTGCCGCCGTCGTGGGCACGGTCATCGAGCGGAACCATGGCAGCCTGCACGTCAACTGGCCCCCGCTGTACGCCTCGTGGTTCCCGCACCTGGGCCCCGGCACCCCCGCCGCGCTCGCGGTCGGCGCCGCCGTGATTCTCCATGGTCCGTCACTCGCGGCCCGGCTGCCCTGGCGCCGTCTCGTCCTGGCGGGCTGGGTCGCCGCCCTGGCCTGGACCTGGTCGCTGGCGCTGATCGACGGCTGGCAGACCGGCATCGCCCGGCGCCTCACCACCGCATACGAGTACCTGACCGTCATCCGCCGCTTCGACGACGCCGGCGCGGCGGTGCGCGACTTCACCCGCCACATCCTCAACAACGGCCCGGACCACTGGCCCGCCCATGTCGCCGGGCACCCCCCGGCCGCCGTGCTCACCTTCGTCGGCCTGGACCGCATCGGTCTGGGCGGCGGTGGCTGGGCCGGTGTCTGGTGCCTCACCGTCGGCACCTCCGCCGTGGCCGCGGTCCTCGTCGCGCTGCGCGCCCTCACCGACGAGCCGACCGCCCGCCGGGCCGCCCCGTTCCTGGTCCTGGCCCCGTCCGCCGTCTGGGTGGGCACCTCGGCGGACGGCTATTTCGCGGCGGTCGCCGCCTGGTCCCTGGCCCTGCTCGCCCTGGCCGCCACCCGCCGCTCGCACCACCCTGCCGCCGCCCTGGCCTCCGGGATCCTCTTCGGCCTGACCTGCTATCTCTCCTACGGCCTCACCCTGATCGTGCTGATCGCCGGCGCGGTGCTGTGGCTCACCCGGACCCTGCGCCCGCTGCCCTTCCTGGCGGCCGGCGCCGGGGCCGTCGCGGCCGCCTTCACCCTCGCCGGATTCTCCTGGTGGGAGGGCTATCAGCTGCTGGTCGAGCGCTACTACCAGGGCGCCGCGGCCGTCCGCCCGTACGCGTACTGGGTGTGGGGCAACCTCGCCTGCACCGTGCTGATCACCGGCCTGGCGACGGTGGCCGGGGTGCGCCGCACCCTCGTGGCGGCCCCCACCGCCCTGCGGGGGCCGCGGCCGTCCGCCGGACCGCCGCGCAACCCCACCGACCGGCTGGTCGTCCTCGTGCTGAGCGTGCTGGTCGCCGTGCTGGTCGCCGATCTCTCCGGGATGAGCAAGGCGGAGACCGAACGGATATGGCTGCCGTTCGCCGTCTGGTTGCCGGCGGCCTGCGCCCTGCTGCCCACGGCCCGGCACCGCCAGTGGCTGGCGGCCCAAGCCGTCCTTGCCCTGCTCCTCAACCACCTTCTGTACACCGGATGGTGACGGGGAGTCAGTTCGGGGTGGGCGGGCTCAGGCCAGGTAGGGGCGGGTCGAGTTCACCCGGCCGGGGCGCAGGATGCGGAGCGGTCCGCGATTGCAGGACGGGCACTCGGCGCGGGTCAGCGGGGAGGCGACGCGGACGCCGCGGGTGAAGTAGTCGGCGCGCCGGTGGCCGGCCAGATCCGTGGTGTGCCGGATCTCGTACTCCTCTTCCCAGCCGTGCCCGCAGTGCAGACAGACGAAGGAATATGCCTCGTGAACCGTCTCGGTGTCCCGTTCCATGGTGATCACGCCCTCTCCCGGGCCCGCCGCGCTCGCACCGGGGCCGGATGCATGCCGCTCCTCCCATTATGGCGCTGTGCGACGGTGCGCGGGGGGCCGGATCCACGGGCCGTGGATCGCTGCCGGCAGCGCCCGCGACCAGGCACGATGCCGTCACCGGGTATAAAGGCGCCATGGGGCACGACGCGCACGGCGCACCGCGGCCGGCCGGGGTGGCCGCGCCCGGCAGCGATCTCGACGACGCTCTCGACCACGACGTCGAGGAGGTCATCGCCGCGGTGCTGACCGCCTCCCGGCTGCTGGTGGGGATCTCCGCCCGGGCACTCGGCCGGACCGCACCCTCCCTCACCCTGCCCCAGCTGCGGGCCCTGGTGGTGCTGGAGAGTCAGGGGCCGGTCAAGCTCGCCTCGCTGGCCGGTGCGCTGGGCGTCAATCCGTCCACCGCGATGCGGATGGTGGACCGGCTGGAGGCGGCCGGCAGCGTCACCCGGCAGGCCAACCCCGGCAACCGCCGTGAGGTCGTGCTGAGCCTGACGGAGCCGGGCCGCGCGCTCGTCGAGGAGGTGCTCGCCGCCCGGCACACGGAGATCGCCGCGATCGTGTCCCGGCTGCCGGCCGGCGAACGCGCCGGGCTCATCGGCTCGCTGCGGGCACTGACCGACGCGGCCGGCGAGCCGCCGGTGGCCCCGCGGCCGGCCCCGCCGCCGGAGTCGGCCGCGCCGTAGCCGGGCCGGCAGTCAGCTCCGGCTGTCCTCCAGGGCCTGGTACACCGCCCGGACCAGCCCGGCGTTGCGTGGATCGAGGCCTGTGGTGCCCCCGCCGTACTTGTTCATGGTGTACGCGTACGACAGCCGGTTCTCCGGGTCCGCGAAGGCGTACGAGCCGCCCGCGCCGCCGTGTCCGAACGCCCGCGGATTGGGCCCCGCCTGGCCCTGGTGGTTGAGCATGTAGCCCAGCCCCCAGCGGTGCTCGTCGCCGTCCGGGGCGAGTGCGCCGATGGTCAGGTCACGCTCGCCCGGCAGGCTCTGCGACCGGCGCATCGCCTCCAGGGTGGCGGGCCGCACGAGCGCGCCGCCCACCAGCGCGCCGTACACGGTCGCCAGCCCGTGGGCGGAAGCGTGCGCGTTGCCCGCCGGGATCTCGGCGGACCGGTAGGCGGCGCTGTTGACATCGCCGGTGGGGACGTACGTCAGCGCCAGCGCGACGACGGCATACGGATGGTCGGACAGCGCCGTGAACGGCGGCTTCGGCAGGCCGGGGAGCTGCCGGGCGAGCCGTGCCTCGTCCAGTTGCCCGACCATGTCGGCACAGCGGGCGTGCTCCTCGGTGGGGGTGCCGATGAACACCCGCGCGCCCAGCGGCCCGGTGATCTCGTTGCGCAGGAAGGTGCCGAGGGACTGCCCGGTGATCCGCCGGACGACCTCGCCCACGAGGTATCCGAAGGTCACCGCGTGATAGCCCTGTGCGGTGCCCGGCTCCCACCACGGCTCGGTGGCCGCCAGGGCGGCGCACACCCGGTCCCAGTCGTAGGCGTCCCGTGCGGACAGCCGCTCACGGGGGGCGATCAGCCCGGCGCGGTGGCTGAGCAGCCAGCGCACGGGGAGGTCCTGCTTGCCGGCCTGAGCGAACTCGGGCCAGTAGCGGGCGACCGGGGCGTCGAGGTCCAACTCGCCCCGGTCCACGAGGAGATGGGCACACAGGGCGGTCATTCCCTTGGACGTCGAGTAGACATTGACGAGGGTGTCGCGCTCCCAGGCGCGGGCCCCGGCCGCGTCCGCATGGCCGCCCCACAGGTCGACCACCGCCTCGCCGTCCACGGTCACCGCGACCGCCGCGCCGACATCGCCGTGCTCGCTGAAGTTCCGTGCGAAGGCTTCCCGTACGCCCGCAAACCCCGGTGCGCAGTGGCCGTTGACGGTGGCTGGTCCCACGGTGGCTCTCCTCGCGTCGTCCGTGTGCGGTCATCCCGTGCTTCCGTATGTGCGTACGGCGTACGTATCGGATGATCCGCCCGGGTCGATGCCCATGGCAACCATGTGAGGCCGGACGGCGGAGTATCGGCGTGGTGCGGCGCCGCGGCGGCCGGGGCAGGGGTGCTGCCGTACCGCCGCGGCCGGTGAAACCCCAGGCCGGCGGCCTCGGCGCGCGCTCCGCCGCGAGGACATACGGCGGCCGGGGGAGGGCCCCTGGGGGGCGGGGGCCGGTAGCGTCGCCCGTGCCGCCCGGAGGCGCGTCGGGTCATCTTCCCCCCGACCGATGAATCGGCCCGCCGGGCGCGGTCCACCCCACCGAACCCGCAGGTCCACGCCCATCGGAGGACGCCATGTCTGCCACCCCGCCGCGCACCGTTCCGCCGAGGGGCT
>NZ_SDIF01000141.1 GCF_004122735.1 Streptomyces sioyaensis | reverse complement strand
CCCCGCCGACCATGCCGGCCCATCAGCAGCCCCCCACGCCTCCCGTGGAGTGGGGCAGGGAGCAGCGGCAGCCGCGCCACCAGGAACCCGAACAGCCGCCGCGACGCCGGGAACCTGAAGCGCCCCCACGGCGGCAGGAACCCGAACAGCCCCCGGAGGACCGGGAGTAGACGGCCGGGCCCCTACGGCGGTGCCGCGCGCGGCACCTCAGGGCTGCCGGTCACCGCCCGTCACGACCGCCGCGCCAGCCCCGTCCCCTTGGCCGCGTCCAGCGCGTACACACAGCGGTCCTTGCTGCAGGCGTACACCACGCCGCCGACCGCCACCGGGGAGCCGGTGATCTCGCCGCCGGTCTCCAGCTTCCAGCGCAGCTGGCCGCCCATCGCGTCGAGCGTGTAGAGGCAGTGGTCGGCCGAGCCGAAGTGCACCCGGCCCTCCGCGACGACCGGGGCGCCGACGACCTCGGCACCGGCCTGGAACCGCCAGCGCGGGGTGCCGGTGACCGCGTCCAGGGTGTAGAGCGCCTTGCCGCTGCCCAGATGGACCGCACCGTGTGCGACCAGCACCGGTTCGCCGGACTGCCGCGCCTCGGTGGCGATCCGCCAGCGGTCGCGGCCGTCCGCCGCGTCCAGCGCGTAGACCGTGCCGAGGTAGTCCGCCAGATAGACCCCGCCGCCGGTGACGGCCGGGCCGGGCGCGAAGGCGGGCGGGCTCAGGAACACGGCGGGCGCCTCGAAGTGCCAGCGCACATCGCCGCGTGCGCTGTCGAGCGCCAGCACCCGGGTGCCGGCGACCACGTAGACCGCGCCGTCCGACGCCGGCAGCAGCCGCATCGGCACCCCGCCGCAGGCCGCCGCGTCGCCGATCGGATACGACCAGCGCTCGGCGCCGGTCCGCGCCTCCAGCGCCTTCAGCCGCGCGTCGGCCCAGACGTAGACCGTGCCGTCGTGCAGCACGGGCCCGGCCTCGGCGCTCTCGAAGTCGGTCTGCAGGCCGCCGGCCTCCCACAGCAGTTCGCCGGTGCCGGCCTCCCATGCCTGGATGCCGCCGCCGCGGGTGCTGGTGACGACCGTCCCGCGGTCGACCTCCAGGGCGTAGACCCAGCCCTCGGTGTTCAGCCGCCAGCGGTCGCTGCCGTCCTCGGCGTCCAGCGCATACAGGCTCGGGCCGTCCGAGGCATGGATCCGGCCGTCCGCGACCGCCATCGCCCAGGCGACGTCACGGGTCTTGAACTTGCGGCGCCCGCTGGCCACATCGAGCGCGTGCACCTCGAAGGACGTGACGTACAGCAGATCGTCGGCGACGGCCGGGGTGCCCCAGACGTCGTTCGACATCCTGAACCGCCAGGGGCGCCAGCGGCCCGGCTCGGCGGGCGGTGCCTCGGGCGGCGCGGGCGGCGCGGCCTCACCGCGCCCCGGCCCCTCCCCTGCCGCGGCGGGGGCCTGCCCCTGCGGCGGCACACCGGTCGTGGCGGCACCGGGCGGACGCACCCAGTTCGTGGCGGCACCGGCCTGCCCGCGCGGCTGCGGGCCCGGGGAGTCGGCGCGCGGGCCCGGCCCTATCGGGGAGGGCGAGCCGCCGAGGCGTACGGGTCCGGCCGCGCCGTCCGCGGGGGCGGCCGGCGGGGCGGCGGACAGCGCACCGGCGGGCGGCGCCGCGGAGACCGGGGTCACCCGGGCCGGGGCGTCCGCGCCGAGCATCGCGGCCTGCGGCATCGGACCGGGGTGGGCGCCGCGCGGGTCGCTGACGCGGTGCGCGCCGGGGCCCGCGCCGACCTGGCCGCCCCAGCCGGACTCCGCGCCGACGGGGGCGCTCTCGGGCCGCGGCGGCGCCGGGACGGGCTGCGCCGCGGGCATCGGGGGCGACACGGGCGGGGCCGGACGGCCCGCGGCGCGGGCGGATCCGGCCCGCTGGCCGTTGGCGGGTACGGCGGTGCGGCCGCCGCGCCGGCCCTCGATGAGCGCCACCGCGCCGGGCGGCAGCCAGGCCGAGGCGGTACCGCTGTCGTCGCTGCCGGAGCCGAAGAGATGCGGTGCGAGCTGGGACTGCAGATCGGCGGGGGACGGCCGCTGGCCGGCCTCCATCTGCATACAGGACTCCATGAGCGGAAGCAGTTCGTCCGGCAGGCCGGCCAGGTCGGGGCCCTCCCGCAGCAGCATGAAGACGGTCTCGACCGGGTTGGCACCGTGGAACGGCGCATGCCCCGTAGCGGCGAAGACCAGCGTGGAGCCGAGGGAGAAGACATCGCTCGCGCCCGTCACGCTGCGCGAGTCACGCGCCTGCTCGGGCGACATGTAGGCGGGCGTGCCGACGGCCACGTTGGTCATCGTGAGCCGGGTGTTGGACACCCCGGAGGCGATACCGAAGTCGATCACCCGCGGGCCGTCCTCGACGACCAGGACGTTCGACGGCTTCAGGTCACGGTGCACCAGGCCCGCGCCGTGGATGGACTGCAGCGCCTCGGCGATACCGGCCGCCAGCCAGCGCACCGCCTGGGCCGGGAGCGGCCCGCACTCATTGACTATTTCCTCCAGGGAGGGCGCGGGCACATAGGCCGTCGCGAGCCACGGCACCGCGGCGCGCGGGTCGGCGTCCACCACGGCCGCGGTGTAGAAGCCGCTGACCGCGCGGGCCGCCTCGACCTCGCGTGTGAAGCGGACCCGGAACAGCTGGTCCTCGGCGAGCTCGGTACGCACGGTCTTGATCGCCACGCGCCGGCCGGACGCCGAGCGCGCCAGATAGACCAGTCCCATGCCGCCGGCCCCGAGACGGCCGAGCACCTCGAACGGGCCGATCCGCCGGGGATCGTGCTGCGTCAGCTGCTTCAGCTGCTCCACCACTTGCCTGCCACCTCCCCGTGGGGCGTAAAAAAGAGACTCTCAAAAGCCACGAGCCGCCGAGAGCCACTGCCCCGTGCAGCGTCTCACCGCCTGGCCGAAACGGCCGTACGCGTGCTGATTCTTCCTGGCCGAGCCGACGGTTGCGAACCCGGGGCCTGTCCGCCGTGTCACGGCATACCCCCCGTAGTCCGCACCGGGTCCGTTACCCGACGTAACCCAACCCCGCCTGACGTGCTCCGATACGTCCGTCGACGGGCGGTTGACCCAGGGGTTACCCATCGGTTATGGACGTTCTTCGCACGGCGCAGCCCGACATATGGACGTTCACCATTCCGTTTGACGGGCGTATCGGGGGAGCGGTTCACACTCCCCGGCATCCGATGTCCGCGGTGGCCGAAACCATGCCCTTGCACCGCCTGCGCGCCCCCATCCCCCACCGGTCCTGCCCTCCCCGTTCCCACTCCCGGCCCTGCGGTTCAATTCTGCGCGTTCGAAGGTCATTTCGGCGCCCCGACCCCCCGATGCGGCGCCATGAGGCCCGTGAGACAGCACACAGCGGCGGCCGCCTGGGCCGTATGCCCACGCTAGCCGCGGTTCATCCGGTCCGCCCGGCGAGGATTCGAATACCTGATCGATACCCAGCGGCTGGACCGGGCACGCCGACGACACGCGACGCATAGGGCAGAAGTTCAACTGACGGCCACCACAATGCACTTGCGGCACGGAGAGGGACCACTTATCCACCAAAGTTGTCCACAGCCTGTTGATAAGACCGTTCACCGATTCGGGCCAAGCGGGGCCGTGCGGGCCGCGCCCCCGGGCGGACCCGCCACCCGCACAGAAGGGCGGGCCGCGCAACCCGAACTCCCCCATCCCCATTTGCAGGCAGCCAAATCGCGCTCCGATCACCCCTCGGTAAGCTGACGGCATGACAGGACAAGTGCGAACCGTCGACGGCAGAGTTGCCGGCCGCCGCGGACAGGCGACGCGGCAAAAGCTTCTCGACTGCCTCAGCGAAATGCTCAGTTCGTCCCCCTATCGGGACGTCAAGGTCATCGATGTAGCCCGAAAAGCGGGGACTTCACCCGCTACGTTCTATCAGTACTTCCCGGACGTCGAGGGCGCTGTCCTCGAAATCGCCGAGGAGATGGCCAAAGAAGGCGCCACTCTGACCGATCTTGTCGCCGAACGCTCCTGGGTGGGCAAGTCCGGCTGGCAGACCGCGGAAGAACTGGTCGAGGGCTTCCTCTCCTTCTGGCGCAGGCACGACGCGATTCTGCGCGTCGTCGACCTGGGCGCGGCCGAGGGTGACAAGCGGTTCTACAAGATCCGCATGAAGATCCTCAATGCCGTCACCAATTCTCTTACGGACTCCATCAAGGATCTCCAGAGCAAGAACAAGGTCGACAAGGACGTGAGCGCGCCCGCCATGGCCGGCTCGCTCGTCGCGATGCTGGCGGCGGTCGCCGGGCACCAGAAGGGTTTCCAGAGCTGGGGCGTGAAGCAGGCCGAGCTCAAGCCGAACCTGGCGCTGCTGGTGCACTTCGGCGTCACCGGAAAGAAGCCGACCAAATAACGTCGCCTTTTTGAATCCGGCCGCCTGACGAAGCATCCGAGACAGCAGCCGGGGAAGCGGCCGAAGAATCCGCCGCGCCCCGAAGTCCCGGTGTTCCCGGGACGGTTCGCCGTCGGTCCTGTATCCGTCCTGCCATAGCTGTATGACACACGCAGCGGGCGCCGCGGTGTGGCCCCTCAGGGGTCCGCCGCGGCGCCCGCTGCCGTCTGCCGTCCGCTGCCGTCCGCGCGCCCGGACCGGCTGGGCGCGACACCACCGCCGCACCCGGCGCCGCACCCCAGCGCCCCGCACACCGGCTTGCCCACCGCCCCGCACACCCGCTCGCTCAGCGCCGTTCCAGCCGGAACAGCCGGATCTCCCGGGCCACCCGCGCCTGGTACGCGGCGTACGGCGGCCAGAACGCCAGCGCCGTCCGCCAGGCCCGCGCCCGCTCCCCGCCGGTCAGCAGGCGGGCCCGCACCGGAATGTCCCGGCCCCGCCAACTCACTTCGGCCTCCGGGTTCTTGAGGAGGTTTCCGGTCCAGGCCGGATGCCCCGGCCGCCCGAAATTGCTGCCGACCACGATCCAGCTGCCGTCCTCCTGCGGCAGGCACGCCAGCGGAGTACGCCGCGGCTGCCCGCTCCTGGCACCGGTCGCGGTCAGGATCACCCCGGGCAGCATCCGGGCGCTGAGCAGCACCTTTCCACGGGTCAGGCGGTGCACCGCGCGGTCCAGCCCGGGGACGACGTGCGGCGCGATCCGGGCGAACGCACGGGTCGCGGAGAGCCTCTGGAGCAGCCGCTCACCCGGCGGCATCAGACGTCCACCGCCTCGGGCGCGCGCACCGCCGCCGCCCCGCCGGCCGCCGCACCGCCGCGGCCCGGCCCGCCGCCGGCGCCCGCGAACAGCCCCGCCTCCTCGGCGGCCCGCGCCCGCAGCCGGTGCACGGGGCCCAGCAGCAGCTCGTCGCAGGCCGCGCGCTTGAAGTACAGCTGCGCCTCGTGCTCCCAGGTGAAGCCGATCCCGCCGTGCAGCTGCACCGCCTCGGCCGCCACCGTACGCAGCGTCTCCAGCGCCTGGGCGAGCGCCAGCGCCGCCGCCCCGGGCTCGGCCGCACCGTCCGGCCCCGCGCCCCCGGATCCGGTGCCGCCCGCCGACCACGCCGCGTAGTACGCCGCCGAGCGCGCCGCCTGCAGCCGCACGTACAGATCGGCGAGCCGGTGCTGGACGGCCTGGAAGGAGCCGATCGGCCGGCCGAACTGCTCGCGCTCCTTGACGTAGGCGACGGTGCGGGTCAGCGCGGCGTCGGCCGCTCCGACCGCCTCGGCGGCCAGCGCCGCGGCCGCCACCACCCCGGTCGCGGCGAGCGCCGCGGTCACCGCCGCCTGCGCGCCGTCCCCCTCTCCCAGCAACTCGGCGGGAACCTCGCGCAGTTCGAGGCGCGCCTGCGCACGGGTCTCGTCCAGCGCGGTCTGCCGGGTACGCAGCAGACCCGGCACGCCGGGCCCGCCGTCCCGCCGCCCGCCCGCCGTTGTTGCTGCCGCCCGGACGAGGAAGAGCAGGGTGCGGCTGCGCGTGAACCCGCCGGCGTGGGCGGCCACCACCAGCACCTCCGCGGTGTGCCCGGCCAGCACCTGCCCGGCCTCGCCGTACAGCCGCCAGCCGTCGCCCGCCGGCCGTGCCTGGATCCCGCCGGCCCGGCCGCCGCCGGCCCAGCCACCGTCGTTCGGCCCGGTCAGCGCCAGTGCCGTGGCCAGCTGCCCGCCCGGTACCACCAGGGTGCCGGTCAGCTCTCCGGTGGCGAGGGCCGGTAGCAGCTCCTCGCGCTGCCGCGCACTGCCCAGCGCGAGGATCAGTGGGGCGGCCAGCGCGGCGGTGGCGATCAGCGGCGAGGGGAGGACGGCGCGGCCGGTTTCCTCGCAGGCCAGGGCGAGTTCGGTGGGCCCGCAGCCCACCCCTCCGTACGCGGCCGGCAGCGCCAGGCCGGGCAGCCCGAGCCGGCCGGCGAGCTCCCGCCACAGCTCCTGGTCGTACCCCGGTGGAGTGCGCACCGCCGCCTTGACCCCGTCCGGACCGCAGCGCTTGAGCAGCAGTTCGCGCAGCGTACGGCGGATTTCGTGCTGCTCCTCGGTGAACGCGGCATCCATCGGCGGGCTCCTCCCGGCCGTGCGACAACACCCGTCCGGTCCGACGGGCCGCCGGCCTTCCGATCTGACGGGCCGTCATAGTAGGGACGGACGGTGCACTTTCCTAGGGCGATTCCGCAACGTCCGGCCGGGCGCACGCCGGGTCGGGCGCACGCCGAGGCCTTCCACATCACCGGCGCACGCCGGGGTCGGGCGCACGCCGGAGCCCGGCACCGTCACCGGGCGCACGCCGGGGCCGGGCCACGTCGCCGCGGCCCGGCCCCTCGAACTCCCGCGGACGGCCCCGGAGTCACCTGGGGCGGCCCTCGAGCGCGGTCCGCCCGGTCAGCGGATCAGATGCACGGTGATCAGCGTTTCCGTGTCGCTGACCCTGTCGCCGTGGACGGTGCCGTGCGCGGTGCGGAAGCGCCCGGTGCCTCCGGTGATCGCGAGGTCGATGTTGCCCGGGCCGGCACTGGTGACGGTGAACCGGCCCTCGACGGTGAGCTGTCCCAGGGGGAGGGTGAGGTCAACCGCGCACTGGAGGTCGAACTCATCGGCGGGGGCGGTGCGGGTCAGCGTGCAGACCTCGCTGTAGGTGCCGATCGTGACGCTGCTGCGCACGAGATTCCCGCTGATGACGAATTCATCCCCCTGACTGGGCCCGGACGACCCGTCCACATCGATAAACGTGGACTGAGTCTGCTGCGCGGTCAGCTGGAATACTTCCTCTCTCGGGTAGCCATCACCACCGGTTCCGGCGGCGGCCGCCGCCGGGTGCGGGAAGAAAAGAAGGGCCGCGATTCCGGTGGCCGCGCTCAGGGCGATGCGCTTGATGTTGAAGTGACGCACGATTTCTCCTTGGGACTGGAAGGGAAATGCACTTGGCTGGCTGCCTGAAGGGGCTCTCGTGCCCGGACTGCGGGGGCGCGGCCCGGTCAGATGCCGGGCGGGGCGACGTAGGTGAACGATCCCGATGAGGTGCCGCCGGGGGTGGTGACGGTGACGTCGAAGGTGCCCTCGGTGGCGCTGGGCGGGGACACGGCGGTCACGGTGGTGTCGGAGATGACCGAGAAGGGCGCCGTAGTGCCGTGGAAGGTGACCTGTTCGGTGTAGGTCAGGCCGGTGCCGGTGATCGTCACCCCGGTACCGCCGGTGATCGGTCCCGAGCTGGGGCTGACGTCCGTGATGGTGGACTGGTCGACGTAGGTGTAGAACAGGCCGTCCGCGCTCCCGCCGCTGGTCTTCACGGTGACGGCGACGGCCCCCGGGGCCGGGGCACGGGCGGCTCTGACGGTGACCTGGGTGTCGGAGACGCTCTGGATGACGGCTCGGGTGGTGCCGAAGTACACGTCGATCGCTCCGGCGAGGTTGCGGCCGGTGATGACGATCTCCTGGTCGCTGCCCGAGACGGGGCCGGCGTCGGGGCTGATGCCGGTGAGGGCGGGCACCGGCATGTAGTAGAAGGCCCCGAGGGTGCCGGTGCCGCCCGCGGTGGTGACCGTCACGGGGACGACACCGGCGCCGGCGGGGGAGATGACGGTCACCGATGTCGCCGTGTTGGCGGTGATGACGGCCTGGGCGGTGCCGAAGTGCACGGCGGTGGCGTTGGCCAGGTGGTGACCGGTCAGCGTCACAGTGGTTCCGCCTGCCATGGGCCCCTGGTCGGGGATCACGGTCGTCCCCATGACGTCGACGGTGCCGCCATCGGCATTGCCCACATAGGCGCGTGTGCCGGCGGGGACGACGGCGATGCCGGTGGGGCCGTCTCCCGCACCGATGTTCTCGACGACGGTGCGGGTGGCGGTGTCGATCACACTCACCGTGTCCGGCCCGGAATTCGGCACGTACAGATGGGCGCCGTCGGGGCTCAGCGCCGGGAAGCGCGGCTGGGCGCTGACGCCGATGTTGTCGGTGGTGACGTTCGTGGCGGTGTCGATCACACTCACCGAGGAACTGCCGGCGTTCGTGACGTAGACGAGGGCCCCGTCGGAGCTGACCGCCAGCAGGATGGGGACGTCGCCGGCGAGGATCGTGGCGATCACGGTGTTCGTGGCGGTGTCGATCGCGCTGACGGAACCCGAGAAGCTCGCCACGTAGGCGCGGGTCCCGTCCGGGGTGATGACCACGCCGGTCGGGCCGGTCCCGACGGTCACGGTGTCGGTGACGGTGTTGCTGGCGGTGTCGATCACACTCACCGTGTCGGTGGTCTGCCGCGTCACATAGACACGCGTCCCGTCCGGGGTGACCGCCGCCATCGTCACCCCGGCCCCTACGGGGATGTCCGTGACGAGGGTGTCCGAGGCGAGGTCGAACACGCTGACCAGACCGTCGTCGAAGACGGTCACATAGGCGCGGGTGCCGTCGGGACTGATCGCCACGTCGGTGGGACCGGCTCCCGTGGTGATGGTGTCGATCACGGTGTCCGTGGCGGTGTCGATCACACTCACCGTGTTCGAGCCGCGGTTGGCCACATAGGCGCGGGCCCCGTCCGGGGTGAGGGTAATTCCCTCCGGGGTGTTCCCCACGGGAATAACGGCACCCGCAACAAACGCCGCATTTAATGCGGAGTAGGGTGCCCGGGCAGGCTCCGGAGATGGTGAATCCAAGGCGAACATGACACTCCCCAAAGAAGGCGGGACGATCTTTGTCCCGCACGTGGAAATGTCTGCTCCGCCGCATGGGCAAACAGCGAGCAGTCAACCGGCAGTGAATCGCCGGTGAAACACACAGGCAAACGGAGAATACCCTCCTCGGGAAAGCATTTAAAGGTCGCACGATATCTCCGATAATCGCTTTAAGGCACGGAGGGCGGGCGGAATCGGCCGCGATCCACCGGGCGGACGGGGCTGCCGGCCGGCGCCCCGCGCCCTGCCCTCCCCACCAAACCTGATGTACCGTCAGATACATGCCTTCAGGGACCCCTTACGGGAATCGCAAGGTCGCTGTCGCCGGAGTCGCCCTGTCCGACTGCGGACGCGTGGACGACGCCACCCCGTACGCCTTGCACGCCCAGGCCGCCCGCCGGGCGCTCGCCGACAGCGGCCTGGACCGCTCGGTGATCGACGGCTTCGCCTCGGCCGGGCTGGGCACCCTCGCCCCCATCGAGGTCGCCGAATATCTGGGACTGCGCCCCACCTGGGTCGACTCGACCTCGGTCGGCGGCGCCACCTGGGAGGTGCTGGCCGCGCACGCCGCCGAGGCGATCGCCGCCGGCCATGCCGACGCGGTGCTCCTCGTCTACGGCTCCACCGCCCGCGCCGACATCAAGTCCGGGCGCCGCACCTCGAACCTCTCCTTCGGCTCCCGCGGCCCACTGCAGTTCGAAGTCCCCTACGGGCACACCCTGATCGCCAAATACGCCATGGCCGCCCGCCGCCATATGCACCAATACGGCACCACACTGGAGCAGTTGGCCCGCATAGCGGTCCAGACGCGGGCCAACGCGGCGGCCAACCCGGATGCCATGTACCGCGATCCGATCACCGTCGACGACGTCCTCGGCGGCCCGGTGATCGCCGACCCGTTCACCACCCTGCACTGCTGTATCCGCTCCGACGGCGGCTGTGCGGTCCTGCTCGTCGCCGAGGACCGCGTCCCGGACCTCGCCAAGCCCCCGGTATGGGTGCTCGGTTCCGGCACCGCGGTCTCGCACACCACCATGTCGGAGTGGGACGACTTCACCGTCTCCCCCGCGGCGGTCTCCGGCCGGCTGGCCTTCGAACGGGCCGGGATCCGCCCCGACGAGATCGATCTCGCCGAGCTCTACGACGCCTTCACCTATATGACCCTGGTGACGCTGGAGGACCTGGGGTTCTGCGCCAAGGGCGAGGGCGGCGCGTTCGTCGGGACGGGACGGCTGCTGCGGGACGGGGACTTGCCGGTCAACACCGACGGCGGCGGGCTGTCCGCCTGCCACCCCGGTATGCGGGGGCTGTTCCTGCTGGTCGAGGCGGTACGCCAGCTGCGGGGTGAGGCCGGCCCGGACCGCCAGGTCCGCAAGGCAGACGGCGCGCTGCCCCGGCTCGCGGTCGCGTCGGGCACCGGCGGCTGGTTCTGTTCGTCGGGGACGGTGGTGCTGGGACGGGACTGAGGGGTGCGGCCCCCGGGCCAGGCGGTGGACCGGGGGCCGGATGGACGAGCCGGTGGGGCGGGGCCCGGGCCCGGCCCCCGGAGCGTCAGCCCAGGCGCTCCTCGATCAGGTCGGCGGCTCTGCGGGCACCGCCCTCCGCGCGGACCTCGGCCCGCAGCGCGGCCGAGCGTGCGGCGACCTGCGGATCGGTGGTGAGTTCCGCCAGCGCACCGCGCAGCGCCTGTGCCGTGGCGTCCGCGGTGTCGAGCCGGCGGGCGACGCCCAGTTCCACCAGCCGGTCGGCGTTGAGGAACTGCTCGGCGCCCTGCGGGACGGCGATCATCGGCACACCGGAATACAGCCCCTCGGCGCTGCCGCCCATCCCCGCGTGCGTCACAAACGCATCCGCCTGCTCCAGAATCGCCAACTGCGGTACCCACGAACGCACTTCGATGTTCGAGGGGACGTCGGGCCCCAGCTCCGCCGGATCGGTGTACTTGCCGATCTGCAACACCACATGCCACCCCGGCAGTTCCCCGAACGCCGCCACGCACCGCCGGTAGAACTCCGGCTGCCGGGTGTACGCCGAGCCCAGCGACACCAGCAGCACCTTCCCGGCGCCGGCCGGCCGCGTCCAGCCGCCCTGTTCCGCCCGGTCCCCGGGGCACGGCCCGACGAAGCTCACCGCCTCCGCGTCGACGCGGTCCGCATGCGGCTGCATGGCCCGCGGGATCACCGCCAGCGCCCGGGGCGGCCGGCCGGAGAACTCGGCCACGTCCGTGGTGAGCGCGCCGCACCGCGCGAGCCAGGCGGCGAATCGTGCCTGGTAGGCATCGGCACCCGGCTGCTCGGTGAACGCCGCGCCGAGCTCCTCCTGGGCTCCCTCCCAGCCCACGAAGGTCGGGGACAGCTGGATCAGGTCGCGGCCCTGCGCCTCGGCCAGCGCACGGGCGGCGTAGGCCCCGATGTCGTAGAGGTAGAGGTCGGCGGGGTCGTCGTCGTACGCGGCATGCAACTGCGGCAGCATGGCGATCGCGTCGTCGAGGAAGAGGGAGGCGGCGGCGACGGGATCCTGCGGCCAGTTGTTGTCGACGACCGGCAGGGTGGAGGTGCAGCGGACGAACTCGGCGCCGGTGGGGGCGATCAGCCCGGCAGCGTGGTCGCTGTTGGCGTACGTCACGCGGTGGCCGCGGGCCACCAGTTCACGGATGATCTCCAGGCCGGGCAGCACATGGCTGACCATGGGGGTGCCGACCATGGCGATATGGGCAGTGCGGGGCATGGCAGGACGTCCTTACTTCCTTCGGTACAGAGCTACGGCAGGGACGGAAGCCCGACGGCCCGAGCGGCCTGAGGCACCGGCCAAGAAGCCGGTCGCGTGGTCGGGCACACCCGGGTGCGGGCCGGGTCGTGAAACGCCCGCGGCGGTGTCAGCCGTAGATCTGGAGGAAGTTCATGGGGCCGAGCGTAGCCAGCACGGCGGGGCCGGGCGAGCGGATTTTCCGGAGCGGATTTTCGGAGCGGATTTTCCGTGGCCGTGCGGGCCCTCGCCGAGCGCCGGACATGCACCTACTGACTGACCGGGCGCCGCCGTTACCGACCGGATCCTCCCGTTACCGTCCGGGTGCCTCCGTTACTGACCGGGTGCCCCTGTTGCTGACTGGATGCCCCCGTGTCGTTCCCGGTTCGGCGCTCGGCGGCCGACGGGGCCGGCGGGCGGGTGATGACGCTGAAGGCCGTTCCGAAGGGGTCGGTGATCGCGGCCATGCGGCCGTAGGGGGCGTCCTCGGGGGCGTGTGCCGTGCCGCCCGCGCCGCGGGCGAGGGCGACCAGCTCATCGGTGTCCGCCACCTCGAACACCGTCTGCCAGCGGGACGAAGGGGCGTCCGGCGCGCCGAAGACGCCGCCGATCTCATGGCCGTCGGGGCGGCGCAGGAAGGTGAAGTCGAGGTCGGGGACGGCGTCGTTGCCGTCGAGCGTGAAGCCGAAGACGTCGGCGTAGAAGCGGCGGGCGGGCTCGGGGGCGGGGGACGCCAGATCGTTGCGGACGAGCGTGCAGGGCTCGTTGACCAGCTCACATCCCGCCAGCGCATGTCCCTGCCAGAGGCTGAAGCGGGAGCCGACCGGGTCCGCCACGACGGCCGTACGGGCCAGGTCCGCCAGGTCCGACGGCGGTGCGAGCAGGTTCCCGCCGCTGTCGGTGATCCGCCGGACGGCGCCGTCGCAGTCGTCGGTGGCGAGATACGGATGCCACCAGGACTCGCCCTCGACATCGGCGGCGGACCGGGGCCGCAGCGCCGCCACCCGCCGTCCGCGCAGCAGACACAGGGTGAGGGGCCCGTGTGCCGTGGGTACCTGCAGGTACTCCCAGCCGAACAACGCGCGGTAGAACGCCTTCGCGCGGTCGAGGTCGGCGACCCCGAGATCGATCCAAGTCGGCGTCCCGAACGGCTGGTTGGTGCTGATCTCGCTCATCGGATCCCCTTCACAGGTGACGCTGCCGCGGCTCACGTTAATGAGGGTTGAGGACAGTTCGTGTCCTAGTCGGCGTCGTATGCCCCCCGTAGTGCCCCCGTACTCCGCCCGTCCATCCCCGTACGCTGCCTGACATGACCGATCACCCCGCGCACCGGGACACCACGGGCGCCGACCCCACTGACCCCACCGGCAGCCCGGCGGCGCCCCACTCCGACGATGCGGAGGCCCGCGCCTTCCGTGAGCTGCTGCGCGGGCTGCGGGTCTGGGACACCGAGCTGCCGTCGTTCGACCCGGCGACGGCCCCCGCCGAGCCGCTGCCGCTGTTCCGGCAGTGGCTGCGCGAGGCCGCCGAGGCCAGTGTTCCCGAGCCGCACACCATGACGCTGGCCACGGCCGATGCGGCCGGCGACCCCAACGTCCGGACCCTGATGCTGCACGACGCCGATGAGCGCGGCTGGCACTTCGCCTCGCACCACGGCAGCCGCAAGGGCCGCGAGCTGGACGCCCGGCCGCGGGCGGCGCTCGGCTTCTACTGGGCGGCGGTCGGCCGCCAGGTGCGGGTCCGCGGACCGGTGACCGCGGCGGGCCCCGAGGAGAGCGCGGCCGATCTGCACCGCCGCTCCACGGGTGCGCTGGCCGCGGCGCTGGTAGGCCGGCAGAGCGAGCCGCTCGGCTCGGTCGGGGAGCTGGCGCGTGCCTCGGACGCCGCGTGGGAGCGGGCCCGGCGCGAGCCGGCGGCGCCGGTGCCGAGCTGGACGCTGTATGTGCTGCACCCCGAGGAGGTCGAGTTCTTCCAGGGCGACGCGCAACGCCGGCACGTACGACTCAACTACCGCCGCGAGGGCGGGTATTGGGTGCAGGAACTGCTCTGGCCGTAGGGGACGGCGGTTCGGGGGCGGTTGGTGACTCCGGGGACGCCGGTGATCCCGGACCGCCGGTGGCTCCGGGGGCCGCGCCCGTCCTCACAGCTGCCGGTACATGATGTGCAGCCCCACATACCCCTTGGTGGGGTGCCGGAAGCCCTCGGGCAGGGTCGTCATGATCTGGAAGCCCAGGGACTCCCAGAGCGCGACAGCACCGGTGTTGGTCTCCACGACGGCGTTGAACTGCATCGCCCGATAGCCCTCGGCGCGGGCCCAGTCCAGTACGTGTTCCCCCAGGGCCCGGCCGACGCCGCGCCCCCCGTACTACGGGTCGACCATGAAGCTGGCACCGGCGATGTGCGAGGCGCCGCCCATGTGGTTGGGGTTCATCTTGGCCGTACCGAGCACCGTGCCGGTGTCGTCGACGGCGACGACGGTGCGGCCGGGCGGTGCGAGCAGCCACATCTCGCGGGCCGTCGCCTCATCGAGGTCCCGCGGATAGGTGTAGGTCTCCCCGGCCGCCACGATGGCGTGGAGGAAGGGCCAGATGGCGGGCCAGTCGGCCGCGGTCGCCGTACGGATCTGCACGGCCTCAGCATGCCGCGGGCCCGGACGGCCCGCCACCCGAATTCCCCGGGACGGCCGCGTATCAAGCGGGCCGGAAGACGGGGAGGGCGAACCCGCCGTCGTCCGCGGCGCCCGTCGCCCCCGCGCTGCGGAAGTGCACCACCAGCGGCATCCCGATCCGCAGCGCGGGCTCGGGACAGTCGATGATCTCGGTCATCATCCGCGGTCCTTCGGCGAGATCGACCACGGCCGCGGTGTAGGGGACGCGGTCGCCGAAGGGCGGGAGGTCATTGCGGTGCACGACGGACCAGGTGTAGAGGGTGGCACGGCCGCTGGCCGGTTCCCAGCCGACGTTCTCGCTCCAGCAGTACGGGCAGAACTCGCGCGGGTAGTGGTGCGCCGCACCGCACCCCTCGGCCCGGCAGCGGCGCAGCAGCAGCCGCCCTTCGGCTGCCGCGTCCCAGTACGGGCGGGTGAAGGCGTCGCTCTCCGGCAGGTCGAAGCGTGCCACGGTCCGCACGGCGGCCGGCACCGCGTTCCGCGCGTCTGCCGCACTGGCGGCCTTGGCGGCCTTGGCGGCCTTGGCGGTTCCGGTGGAACCGGTGGAACCGGTCGATCCGATAGATCCGGTCATCACTGGAACACCCCCGTCGCAGCGTCGAGGGACCACGTCCCACCGAGCCAGATCGTCTGCATTCCGCACACCCTCCCGGACCCAGAAATGGATCCTGACGGTACGTCAGTTCAGCCGATGCGCGGCGGGGCCACAAGGGGACGGACCCGGAGCCCGCACCCACTCCACAGGACCCGGCCCGCCACCAGGGGCCCCACCCCACCACCC
>NZ_SDIF01000140.1 GCF_004122735.1 Streptomyces sioyaensis | reverse complement strand
CCGACCGGCACGGTGACGTTCGTGGTGACGGGTGGTCCGACGCTGACCGGCACCCTTTCCGGGGGCACGGTGAGCGTCAGCACCACTGCGATCCCGGTCGGTACCAGCACCGTTACGGCGACGTACGGCGGTGACGGCAACTTCACCGGTTCCGCCGGCTCGGACACCCAGACGGTGACGCAGGCGGCGACGACCACGTCGGTCTCCTCGTCCCCGGACCCGTCCGTGGTCGGGCAGACGGTGACCTTCACGGCCACCGTGACGCCGGTGTCGCCGGGTGCGGGTACGCCGACCGGCACGGTGACGTTCTTCGCGACGAATGGTGACACCACCGTGAGCCTGACCGGCACCCTCAGTGGCGGGACGGTGAGTGTCAGCACCAATGGGCTGGTGACCGCCGGGACTTACAACGTCACCGCGACCTACAGCGGTGACGGCAACTTCACCGGCTCCAGCGGTACGGACACGCAGACGGTGACGCAGGCGGCGACGACGACTGCGGTGACGACGTCTCCGGACCCGTCGGTGTTCGGTCAGTCGGTGACCCTCACGGCCACCGTGGCGCCGGTGTCTCCGGGCGCGGGTACGCCGACGGGTACGGTCACGTTCGTGGTGACGGGTGGTCCGACGCTGACCGGCACCCTTTCCGGGGGCACGGTGAGCGTGAGCACGAGCGCCATCCCGGTCGGTACGCACACCGTCACTGCGACGTACGGCGGTGACGGCGACTTCACCGGCTCCAGTGGCTCGGACACGCAGACGGTGGTCCCGGCGTTGACGACCACGTCGGTCTCCTCGTCGCCGGACCCGTCCGTGGTCGGGCAGACGGTGACCTTCACGGCCACCGTGACGCCGGTGTCGCCGGGTGCGGGGACGCCCACCGGGACGGTCACGTTCCTCGCGACCGACGGTGTCACGACGGTGAGCCTGACCGGCACCCTCAGTGGCGGCACCGTCAGCGTCAGCACCAACGGACTGGTGACGGCCGGTGCCTACGCCGTCTCGGCGACGTACACCGGTGACGGGAACTTCGTCGGCTCCGTTGGCGCGGACACCCAGATCGTGGGCCAGGCGTCGACGACCACCTCGGTGAGTTCGTCGCCGGACCCGTCGGTGGTCGGGCAGTCGGTGTCCTTCACGGCCACCGTTGCACCGGTCGCGCCGGGTGCGGGCACTCCCACGGGAACCGTCACCTTCGTCATCACCGGTGGTCCGACACTGACCGGCACCCTCTCCGGGGGCACGGTCACCGTCAGCACCAGCGCACTCGACGCAGGGACGCACACCGTCACCGCGACCTACAGCGGTGACGCCAACTTCACTGCCTCCAGCGGCACCGACACCCAGACCGTGAACCAGGCGTCCACGACCACCACCGCCACCTCCTCGCCCGACCCCTCGACGTTCGGGCAGCTGGTGACCTTCACCGCGAACGTCGCTGTCAACTCGCCCGGGGCGGGCAGCCCGACCGGCACCGTCACCTTCGTCATCGACGGAGTCGGGGGCGGCACGCTGACCGGCACCGTCGTCGCGGGGGTCGCGACCGTCACCACCAACAGCCTGGGGGCAGGTACGCACAACGTCACCGCGACCTACAACGGCGACGCCAACTTCGCCGGCTCTGTCGGGACGGACACCCAGACAGTGAACCAGGCCTCGACACTCACCACGGCCACCTCGTTCCCCGACCCGTCCACGAGCGGGCAGACGGTCGGGTTCATCGCCTTCGTGTCGGCGCTGGCTCCCGGCAGCGGCATCCCGACCGGCACCGTCAACTTCACCATCACCGACGGTGTGACCACCGTGAACCTCCCCGGGACCCTGAACGGCAGTGGTGTCGCGACGGTCAGCGCCGCGCTCACGACGGGCGTCTACGTGGTCACGGCGAACTACACGGGAGACACGAACTTCGGAACCTCCACCGGCACCGACACCCAGACCGTCATCTAACCGTCCACTCCGATCCATAGCCACTCACTCACCGCACAGCGCCGGGCCGTCCGTAGGGGCGGTCCGGCGCCTTGCCGTGTGCCCCTAAGCTTGCTCCCCGTTCATACATATGGCCGAGTACGGGGGATGCAGGAAATGGCGGAGAAGGCACGGCGGCGACTGCGGTCGAGCACGGTGATCCTGGGCGGGATGGGCGCGCTGGCTGCCGCCCTGACGTCCTGCGGCTCCGAGCCCGACAAGCGCTGCGTGGACCGCAACAGCTACGACACGCTCAAGGGCTACCGCATCGTCGAGGCCAAGAACTGCTCGGCGGGCGGCGGCTCGTCCTCCACGAGCGGCACCACGAGTGGCACGACGACCGGCAAGTACGGCAAGAGCGGGCGCGGCGGCGGGACCGGCCGGCAGCCGGTGGACGCCCAGTGGTACTACGACCCGGGCAACTCCGGGGGGAAGTACGCCGACGACGGCACCTTCAGCCGGGCCACGGCCGTCAACCGCGGCGGTTTCGGCTGCTCGGGATCGCACGGCAGCGGCGGCGGCCGGCACGGCTCCTTCGGCGGCTGAGCGGACGCCGCGGCACCATGGAACGCCACACCATCGAGCCCCGCCCCGGCTGGCAGCAGACCGTGGAGGCGCAGGGGCTGATCTACCCGCTCACCCGCTACCCGGACGATTCGCTGCGCCCGTACTGGGACGAGAGCGCGTACTACGCGTTCACCCTCCCCGAGGTCGAGGCCCTGGAGGAGGTCGTCGAAGAGCTGCACGGCATGTGCCTGGCCGCGGCCGCGCACATCGTCGAACGCGACCGCTTCGCCGACCTCGGCATCGACGACCCCCGGCTGGCCGCCCTGGTCGCCGAGTCCTGGCGCCGGCGCGACGAACTCCCCTCCCTCTACGGGCGGTTCGACCTGCACTACGACGGCACCGGCCCGGCCAAGATGCTGGAGTACAACGCCGATACGCCGACCTCGCTGGTCGAGGCCGCGAGCCCGCAGTGGTTCTGGATGGAGGAGCGCTTCCCGGGCGCCGACCAGTGGAACTCGCTGCACGAGCGGCTGGTGGCGGCCTGGAAGCGGCAGGCCCCGCTGCTGCCGCCCGGTGCGCCGCTGCACTTCGCGCACTCCGCGGGCGACGAGCTCGGCGAGGACCTGATGACCGTCGCGTATCTGGAGGAGACGGCGCAGCAGGCGGGCCTGGAAACGGTCGCCATCCCGGTGGAGGACATCGGCTGGGACCGGCTCTCCGGCCGCTTCGTCGACCAGCGGCTGCGCTTCATACGGGCCTGCTTCAAGCTCTACCCGTGGGAGTGGCTGGCCGGCGACGACTTCGGCCCGTACGTCCTGGACACGCTCGACAACGGCGGCGGCACCGGCTCCACCCTCTGGATCGAGCCCGCCTGGAAGATGCTGCTCTCCAACAAGGCGCTGCTGGCGGTCCTGTGGGAGCTGTTCCCGGGCCATCCGAATCTGCTGCCCGCCTACCTCGACGGCCCGCGCGAACTGGCCCGCACCCGCGGCTACGCCGCCAAGCCGCTGCTGGGCCGCGAGGGCGCCGGGGTCACCCTGCACGAGCCGGGTGCCGCGCCGGTGCCGCGCGGCGCCGACGACCCCTGCTGCTACCAGGAGTTGGCCCCCCTGCCGGACTTCGACGGCAACCGTGTCGTCCTCGGCGCCTGGGTCGTCGAGGACGAGGCGGCCGGCCTCGGCATCCGCGAGTCCGCGGGGCCGGTCACCGACGAGTACGCGCGGTTCGTGCCGCATGTGATCCGCACATAGGCCACCCCGTGCGCGCGGCCAGGCGGCGCCCGCCTCATCCGAACGCCTCCGCCGGAAGTCGGGGCCCTTCGCCGTCGGCATCGTCGGGGACGTCGTGGCCGAGGGCGGCCAGGCGTCCGCCCCGGCTCTCGGCCACCCGGCGCACATCGGCAAGGGACGCGGTCAATTCAACGGCCAGAAGGTGCAGTTCCCCGGGCGTCCACGTCCGATCGGCAAGCAGTTGGCGGGCTTCGTCGATGAGATCGTCGGCCGAGCTGAGCTGCTCTTCCTCCATCTGGTCGGCGATGCGGGAGACGTATCCGGCCCCGTCGCCTACCAGGAAGCACGGTTTCCCGTCCGGGCCGGTCCACGGCAGCAGCCGGACGAAGACCCTCGCTGTAGCGTTGGGCATGTCGTCAACTCCTTGTAGTTGAGGGCCACGCCCCCGGGCCGTCCACCACGGTCGCGGGGGTCCTCTTGTGGTCTCGCGAGGAGGGCCTTCCTCGCTCTGGGCAACCGCTCCGCTACACCCAGCGGTACGGTGGCACTGGAAGCGGCTTTTAAGAGCTTTAAGCGCTCGTGCACACCGGGGAGTTGAGGGCTGATGGGCACTCGGGAACCGAACCGGCACCTTGAACGGCTTTACCGGCAGACCGGCTGGACGCTGCGGCAGTTCGTCCAGGCCGTGAACCGCATCGGCACCGAGCGAGGAACCCCGCTCAAGTACCGCGAGCCGTCGGCTCATCAGTGGTGTCAAGGGCACCTGCCGAAGGAGCAGGTCAGGCCGCTGATCGTGGAGGCCTTGGCGCGGAAGCTGGGACGTCCGGTCACCCAAGCCGAGGTTGGGTTCCCGCCCGTTGTCGGTAGCTCGGCCGCCGCTCCCGGCGCGGTTGAAGGGCTGATCGATCTCGGTAGGGGAGACATGGATCCCTCGCGCCGCAGCATCCTCGGTATAAGCCTCTTCTCCGTTGCGCTGACCGTGCCCAATTGGCCGGATGTGGTGGGACGGATGGAAGCCGTTCAAACCGGCCGAACTCGGCGCATCGGCATGCCGGATGTTCACACGGTCACCGCCATGACCGAACGGATCTCGGAACTCGACGACCAATTCGGTGGACGCCACGCCCGCCCCATGGCTGCGGCATTTCTGGTCAACACGGTGGCGCCGTATCTACGGGCTGATGCGCCGGAATCGGTACGCAAGGCGATGATGTCGGCAGCCTCCGACCTGTGCTATCTCACCGGATACATGGCTGTGGATGAGGGGGTGGAAGGACTGGGGCAGAAGTATTACCTGAAGGCATTGGAACTGGCCGGCGCCTCTGAGGACCACCTCACGTATTGCACGACACTGCGGGGGATGAGTGTGCAGGCAGTTGACCTGGGGCACGGCCGTGAAGCCATGCGACTGGCCGATGCTGCTGCCGCCGCCTCTCCGCAAGCGGGCCCGCGTATGAACGCCTTCCTTGCGGGGCAGCAGGCACACGCCGCTGCGCAAACAGGAGACCGCCACAAGGCACTGGCGCATCTGAATGAGGCCGAAATTTCCATGGAAAAGGCCGAGGCGCGAGCGAAGGCCTTCGGCTCCTATGATCCCTCATCTCTGCACTACCACATCAGTCACGTTCGCCACGAGTTGGGGGACCTTCCCGGAGCCGTTGCGGCGATGCGGGAATCGGACAGGTTGTGCTACGACATCTACCGCCGGTCCCGGGTGAAGGAACGGGCCACACTCGCCGAGTTCCAGCTTGAGGTGGGGCACCTGGAAGCGGCTTGTGCGACATGGAATGAAGCGCTGGACGAATATCCCCTGGTGCAAAGCGGGAGGGTGGACCGGCGCATGGGGAAAATGTTCCAACTGATCCGCCCCCACCTCAAGCACCCCGCCGCCCGGGAACTCCACGAACGTGCCCGGCTCGTCACCCCGGCCTCGCTCCTGGCCTAGGAGGACGGCACCGGGCCCGCTGCACGCTCGCCCCCGCCTCACCTCTCCAGTACGCCCCGCAGCTGGTCGAGCCCCCAGTCCAGGTCCTCCTTGCTGATGACCAGCGGCGGGGCGAGCCGGATCGTTGCGCCGTGGGTGTCCTTGACCAGGACCCCGCGCGTCATCAGCTGTTCGGAGACGGAGCGGCCGGTGCCTCGGGACGGGTTGATGTCCACGCCGGCCCACAGGCCGCGGCCGCGGACCGCGTCCACCGTGCCGTCGCCCACCAGCAGCCCCAGCTCGCCGTGCAGATGCTCGCCCAACTCCGTTGCCCGCTGCTGGAATTCGCCGGTGCGCAGCATCGCGATGACCTCCAGGGCCACCGCGCAGGCGAGGGGGTTGCCGCCGAACGTCGAGCCGTGCTCGCCGGGTGCGAAGACGCCCAGCACCTCGCGCGAGGAGACCACCGCCGAGACCGGCACCACCCCGCCGCCCAGCGCCTTGCCCAGGACGTACATGTCCGGGACCACGTCCTCGTGCTCACAGGCGAAGGTCCGGCCCGTACGCCCCAGGCCCGACTGGATCTCATCGGCGATGAACAGCACGTTCCGGCTGCGGGTCAGCTCCCGTACGCCCGCCAGATAGCCCGGCGGCGGTACCAGGACGCCCGCCTCGCCCTGGATCGGCTCCAGGAGAACGGCGACGGTGTCGGCGTCGACGGCCGCCTCCAGCGCCGCCAGGTCGCCGAAGGGGACGATCTCGAAGCCGGGGGTGTACGGGCCGAAGTCGGCGCGCGCCTCGGGGTCGGTGGAGAAGGAGACGAGGGTCGTGGTGCGGCCGTGGAAGTTGTGGTCGGCGACGATGATCTTCGCCTGGCCGTCCGGGACGCCCTTGACCCGGTAGCCCCACTTGCGGGCCGTCTTGATCGCGGTTTCGACCGCCTCGGCGCCGGTGTTCATCGGCAGGACGAGTTCCATGCCGCACAGCTGGGCCAGCTGGGTGCAGAAGTCGCCGAACCGGTCGTGGTGGAAGGCGCGGGAGGTGAGGGTGACCCGCTCCAGTTGGGCCTTGGCCGCGTCGAGCAGGCGGCGGTTGCCGTGCCCGAAGTTCAGCGCGGAGTAGCCGGCGAGCATGTCCAGATAGCGTCGGCCGTCCACATCCGTCACCCAGGCACCCTCGGCGGAGGCCACGACGACGGGCAGCGGGTGGTAGTTGTGCGCGCTGTGGGCCTCGGCGGCGGCGAGGAAGCGTTCCGTGGACGTCACCGGTGACTCCGTTCGGTAGGCCGTGCGGGGCGCGGGCGCTGCCGCGTCCCTCTCCATTGTTGCGCCCGGCCGGACCGACCGGACCTGCGATGTTTCGCCGGCTCGGGGGGCCGGGGTGTCCTACACTCTGCGGTGCACATCGCGACTGGCGTACGGGGAAGCAACCTCGAGGAAGCGGTGTGCGGGAAACCTCACGAGGTGCCGCCCCGCCTGGGCACCCCGGGACCACGACCGGAACCACCGATCGACCGCCCCGGAGGACACCATGTCACTGGCTCCCACGTCACAGCCCCTTCCGCATGCCGCGCTGAGCGCCGCCGACCCCGAACTGGCCGCGCTGGTCGGCGCCGAGGAGCAGCTCCAGGCCGACACCCTGCGGCTGATCCCCAGCGAGAACTACGTCTCCGCCGCCGTCCTGGAAGCCACCGGCACCGTCCTGCAGAACAAGTACAGCGAGGGGTACGCGGGCCGTCGCTACTACGAAGGCCAGCAGAACATCGACCGGGTCGAGACGCTGGCCGTCGAGCGCGCCAAGGCCGTCTTCGGCGTGGAGCACGCCAACGTCCAGCCGTACTCCGGCTCGCCCGCCAACCTCGCCGCCTACCTTGCCTTCGCCGAGCCCGGCGACACCGTGCTGGGCATGGCGCTGCCGATGGGCGGCCACCTCACCCATGGCTGGGGCGTCTCGGCGACCGGCCGGTGGTTCCGCGGGGTGCAGTACGGCGTCCGGCCCGGCAGCGCGCTGATCGACTTCGACGAGGTGCGCGACCTGGCCCGCAAGGAACGCCCGAAGATCATCTTCTGTGGCGGTACCGCCGTGCCGCGCACCATCGACTTCGCCGCCTTCGGCGAGATCGCACGGGAGGTCGACGCCGTACTCGTGGCGGACATCGCCCATATCGCCGGTCTGGTCGCGGGCGGCGCCCACCCGTCGCCCGTACCGCACGCGGACGTGATCTCCACGACCACGCACAAGACCCTGCGCGGGCCGCGCGGCGCGATGCTGATGTCCCGGGCGAGCCACGCCAAGGCCCTCGACAAGGCGGTCTTCCCGGGTCTCCAGGGCGGCCCGCACAACCACACCACCGCCGCCATCGCGGTCGCCCTGCACGAGGCGGCCGCCCCGTCCTTCCGGGACTACGCCCATGCCGTCGTCGCCAACGCCAGGGCGCTCGCCGAGGCGCTGCTGGCCCGCGGCTACGACCTGGTCTCCGGCGGCACCGACAACCACCTGGTGCTGATCGACCTGACCTCCAAGGACGTCCCCGGCAAGGTCGCCGCCAAGGCCCTGGACCGGGCCGGCATCGTCGTCAACTACAACACCGTTCCCTTCGACCCCCGCAAGCCCTTCGACCCCTCCGGCATCCGCATCGGCACCCCCTCCCTCACCTCCCGCGGACTGGGCACGGACCGGATGCCGCTGGTCGCCGAGTGGATCGACCGGAGCGTGACGGCCGCGGCCAAGGGCGACGAGGACGCGCTGGCGGTGATCCGCGGCGAGGTCGCGGAGTTGCTGGCCGGCTACCCGGCGCCGGGGCTGCCGACGGACTGACGCCGCGACTCCACGGCGCCCCGCCCGGCTCACCGGCCCGTGATCAGCCGGTGAGCCGGACCGGCAGCACCTGGATGCTGTTGCTGAGGAAGCTCGGGTGCGCCGGCAGCTCCGCGTCCGGGACGGCGAGGTCCAGCGCCGGATAGCGGGTGAAAAGCGCCTGGAGGGCCACGGTCGCCTCCAGCCGGGCCAGCGGCGCGCCCGGGCAGTAGTGCGAGCCGTGGCCGAAGGACAGGTGCCGGGCGGCGGGCCGCCGGGTGACGTCGAACCGGTCCGCGTCGGCCCCGTAGGCGTCCGGATCACGGCCGGCCGCCGAGTAGGAGGCCAGCATCGGGGTGCCGCGCGGGACGAGGGTGCCGCCGATCTCCAGGTCCCGGACCGGGTAGCGGAACGGGAAGTGGGCGACGGGGCTGTCGTGGCGCAGGGTCTCCTCGACCACGTCGTCCCAGGTGGCCCGCCCGTTCCGCACCAGCTCCAGTTGTCCGCGGTCGGTGCACAGGGCCCGGACCGCGTTGGTGATCAGATTGAGCGTGGTCTCGTGCCCGGCGATGGTCAGCGACAGCAGGGTGCCGACCAGCTCCCGCGCGCTCAGCCGGTCGCCGTCCTCCTCCTGGGCGGCGAGCAGTGCGCTGGTCAGATCGTCACCGGGGTCCGCCCGCCGGGCCTCGGCGACCTCCGTGAGGAGGGCGGTGATCTCACGGTTGACGGCCAGCACCTCGGCCGCGGTGCCGGCCGTGCTCACGATCAGGTTCGACAGCTCGTGCAGCCGGTCGCGTAACTCGGCCGCCACCCCCAGCAGTTCGCAGATCACGCTCATCGGCAGCGGATAGGCGAAGTGCCGGCGCAGATCCACCGTGCCGTCGGCGTCCGCGGCCGGCGGCAGCGCGTCGAGCAGCCCGGCCGTCAGCTCCGCGATCCGGGGCCGCAGCGCCGCCACCCGCCGCCCGGTGAACACCTGGGTCACCAGCCCGCGCAGCCGCCGGTGATCGGCCCCGTCGGCGGTCGTCATGCCCTCGATGGTGGCGAAGAGGGCCAGCGGCCAGCCGGGCGGCACCGTGCCGTCGTGCAGGGCGGTGAAGTGGCAGGCGTTCTTGGCGACTTCGGGGTGCGCCAGCATCTCGCGCAGCGCCTCGTGGCGGGTGACGGTGACCGCGGGCACGTCCCCGGGCAGCAGCACCGGCACCACCGGCCCGGCCTCCCGCAGCCGGGCGTCGGCCGCGGCCCGGCCGGTGCCGCCGGGGTCGAGCCGGTGCGGCTCCGGGTCGGATCGTGCGGGGCAGGCGGCGTCGGCCGGGGGCGCGGGGCGGTGGGCGTCGGTCATCGCGGTCCTCACAGAGTGGGGAGGAAGAGCCGGGTCGGTGTACCGGGGCCGCGCGGCGCGGGCCACGGTGCGGGGCCCACGATTCCAGCTGCCGGCCGCCGCGAACAGGCCGCCGCGGCCCGGCCCCCGGGCCGCCCGCCGTCCGGCCCGCCGTCCCGTCCGCGCGGCCGGGACCGCCGCCGGGACCGCGGCCGCGCCCCCGCTTGTGCCACCACGCGCCTCGGCGCCCTTGTGGACCTGAGACAATCGGTGCCATGGCTCTCGATCGCCCGACTGTCGCCCACCACCACCCCCAGGGGAATGGCTCCGCCATGCAGCGTCTTCCGCGTGTGCTCTCCGGCATTCAGCCCACCGCCGGCTCCTTCCACCTCGGTAATTACCTCGGTGCGGTGCGCCAGTGGGTGGCCCTGCAGGAGTCCCACGACGCCTTCTACATGGTGGTCGACCTGCACGCGATCACCGTCCCGCAGGACCCGGCGGAGCTGCGCCGCAACACCCGGGTCGCGGCCGCCCAGCTGCTGGCCGCCGGCCTCGACCCGGAGCGCTGCACGCTCTTCGTCCAGAGCCATGTGCCCGAGCACGCCCAGCTCGCCTGGGTCATGAACTGCGTCACCGGCTTCGGTGAGGCCTCGCGGATGACCCAGTTCAAGGACAAGTCGGCCAAGCAGGGCGCGGACCGTACGACGGTGGGCCTGTTCACCTACCCCGTGCTGATGGTCGCCGACATCCTCCTCTACCAGGCCGACCAGGTCCCGGTCGGCGAGGACCAGCGCCAGCACCTGGAGCTGACCCGCGATCTCGCGGACCGCTTCAACACCCGCTTCGGCGACACCTTCACGATCCCGAACCCGTACATCGTCAAGGAGACGGCGAAGATCTTCGATCTTCAGGACCCGTCGATCAAGATGAGCAAGTCCGCCTCCTCGCCCAAGGGCATCGTCGACCTGCTCGACGACCCCAAGGTCACCGCGAAGAAGGTCAAGAGCGCGGTCACGGACACCGACACGGTCATCCGCTTCGACCGCGAGGCCAAGCCGGGCGTCAGCAACCTCCTGACGATCCTCTCCACGCTCACCGACACCTCCGTCCCGGACCTGGAGCGGTCGTACGAGGGCAAGATGTACGGCGCCCTCAAGACGGATCTCGCCGAGGCGATGGTCGATTTCGTCACACCGTTCCGCAACCGTACGCAGGAATACCTCGACGATCCCGAGACCCTGGACGCGATCCTGGCCAAGGGTGCGGAGAAGGCCCGCGCGGTCGCCGCCGAGACCCTCGCCACCACCTATGACCGGCTCGGATTGCTGCCGGCGAAGCACTGAAGGGACCGTCCGCGGGACGGGCCTGCTCCGGCCGCGCGGGCCGGCCGGAGCCCGGTGGATCCAGCGCCCGAAGCCCGGGGATCCGCTTGTCACAGGAGCGGGGGACGCTCCCCGCAACGGGTGCCCACCCGGCACACTAAGAGGGTGCGCGAGCGCCGCACACACGTCAGGAGGGAGAACACAGTGGGGACCGTAACGCTGGGCGTTTCGATCGCGGTCCCGGAGCCTTACGGCAGCTTCCTCCAGAGGCAGCGCGAGGGCTTCGGGGACCCTGCCGCACCGGGTATCCCCACGCACATCACCCTCCTCCCGCCGACGGAGGTCCCCGCCGGGGCGCTGCCCGGCATCGAACGCCACCTCGCCGAGGTCGCGGCCGGCTTCCGCCCCTTCCCGCTCCGCCTGGAGGGCACCGGCACCTTCCGCCCGCTCTCCCCGGTGGTCTACGTGAAGGTCACCGAGGGCGAGGCGGGCTGCACCGCGCTCCAGGCCCGCATCCGCGCCGCCTCCGGCCCGTGCGCCCGCGAGCTGCAGTTCCCGTACCACCCGCATGTCACCGTCGCCCACAACATCGCCGACGCGGACATGGACCGCGCCCAGGCCGGCCTGCGGGACTTCTCCGCGACCTGGACCATCGGCGGCTTCGCGCTCTACGAGCAGGGCGCGGACGAGGTGTGGCGCCTGGAGCAGGAGTTCCCCTTCCCGCCGCAGACGGCCGGCGTCCCGCGCCAGGCCGCCGATCTCTCCCGGCCGCCCGCGCCGTCCTGCTGACGCCCGCCGCGCCGGCGATCGGTGCGTCCGCCGCGGCCCGGACGGGCGGTGCCGTACCCGATGGCCGACCGGGACGTATGCACACGGCCCTTTCCGGGGTACCCGGACGCTAGGGCGTGTCTCCCCGGTCTCCGTGGGCCTGCGCCGTCTGGCACCGCCCCTCGCGGCGTTGTCGCATCACCCACGGACGCCCAGTCCGCGGGAGATGCTCCGCCTTGCGATGCACGGCACCAGACGGCGCAGGCCAATCCACGGAGATCGGGGAGACACCCCCTAGTGTTCCGGTCAGCCGGGGCACCGGCCGGAAGATCCAGCCCGGGCCGGCGGGCGCGTGGGCACGAGGGGAATGCCATGGACTGGTTGCGCACACTGCCGGTGATCGGACCGCTCATCGGCCGGCTGATGACCACTCACCTCTGGCGCGCCTACGAGCGGATGCTCCGGGTGCACTGGACCCGGCTCGCCGCCGCGATCACCTTCACCAGCTTCGTGGCCCTCTTCCCGCTGCTCACCGTCGCCGCCGCGATCGGCGCCGCACTCCTCAGCGACGCCCGGCTGCACACGCTGGAGGGCAAGATCGCCGAACAGCTCCCCGGCCTCGCGGGTCAGCTCGACATCTCCGGGCTCGTCGCCCACGCCACCACCGTCGGCCTGGTCGCCGGTGCCGCCCTGCTGCTCACCGGCATCGGCTGGGTCGACTCGCTGCGCGACTGCCTGCGTGCCGTATGGGAGAAGCCCGACGAGGAGATCAACTTCTTCCTCGGCAAGCTCCGGGACGGCGCGCTGCTGCTCGGGGTCGGCGGCGTCGCCGTGCTCTCCCTCGCCTGCTCGACCTTCGCGTCCGCCGCGGTGGGCAAGGTGGCCGAGGTGATCGGCCTGTCGGAGGGCGGCGTCGGCAGCGTCCTGCTCTCGGCGGCGGGGTTCGTCATCGCCGTCCTCGCGGACTTCCTGCTGCTCGCCTACATACTGACCCGGCTCGCCGGCGTCCATCCGCCCAGGCGCTCCGTCGTGGTCGCCGGACTCCTCGGCGCGATCGGCTTCGAAGTGCTGAAACTGCTGATCAGCGGCTATCTCCAGGGCGTCGCCGCCCGGAGCATGTACGGCGCCTTCGGCACCCCGGTCGCGCTGCTGCTGTGGATCAACTTCACCGCGAAGCTGCTGGTGTACTGCGCTTCCTGGACGGCCACCGAGGCGGAGAAGCACACGGTGGGCGAGGACCTCAAGGTGCGGGAGGGGCCGGACGAAGCCCCGGCGCAGGAACGGCCGGACGGGCCGGAGGACAAGGAAGAGCTGGAGGGCAGGGAGCGGCCGGAGGGCGGAGAGGGGCCGCGGCGCCCCCGGGCGGCCTGACGCCACCCGCCCTACGGTCCCGCGTGCCGACGGAGGCCGGCCCGCGGCCCGCCTCCGTCACCCGGCCCGCCTCCGTACGGCCCGGCGCCCGGTCACTTACCGGCCCGGCGCCCCCGTACCCGCTCCGGCAGCGGACGGCGGCGGTGCACGGCGAAGGCCACCGCGCCCAGCAGCGCCAGGGTCCCGCCGGCGACGCCCACCGCGGTCCAGGCGCCGCCCGCACCGCCGGAGCTGTCCAGCGAGGCCTGGTTGTTGTCGTGCGCACCCTTCTTGTCCTTGGGGCCCACGGCGCCCCTGCCGTCGTCCTCGCTGCGGGGGCCGACGAGCCGGCCGACCGGTTCCACCTTGTCGGCCGCCGCGAAGCCCCAGTCGAGCAGCTTGGCGGCCTCCCGGTACCCCTCGTTGTGCTCCCGCTTCTCCGGGTGCATGACCGTGACGAGCAGCTTGCGGTCACCGCGCTGGGCGACACCGGTGAAGGTGGAGCCGGCGTTGGTGGTCGAGCCGTTCTTCACCCCCGCGATCCCCGGGTACGGCTTCATGTCGAAGTCGCCGCTGAGCAGCCGGTTGGTGTTCTGGATGCCGAACGAGGCGCGCTTGCCGTTCTTGCCCTTGTCCCCGGGGAACTGGGCACTGGCCGTCGAGCAGTACTCGCGGAAGTCGGCGTTCTGCAGTCCCGCCCGGGCGAAGAGGCTCAGGTCGTACGCGCTGGAGACCTGGCCCGGCGCGTCATAGCCGTCCGGCGTCACCACATGCGTATCGGTGGCGTTCAGCTCCTTGGCCCGCTGCTGCATCTGGGCGACGGTGGTCTTCGTCCCGCCGTTCATCGCCGACAGCGTGTGCACCGCGTCGTTGCCGGACCGCAGGAAGACCCCCAGCCACAGGTCATGGACCGTGTAGCTCAGGTTCTCCTTTATCCCCACCAGGCTGCTGCCGATGCCCATGCCCGCCAGATCGGCGGGCTTGACCGTGTGCTTCTGGTCCTTCGGGAACTTCGGCAGCACCGTGTCGGCGAACAGCATCTTCAGCGTGCTGGCCGGCGCGAGCCGCCAGTGCGGGTTCTTGGCGGCCAGCACCTTGCCGGACTCCGCGTCCGACACGATCCAGGAGCGGGCGGTCAGCGCGTCCGGCCCGGGCAGCTTCGGGGCACCGGGCTTCGGCGCCACCTGGACGCCGGGCGCACCCAGTCGGTCCCCGCCGATCTGCGACATCTTCGCCGGCGGCGCGGGAGCCTTGGGATCGGCGTACGCGGTGCCGGCCAGCAGCGGCGAGGCCACCAGCCCGGAGACGGCCAGGGTGGCGGCGGTACGCAGGCGGAAGCCCGGACGCGCCGCGCGCGTCGCGGTGGCGGACGGGGCAGTCGGAGCGGATGTGGCGGACGGGGCGGCCAGAGCGGTCGGGTCGGTGGAAGCCGTGGAAGCACAGGAGGTCGTCGGCACGTCGGTGAACGTACCCGGCTTTGCCCGCGACGCCGACAGCACCCCACGGAAGAGTGCCCCTGTCGCCCGCCGGATGGAGCCGCTGCCCATACTGGGATCTATGAAGCTCTCTCGCCCCGTGTCCTGGTTCCTGCTCGCCTTCGGGGTGTGGAGCTGGTTCATCTGGATCACTTTCGTCAAAAACCTCTGGAAGGACGGGAGCGGTCTCGCCTTCGACGACGCGGGTGACCCGACCGCCTACTTCTGGGTCCATCTCCTGCTCGCGGTGGCGTCCTTTCTCTTGGGGACGGTGATTGGTGTGATCGGGTTCCGCGGAGTCCGCGCACTGCGCCGCGAGGCCGCCGCCGACCCCGCCGACACCGCTGACCAGTCCGTCTCTCCTTCCTCGTCTTCCTCATCCGCCTCCTGACCGACGGGAACGGGGAGTCGCCGTGATCTTCGCGCTGATCGTGGTCCCGGTCCTCGGACTGTTCTTCGGCGTGCACCGCTATCTGTGGTGCCGGCTGGTCCGTGACACCACGAAACCCGGCAGCCGGCCCCGCGGCGCGGGCACCGCGGCCGCCTTCGTCCTCCCGCTGACCGCCCTCGCCGCCCTGCTGTCCGGCCCGGCCGGCGTTCCCTTCCCCGTCCAGCAGATCCTGGCCTGGCCCGGCTACCTGTGGCTGGCCATGGTGCTGTATCTCACACTGGCGCTGCTGGTGGGAGAGGTCGTCCGGGCGGTGGGGTTGTGGGCCCTGCGCCGCCGCGAGACCGCGGAACCCGACCCGCCGGCCCCCGCC
>NZ_SDIF01000014.1 GCF_004122735.1 Streptomyces sioyaensis | reverse complement strand
GGGTGGGGGCGGAGCCGGGCGGAGGCAGGGGAGGCAGCGAAGGCGACTGTCCTCCGGTGGCCGCTGGTGCCTCGGGCGCCCCCGGCGCCCCCAGTGGCATGGGCCCGGTGGCTAGGAGCCTCGGTGGCTAGGGGGCGTTGGCCGCCCTCCTGCCTCCTGCCCCCTCCGGCCCTTGCCCCCAAGCCCCTCTCAACCGTTCATAGGCCTCCGTCGTCGCGCCCGCCCGGTCCAGGGTGTCGAGGGCGGCGCCCAGGACCGGTGGGGCGGTGACCACCCGTGGGACGGCCTTCGGGGCGCGTTCGGAAAGGAGTTGGGTGATCCGGTCGTCGAGGAGCGGGTGGCGGGCGGCGAGGACGCCGCCGCCGAGGATCACGGGAGCGGGCTCGTCGAGCAGGCCGAGGCGGTGGAGAGCGACCGTGGCCATCAGGGCGACCTCCTCGGCCTGGCGGGCCACGAGGGTGCGGGCCACGGCGTCCCCGCAGGCCGCGACGGCGAAGAGCACCGGGACCAGTTCGTGGCGGCGGTGGTCGGGGAGGGCGCGGAGGTGGAACGCCTCGATCAGCTCCGGCATGGTCGCCAGCCCGAAGTGCGCGGGCAGGGCGCGGACCAGCTCGGTCGGTGCGCCGCGGCCGTCCTCGGCACGGGCGGCGGACCACAGCGCCTCCTCCGCGAGGTGCGAACCGCCGCCCCAGTCACCGGAGATCCGGCCGACGGCGGGGAAGCGGGCGGTGGCCCCGCCGTGCCCGAGGCCGGCGCAGTTGATGCCGGCTCCGCACACCACGGCGACGCCGAGCGGCTCACCGTCGTCCGGCAGCCCGGCCCGCAGCAGGGCGAAGGTGTCGTTGCGGACGGAGACCGTGTGGGCCCAGCCACGGCCGGCGAGTTCGGCGGTCAGGTCCGCCTCTTCGGAAGGGAGATCGGCGTTGGCGAGAAAGGCGGAGAGATGCCCGGCGGGGCCCGTGCGCCCCGCCTGTTCCGTGACCGAGGCCACCAGGGGTGCCAGCACGTCGACCGCCCGCCCGGCGCCCACCCGCGGTGGCTGGAAGCCGCCGCCGCGGGCCGCGCCGAGCAGGCTGCCGTCCGTGGCCACCAGCGCCACCTCGGTCTTGGTGTTGCCCGCGTCGACGGCGAGCGCCGTGCCGGTCAGGCCCATGGGAGGTGGTCCCGGTTGTGCGCGATCAGCTCGTCGGCGAGCCGGTCCGCGTGGTCGCTCTGGCCGATGAGGGGGTGGGCGAGGAGGGCGGCGAACACGGCCTTGCGCCCGGCGGCCCGGTCGGCGTTCCGGCCGTCCCTGCCCAGCAGGGCCGCCTCCAGGGCGAGGTGTTCGTAGGCGGTGACATGAGCGACCAGCCCGGCGTACTGCGGTTCCAGGGGGCGTACGGGCAGTGGCGCGGCGCCCGTCGGATCCACGGTCGCGGGGGCCTCGATCACCGCGTCGTCGGGCAGGAACGGCAGGGTGCCGGCGTTGTGGATGTTGACGACCTGGACGCCCCTGGGGCCGCCCAGCAGCGACGAGGTCAGCGCGACCGCGGCTTCGGAGTAGTAGGCGCCGCCGCGCCGGGAGAGGAGGTCCGGCTTCTCGTCGAGAGCCGGGTCGCCGTACATGCCGAGCAGTTGCTGTTCGAGGGCGGCGACCTCGGCCGCGCGGGACGGCTGGGTGCGCAACTCCCGTACGACGGCGTCGTGCCGGTAGTAGTAGCGAAGGTAGGAGGAGGGGAGGACGCCGAGATGGTCGAGGAGAGGGCGGGGCAGGTGCAGTGTCCCGGCGAGGGTGTCGCCGTGTTCCGCCAGCAGCCGGGGCAGGACGTCCGCACCCGCGACGCGCACCGCGCGCTCCCAGGTGAGGTGGTTGAGGCCGATGTGCTCCAGCTCCACCTGCTCGGGGGACACGTCCAGCAGCCCGGCGAGGACGCGCTGCAGGCCGATGGCGACATTGCACAGCCCGACGGCGCGGTGGCCCTGGGCGAGCAGCGCCCTGGTGACGATGCCGACGGGGTTGGTGAAGTCGACGATCCAGGCGCCGGGGTTGCGGCGGCGCACCCGCTCGGCGATGTCGAGTACGACGGGCACCGTGCGCAGTGCCTTGGCGAGACCGCCGGCGCCGGTGGTCTCCTGGCCGACGCAGCCGCACTCCAGCGGCCAGGTCTCGTCCTGGAGGCGGGCGGCCTGACCGCCGACCCGCAGTTGCAGCAGCACGGCGTCCGCGCCGTCCACACCGGCGTACAGGTCACCGGTCCAGGAGATCCGTCCCGGGTGTCCCTGCCGGGCGAAGATCCGCCGGGCCAGGCCGCCCACCACCTCCAGCCGGCCGGCGTCCGGGTCGACGAGGACGAGCTCCTCCAGCGGCAGGACGTCACGCAACCGCGCGAAGCCGTCGATGAGTTCGGGGGTGTAGGTCGAGCCGCCACCGACCACGGCGAGCTTGCGGCGGCGGCGCGGGGTGCGTCCCTGGGGAGACGGCATAGAGGATCAGCCCTTCACTCCGGTGAGCGTGACGCCTTCGACGAAGGCCTTCTGTGCGAAGAAGACAGGGGGCGTGGCAAGCGGTGCCGGTGGTGCCAGGGGACGCGGGCGGTGCGGGCCGGGGCGCCGTGTGCCGCGGAGTGCTCAGCCGGTGTGGAACACCGCCTCCCGCGCCTGTGCCAGTGCCGTCCGCAGTGCGCCGAGGAGGATCGGATTGCCGTCGACCCGGCTGAGCCGCAGGGCGGGGCGGGGCAGCGCAAGGCCGGTGAACTCCGCCTCGACCAGGGCGCGCAGCGCCTCCCCGCCGGCCTGCGGCACCGCGCCGGAGAGCACCACCAGCCCCGGATCGACGACCGCGACCACCGCCGCGAGCCCGGTCGCCAGCCGCCGCGCGACCTCGGCGCGTACCACGTCGTGGGCCAGTGCCCCGGCGACCGTACGCACCTCGGGGCCTCCCAACTCCCGGCCCAGCGCGCACACGCTCGGCGCGCCGACCAGCCGCTGGAAGCCGCCGCCGGCGTCGGCCCGGGCGGCGCTGCGGTCGCCGCCCCGGGACAACGGGGCGCCGGGCAGCGGCAGATAGCCGATCTCGCCGGCGCCGCCGGTGGCCCCGCGCAGCAGCCGCCCGCCCAGTACGAGCGCGGCGCCGATCCCCTCGTCGACCCACACGAGCACGAAGTCGTCGACGCCCCGTGCGGCCCCGTCGTACTGCTCGGCGACCGCCGCCAGATTCACATCGTTCTCCAGGGTGAGTGGCATCCCCAGGGCTTCGGCCAGCTCTTCCTTCAGCCCGCCCGACGGCAGGCCCGGCAGGTGCGGCGCATAACGCAGCCGCCCGGTCCGCGGGTCCAGTGCGCCGGGTGTGCCGATCACCGCACCGTGCACCCGGTCCCGCCCCACCCCCGCCTTGGCCAGCGCCCCGTCGACCGCCCGTGCGGCCAGCCGCGCCATACGCTGCGGCGCCCCCGTGCCCACGGCCTCCTTGCCCACCGCCGCCGAGCCGACCGTCTCCGAGCCGACCGCCTCCGTGCCGACCCGTTCCTCGCCGAGCAGCCGCCCGGTGATGTCGGCGACCACGGCGGTGACCCCCCGCCCGTCGACGGCCAGCGCGGCGACCCGCGCCGCCGCCGGGTTGATCTCGTACAACTGCGCACTGGGCCCCGGCCGCCCGGTCACGCTCCCGCTCGTCCGCACCAGCCCCGCGGCCGCCAGCCGCGCCAGCAGCTGCGAGGCGGTGGGCTTGGACAGCCCGGTCAGCTGCCCGATCCGGGTACGGGTCAACGGGCCCTGCGACACCAGCAGTTCGAGCGCGGCCCGGTCGTTCATGGCCCGAAGCACCCGCGGCGTCCCGGGAGTTCCCCGTGTCTGCTGCCCACCTGCCATGACCGTCCCCCCCCGCTCACCGGTGCCCGAGAGGCCCGGCCGCCGCGTCTCCGCCGAGAAGTCCGTGAAGAAACCAGCCTGGGAAGAAACCAGTCTGTTAAGAAACCTTCCCATCGCCCCCCAGGAACGTAGGCGGGGGCCGGAAGGGCGTCAATGGGGCGGGCGCGGTGCGCTGCCGTCCCCGGGTGCCGCCCCGCGCGAGACAGCGAAAAGGGGCGCACCGGCGGTCACCGGTACACCCCTTCGCGGTCCGCGACTGCGGCCCCGGGCGGGCTACTTCCCCGTCTTCGGGGGCGCCGCGAGCGGTTCCGTCGCCAGGGACTGTGGGGACGTCGGGTTGTTGAGCACCGAGGGGGCGGCGACGCCGGCGGTGGGGTCCGCGGTCTCCGGGGTCTCCTCCTCGGGCAGCGGGCGCGGGGCGAGGTGGACGCCCGCGGCGTCCAGGGCGCGCTTGATGCGCCAGCGCAGTTCGCGCTCCACTCCGGCGGCCTTGCCCGGCATGGTCCGGGCCGACACGCTGATGGTGACCGTGTCCAGGTGCACCTCGCTCAGGCCGAGGACCTCCACCGGTTCCCACAACTGCTCGTTCCAGGGCTCGGCCTTGGACATCTCCTCGCCGGCGCCGGTGATGGTGTCGCGGGCCCGCTCCAGGTCCTGGTCGGCGGCGATCACCACATCGACGGCGGCCGTGGACCAGCCCTGGCTGAGGTTGCCGATCCGCTTGACCTCGCCATTGCGTATGTACCAGATCGCGCCGTTGGGACCGCGCAACTTGGTGACGCGCAGGCCGACCTCGATGACCGTGCCGTTGGCCACTCCCGCGTCGATCTCGTCGCCGACGCCGTACTGGTCCTCCAGGATCATGAAGACACCGGAGAGAAAGTCGGTGACGAGGTTGCGGGCGCCGAAGCCGATGGCGACACCGGCCACTCCGGCGCTCGCCAGCAGCGGCGCCAGGTTGATCTCCAGGACGGACAGCACTGTCAGCGCGGCGGTGCCCATGATCACAAAGGAGGCGACGCTGCGCAGCACCGAGCCGATGGCCTCGGAGCGTTGCCGGCGGCGCTCGGCGTTGACCAGCAGTCCGCCCAGCGCGGTGCCCTGGGCGGCGGCCGCGGTGCGGTTCATCCGCTCGATGAGCTTGGTGATCGTGCGCCGGATCACATGCCGCAGCACCACCGCGATCACGATGATCAGCAGGATCTTCAGGCCGGACGTGAGCCACGTCCCCCAGTTCTCCTCGACCCAGCCGGCGGCGTTGGTGGCCTTCTGCGTGGCCTCGTCCAGCGAGGTCGGGCCGGTTGAGCCCGGTGTGGCGGCGCGCGGGGGTGCGCCGGTGACCGGCGAAGCGGACCAGAACACAGTCGAACCTTCCGTGTGGGACAGCAGGCCCGGACCGCGGGGTCCCCGGGGAACCGGGCAGACCAACCACACTAACGGGGCAAGGAGGGCGGTCCGCGCCCTTGTTCGACACGCCACAATCCGCCGGGGCCGGATTGCGCCTGATCGAGCGGGGCGTGCCGGGGTGTGGTGGAAAACACCTCCGACCCGTTACTCGGTCATGGTGGCGCTCCCACCAGGCACCGGGGGACACTGTGGGGAGATCGTCCCGGCGCGAGCCACGCGCCGCCGGCGTACAAGGAGGCACCCGTGCCGCATGTCCTGGTCCTCAATGCGTCGTACGAGCCGCTCGGCGTCGTACCGCTCCGCCGCGCGCTCATCCTCGTGCTCAATGAGAAGGCTGTGAGTCTCGAGGAATCCGGCGCCCTGATGCACAGCGCGACCCATGTCATCCCCGCTCCGAGTGTGGTCCGCTTGAAGCGGTTTGTGCGGGTGCCCTTTCGCGGCCCCGTCCCCCTGACCCGCCGGGCGCTGTTCGCCCGTGACGGCGGGCGCTGTATGTACTGCGGTGGCGTCGCAACCAGCGTCGACCACGTCATCCCGCGCAGCCGCGGAGGTCAGCACACCTGGGAGAACGTCGTCGCCGCCTGCCGGCGCTGCAATCACGTCAAGGCCGACCGCCATGTCGCCGAGATCGGCTGGCGGCTGCGGCACCAGCCCGCCCCGCCGTCAGGACTGGCGTGGCGGATCATCGGTACGGGCCATCGCGACCCGCGCTGGCTGCCGTATTTGCAGCCGTACGGCGCGGATGACGCCCTGGCCCGGATCGACGCCGTATCGGCGTAGGTCCGGGTTTTTCCGTCCGGGGCGGTGCTGCCGGACGGAACGCTCCGTCCGGGGCGGGTGCCGCCGGGCCCCTGCCGCCACGGTCACACCGCGGCGGCAGGGGCCCGGCGGCATGACCGGCAGCGGTCCCCGCGGCGGCCGGCTCAGTGCTGCGGCTCGACCGCGTAGGCCTCCACCGACCACAGCGAGTAGCCGAAGCGGGTGGCCCGCTTGTCGCCCTGGATGCGGACGAACCGCGCGTCCTTGGCGTCCATCCGGACCGACTCCCGGCCGCCCTTGCCGTCGCGGACCGTGGCCGCCGTGCGCCAGCTGCGGCCGTCCGGCGAGACCTGGACGCGGTATTGGGCGGCGTAGGCGTCCTGCCAGGTCAGGACGAGCCGGCCCAGCCGGGTCGGATGGGCCAGGGCGAACTGGAGCCAGGCACCGTCCTCGGCGGGCGAGGACCAGCGCGTCCTCGGGTTGCCGTCGGTGGCCGCCGAGGCCGGGAAGTCGGGCGTCTCGTCCCCGGAGGAGGTGGCGACCGTGCCGCGCGCCAGGTCCTTGCCGCCGGTGCGCGGATACACCCGCACGGTCAGCGTCTGCTCCTCGCCCCGGAAGTCCACCGGGATCTCGTACGTCCCGGAGCGGGTGCCCTCGGGCACGTCGACGGCGATACGGACCGTGGCCGTGCCGCCACGCGGTGCGGTGACCTCCTGCGGCGCATGCACCGTGAAGCCCTTCGGTGCCTTCACGGTCAGCTTCTCGCGGACGTCGCCGGGGCGGCGGGAGAAGATCCGGGCGTCCACCGTCGCACTGCCGCCGGGCGGTGCGTCCAGCTCCTTGCGGGACAGTTCGAGGCCGGCCGGCGGGGTGTCGTCGAACCACGGGGTGAGCGCGTGCACGGACGGCGCGTCCGCGCCCTTCGACCAGGTCAGCCGGACCGCGTCGGCACGCAGCCGGGGGGTGCGCGACTCGGTCCAGCCCGTGGGGGAGAGCGCGTCGAGGCGGCGCCAGCCCTCGCCCGGGACGTGCGCCTCCAGCGACACGGCGCCCGCGCCCGGGCCCGGTTCGGTCAGCGCGGTGACCGCGGCCAGCCGGCGGGCCCGCTCGAAGGGGACCGTGAGGGACGTCGCCCCGGCGCCCTCGTCCGGCCGTGGGGCGTCGTGGCGGGCCCCGGTCCAGGCGTCGGCCTCGGACATCGCCCGCTGGAGGAACGGTGCCAGGACCCCCTTGCCGACGGTCGCCGGGCTGCGCCCGATCACCGTGCGCAGCCGCTGGACCGCGCGCTGGGCCGACCAGGCGGCGTCGCCGTCGTCGCGGGCCTGCGCCATGAGCGTGTCCACGGCGAGTTCGCCGGCGCTGCCGTAGCGGGCCAGCTGCTCGGCCCACGGCCGGATCTCGGCGGCCAGATCGGAGTGCAGGTTCCGCGGCGCGGTGCTCATGGTGTGGAACGCGGCCCGCAGCGCCTTGGCGGCGTCGGCGAGGTCCGCGTCCCGGCCGGGCCGGCCGTGGTTGGTCGCCGCCTCGCGGGCCTTCCAGAAGCGGTCGATCAGCTGCTGGAGGTACCCCGACTCGGCCCGGTCCAGCAGCGAGGACGCGTCGTTGCCGGCCAGCGCGCGCAGCGCCTCCCGGGCCCGCGGATCGCCGCCGGCCAGATCGTCGACGGCCGCGGCCCAGGACTCCGCCGGGCGGTAGTCGCGCGGGTTCCAGGCGTAGTCGGCGGCCGTGAACAGCGGGATGCGCGAGGCGAGCGGCTGCTCCATGGCATTGGCCAGCAGCGCCGTGGAGCCGGTGGCGACGGCCGGCTCGCGGCCGCGGTAGGGCCCGAGGAAGATCCGGTCCTGGGCGTAGTCGTTGACCGGGTAGTTGTCCATGGTGACCAGAGGGTGGCCCAACGCCTGGCGGGCGGCGGACAGTTCACCGCCGGTGATGGTCCGCGGGACCACCCCCACTCCGGTCCAGGCCACCGCCACCCGGTCGTCGAGCGCATCGGACAGCGCACCGCGGTACGGCGTCGAGCCGTCCTGGTAGTACTCGGTCGGCATCAGCGTCAGCGGCGCGGACCCGGGGTGGCGCCGCGCCAGGTGGTCGGCGAGCGCGTTGGCGACCCGGGCCTGCGCCTTCGCCGCGGCCTCCGGGCCGGTGCCGAAGGCGTCCCGGTCCGCGTCGCAGTGCCATTCGCTGTAGCTGACGTCCTGGAACTGCAGCTGGAAGGAGCGCACCCCCAGCGCCCACATCGCGTCCACCTTGCGCCGCAGCGCCCGCAGATCCTCCTCGGAGGAGAAGCACATCGCCTGTCCGGGGGCGAGGGCCCAGCCCAGCGTGACGTGGTTGGCGCGGGCCCGCTCGGCCAGCGCCCGGAAGTCGGCGCGCTGCGCGGCCGGGTAGGGCTCGCGCCACTGGGCCTGGCGGTACGGATCGTCACCGGGCGCGTACAGATAGCGGTTCTGCTTGGTGCGCCCCATGAAGTCCAGCTGGGCGAGCCGCTGCGCCCGGCTCCAGGGCTGCCCGAAGAACCCCTCGGTGGTGCCGCGCACCGCCGTGCCGGGCCAGTCGCGTACGACGACCGAGGCCAGCTGCCGCCGGCCCGTCCCACCCGTCACCAGCTGCCGCAGCGTCTGCGCGGCATGGAAGAGCCCGTCCGGGCCGACGCCCTCCATGGCGATCATGTCCCGGCCCGCCACCTGGCCCACGGCCAGGCGGTAGCCGCCGGAGGGCAGGTCCCCGCGGGCCGGCGCCCGCAGCGCCCGCAGCGCGTCCGCGGCCTGCTCGCCGCCGACCCGGAACACCGGCCCGGCCGCGGGCAGCCGGTCGCCGGGCGCAAGCGTGTTCACCGTACGGACCCCGGCGTCGCGCAGCAGACCGCGCAGCACGTCCAGCGCATACGGGTCGGTGTCCGGCGCCGCCACCAGCGCCGCCTCCTCGCCCAGCGGTACGGCGTCGCCGAGTTCCTGAAGGGACTGCGGGCGCGGCCAGACGGCCGGCGGCGCTCCCGCGCCGGCCGGGCGGTCCGGCCGGTCGGGGGTGCCGATGGCGGGGTCCGCGGGCGCCGCCTGGGCGCTGGGCACCCCGCCGAGCAGACCCCCGATGACGGCCGCCGCCAGCGCGGTGGTCCCCGCCACCCGCGCCCGGGTCCCCGCGCCGCTCTCCCCGCCCCTACCGATTCTTCCGACGCTCCATCCGCCCCGGCCTCGCACGGCTGCTCCTCGTCCCGTCCCTCATGTACCGGCCTGCCGCCGGCGCCCCGTTCCCCGTTGTTCCCCCGCCGGCGCCTCGTCGGGCAGTCCCTCGGCGGTGAGCCCACCATTGTGGCGGTGAGGGTGTCAACCGGGCCATGGCGGGGTGCCGGAGGGCCGGGCACGGGCGGTATTCGGCCGTGCGGCGGGCGGTCGTGCGGGGGCCCGTGCCGGGGTCCGCCGGTCCGCAGAACTTCCGGTGCGGTGCCCGCTTCCTCCGCGTTCTCTGCGTCCCCCGGTGTTCCCCACAGTGAAATCGCCTGCGTGAGGCATAATATGACGTGGGTCACGTTTCGTGAGCAGATGCGTCTGCGATCGTGCCCAGTGGGTAGGGCCCACGTGTCCCACTACCGATGAACGGGAGGCCCTCAGTGGCCGCATCCGCTCAACTGCTCCTCGACGCTCTGTCCTCGAAACCGGGAGGTGCGGCGATGGAGTCCGACATGTACGACGGGGTGTCCGACCCCGATTCCGGGCTGGACGGCTCCGGCTCCTTCAGCTTCGTCGAGCCGCCCCTGACCAGCGAGCCCCCGCTCGCCGACGCCGCGCCCCTGACCAGCGAGGTTCCGATCGCCGCCGAGCTGCCCCTGACCAGTGAGCCGACGGCCGCCGGTATGGGCACGGAGTCCATGGAGGTCTGAGGACCCATGGGCCGCGCGCGGCTCGCCCGGCTGCACGGCATCGCCACGTCGTACGAACCCGCACCGGGCAGAAGCGTCCAGATCGCCGACGACACCGTCGTCGCCGTGCTCGCCGCACTGGGAGTCGACGCCTCGACTCCGCACGCCGTCCGTACCGCCCTGGCCGCCCGCGCGGACGCCACGGGTGCGGCCCTGCTGCCGCGCACCGTCGTCGCCCGGCCGGCCCGGCCGCCCGACCTCACGGGTCTCCCCGAAGGCAGCGTCCTCGGGGTGGAGACCGAGGACGGCGCCGCGCAGGAGCTGGGGGCGCCCGATCCCGCGGCCCTCGCCCGGCTGCCCCTGGGCATCCATGTGCTGCATGCGCACAGCCCGGACGGCCGGACCGCCCGCGTCCCGCTGATCGTCGCGCCCGACCGGGTGCCCGCACCACCCCGCCGCAGCCACGGCTTCCTGGTGCAGCTCTACTCCCTGCTGTCCCAGCAGTCCTGGGGCATGGGCGACCTCGGGGACCTCGCCGACCTCGCCGCCTGGTCCGGGCGTGCCCTGGGTACCGGCTTCGTCCAGCTCAACCCGCTGCACGCGGCCGTCCCCGGCCCGCCCACCGACCCGTCCCCCTACCGGCCCTCCTCGCGCCGCTTCCCCGACCCGGTCCATCTGCGGATCGCGCACATCCCGGAGTACGCCCACCTCACCGGCGCCGCGCGCTTACGGGCCGACGCGCTGGCCGCGCGGGCGGCCGCGCTGCGGGCGGGGGTGCTCGAAGGGGGCGCGCTGATCGACCGGGACGCGGTCTGGGCGCTCAAGCGCGAGGCCCTGGAGCTGCTGTGGCGGGTCCCGCTCGGCCCGGGCCGGCGGGCCGAGTACTGCGACTTCCTCGCCGAGCAGGGCCAAGCCCTGGAGGACTACGCCACCTGGTGCGCGATCGCCGAGCGGCACGGCCCGGACTGGCGCGGCTGGCCCGCCGGGCTGCGGGAGCCGCGGGCCGCGGAGGTCGCCCGGCTGCGGCCGCAGCTGCTCGACCGGATCGACTTCCACTGCCGGCTCGCCTGGTTCACCGATCAGCAGCTGGCCGGTGCGCAGCGGGCCGCACGGGAGGCCGGGATGGGCATCGGGCTGGTGCACGACCTCGCCGTCGGTGTCCATCCGTCCGGCGCCGACACCTGGGTCCAGCAGGACGCCTTCGCCGCCGGGATGTCCATCGGGGCGCCGCCGGACGTCTTCAACGCCCGTGGCCAGGACTGGGGGCTGCCGCCCTGGCGCCCGGACGCCCTGGCGGCCGCGGGCTACGCCCCCTATCGCGAGCTGGTGCGCCAGCTGCTGCGGCACGCCGGTGCGCTGCGGATCGACCATGTGATGGGGCTGTTCCGGCTGTGGTGGATCCCGGAGGGCCGGCCGCCGACGGAGGGCGCCTACGTCCGCTACGACAGCGAGGCGATGCTGTCGGTGCTGGCGCTGGAGGCGCACCGCGCGGGCGCCGCGGTGATCGGTGAGGACCTGGGCACCGTCGAGCCGGGCGCCCGCGATGCGCTCGCCGAACGGGGCGTCCTGGGCACCTCCGTGCTGTGGTTCGAGCGGGACTACAGGGGCTGCGGAGAGGGCGACCGGAGAGAGGCGGACGGGGCGCCGCGGGCGGAGTCGGCGGACGGGCCCGGCGCGGCCGAGGCGCCGGAATCCGCCGCCACCGCCCGCATCCTGGCGCCCGACGAGTGGCGCGGAGACTGTCTCGCCACCGTCACCACGCACGATCTGCCGCCCACCGCGGCCCGTTTGACCGGTGAGGACGTCGCGCTGCGCGAACGGCTCGGGCTGCTCGCCGGGCCGCCGGAGCGGGAGCGCGCCCGCGCCCGGTACGAACTCGCCGAGTGGCTGCGGGAGTTGGCCCGGCGCGGGCTGCTGCCGGAGGGGGCGGGCAACGAGGAGGCGGTGGTCCGGGCCGTCCACCGCTTTCTGCTGCGCACCCCGGCGCGGATGATCGGCGTCTGGCTGCCCGACGCGGTGGGGGACCGCCGTCCGCAGAACGTGCCCGGGACATGGGAGGAATACCCGAACTGGCGCGTACCGATCGCGGGTCCCGACGGGCGCCCGCACACCCTGGAGGAGCTGGCCGCCTCGCCCCGACTCCACGCGCTGATGCGGGAGTTGTCGGACGGACGGTTTCAGGACGCCCCGCGACCGCTTCCGCCGCACGCGCCCTTCCGGTAGGTCAGCCCGTCCGGCACCATGCCGTGGACACCGTCCAGACATCCGACCATTCTTCCCTGCGTGGTCGGTGAGGGGGAGGGAACCATGGCCCTGTGCCGCACCCGGCGGACGCTGTGCGTGCTCGCGCTCACCGCGGCCGCCGCGCTCGCCCCCGTTCAGAGCTCCCTGGCCCGGCCGTCGTCGGCCGCCTCCGCCGCCGGCCCCTGCGACCGGCCCGTGCACCCCGCCTCCCAGATGGCCGTCGAGCCCTGCGACACCCCCGCCCGGATCATCGAGAAGGCCGCCCGTGTCGTCCCGACCCCGGGGCAACTCGCCTGGCAGCAGCGGGAGGTGACCGCCTTCACGCACTTCGGCATGAACACCTTCACCAACCGGGAATGGGGATCCGGCACCGAGGACGAGAAGTGGTTCGCGCCGTCCCGCATGGACGTCGACCAGTGGATGCGCGCCTACAAGGCGGCCGGCGCCGAGCAGGTGATGCTCACCGCCAAGCACCACGACGGGTTCGTGCTCTACCCGAGCCGCTACACCCCGCACTCCGTCGCGGCGAGCCCCGGCCGCCCCGATGTCGTCGGCGCGTACGTCCGGGCCGCCCGGCGGGCCGGGCTGAAGGTCGGGATCTACCTCTCGCCCTCCGACGGCGCCGAACTCCCGCACGCCTGGCACGCGCAGTGGGTCGAGAAGATCCGCAGGAAGCAGCAGGAGGGCTACCCGCTCAGCCTGCCCGAGCGGGTCGCCCTGGAGGACGGGGACCGGGCGCCCCGCGGCCTGGGCCGCTTCGGCAACGGCAGCAAGGTCACCGAGCGCACCATCGCCACCCTGGTCCCCGGCGACGACCGCGCCGCCGCGGTCCGCGGCGGCCGGCTGCCCACCTTCCACGTCCGGGCGGACGACTACGACGCCTACTACCTCAACCAGGTCTACGAGCTGTTCACCCGGTACGGCCCGCTCGACGAGCTGTGGCTGGACGGCGCCAACCCCTGGGCGGACTCCGGCATCACGCAGAGGTACGGCGTCGCCGAGTGGTTCCGGATGATCCACCGGCTCTCCCCGGACACCGTCGTCTTCGCCGGACCCCAGGGCGCCCGCTGGGTCGGCAACGAGAACGGCACCGCACGCGAGACGGAGTGGAGCGTGACCCCGTCCGCCGAGGATCCGTGGACCGTCATGGCCGGCGGACTGCCGAACGACTCCACCGACGCCGACATCGGCTCCCGCGCGAAACTCCTCGCACCCACCACCCGATTCCTCCAGTGGTACCCGGCCGAGGCGGATGTCTCGCTGCGCCCCGGCTGGTTCCACCACCCCGGCGAGCGCCCCAAGTCGCCGGCGCAGCTGATGGACCGCTACGAACAGAGCGTGGGACGCAATGCCTCGCTGCTGCTGAACGTCCCGCCCGCCAGGGACGGCCGGATCGCCGGCGAGGACGTCGCCGCGCTCACCGCCTTCGGGACCGCCGTCCGCGCGACCTACGGCACGGATCTGCGGGCGTCCGGGCCCGGGCCCTGGACCTTCGACCGGATCGGGCTCGCCGAGGACATCCGGTACGGGCAGCGGGTCGAGCGGTTCACCGTCGAGGCGCGGACCGGCGGGACCTGGACGGCCGTCACCGGCGGCACCACCATCGGGCACCGCAGGATCCTCGCGCTGCCGCGACCGGTGACCGCCGATGCCGTGCGGGTCACCGTCCGGGAATCCCGCGGCCCGGTCCGGCTCGCGCCGGTGACGCTGCACCGGAGCCGGGCCGCGGGAGGGTGAGCGCCCGCGGGCCCGGCCCGGGCGGCCGGTTGCGCCACCCCGGGCGCGCGGGGCAGCAGGGCGTCCGATACGTTGACTTCGTGAGCAACAAGGTCAATAAGAATGTCCTGCGCGCCGGAACCATCACCGCCGGCACCGCGCTGATGCTGCTGATGTCGTCCCCCGCGTTTGCGCTCACCCGCGACGACGGTGACGACCCGGGTCCGGGCCTGAGTGTGATCCAGACGCTCGGCCTCTATGTCGCTGCACCCATCGTGCTCTTCCTGATCATCGCCGGACTGGTCATGGCGGGCGACCGGCCCCGCAAGCAGGCCAAGTCCAAGAGCTGACGCCGGGCTAGACAGCGACGCCTCCCAGGGCGCCCAACGGTCACAAGACCGCGGGGCGCCCTTTGTCGTACCCGGATATTTGCGCAGGTGAAAAAGGGGTTGCGAGGCGGCTATCGCGCAATTTTCGCCTGATTTGCGGGGGCGCAGTGTTTAACCGGCCCTAACCTACGATGACGTAACCTACGCAGCCGTAGGTCAAACCTACGGCCCCGTAGGTCGTCGTCCCCCAGGAGTTCCCCCGTGACCATCGCCCCCGCCCGCCATAACGGAGAGCGCGGCCAGACCGCATGGAGCGACGCGCAACTGCTCTACGCACTCGAAGAGGTCGTCGAAAAGGAACTCAACCGGCATCTGAAGATCGCCAAGGACTGGATGCCGCACGAGTACGTGCCGTGGAGCGACGGGCGGAACTTCGCCGGCGTCCTGGACGACGGTGAGCCGTGGGCCCCCGAGCAGTCCAAGGTCAGCGACATCGGCCGGATCGCGCTCGTGGTCAACCTCCTCACCGAGGACAACCTCCCCAGCTACCACCACGAGATCGCCACCCTCTTCGGCCGGGACGGCGCCTGGGGTACCTGGGTGCACCGCTGGACCGCCGAGGAGGGCCGGCACGGCATCGTGATGCGGGACTACCTGCTCACCAGCCGGGCCGTCGACCCGGACGAGCTGGAGCGGTTCCGCATGGCGCACATGTCGGAGGGCTTCGAGTCGGACAACTCGCACAGCATGCTGCACTCGGTGGCGTACGTCGCCTTCCAGGAGCTGGCCACCCGGATCTCGCACCGCAACACCGGCCACCACTCCGGCGACCCGGTCTGCGACCGGATGCTGGCCCGGATCGCCACCGACGAGAACCTCCACATGGTCTTCTACCGCAACCTCCTGGGCGCGGCCTTCGAGCTGGCGCCCGACCAGACCATGTGCGCGGTGCGCGATGTCGTCACCGGCTTCCGGATGCCCGGCCACGGAATGCCCGGCTTCGAGCGGTCGGCGGCCCGGATGGCCATCGGCGGCATCTACAACCTGCGCATCCACCACGACGATGTGCTGCAGCCGGTGCTGCGCTATCTGAAGGTGCTGGAGATCGGCGGCCTGGGCCCGGCCGGGCTCGCGGCGCAGGAGGAGCTGGGGCTGTTCATGGACGGCCTGGACAGCCAGGCGCGGAAGTTCGACGAGCGACAGGCGGCCATCCTCGCCCGCCGCCAGGCCAAGCGCGGCTGAACCGGCCGGCCGCGGCGGGGGCCGACCCCGCCGCCCCCGCCGCGGCCCCGCGGTACCCGCTGACCGCGCCGGCGGATGCGTACGCTGCCCGCATGGCCGACTGGGACCTCAAGAAGCTGCACATCCTGCGCACCCTCCAGGAGCGGGGCACGGTCACCGCGACCGCCGAGGCGCTGCACATGACGCCCTCGGCGGTCTCCCAGCAGCTGACCGGGCTGGCCCGGACGCTCGGGGTGACGCTGCTGGAGGCCCACGGCCGGCGGGTCCGGCTGACCGACGCCGCACAGCTGGTGCTGCGGCACGCCGAGGCGGTCTTCGCCGAGCTGGAGCGCGCGGACGCGGAGCTGCTCGGCCATCTCCGGGGCGAGGCGGGCCAGGTGCGGGTCGGGGCGTTCGCCACCGCCATCCCCGCGCTGGTGGTGCCCGCCGTCCAGGAGCTGCGCCGCAGCCACCCGGGGCTGTCGGTCGCCGTACGGGAGGCCGAGGCGGAGGCCGCGTACGAGCTGCTGGCACACGGCAGTGTCGATCTGGCGCTGTCCCTGGCGGCGCACGCCCCCACGCCGCGCGACCCCCGGTTCAGCCGGGTCGAGCTGCTGGCCGACCCGCTGGACGTGGCGCTGCCGGCCGGCCACCGGCTGGCGGCCGCGCCCGAGCTGCGGCTGGCCGATCTGGCGGACGAGCCCTGGATCTTCGGCAGCAGCGGCCCCTGGTCGCAGATCACCACCACCGTCTGCGAGAGCGCCGGCTTCGTGCCCGAGCAGGCGCACGCCGCTGCCGACTGGAGCGCGATCTGGGCGATGGTCGCGGCCGGGATGGGGGTCGCGCTGGTGCCCCGGATGGCGATGGCGGGCGGCGTCGGCGGCGCGGGGGAGGGCCGCGCGGGAGAGAGCCGCGCACGGGGGGAGGCCGCCGCCGGGGGAGTGGCGCTGCGGGTCCTGCGCGCCGACCGGCCGCGCCGGCATGTGATCGCCGCCGTCCGGCGCGGTGCGGAAGGGGCGCCGGGGCTCGCCCGGGTGCTGGCGGCGCTGCGGCAGGCGGCCGCCGCCCAGGCGCCGGAGGACCCGACCGTTCAGTCCAGCTGAACATATTGCTCAAAAACTTTCGATGGACCTGAGGGGTGACGCGCTGCGACCGTGGCGTGGTCCGCTCCCTTCGGCCACGTCGAAAGGCCACGATGACCAGCCTCCCCGCCGACAGCCACGACCCGCACGCCAACGACGCCGCCCCGTACGGCGGCGGCGATCCCTACGCCGACTACCGCGGCGGGGACTTCCCCTTCACCTCGCTCGTGGATCTCGCCGACCGCCGGCTCGGCGCCGGGGTGATCGCCGCGAACGACGAGTTCTTCGCCGAGCGGGAGAATCTGCTGACGCCGAGCCAGGCGGTCTTCGACCCCGAGCGCTTCGGCCACAAGGGCAAGATCATGGACGGCTGGGAGACCCGGCGCCGCCGCGGCGCCGACGCCGAGCACCCCTTTCCGGCCGACCACGAGCACGACTGGGCGCTGATCCGGCTCGCCGCCCCCGGCGTGATCCGCGGCATCGTCGTCGACACCGCCCACTTCCGCGGCAACTACCCGCAGCAGATATCCGTCGAGGCCACCGCGCTGCCCGGCAGCCCCGGCCCCGACGAACTGCTCGCCGACGACGTGACCTGGCACGAGCTGGTCCCGCGCACGCCGGTCCGCGGCCACGCCGCCAACGGCTTCGCGGTCGACGCCGAGCGCCGCTTCACCCACCTCCGCCTCAAGCAGCACCCCGACGGCGGCATCGCCCGCCTGCGGGTGCACGGCGAGGTCGTACCGGACCCGGAGTGGCTCGACGTGCTCGGCACCCTCGACCTGGCCTCCGTGCTGCACGGCGGCACCGTCGAGGACGCCTCCGACCGCTTCTACTCCTCGCCCACCCAGCTCATCCGGCCCGATCTGTCCCGCAAGATGGACGACGGCTGGGAGAACCGCCGCCGCCGGGTCAAGGGCACGAACGACTGGGTGCGCTTCCGGCTCGCCGCCCGGGGCGAGATCCGCGCCGTCGAGATCGACACCGCGTACCTCAAGGGCAACTCCGCGGGCTGGGCGGCGCTGTACGGCTGCGACGCCGAGGCGGCCGACCCGGCGGACCCGTCGGCCTGGTACGAGATCCTGCCGCGCACCGCGCTGCAGCCCGACACCCCGCACCGCTTCCGGCTGCCGAGGGCCTACGCCGCCACCCACGTCCGGCTGGATGTCTTCCCCGACGGCGGTCTCGCCCGGCTGCGGCTCCACGGAGCGCTCACCGAAACCGGCCGCGCCGCGCTCGTCCGCCGCTTCGACGAGCTGAGCGACTGAGCCGCGACCCGGAGCCCGGCACCCGACGGGCCCCCACCGCACCGGCGGTGGGGGCCCGTCGGGGGCAGCGGGGCGCTTACGCCGCCGCGTCCGCCGCCTGCGCCTTGAGCGCCCGCTCGATCCCGGCCCGCGACTCGCTGATCAGCCGGCGCAGCGCGGCGCTCGGCTCGGCCGCGGCCAGCCAGGCGTCCGTCGCGTCCAGCGTCTCCTGCGACACCTGGAGCGCCGGGTAGAGACCCACCGCGATCTGCTGCGCCATCTCGTGGCTGCGGGACTCCCAGATGTCCTTCACCGCGTCGAAGTACTTCGCGGTGTACGACGCCAGCAGCTCCCGCTGGTCGGTCTGCACGAAGCCGCCGATGACGGCCTCCTGCACGGCGTTGGGCAGCCGGTCCGACTCCACGACCGAGGCCCAGGCCTCGGCCTTCGCCTCCGCGGTCGGACGTGCCGCGCGCGCGGTGGCGGCATGCCGCTCGCCCGCCGAGGTCTTGTCCCGCTCCAGCTCGGCCGCGATGGCCTTCTCGTCCGCCCGGCCGGTGGCGGCCAGCCGCTGCACCAGCGACCAGCGCAGCTCGGTGTCCACGGCCAGCCCGGAGATCTCCTCCGTGCCGTCCAACAGGCCCTGGAGCAGGTCCAGTTGCTCGTCGGTACGGGCCGAAGCGGCGAACGCACGGGCCCATGCCAGCTGGTGGTCGCTGCCCGGCGCGGCCGCCCGCAGCTGCTCCAGGGTCTCCGTCGTCCAGGCCGCCAGGCCCGTCTCGCGCCACTCCGGTGCCGCGTACAGGTCCAGCGCCAGCTTCACCTGGCGGTGCAGCGACTGGACCACGCCGATGTCCGACTCCTTGCCGATGCCGGAGCGCACCAGCGCGAGGTAGTCACGGGCGGGGAGTTCGGCGTCCCGCGTCATGTCCCAGGCCGACGCCCACGACAGGGCACGCGGCAGCGACTCGGTGAAGTCCCCGAGGTGCTCGGTGACGACCTTCAGCGACTCCTCGTCCAGCCGGACCTTGGCGTACGACAGATCGTCGTCGTTGAGGAGGAGGACGGCGGGCCGCCGGGTGCCGGCCAGCTGCGGTACGGGGGTCAGCGCACCGTCCACGTCCAGCTCGATCCGCCCGGTGCGCACCAGCTTGCCGTCCGTCAGCTCGTACGAGCCGATCGCGATGCGGTGCGGCCGCAGTACCGGCTCGCCCTTGGCGCCCGGCGGCAGCGCCGGAGCCTCCTGCTTCACCGCGAAGGAGGTGATCACGCCCTGGGCGTCCACCTCGATCTCCGGCCGCAGGATGTTGATCCCCGCGGTCTCCAGCCACTTCTTCGACCAGGTCTTCAGATCCCGCCCGCTGGTCTCCTCCAGCGCACCGAGCAGGTCCGACAGCCGGGTGTTCTTGAAGGCGTGCGCCTTGAAGTAGGCCTGCACGCCCTGGAAGAACTCGTCCCTGCCGACGTAGGCGACCAGCTGCTTGAGGACGCTGGCGCCCTTGGCGTAGGTGATGCCGTCGAAGTTGACCAGCACGTCGTCGAGGTCGTTGATCTCGGCCATGATCGGGTGGGTCGACGGCAGCTGGTCCTGCCGGTAGGCCCAGGTCTTCATGGAGTTGGCGAACGTCGTCCACGAGTGCGGCCACTTCGAGCCCGGGGCGTAGGCCTGGCAGGCGATCGAGGTGTAGGTGGCGAACGACTCGTTCAGCCACAGGTCGTTCCACCACTCCATGGTGACCAGATCGCCGAACCACATGTGCGCCAGCTCGTGCAGGATCGTCTCCGCACGCACCTCGTACGCCGCGTCCGTCACCTTCGACCGGAAGACGTACTGGTCGCGGATGGTCACCGCGCCCGCGTTCTCCATCGCGCCGGCGTTGAACTCCGGCACGAAGAGCTGGTCGTACTTCGCGAACGGGTAGGCGTAGTCGAACTTCTCCTGGAACCACTCGAAGCCCTGCCGGGTGACCTCGAAGATCTGCTCCGCGTCCAGGTGCTCGGCCAGTGACGGGCGGCAGTAGATGCCCAGCGGCACCGACCGCCCGTCCTTCTCGTAGGTGCTGTGCACGCTGTGGTACGGACCGGCGATCAGCGCCGTGATGTAGGTCGAGATCCGCGGCGTGGGCTCGAAGCGCCAGACGTTCCCGCCCGGCTCCGGCGTCGGCGAGTTGGAGATCACCGTCCAGCCCTCCGGGGCCTTCACGGTGAACTGGAACGTCGCCTTCAGATCCGGCTGCTCGAAGGACGCATAGACCCGCCGCGCATCCGGCACCTCGAACTGTGTGTACAGGTAGGCCTGCTGGTCCACCGGGTCGACAAAACGGTGCAGCCCCTCACCGGTGTTGGTGTAGGCGCAGTCCGCCACGACCCGCAATTCGTTCCGGCCGGCCCGCAGCCCCGTCAGCGCGATCCGCGAGTCCTTGAACACCTCGCCGGCGTCGAGCGCCTCGCCGTTGAGGTGCACCTCGTGCACGGCCGGCGCGACCAGGTCGATGAAGGAGTCCGCGCCCGCCTCGGCCGAGTCGAACCGCACCGTGGTCACGGACCGGAACGTGCCGTGGTCGCTGCCGTCCGCGTCTCCCCCCTCCTGTGCGCCGGAGAGGTCGAGATCGATCTCATACGCGTCCACGGTCAGCAGGCGCGCCCGCTGCTGCGCCTCGTCGCGGGTCAGATTCGTGCCAGGCACCCGTTCGTCTCCTTCGCATTGGTCATTGCATCGGAAGTTTCGGCCATCCTTCCATGTGGGCGGGGGTGCGGGTGGGGCGTATTTCCGGTGCCGGGCGGGGCCTGGGGGCGGTACGGCCGGCGCCCGGTGTGCTGCGGGTCCGCGGGTGGCGGACCACGGCGTCCGAATGCCGCCAGCACGCCCCCTGGGCGCGGCCCGATGCTGGCTCCATGCCGACCTACACCCCGCTTCCCATCCCTCCCACCGCCCTCAAGGAACTCCGCGACACCGACGACGCCGGGCGCCCCGCCGAGCCGTTCACCGCGCGTACGGACGGCGTGCCGCTGGACTGCGTCGGCAGTCTGCTGCGCTGCTGTCTGCGGGACATCCGGGCCGGCGAGCCGGTCGCGCTGGTCTCGTACGCGCCGCTGCGCCGCTGGGCGGCCGCGACCGGGGCGCGGCCCGGGGCGTACGACGAGACCGGGCCGGTGTTCATCCACGCCGCGGACTGCGCCGGGCCGGACGCCACCGCCACCGGGGAGGGCTACCCGGCCGGCCGGCCCGGTGGGCTGCGCACCGTGCGCCGCTACGACGCCGACGGGCACATCGCCGGCGGCCGTCTCCTGGAGATCCCCGAGGAGGCGGCCGCCGGGTTCGACGCGGCCTTCGACGAGGCGTTCGCGGACCCCCAGGTGGTGCTGGTGCACGTCCGGGCCGTGGAGTACGGCTGCTACCTGTACGAGGTCCGGCGGCCCTGAGGCCGCACCGCCCCGAACGGCCGGGTGCCCGTACGGAGACTCCGTACGGGCACCCGGCAATGTGGTGCGAGCGGTGCGGTCAGCCGCGCAGCTCGGCCGCGACCAGCTCCGCGATCTGGACGGCGTTCAGCGCCGCGCCCTTGCGGAGGTTGTCGTTCGAGACGAACAGCGACAGGCCGTTCTCGGCGGTCTCGTCGTTGCGGATCCGGCCCACGAAGGACGCGTCCTGGCCGGCGGCCTGGAGCGGGGTGGGCACGTCGGAGAGGGCCACGCCGGGGGCGCCGGCCAGCAGCTCCTGGGCGCGGGCGGGGCTGAGCGGACGCGCGAAGCGGGCGTTGACCTGGAGCGAGTGGCCGGTGAAGACCGGGACGCGGACGCAGGTGCCGGCCACCTTCAGGTCCGGGATCTCCAGGATCTTGCGGCTCTCGTGGCGGAGCTTCTGCTCCTCGTCGGTCTCGTTCAGCCCGTCGTCGACGATCGAGCCGGCCATCGGGAGCACATTGAAGGCGATGGGGCGGACGTAGGTGTCCGGAGCGGGGAACTCCACGGCCGAGCCGTCGTGCGTCAGCTTGGTGGCGTCCTGCTCGACGGCCTTGCGGACCTGGCCGTCCAGCTCCTCCACACCGGCCAGACCGCTGCCGGAGACCGCCTGGTAGGTGGCGACGACCAGCGAGACCAGGCCGGCCTCGGCGTGCAGCGGGCGCAGCACCGGCATCGCGGCCATGGTGGTGCAGTTCGGGTTGGCGATGATCCCCTTGGGGCGCTCGGTGATCGCCGAGGGGTTGACCTCGGAGACGACCAGCGGGACCTGGGGGTCACGGCGCCAGGCCGAGGAGTTGTCGATCACGACCGGGCCGGCGTCGGCGACCTTCTCCGCCAGCGCCTTGGAGGTGGCACCGCCGGCCGAGAAGATCACGATGTCCAGCGCCGAGTAGTCGGCGGTGGCCGCGTCCTCGACGGTGATCTCGGTGTCCTGCCAGGGCAGCGTACGTCCGGCGGACCGGGCCGAAGCGAACAGCCGCAGCTGCTCGACCGGGAAGTTCCGCTCGGCGAGGATGCCCCGCACCACACCGCCGACCTGTCCGGTGGCTCCGACGATTCCGATCCTCATGGGACTCCTTCTTTCTGGCCTGGCTCGGGTGTCTGCTCGGAACACCTGCTCAGTAGTGCCTCCATCATGTGTGTGACACCCGTCGCCTTGTCCAATCCGTTCCATTCCGTGGCGGGTCGGGACGGCGGATCTGGGCGGAGTGTGGCCACCCACTCACAGTGCGTGGTGCCTGCCCGGCCGTGTGCGCTGCGGATACCCCGCGGGGTGAACATCCGGTGACCGCCGGCCACACCCCCGGGCAGGGCTCCGTGACCGGCCGGTGGCGGGCAGATCCCTGTGCGGTGATGGGTTCCCCGCGTTGCGGTGGCGTTCACGCGCAGGTCATTCCCGATGCCAACCATCCCAGGTGACAGGGCAGTTGTGCTGCCCGGCCGCCTTCGCGTTCGCACTCGGGGAGCCTGCGTATGTCCCGTATACGGTCCGCCGCCACCTTCGACCGCCGTACGTTCCTCACCGCCACCGGGGCCGTCGGCGCCGCGACCGGGCTGGGGCTCGCCTTCGGCGTCGGCCCGGACCGGCCGGCCCAGGCCGCCGCCGTCACCACCGGTCCGGCCCCGGCCGCGCCGGTGCCGGTCGACGCCCCCGCCGTCCCCCATGTGCCGTACACCAAGGGCACCACCCTCGGCAGTGTGTCCGCCCCGCGCGGCAGCGGAGGCTACCGCCGGCTCGCCGACGGCCCCGCATGGAACCGGGTGGTACGCGCCGACCTGGCCACCGCACACGGCGGGCGCGACCGGCGGCGGACCGCCCTGGCGTCGTTCGTGCAGTTCACCGACCTGCATCTGGTCGATGTGCAGAGCCCGCTGCGCTACGAGTACCTGCGCGCCGAGACCGCCAGCGCCTGGCGGCCGCAGGAGGCGCTGTCCGTGGCCGGCGTCGTCTCGCTGATCGAGCGGGTCAACGCGCTGCCCGGCGGGCCCGCCACCGGCACCCCGCTGTCCTTCGTGATGACCACCGGCGACAACACCGACAACAACTCCAAGCTGGAGCTGGAGTGGTTCCTGACCGCGATGAGCGGCGGCCGGATCACCCCCAACTCCGGCGACCCGCGCCGCTACGAGGGCGTCCAGGACAGCGGGCTCGCGCTGTACTGGCAGCCGGACAGTGCGCTGCGCGACGCCGACAAGAAGCGGGGCTTCCCGCATCTGCACGGCTTCCTCCAGGCGGCGATCCGGACCGTGCACAGCCCCGGCCTGCGGCTGCCCTGGTACTCGACGGTCGGCAACCACGACTCGCTGCCCGGCGGCTGCTACGCCCCCGGCGACCCCTTCTGGACCGAGATCGCCACCGGGGGCCGCAAGCTGGAGACGCTGCCCGCCGCCGAGGCCGCGAAGGTGTGGAAGGCGGTCAAGGAGGGCCTCGACCCCAAGGGCGCGGACTTCGAGCGCCTGCTGACCTCGCACCGCAAGCAGGCCAGGAGCGTCACCCCCGACGCGCGGCGCGCCCCCTTCACCCGGGCCGAATACCTGCGCGCCCATCTCGACCCCGCACACACCGGCCCCGGCCCGCACGGCCACGGCTACACCCCGGCGCATCTGTCCGAGGACCGGCTCTACTACACCTTCAAGATCTCCGATGACGTCCTCGGGATCAGCCTGGACACCACCGACCCCGGCGGCCACTACACCGGCTCGGTCGGCGACGCCCAACTGCGCTGGCTGGAAGGGGTGCTGAAGAAGAACGAGAAGGGGGACAAGCTGCACGTCCTCGTCTTCAGCCACCACACCGGCAAGACGATGAACAACACCCAGCCCGACCCCGCCCGTCCGCACGAGAAGCGGCACGGCGGTCCGGAGCTGATCGAGGTGCTGGCCGCGCACCCCCGGGTGGTCGGCTGGATCAACGGCCACAGCCACAAGAACGAGATCATCGCGCACGGCAGCTTCTGGGAGATCTCCACCGCCTCGCACATCGACTTCCCGCAACTGGCCCGGGTCATCGAGCTGGTGGACAACCACGACGGCACCCTGTCGCTGTTCGCCACCCTGGTCGAGTCGGCCGCCCCGCACCGTACGGACTTCACCGACCTCTCGCAGACCGGGCTGGCCGCCCTCTACCGCGAGCTGTCCTTCAACGCGCCCGAGGCCCGTACCGACCTCGCGGGCACGGCCCGGGACCGCAACGTCGAGCTGCTGCTCAAGCGGCGCTGACGGGGCCCGCGCGGGCGCGCGGATCCCCGGGGCGCGGCCGGCGCCCCGAAGCGCCCGGCTAGCGCGGCAGTACCACCACATACGCACCCGGCTCCCGGTCCCCAGCCGCCATCAGGGCCGTACGGACCACCGCGGCCTGCTGGTCCGGCGTCTCGCGCAGGGTGCGGGGCAGACAGCGCACGACGGTGATGCCCAGCCGCTCCAGGTGCTCGCGCTTGTGGAAGAAGGGGGACGCCAGCGGGTCCTCCTCGGGGCGGGGCGCCCGGGTGTCGATCTCCAGGGCCACCCCGTACTCGGGCCAGAAGGCGTCCACGCCGCCAAGGTGCGGCCCGCCCGGCAGCCGCAGATCGACGTTCCACAGCGGGTCGGGCAGCCCGTGCTCCCGCACCATGGCGTAGAGCCGCTGCTCGGCCAGCGCCCGGCCCTCGGCCAGCAGGGTGTCCACCGCGTCCACCACGTGCGGCCGGGTCAGCAGCCGGGCCCGGCTCAGCTCCCGCACCACCGCGGTCGCCTCGCAGTGGCCGCCGCGCACCGCCTCGGTCAGCAGCCGGCGCACGGTGGGCGCGTCGGTGAGCCCGCCGACCGCGTCCGCCAGGGCGCGCGGCACCGGCGCGGCCGGCACCCCGGTGATCTCCTGCGCGACGGGCAGCTCCACGGCCCGCAGGATCCGCGCGAAACCGGTCGAGCGCAGCCGCCGGGTGCGCGACACCAGCACGTCGATGCGGTCCAGGCCGAGCAGCGGGGGCGCCTCCGCGAAGCCGTGCAGGACGAGCGCCGCCAGACCCGTGATCATCGCCTCGGGGGCGTCCTCGGACGCGGCGCCCTGCCGGGGCACGGTCGGCCCCCGATGACTGGCGTAGAGCAGCACCGCCTGTAGCCGTTCCTCGCTGGTGGGCGGCCCCGGGTGCAGCAGATAGACGCCCGGCAGCAGTTGCTGCCAGGGGCCGCCGGCGCGGCAGCGTTCGGTGGTCTCGGCCGCCGGGACGCCGTGCTCCCGCAGCTGACGGGTGGTCATCACCCGGCTGTGGACGTCGGAGAGGTGGCGGAGGGGGAGGGGCGAGAGCGGGGTGTCGTGGTTCATGCGGGCCAGATTCCCGCGCCCGCTCCGCCCCCTAACCGCTGTTACACGCTCGTACCACAAACCGGACAACCCTGTACTAAAGTACGGGCGTTCGACTGCCGAAAAGGGCTGGTCGCCACGGGGGTTACGGCCTGGCCCCGGCCGCCGCGTCACAAGCCTGTGCCCGCAGTGCCCGGGCCAGATCGTCCCGCTTCTCCAGGACCAGCCGGCGCAGCGCGGGCGCCGCCCGGTCGTGCTCCGCCAGCCAGCGGTCCGCGGCGTCCAGCGTGGAGTGCTCCACCAGCCAGCCCGGGAACAGCCCGCGCACCACATCCATCCCGATCTCGATGGACCGCTCCCGCCACACCCGCTCGATGGCCTCGAAGTAGCGCGGGGCGTAGGGCGCCAGCAGCTCCCGCTGCCCCGGCTGTCCGAAGCCCGCGATGGTCGCCTCCACCAGCGCGTTCGACAGTACGTCGGACTCCACGACCGCCTGCCACGCCTGCTGCTTGACCTCGGCCGAGGGCCGGGCCGCAAGGCAGCGCACCTGGTGGCGCCGGCCGGACGCGGTGTCGTCGCGGGCCAGCTCCGCGGCGATCACGGACTCGTCCGCGAGACCGTGCGCGGCCAGCGGTTCCAGCAGGGTCCAGCGCAGCTCCTGGTCCACGTCCAGGCCGTCGATCTTCGCCGTGCCGTCCAGCAGGCCCTGGACCAGCTGGAGATCGGCGGGGGACGCGGCGACGGCGGCGACCTGCCGGGCCCAGGTGAGCTGATGGCCGCTGCCGGGCGCGGCCAGCCGCAGCTCCCGCAGCGCGCCCTCGGCCAGCTCCCGGCCGGCGGACTCCCGGTGCTCGGGCGCCGCGTAGTGCTCCAGCGCGGTCTGCGCCTGGTCGTGCAGGGACTGGAGCACCCCGATGTCGGTCTCCCGGCCGGCGAACCGCCGCACCAGGTCGAGGTAGTCGCGGGCCGGCATCAGCCCGTCCCGGGTCAGTCCCCACAGCGCCGCCCAGCACTGCGCGCGCGCCATCGGGTCGGCCAGCTCGCCGAGCCGGGCCCGCAGGGTGGCCAGCGACCCCTCGTCGAAACGGACCTTGCCGTACGTCAGGTCCTCGTCGTTGACCAGGATCAGCTCCGGCCGCTCCAGACCGGCCAGCTCCGGCACCACCGTGCGCGGTCCGGAGACGTCCACCTCGGCGCGGGCGTAGCGCACCAGCGCCGGATCCCCGCCCTCCGCGAGCCCGCCCTGCCGGCGGTAGAGGCCCACCGCGACCCGGTGCGGCCGCAGCTCGGGGTGCGAGGGTGCCGCCTCCTGGAGGATGCCCAGCTCGGTGATCCGGTCCTGGGCGTCACAGGTGACCTGCGGGGTGAGGGAGTTGACGCCCGCGGTCTCCAGCCAAGCCCGCGACCATGCCGCCAGGTCCCGCCCGGAGGTCTCCTCCAGCACCGTCAGCAGGTCCGTGAGCCGGGTGTTGCCGTAGGCGTGCCGCTTGAAGTAGCGCCGGGCGCCCTCCAGGAACGCCTCCCGCCCCACGTACGCCACCAGCTGCTTGAGCACCGCGGCGCCCTTGGCGTAGGTGATGCCGTCGAAGTTGAGCTTGGCGTCCTCCAGGTCCCGGATGTCGGCGGTGACCGGGTGGGTGGAGGGCAGCTGGTCGGCGCGGTAGGCCCAGGACTTGCGCTGGTTGGCGAAGGTGATCCAGCCGTCCGTGAAGCGCGTCGCCTCCACCAGTGCGAAGGACCCCATGAAGTCCGCGAAGGACTCCTTCAGCCACAGGTCGTCCCACCACTCCATGGTGACCAGGTCGCCGAACCACATGTGTGCCATCTCGTGCAGGATGACGTTGGCCCGCCGCTCGTAGGACGCCTCGGTCACCTTCCCGCGGAAGATGAACTCCTCGCGGAAGGTGACACAGCCCGGGTTCTCCATCGCACCGAGGTTGTACTCCGGGACGAACGCCTGGTCGTACTTCCCGAAGGGGTACGGGAAGTCGAAGTGGTCGTGGAAGAAGTCCAGGCCCTGCTTGGTGACGGTGAAGACGTCGTCCGCGTCGAAGTGCTTCGCCAGCCCCTTGCGGCACAGCGCGCCCAGCGGGATCTCCAGCGTGGTGCCGTCCTTGAAGGTGCGGCGGTAGCTGTCGGAGACGTAGTGGTACGGGCCGGCGACCACGGCCGTGATGTACGTGGAGATCGGCCGGGTCGTCGCGAAGCGGTGCCGGCCGCCCTCGGCCGCGCCGTCCTGGGCGCCGTTGCTGAGCACCACCCAGCCCTCGGGGGCGGTCACATCGAAGGTGAACGGGGCCTTCAGGTCGGGCTGTTCGAAGTTGGCGAAGACCCGGCGGGAATCGGCGGGTTCGTACTGGGTGTAGAGGTAGACCTCGCCGTCCTCGGGGTCCACGAAGCGGTGCAGCCCCTCACCGGTCCGGCTGTAGGCGCACTGCGCGTCGACGACGAGGACGTTCTCCGCGGCCAGTGCTGCCAGCGTGATCCGGGTGCCGTCGAAGACCGCCGCGGGGTCCAGCTCCCGGCCGTTGAGGGTGACGGAGGTGACCGACGGTGCCAGCAGGTCCGCGAAGGTGGCGGCGCCGGGCTCGGCGCAGCGGAAGCGGATGGTCGTCCGGGAGCGGAAGGTGTCCGCGTCCGCACCGTGGGCGAGCGCCGAGCGGACGTCCAGCGCCACGTCGTACGCGTCGACGCTCAGCAGCCGGCCGCGCTCCCGCGCCTCGTCCCGGGACAGATTCTCACCTGGCACGACGTGACTCCCTCATGCTCGTCTCGGATATCGAACACGGGGAATCATGGCACGCCGGCCGGCGGTTGAACCGTGCACATATAAGCTCCGTTGCCGCACCGCTCTCAAGAGGAGACCCCGTGTCCGACACCGCGAAGACCCCCGCAGACTTCTGGTTCGATCCGCTGTGCCCCTGGGCGTGGATGACCTCCCGCTGGATGCTGGAGGTGGAGAAGGTCCGCCCGGTCGAGGTGCGCTGGCACGTGATGAGCCTGGCGGTGCTCAACGAGGACAAGCTGGACGAGCTCCCGGAGAACTACCGCGAGCTGCTGGCGACCGCCTGGGGCCCGGTGCGGGTGTGCATCGCCGCCGAGCAGCAGCACGGCAGCGAGGTGCTCGGCCCGCTCTACGCCGCGCTCGGCACCCGCTTCCACAACCGCGGTCTGGACCGCACCCGCGAGACGCTCGTCGACGCCCTTCAGGAGGCCGGTCTGCCCGCCGAACTGGCCGACGCCGCGGACTCCGACGCCTACGACGCGCAGCTGCGCGCCTCCCACAAGGAGGGCATCGACCTGGTCGGCCAGGAGGTCGGCACGCCGGTCATCGCCGTCCCCGGGCACGACGGCGAGCAGATCGCCTTCTTCGGCCCGGTCGTCACCCCCGCCCCCAAGGGCGAGGAGGCCGCCAAGCTGTGGGACGGGACGCTGATGGTCGCCTCGATCCCCGGCTTCTACGAGATCAAGCGGACGCGGACCCAGGGGCCGATTTTCGACTGAGGTCCCGGCACCGATGTCCAGGCACTGATGCCCATGGGAGCGCCCCCGCACGTATCGGACGTGCGGGGGCGCTCCGTCATTCCGCCTGCCGGGTGAAGGGTGAGAAGACGATCACGAGGCAGGACGACCGGTGGCGCCGGTGACGGCGTTACGGGGCCAGCAGCAGGTTGTGCGCGCGCTGCTTGGCGGAGGCGTACCGCTTGGCGACGTCCTGCCAGTTCACGACCTGCCACATGGCCTCGATGAAGTCCACCTTCTGGTTCTTGTACTGCAGGTAGAAGGCGTGCTCCCAGGCGTCGAAGACCAGGATCGGGACCGAGCCCTGCCCGACGTTGCCCTGGTGGTCGTAGATCTGCTCCACGATCAGCCGGCCGGCGACCGGCTCGTAGGCCAGGACGCCCCAGCCGGAGCCCTGGGTGGTGGCGGCGGCCTTGGTCAGCTGGGCCTTGAAGCCGGCGTACGAGCCGAAGCTCTCCGCGAGGGCGTCGGCCAGTTCGCCCACGCCGTCCTTCTCGTGCGGCTCGCCGCCGCCGTCGCCGGTCATGTTGTGCCAGTAGATGCTGTGCAGGATGTGGCCGGAGAGGTGGAACGCGAGGTTCTTCTCCAGGCCGTTGATGCTGCCCCACGCTTCCTTGTCGCGGGCCTCGGCGAGCTGCTCCAGGGTGTCGTTCGCGCCCTTCACATACGCCGCGTGGTGCTTGTCGTGGTGCAGCTCGATGATCTCGGGGCTGATGACCGGAGCCAGCGCCGCGTAGTCGTACGGAAGTTCAGGAAGTGTGTAGGTGGCCATGCCGATCCCGCCTCCAAGCTGCGTACATGCAGTAGTTGCAAACAATGTGCAAGAACACGCTATCAGCAGGAGTGATCGCCGGCCGGTGACGGGACCGGGTGGGTACCGAAGACGGAGGCGGGGCGGGACCTCGGAAGGAGGTCCCGCCCCGCCTGTGGGGAATCCGGAGAGCGCTACGGCTTGGTCAGGTCCGGGCCGCTGCCCAGCGACCGCTGCCGGGCCAGGCCGACGATCGCCAGCACGATCCCGAAGCCACCGGTGAACAGCAGCTGGATCCGCTGGTTCTCATCGCGCAGCATCAGCAGCAGCACGGCGGCGATACCCGCCAGCGCCACCCAGGTCAGCACCGGGAAGGCCCACATCTTCACCACGAGCTTCTCCGGTGCCTCGCGCTCCAGCGCCCGCCGCAGCCGCAGTTGGGCGACGGCGATGAAGCCCCACACCACCAGCACGGCCGCACCGACCATGTTCAGCAGCCACTGGAAGACCGTGTCGGGCCACAGGATGCTCAGCAGCACCGCGACGAAACCGAACGCGGCGCACATCAGCACCGCCCGGCGCGGCACCCCGCCGCTGACCTTCGACAGGAACGCCGGGCCCTGGCCGCGGGCGGTCAGCGAGAACGCCATCCGGGACGAGCCGTAGAGGTTGGCGTTCATCGCGGACAGCAGGGCCACCAGGATGACCACGTTCATGATCTGGCCGGCCGCCGGGATGTCGAGGTAGTCCAGCACCGCGACGTAGGGGCCGCTCTTGGCGATCGAGGAGTCGTTCCAGGGGATGACGGTGACGATGATGGCCATCGAGCCCACGTAGAAGAGGGCGATCCGCCACATCGCGGTCCGCACCGCACGCGCGACCCCGCGCACCGGGTCCTTGGACTCGGCGGCCGCGATGGTCACCGTCTCCAGACCGCCGTACGCGAACACCGAGGCCAGCAGGCCGACCATCAGGCCGTTCAGGCCCTTGGGGAGGAAGCCGCCGTCGCCGGTGAGGTGCGCGGTGCCCGGCGCATGGGTGCCGGGGAGCACGCCGAAGATGGCCAGCAGACCCAGGACCAGGAAGATGCCGATCGCCGCGACCTTCAGGGCGGCGAACCAGAACTCGAACTCACCGAAGTTGCTGACCGCGGCCAGGTTCGTACCGGTGAAGATCACCATGAACAGCAGCACCCACATCCACGGCTGGGTGCCCGGGAACCACTGGACCATGACGTCCGCGGCGCCCAGTGCCTCGGCGGCCACCGCCACGCACAGCAGCGCGGTGAACATCCAGCCCACCGTGAATCCGGCCCAGGAGCCGATGGAGCGCTCGGCGTGCACGGAGAAGGAGCCGGAGGCCGGATTGGCCGCGGCCATCTCCCCGAGCATCCGCATGACCAGCATGACCAGGGCGCCGGAGACGGCATAGGCCAGCACGATCGACGGGCCGGCCGCCGCGATGCCCTCGCGCGAGCCGACGAACAGGCCCGCGCCGATCACCCCGCCCAGGGCGATCATCGAGAGATGGCGCTGCTTGAGGCCGTTGGACAGCGTGGAGCCGCTGTCGGGGCCGGCGCCCTGAACCGCGTCGGCCTGCTCGCGCGCGGCGGCGGCGGACGAGGGTGTCCGATTCATGTGGTTCCTGTCCCAGTAGGTGAGAGCGGAGCGAGGCGTTACTGCGTTCTCCCGGGGCCGCGAGCGGTGCGACGGTGCTGCCGGCCCCCTGGACCCCGGTGGGGCGGCAGGTCGCATGGGCCTGCCGACAGCACGACTCCGGGGTCCTCGGCAAAGCGGGCTCAGTCTGGGTGCCGGTGTCCGCTCAGGGCAACAGTCGTGCAGCGAATGTTCGATATTCAGACGTGATCGTCACCATGGGTATCCGAACGCTCGTCAGTTACCACGCGGTGTGATCCCCGTCTCGGGCTTCAGCCGCCCGCGCGGCGCTCCCGGAGCGCGCGCAGGCCCGCGACGAGCAGCACCGCGCCGGTCGCCCCGGCCGACCACAGCAGCTGCGGACGGGCCGCGTCATCGGTCAGCATCAGCACCAGCACGGCCCCCATGGCCACCAGCGCCGCCCAGGTCAGATACGGGAAGGCCCACATCCGCAGGGCCAGTTGCCCCGGTGCCTCGCGCTCGATCCGCCCCCGCAGCCGCAGTTGGGAGACGGCGATCAGCGCCCAGACGAACAACAGCACCGCGCCGACCGCGTTGAGCATGTAGAGGAACACCGAATCCGGCCATTCCAGATTCAGCAGCACCGAGACGAAGCCGAAGGCCACCGAGGCCAGCACGGCCCGGCGCGGCACCCCTCCCGCACTCCCGGCTCCGCTCGAACGGGGGGACCCCGACACCTTCAGCAGTGCGCGCGGCGCCTCACCCCGCTCGGCCAGCGAGAACACCATCCGCGAGGAGCCGTAGAGATTGGCGTTCAGCGCGGAGAGCAGCGCCACGAACACCACGATGTTCATGATCTGGCCGGCCCCCGGCACACCGATGCTGTCCAGCACCGCCACATACGGGCTCTTGCCCGGCTCCATCGACGACCACGGCAGCAGCGTCACGATGACCACCATCGAGCCGACGTAGAAGAACAGGATGCGCCACACCGCACTGCGCACCGCCCGGCCCACCGCGCGCGCCGGGTCGTCCGACTCGGCCGCGGCGATGGTGACGACCTCCAGGCCGCCGAAGGCGAACACCACGGCCAGGACCCCGGAGACCACCCCGGCCCAGCCGTGCGGCAGCAGCCCGCCGTGCCCGGTGAGGTTGCCCAGCCCGACCGGCTCGGCATTCGGCAGCACCCCGAAGATCGCCAGCAGGCTCAGCACGAGAAACAGCACGATCGCGGTGACCTTCAGGGCGGCGAACCAGAACTCGAACTCCCCGAAGTTCTTCACCGCGGTCAGATTGGCGCCGGTGAAGACCGTCATGAAGAGCAGCACCCAGGCCCACTGCGGCACCGCCGGCACCCAGCCGTTCGCGATCTGCGCCGCACCGGTGGCCTCCACCGCCAGCACCACGACCAGCAGGAACCAGTACAGCCAGCCGACGCTGAAACCGGCCCAGCGGCCCAGCGCCCGCTCCGCATGCACGGAGAACGCCCCGGAGGCCGGCATCGCCGCCGACATCTCGCCGAGCATCCGCATGACCAGCATCGCCAGTGCGCCCGCGATCAGATACGACAGCACGATCCCCGGCCCGGCCACCGCGATGCCGGCCCCGGAGCCCACGAACAGGCCCGCGCCGATCACCCCGCCCAGGCCCAGCATCGTCAGATGACGCTGCTTGAGGCCCGCGGACAACGGCTCCTGCTCACCGGCGACCGCACCGGGAGCGCCGGTACCAGGAGAGGTGACACCGGGGGAGACGGCGCCAGGAGAACTGACACCGGGAGAAGACTCGCCGGCGCGGGTCGGTACGTCGTGCATGGCTCGTACTCTCGCAAGGGCCGGGCGGTGATGCCGCCGGCAGGTTTGGGGGAACTCCACAGCTCGCCGCGGATCGGACCCAGTGTCGCCGCAGGTCGCGCGCTACCACAAAACCGGCCCCGCGGCACCTTCCCGGCCGTGATGAGCATCACGTGACCTGCAAAGACGCCACGCGGCTCAACAGGGCCGGGCAGGCCGGCGGTTGATCGGAACTCTCCAAGCGGGCCGGTGCGGCTTTGTCACCGCCACACGATGATCGCCGGCGGTCCGCTGAACTAACGTCGTCGCGTCCCGTCCCTTCCTTCCCCCCCCCGCGAGGTCCCGATGAGCACAGCCGCCCTCACCTCCCCCGATGGGGGTACCCCCTGCTCGAGCGAAGCCGAGAGCTTGGGGGAGGTCCTCGCCGACCTGCTGCCGGCCACCACCGCCTCCCGCGCCCGCGTCCGGGACGCCGCGCTGGTGCTCGGTGGCGCCGCGCTCACCGGCATCGCGGCCCAGATCGCGGTCCCCGTCCCCGGCTCCCCGGTTCCGGTCACCGGCCAGACCTTCGCGGCCCTCCTGGTCGGTGCCTCGCTCGGCGCGCGCCGCGGTCTGCTGTCGCTGGCGCTGTACGCCCTGGCCGGGATGGCGGGGATGCCGTGGTTCGCCGGCGGTGCCTCCGGTGCCGGCGGGGCCACCTTCGGCTACGTCATGGGCATGCTGCTCGCCGCCGGCCTCGTGGGCGCGCTGGCCCGCCGCGGCGGCGACCGCGGGGTGCTGCGCACCGCCGCCACCATGGCCGCCGGCACCGCCGTGATCTACGCCGTCGGAGTGCCCTACCTGGCGCTGAGCACCGGGATGCCGTTCGGCCAGGCGGTCGCCGTCGGCCTGGTCCCGTTCCTGATCGGTGACGCGCTCAAGGCCGCACTGGCGATGGGCGCGCTGCCCACCGCCTGGAAGCTGGCGAGCTGATCTTGCGGCTAAGCCGCCGCCGCTTTCGCGGAGGGGGTTGCTCGCCATCGGGGTTTCTCAATTGATGGCTGATGTATTCCGATGCGAAGAGGGCGGGGACCGCACCATTTCGGTATCTCGGTGCGGTTCCCGCCCTCGTCGCTGTCGTTGTCGTTACGCGCCGTCGCCGGCCTTCGCCGCGTCCCGGGCCCGCGGGCGCCGCCGCTCCAGCAGCAGCCCGACCGCCAGCACGACCACGGCCGCGATCACCGACAGCACCATCTGCTTGCGCCCGTCCGGGTCGTAGAACATGTAGCCCACCACGAACACGATCATCGCGATCGTCGCGTATGTCAGCCACGGGTACAGCCACATCCGCACCGTCAGCCGCTCCGGGGTCTCCCGCTCGATGGTCCGGCGCATCCGCAGCTGCGAGAAGCAGATGACCAGCCACACGAACAACGCCACCGCGCCGGACGAGTTGAGCAGGAACTGGAAGACGGTGTCCTTCGAGGTGTAGCTGAAGATCGTCGCGATGAAGCCGAAGGCGACCGACGCATAGGTGGCGACCGCCGGCACCCCGCCCTTGTTGACGGTGGCGAACGACTTCGGGGCGTCACCGCGCTCGCCGAGCGAGAACGCCATCCGGGAGGCGGTGTAGAGCCCGGAGTTCAGACAGGACAGCACCGCGGTCAGCACCACGATGTCCATCACGGTGCCCGCGTACGGGATGTCCAGCGACTCCAGCACGGCCACGTACGGGCTCTTGGCCACGGCCTTGTCGTTCCACGGCAGCAGGGTCACGATCACGCCGATCGAGCCGAGGTAGAACAGCGCGATCCGCCAGATGACGCTGTTGACGGCCTTGCGGACGGCCTGCACCGGGTTCGGCGCCTCGCTCGCCGCCAGCGTGACGATCTCGCTGCCCATGAAGGAGAAGACCACCAGCAGCATGCCGGAGAGGATCGCGCCGGGACCGTGCGGCAGGAAGCCGCCGTGCCCGGTCAGGTTCGCGACGCCGACCGGGTCGTCGCCCGGCGGCAGCCCGAATATCGCCAGCGCGCCGACCACGATGAAGACCACGATCGCGACGACCTTGATGCCGGCGAACCAGAACTCGAACTCGCCGAACGAGCCCACCGAGATCAGGTTCGTACCGGTCAGCACGATCATCACCAGCAGCGCCCAGGCCCACTGGGGGACGGCGGGGACCCAGCCGGTGAGGATCGAGGCGGCCGCGGTCGCCTCGACGGCCAGCACGACCGACCAGAAGAACCAGTACAGCCAGCCGATGGTGAAGCCGGCCCAGCGCCCCAGCGCCCGGTCGGCGTAAGCGGAGAACGAGCCGGACGTGGGGGAGGCGGCGGCCATCTCGCCCAGCATCCGCATCACCAGCACGACCAGCAGCCCGGTCAGTGCGTAGGAGAGCAGAATGCCCGGACCCGCGGCCGCGATACCGGCCCCGGAACCGACGAACAGGCCGGCGCCGATCACCCCGCCGATGGCGATCATCGACAGGTGGCGGTTCTTGAGTCCTGCCTGCAGCCCGTCCGGCGACTGCCCCCCGGTCGATCCGCCGCTGGGATCGCCGGCAGGCGGGACCGCTGTGGTGGTGGGGGTGCCCCCTGCTCCGGTGGAGCTGGGGGGAGGGGGGTGCGCGCCCATGAGCACCGTCCTTCGTGGTTCGCGGAAGAGATCTCTGGCATTAGATCTTCGTTATCCGTTGATTGGAAGGCCTGGAGTCGGATTGTTGTGTGAAACCCTGGGCGGTTACGCGATGCGCTTGCGTACGGAAGGCGGGAGCGGTAGCCCGTCCGCCCGGGCCCGGGACGACCCCGCGACGCCTGCCCGGCCCCCTCGTGTCACACTCATCGCATGCGCGTGTACCTCGGCTCCGACCATGCAGGTTTCGACCTCAAGAACCACCTCGTCGAATGGCTCAAGGCCCATGGCCACGAGCCCGTCGACTGCGGCCCCCACATCTACGACGCCCAGGACGACTACCCGCCGTTCTGCCTGCGCGCCGCGGAGAAGACCGCCGCCGACCCGGAGAGCCTCGGCATCGTGATCGGCGGCTCCGGCAACGGCGAGCAGATCGCCGCCAACAAGGTCAAGGGCGTACGGGCCGCGCTGGCCTGGAGCGAGGAGACCGCCAAGCTCGGCCGCGAGCACAACAACGCCAACGTGATCTCCGTCGGCGGCCGGATGCACACCGAGGAAGAGGCGACCGCGTTCATCGCGGCCTTCCTCAACACGCCCTACTCGGGCGAGGAGCGGCACACCCGCCGCATCGAGATGCTCTCGGCCTACGAGACCACCGGCGAACTGCCCGCCATCCCCGCCCACCACCCGCAGGGCTGACCCCCGCTCGTCCCGCCGCCCGCCCGCCCCGGCCGCCGGGGCGGGCGGGCGCGCCCACTGGAGGAACACCCGTGCCCGAGGGGCATACGATCCACCGCCTCGCCCTGGACCACCGCTCCCGTTTCGAGGGCGAAGCCGTCCGGGTGAGCAGCCCGCAGGGCAAGTTCGCCGGCGGCGCCGCCCTCGTCGACGGCCAGGTCATGACCGCCGCCGAGGCGCACGGCAAACACCTCTTCCTCGGCTTCGGCAAGGACCGCTGGATCCACATCCACCTCGGCCTCTTCGGCAAGCTCGGCTTCGGCACCGCGCCCGCCCCGCCGCCCACCGACACCGTCCGGCTGCGCCTGGCCACCGCCGACCACCACGCGGACCTGCGCGGACCCACCACCTGCGCACTGATCACCGAAGCCGAGAAGCAGGCGATACACGAGCGGCTCGGCCCCGACCCGCTGCGCCCCGGCGACGACGGCACCCGCGCCTGGCAGCGGATCTCCCGCAGCCGGACGACCATCGCGGCGCTGCTGCTCGACCAGAAGATCATCGCCGGCGTCGGCAACGTCTACCGCGCCGAGGTCCTCTTCCGCCATCACATCGACCCCTACCGCCCCGGCCGTGACCTCACCCGCACCGAATGGGACGCCCTCTGGGACGACTTGGTGTTCCTGATGGCCGAGGGCGTCCGGCACAACCGGATCGACACCGTCCGCCCGGAGCACCTCCCCGAGGCCATGGGCCGCCCGCCGCGGGTCGACGACCACGGCGGCGAGGTCTACGTCTACCGCCGCGCCCCGCAGGGCTGCCACATCTGCGGCAGCGAGATCCGCACCGCCGGCCTCGCCGCCCGCAACCTCTTCTGGTGCCCGGGCTGCCAGCCGTCCACCGGCGGCGGCTGACGGTCCCCGGCGGCGTCCGGTACGGCCACCGCGCCACCCCCGTACGCCGGGGGCCGGACCCCGGACCCGCTCAGAACCCGTGCGGCAGCCAGGGCGCCACATCCGACCCGAACGCCCTCGACGCGGGCGCCAGCGCACCGGGCCGCAGCTCCCGCACCCGGCCCGCCGCCGCCAGCGCCGTCAGCGCGAAGCCACCCAGATACGCCGAGCCCAACTCGCGTACGGACAGCGCCAGTTCGGCCTCGTCGCGGGTCCGCACGCAGGACGCGCCGCTCGCGTCACCGGTCAGCCGCCAACGCCCCTCGTTCCACGGGCAGAACGGATCCGCGACCTCCAGCACCACGTCCACCGGCGTCCGGTACGTCCGGGCCGCCAGCGCCGCGCCCACCTCCACCGGCCGGACGAACAGGGACTCCCGCAGCTCCATCGCGCAGCGCCGCATGTCCGCGACGAGCAGCGGCAGCGCATCGTCCACCGGCCGGGTGCGCACCGCCACCGACGACGTCAGGTCGATCCCGAACAGAAAGCGCCACAGCGCCGCGTACACCACCGGGTCCAGCGCGTCGAGATGCCGGACGACCACCGCACCCGCGGGCCCGCCCCGGTCCCAGGACGGTTTGACCGCAAAGCGCGCATAGCCCCGCACCTCGCCGTCCACCTCGGCCACCACGCACTGGAGCATCCCGGCCCCGTCCCGCTCATCGGGCGGGTCCTGCACGGCTATCCGCTCCCAGCCGGGCAGCCGGGCGAGCATTCCGGGGCGGGACGGCACCAGTTGGGCGTAGACCCGCTCGCAGTCGGCGAGCGCGGCCGCCGGATCCACCAGTCGCAGCCGCACGCCGTCCGTGCCGGGCAGCTCGGGGGCGGCCAGCCGATCCGTGTCCACGGTCAGCTGCATGTCCAGGGCCGCCGCCCCGTAGCCGAACCGCCCGTAGATCGCCGGCTCCGACGCGGTGAGCACCGCCAGCGGTTCACCGCGCTCGCGGACGTCCGCGAGCTGGTGCCGCATCATCGACCGCAGCAGCCCGCGGCGGCGGTGCGTCGGCTGCACACTGACCATCGTGACCCCGGCCGCCGGCACCCCGGCCCCGCCCGGCACGGTGAGCCGGAACGAGAGCGCCCCCGCCGTGGCGACGCAGTCGTCGCCGTCCCAGATCCCGATCGAGCGCTCGATCTCGGTGGCCGCCCGCCGGAGGGACCGCCGCTCAGGGGGCGGGGGCAGCTCGCCGAACGCCAGATCCAGCTTGTCGGACCAGTCGTCCCACTCGACGTCCCGCACGCCCCGCAGTTCCGTTGCCATGCCCCATCCCTAGCAGGCCGCTCTCCGGCCGCGCGACCGGATTTCGAACGGAGTTTCCCGGCAATTGGCCGGGCCGTCGTGCGGCGAATCGACGCGCCGCCGAACGGGTGGATAGGGTCCCAGAGCAATGACAAGCGGCCAGGGCACGGACTCCCTGACGGCCCGGATGCACAAAGGTCTGCACCGGGCCCGCATCGGCGTGCGCAAGGCCGGGGTCGACTACTTCCGTGGTGAGGGCTCCGACCGGTTCGCACTGGCCGTCCTGCTCCTGGCCATACCCGCCATCGCCGCGGGCACGCTCCGGTTCCCCGAGTGGGTCGCCCCGACCGCCCTGGTCCTCCCGGTCATCGCCGGCGGACTGGTGCTGCGGCCGGCCAACCTCCTCGTGCTGTACGGCGCCTCCGCGACCGCGCTGGTCGTCGAGTCCGCGTTGTTCGGCCCGTATGACGAAGGACCGGACCGGATCACTCCGGGCACCGTGCTGGTGGTCGCCGCGGTCGGGTTCTTCGGGTTGCTGATCGCGCAGTTCCGCAGCCGGGTCGGGGTGCCCTGGCGGCGCGGCGGCACCATGCTCTTCGACCTGCGCGAGCGGATCCGCGTCCAGAGCGAACTGCCCAAGCTGCCCCAGGGCTGGCACCGCGAGATGGCGCTGCGCCCGGCCGGCGGGCAGTCCTTCTCCGGCGACTTCGTGGTGGCCTCCCGCACCCACGGCGGCAGCATCCTCGAAGTGGTGCTGACCGATGTCTCCGGCAAGGGCATGGACGCCGCCTCCCGCGCGCTGCTGCTGTCCGGCGCCTTCGGCGGCCTGCTCGGCTCACTGCCGCCGCACGCCTTCCTGCCCGCCGCCAACGGCTACCTCCTGCGCCAGGACTGGGACGAGGGCTTCGCCACCTCCATCCATCTCGTCCTCGACCTGGAATCCGGCGACTACGAGCTGCTCTCCGCCGGGCATCTGCCGGCCCTGCAACTCAGCGCGGGCACCGGCCGCTGGGAGGAGAAGTCGGGGGAGGGGCCGCTGCTCGGCGTCTACGACGGCGCCCAGTTCGACCCGGTCAAGGGCACGCTGCGGACGGGCGATGTGCTGATGTTGTTCACCGACGGCTTGGTCGAGGCCGCCGACCGCGATATCGCCGAGGGCATCGACCGGCTGACCGGCGAGGCCGACCGCTATGTCGCCAGCGGCTTCGCCGGCGCGGCCTGGCACCTGATCGAGGCCGTCGCCAAGGACGTCAACGACGACCGGGCGCTGCTGCTGATCTGCCGGGACGCCTGACCGACGGCTGACCCGGGGGCACCGTCCGCGCGGCTCTTTCTTCGCCGGTCTCCCCGGGTGGGCGCACCGGCCGTCCCGGCGCTCGGGCACCGCGCGGCCGGGCCGGGGCCCGCGCTCAGGCGCTGACGCGGGCCCGCGCCGTGTCGGCCGGGTCCTTGCGGAACGCCCAGGCCATCGTCGGCTCCATCGCGAAGCGGAACACCTTGCGGACCGGCGGGGTGCACAGGGCCGTCACGATGGCCCCGGCGATCAGCGTGACCGCGATCTCACCGAGCGGGGTGTGCAGCCAGGCGTAGTCGTCGAACCAGCCCCAGAAGCGCGAGCCCTTGGCCAGGAAGCCGTGCAGCAGATAGCCGTACAGCGTCCCCGCGCCCAGCACCGTGAACCACGTCCGCCGCGTCGGTACCCAGGAGAAGAAGCAGGCGGTGAGCACGATCGAGCAGCCGAAGAGCGCCAGCGTCATCACCGCGCCGATCCACCAGGTGGTGCCCAACTCCTGGGCGCTGTCCCGGTGGTAGAACCACGCCGAGGTCATCCGGGGCGCCGCCCAGTAGGCCATCACCAGCGCGGCCGCGAAGGCGGGAATCGAGGCGATCCGCACCGCCCGCCGCTGCACCATCGCGAAGTGCTCCGCCCGCAGCGACAGCCCCAGGACGAAGAACGGCAGGAACTGGAGCACCCGCTGGAGGTCCAGATCGTCACCGATGTCGGGTGAGACGGACGCGAGGACGGCGATGGCCACCGCGAGCGGGATCGGCCAGCGCACGATCTTCCACAGCGGGGTGGTCAGCCGCCAGATGAACAGGGCCACCAGGAACCACGTCAGGAACCACGGGTCGAGCAGGCTGATGGGCTGCCCCGGGTCGTCGTCCGCCCAGCGCTTGAAGAAGGCGTAGGCGGTCTCGAAGAGGACATAGGGGACCGCGACCCCGGTGACCAGCCGCTGCAACCGGTCCTTGCGCATGTCGAAGCTGCGCGAGAAGTAGCCCGAAATGATGATGAAGGCCGGCATGTGGAACGTGTAGACGGTCATGTAGAACGCCTCGGCGGCCCGGCTGCCGTCGGTCAGCGGCTCCCAGGAGTGCCCCATCGCCACCAGCACGATGGCCAGGTACTTCGCGTTGTCGAAGAACGGATTGCGGCTACCGGCTTTGGGGGAGGGCGGCTCGGCCGCCTCCGGCCCGCCGGACGGCCCGGCCGTCGCCTCCGTCCGGTCCGTGTCCGCCGCCCGGGCAGCGGGGAGTGCGCGTCGGGGTGTCGGGGCAGCGGAAAACATTGGAGGCACGATAGCGGCGGTCGACGAATGCGTAAAACCGCGTCCTGCCCCTTTCCTATTTCTCCCCGGCGCCGCCGCGGATGAAGAACGGATAAACCCGCAATCACCGGGTAGAAGCTGGTCAGCGGCCGCCCGACTCGTCCCCTATCATCCCTTCAAATCCCCCCGTATCCCCCGCAAACGACTCCGCGGTAATGTCCCATCCCTTGCTCTTATGTCCGAATGCTAATAAGCCCTTGCGGCACCCGGTAAAGCAGTGACGGACGCCACGAATTTCCCTTTCCGCGGATCCGGGGAGGGGGCGAGCGGCACCGGAGAAAGATCGGAACGATTTGCCGGGGCGGCGCCGGGTGGGAAGAATTCCCCGCCCGGCCCGGCCTCTCCTGAGGACGTCGCCACCCCTACGTCACCCGCTCCGCCACCCCGCGCACCGCCCGGCCGCACCCTGCGGTCCCCCAGCTGGTCACCCAGCGTCGGGAATCGGGCAAAGCGTTGGCCGATGATTCGTCACCGGTATCCAGTGGGCATGGAGTTGGTGGCACGATGGTGCAGGGGGGTGTGCGAGGCATGCTCCCGGGCCGGTGAGGCGTTCCGACCGAGGGTGTGATCAGTTGTGGCTCTTTCGCTGTCTGTGGTGCTGCTGTTGGGGATCATTCTGATCGTGTTGATCAGAGGGAAATCCATCAAGGCAGGTCCGGCGCTCGTCGCCATACTGTTCGGCTTCTTCCTCGCCTCCACGGGCATGGCGCCGTCGATCAACCGGTTCCTCAACTCCCTGGCGGACACCATCAACCACATCACCTTCTAGGTGGTCCGCCGGCCCCTCCCGGGCACCGCACGAGGGATCGGCCCTACGAGGTCTCCTCGCCTCCGGTCCGCGCCGCGGCTTCGCGTACGGCTTCCGCGCTGCGTCCCACCAGCGCCGAACCGTCGTCCGCGGTGATGATCGGCCGCTGAATCAGCCGGGGGTGCGCCGCCAGCGCCGCGATCCACCGCTCGCGCGCGGCGTCGGTGCGCTCCCACTCCCCGAGCCCCAGCTCCTTCGCCTCGGGCTCCTGGGCCCGGGTGATGTCCCAGGGCTCCAGCCCCAGCCGTTGCAGTACGGCGCGCATCTCTTCCGCGCCCGGCGGATCCTCCAGGTACCTGCGCACCGTGTACGAGGCGCCCTCCTCGTCGAGGATCTCCACGGCGGAACGGCACTTGGAACACGCGGGATTGAGCCAGATCTCCATGGGGCCACCTTAAGGACCCCCGCCCTCGGGGCGAAGAGGCGTGCGCCCGCCCGCCGTCTCGCCCGTGACAGCGCAAAACCCCAGGCCATCAGGCCTGGGGTCCGCATGCGGAGCGGGCGACGGGAATCGAACCCGCGTAGCTAGTTTGGAAGACTAGGGCTCTACCATTGAGCTACGCCCGCGAGCGCCGACCGGTCGCAGGACCGCGGCACGCAGTGCATCCTAGCGGGTCGCGGCGGTGCGCCGCACATCCCTTCCGCGGACGGTGCGCCCGGCCGCCCGGACCCGCACCTCCACCCCGCCGGGCAACCCGATAACTGGCAGCCGTACGGCCTGCGGCCATGTACCCTACGTGTCGCACCGACGGGGTGTGGCGCAGCTTGGTAGCGCGTCCGCTTTGGGAGCGGAAGGTCGTCGGTTCGAATCCGGCCACCCCGACCAGCAGCAGGTCGGCCCGACGGTTCGCGTCGGGCACCGCTGCGGCCCACCAGAGCGAGTCGCAAGATCGACGGCCGTTCAAGATCACATTGTGGGCGTCATCCTCCTTGCGGTTACTATGCAAACTGCGTGCCCGTGTGTCTGTGTACCGGGCGCGATCGGCCGGACCCGGATCAGCCGGGCGCAGGCAGATCTCACGCAGGACCCCAGAAGTCAGCCCCAAGGAGACCGAACCGTGAAGAGCGCCGTGGAGACCCTGAACCCGACTCGGGTTCGGCTCACTGTCGAGGTGCCCTTCGAGGAGCTCAAGCCCAGCCTCGACGCGGCGTACAAGAAGATCAACCAGCAGGTCACGGTGAAGGGCTTCCGCCAGGGCAAGATCCCGGCCCGCGTCATCGACCAGCGGTTCGGCCGCGGCGCCGTGCTGGAGGAGGCCGTCAACGACGCGCTCCCGAAGTTCTACACCGAGGCGGTCAACGAGGGTGAGCTGAACGTCCTCGGCCAGCCCGAGGTCGACATCACCGAGCTGAAGGACGGCGAGCTGCTGGCCTTCACCGCCGAGGTCGACATCCGTCCCGCCCTGGAGATCCCGGACTACTCCGGCATCGAGGTCGAGGTCGACGCCGTCGAGGTGTCGGACGAGGACATCGACAAGTCCGTCGAGCAGCTGCGGGAGCGCTTCGCGACGACCAGCCCGGTCGAGCGCGGCGCCCAGGACGGCGACGTCCTGACGCTCAACCTCGAAGCGAAGGTGGACGGCGAGGTCCTGGAGGACGGCGTCGCCCAGGGCGTCACCTACACCGTCGGCTCCGGTGAGCTCCTCGACGGCATCGACGAGGCCGTCACCGGCGTCGAGGCCGGTGGCAGCGCCACCTTCACCTCCGAGCTCAAGGGCGGCTCCGCCGAGGGCAAGGAGTCCGAGGTCACGGTCGAGGTCACCGAGGTCAAGTCCCGCGAACTGCCCGCGCTGGACGACGACTTCGCGCAGCTGGCCAGCGAGTTCGACACCCTTGAGGAGCTGCGCGCGGACAGCCGCAAGCGCCTTGAGCAGATGAAGAAGTACGACCAGGCCACCCAGGCTCAGGAGAAGGTCCTGGACGAGCTGCTCAAGCTCGTCGAGGTGCCGATGCCCGAGAAGCTGCTCGAGGACGAGATCCAGACCCGCAAGCACAACCTGGTCAACCACCAGCTCGGCCAGATGGGCCTCGACCTCGCGAAGTACCTGGAGATCCAGGGCAAGAGCGAGGAGGAGTTCGACGCCGAGACCAAGGAGCAGGCCGAGAAGGGCATCAAGACCCAGTTCATCCTCGACGAGCTGGTCAACAAGGAGAAGCTGAACGTCAGCCAGGAGGAGCTCACCGAGCACCTCATGCGCCGCGCGCAGTCCTCCGGCATGTCCCCCGACCAGTTCGCGCAGGCCGTCGTCGAGGGCGGCCAGGTGCCGATGCTCGTCGGTGAGGTCGCCCGCGGCAAGGCCCTCGCGGTCGTCGTCGAGGCCGCCACGGTCAAGGACAGCAACGGCGAGGTCATCGACCTCGACGACGAGGACGAGACCGCCGAGACGGTCGAGGCCGCCGAGACCGAGGCCGCCGACGCCGCCGAGACCGAGGGCGACGAGAAGTCCGAGGCCTGAGCCTGCGGCGCCGGCGCGCCGACCGGCTGTGACGGGCCCGAACACGCACGTCCGCGTGTTCGGGCCCGTATGTCGTCACCCGCCGGTGAGCCTGCGCTCACAGCGAACAGTTATCGATGCGGGATGGCGTTGTCCGACCTGCGCGTTAGGGTCCGTAGATACGAGGGCAGGGGAGTCCCTGAAACCGCGCCGGACCCACACACGGCGCCGATCCCCGCGCCCCAGAAGACGACGCTGAGACGGCCTGAGCCGTCCGACAACGAGCAGGTGGACACGTGACGATCCCGATGCCTTCCGCCGCCGCTGAGCCGACCTTCGGTGGCCTCGGCGACCAGGTCTACAACCGGCTGCTCGGCGAGCGGATCATCTTCCTCGGCCAGCCGGTCGACGACGACATCGCCAACAAGATCACCGCGCAGCTGCTTCTCCTCGCCGCGGACCCGGACAAGGACATCTTCCTCTACATCAACTCCCCGGGCGGCTCGATCTCGGCCGGCTTGGCGATCTACGACACCATGCAGTACATCAAGAACGACGTGGTGACGATCGCGATGGGCCTCGCCGCCTCCATGGGGCAGTTCCTGCTGAGCGCCGGCACCCCGGGCAAGCGCTTCGCGCTGCCGAACGCCGAGATCCTCATCCACCAGCCCTCCGCGGGCCTGGCGGGTTCCGCGTCGGACATCAAGATCCACGCCGAGCGGCTGCTGCACACCAAGAAGCGGATGGCGGAGCTCACGGCCTTCCACACCGGCCAGACCGTCGAGCGGATCACCCAGGACTCGGACCGCGACCGCTGGTTCTCCGCCGATGAGGCCAAGGAGTACGGCCTGATCGACGATGTGATGACCTCCGCCGCCGGCGTTCCGGGCGGGGGCGGCACCGGGGCCTGAGCCCCGTACCACTCGCCCCACATCCCCCAGCCCACTTGATCGCCACCAGGACGGTGAACACCACGATGAACAACTTCCCCGGCAGCGGCCTCTACCAGCGAGCCGAGTCCGAGCAGTCCGGTCCGGCCTCGCAGTTCTCCGGCCCACAGGCCGAGGCTCGCTACATCGTCCCGCGCTTCGTCGAGCGCACCTCGCAGGGCGTGCGCGAGTACGACCCGTACGCGAAGCTGTTCGAGGAGCGCGTGATCTTCCTCGGCGTGCAGATCGACGACGCCTCGGCCAATGACGTCATGGCGCAGCTGCTGTGCCTGGAGTCGATGGACCCGGACCGGGACATCTCCATCTACATCAACAGCCCCGGCGGTTCGTTCACGGCGCTCACGGCCATCTACGACACGATGCAGTTCGTGAAGCCGGACATCCAGACGGTCTGCATGGGCCAGGCGGCCTCCGCTGCGGCCGTGCTGCTCGCCGCGGGCACGCCCGGCAAGCGGATGGCGCTGCCGAACGCCCGGGTGCTGATCCACCAGCCCTACAGCGAGACCGGCCGCGGCCAGGTCTCCGACCTGGAGATCGCCGCCAACGAGATCCTGCGGATGCGCTCGCAGCTGGAGGACCTCCTGGCCAAGCACTCCTCCACGCCGGTCGAGAAGATCCGTGATGATATCGAGCGTGACAAGATTCTGACCGCAGAGGAATCCCTGGCGTACGGTCTGGTCGACCAGATCGTCTCGACCCGGAAGTCCTCCGTGTCGATCGGCTGACGATCTTCGCAAAGTGAGCCGGAGCGTTGCCCCCTTGGACCGGGTCGGGATCGAGTGAACCGAGTCGGTCCAAGGGGGGCCCGTACGGGGGGCCCGGCAAGGTACCGTCGATAGGCAAGCACCCGGGTCCGTGGAGCAATGCGGATCCCAGGCGAAGGGGAAGCACCTCGTGGCACGCATCGGTGACGGCGGCGACCTGCTCAAGTGCTCATTCTGCGGAAAGAGTCAGAAGCAGGTGAAGAAGCTCATCGCGGGACCTGGTGTGTACATCTGCGACGAGTGCATCGACCTCTGCAACGAAATCATCGAGGAGGAGCTCGCCGAGACCTCCGAGGTGCGGTGGGAGGAGCTCCCCAAGCCGCGGGAGATCTACGAGTTCCTCAACGGCTATGTCGTCGGCCAGGACCCCGCCAAGAAGGCGCTCTCGGTCGCCGTCTACAACCACTACAAGCGGGTGCAGGCGGGCGAGAACGGCCCCGGCCGCGGCGACGAGGGCATCGAGCTGGCCAAGTCCAACATCCTGCTGCTCGGCCCCACCGGCTCCGGCAAGACCCTGCTCGCGCAGACCCTCGCCCGGATGCTCAACGTCCCCTTCGCGTTCGCCGACGCCACGGCGCTCACCGAGGCCGGCTACGTCGGTGAGGACGTCGAGAACATCCTCCTCAAGCTGATCCAGGCCGCGGACTTCGACATCAAGAAGGCCGAGACCGGCATCATCTACATCGACGAGATCGACAAGGTCGCCCGGAAGAGCGAAAACCCGTCGATCACCCGCGATGTCTCCGGTGAGGGCGTCCAGCAGGCCCTGCTGAAGATCCTGGAGGGCACCACCGCCTCGGTCCCGCCCCAGGGCGGCCGCAAGCACCCCCACCAGGAATTCATCCAGATCGACACCACGAACGTGCTGTTCATCGTGGGCGGTGCCTTCGCCGGTCTGGAGAAGATCATCGAGGCCCGGTCCGGCGCCAAGGGCATCGGCTTCGGCGCCACGATCCGCTCCAAGCGCGAGATCGAGTCCAAGGACCAGCTCCAGGACGTCATGCCGGAGGACCTGGTGAAGTTCGGGATGATCCCGGAGTTCATCGGCCGCCTCCCCGTCCTCACCTCGGTCCACAACCTCGACCGCGAGGCCCTGCTGCAGATCCTGGTCGAGCCGCGCAACGCGCTCGTCAAGCAGTACAAGCGCCTCTTCGAACTCGACGGTGTCGAGCTGGACTTCGACCGCCCGGCCCTGGAGGCCATCGCCGACCAGGCCATCCTGCGCGGCACCGGCGCCCGCGGTCTGCGCGCCATCATGGAGGAGGTCCTCCAGGCGGTGATGTACGAGATCCCGTCCCGCAAGGACGTGGCCCGCGTCGTCATCACCGAGGACGTCGTCCACTCGAACGTGAACCCGACCCTGGTCCCGCGCAACCGCGGCGAGTCGGGGGAGCCGCAGGAGAAGAGCGCCTGAGGCGCGGCCGTAGCCGCTCACCGAACCGCCCGGCAGCGGGAACGCTGCCGGGCGGTGGTGTGTCTGCTGCGGCGGTCAGGACTGCGCGCGGTTGCAGGCTTCCTCGGCGTGCGACGCCTTGACGCCGAGACGCTCCAAAGGCTGCATGCAAGGCAGGGGCGGGATCGCGCCCCCGATGCCGGTCGCCCAGTCCTCGCAGATCATGAGCACCTTCTTCCCCACGATGTAGCCCTTGCTGCTCAAGTAGGCCGTGCAGTCCGCAGTGCTGGCCTGGGCCGGAGCGGTGACGACGAGCGGGAGCGCGGCTCCCGCCATGAGCACTCCGGTTGCTGCCGCGATGCGACGGATGGATTTGCGCATGGCAACTCTCCCCCTGAAGTGAAAAAATCTTGGTCGGTCGATGGTCAAGTTACCAGCGGGGCACGCCCGTTCGTGGCGCCCGTGAGGCTGTGGCCAGTGTTCTGCCGGCGCTTTCGCTGCGGTGCTGTGGGGCACGCAGAAGGCGCTCGGCGAGCGTTCCTCGTCGAGCGCCTCGGTGCCTCGATGGGCCGCGTGGGCCGGGGCTACTTCTCCTTGCGGACCTCGTTGCGGACCTTCGCCGTCATGTCCGACAACTGCTCGGCGGTGGGCGCCTTCGCGCTCTCCCCGCCGGGCGACGGGGTGGGAATCACGGAGACCGTGCCGATCGCGCTGTTGTCGCCCCAGATGCACATGGAGAAGTTCAGCGACACGTTCATGCCGCCCTGGGCGGCCGAGAGCTTCTGCTCCTTGCACTTCATGACCGCGCCGTCGAAGTCACTCGGTGAGTAGTCGGTCGGTCCGGAGACCGTCTCGATCTTGAGGCCCTGGTTTCCCGAGTTCTTCTTCTGGTCCTCTTCCAGCTTGGCGAACGCCTGGTCCACGGCCGACTCGGGGTCGGCGACCTTGCCGTAGACGCCCCCCACATTGAGCTGGAGCTTGCCGACGTTGGCGTACTTGCCGCTGACGGCCTTGCTCTCGGTGATCCCCATCGCCTTGGCGTCCTTGTCGTTCGAGACGTCCTTGACGACACCGGCGGGGGAACCGAGCGCCTTGCTGTACTCCCCGTTCAGCAGCTTGTCCGGGAGGGAGATCGTGTAGGGGGCCACGTCGCCGCCCGAGCCGAAGACGAAGTACGCGCCGATGCCGATGGCCGCGACGACCGCGACCGCGCCGGCGATCAGGCCGATCTTCTTGCCGTTGCCGCCGGACTCCGGGGCGCCCTGCGGGATCATGCCGTAGGGGGTCTGCTGGCCGCCGTACGGAGCCTGCTGGCCGTAGCCGGGCTGGGCGGGCTGCTGGGGGTAGCCGTAACCCTGCTGAGGGGCTTGCGGGGCCTGCGGGGGGTAGCCGTAGCCCTGCTGCCCGGGCACCTGGCCGCCCTGCTGCGGGTAGCCGTAGCCCGGCTGCGGGGCCGGCGGCTGCTGCGGCTGGCCGTACGGGCCCGGCTGCGGGGGCTGCTGGCCGTACGGGCCGGGAGGCGGCTGGTTGAAGCTCATGGAGCGGTTCCCCTCGTGACAACTGAAGACAGTTGAGTGCTGCGTGTGAAGTTCTGATGTTTATGCGCTGCCGACATCCTGTACGACGCCGCTGACAGCCGTGGCGCCGGGGGCGAAACCGATTCGAAGCCGCGACATCCGCGCCCGTACACTGTCCGTCGTGACCGAGAACACTCAGCAGAGCAACCACAGCGCCCCCGAACTGCCGACTCAGTACACGCCGGCCGAGGTAGAGGGGCCGCTGTACGAGCGCTGGGTAGAGCGGGGCTACTTCGAGGCGGACGAGAAGAGCGACAAGCCGCCGTACACGATCGTCATTCCGCCGCCGAACGTCACCGGTTCCCTGCACCTGGGGCACGCCTTCGAGCACACGCTGATCGACGCGCTCACCCGCCGCAAGCGCATGCAGGGCTACGAGACGCTCTGGCAGCCGGGCATGGACCACGCCGGTATCGCCACCCAGAACGTCGTCGAGCGCGAACTCGCCAAGGAGGGCGTCTCCCGGCACGACCTGGGCCGTGAGGCGTTCGTCGAGCGGGTCTGGCAGTGGAAGAGCGAGTCCGGCGGCCAGATCTCCGGGCAGATGCGCCGGCTCGGCGACGGCGTCGCCTGGTCGCGGGAGCGCTTCACCATGGACGAGGGCCTGACCAAGGCCGTCCAGACGATCTTCAAGCGGCTCTACGACGACGAGCTGATCTACCGCGCCGAGCGCATCATCAACTGGTGCCCGCGCTGTCTGACCGCGATCTCGGACATCGAGGTCGAGTACCAGGACGACGACGGCGAGCTCGTCTCCATCCGGTACGGCGAGGGCGACGACTCCATCGTCGTGGCGACGACCCGCGCCGAGACGATGCTCGGCGACACCGCGGTCGCGGTCCACCCGCAGGACGAGCGCTACGCCCATCTCGTCGGCACCGAGATCGAGTTGCCGCTGACCGGCCGCCGGATCCCGGTCGTCGCCGACGAGCACGTCGACCCGGAGTTCGGCACCGGCGCGGTCAAGGTCACCCCGGCCCACGACCCCAACGACTTCGAGATCGGCCGCCGGCACGACCTGCCCAACCTCGCCGTCCTCGACGAGCGCGGCGTCATCACGGCACACGGACCCTTCCAGGGCCTGGACCGCTTCGAGGCCCGTTCCGCGATCGTCGGTGCGCTGCGCGCCGACGGCCGGATCGTCGCCGAGAAGCGCCCGTACACCCACTCCGTCGGGCACTGCTCGCGCTGCAAGACCACCATCGAGCCGCGGCTGTCGATGCAGTGGTGGGTCAAGGTCGGCCCGCTGGCGAAGGCCGCGGGGGACGCGGTCCGCGACGGCAAGGTCGCGATCCACCCCAAGGAGATGGAGTCCCGCTACTTCGGCTGGGTCGACAACCTCCACGACTGGTGCATCTCACGGCAGTTGTGGTGGGGCCACCGGATCCCCGTCTGGTACGGCCCGAACGGTGAGGTCGTCTGCGTCGGCCCGGACGACGAGGCACCCACCGGCGAGGGCTGGACCCAGGACACCGACGTCCTGGACACCTGGTTCTCCTCCGGCCTGTGGCCGTTCTCCACCCTCGGCTGGCCCGAACAGACCCCGAGCGTCGAGAAGTTCTATCCGAACTCCGTCCTGGTCACCGGCTACGACATCCTCTTCTTCTGGGTCGCCCGGATGATGATGTTCGGGCTGTACGCGATGGACGGCACCCCGCCGTTCCACACCATCGCGCTGCACGGCATGGTCCGTGACCAGTTCGGCAAGAAGATGTCCAAGTCCTTCGGGAACGCGGTCAATCCGCTGGACTGGATGGATGCCTACGGCTCGGACGCCGTCCGGTTCACGCTGGCGCGCGGGGCGAACCCGGGCGTCGACGTCCCGATCGGCGAGGACTGGGTCCAGGGCTCGCGCAACTTCGCCAACAAGATCTGGAACGCCACCCGCTTCGCGCTGATGAACGGTGCGACGGTCGAGGGCGAACTCCCGCCCGCCGAGCAGCTGTCGGCGACCGACCGGTGGATCCTCTCCCGGCTGAACTCGGTCGTCGCCGAGGTCGACGCGTACTACGACGACTACCAGTTCGCGAAGCTGTCGGACACCCTCTTCCACTTCGCGTGGGACGAGGTCTTCGACTGGTACGTCGAGCTGTCCAAGACCACGTTCCAGGCGGGCGGACCGGCCGCCGAGGCCTCGCGCCGGGTGCTGGGCGAGGTGCTGGACGTCACGCTGCGGCTGCTGCACCCGATCGTGCCGTTCGTCACCGAGACCCTGTGGACGACGCTGACCGGCGGCGAGTCGGTCGTCATCGCCGACTGGCCGAAGGACTCCGGCTTCCGGGACGCGGCCGCCGAGCGGGAGATCGAGACGGTGCAGCAGGTCGTCACCGAGGTCCGGCGCTTCCGCTCCGACCAGGGGCTGCAGCCCGGCCAGAAGGTCCCGGCGCGGCTGGAGCTGTCCGGTACGGCGCTGGCCGCGCACGAGGCCGCGATGCGCTCGCTGCTGCGGCTGCAGCCGGCGGGTGACGGCTTCAGCGCGACCGCCTCGCTGCCGGTCGCGGGCGCCACGGTGGCCCTGGACCTCTCCGGCGCCATCGACATCGAGGCGGAGCGCAAGCGGCTGACGAAGGACCTGGCGGCGGCGGAGAAGGAGAAGGCGCAGGCCACCGGCAAGCTCGGCAACGAGGCGTTCCTCGCCAAGGCCCCGGACAAGGTCGTGGAGAAGATCCGCGGCCGGCTGGAGGCCGCGGAGGCGGACATCGTCCGGATCACGGCGCAGCTGGCGGCCCTGCCCACGGCGTAGCCGCCGGTCCCGTGGGCGGCCCGGGATCCGGGCGGCCCTCCTGGGGACCGCGGTGCGCAGGCCCCTCGTCCGTACGGGCGGGGGGCCTGCGCCGTCGCCGGCCCCGCCGCCCGCGTTCCCGTACCGGCCAGAGCAGGACGTACGCCGTCGAGACGGCCACGAACGCCAGCCGGATCAAGCCCCGGGCGGCGTCGTCGGGCACCGCGAAGACGCTGCCGTAGAGGACGAGCAGGCCCAGCCAGCTCCACCAGGGCACCAGCCGGCGCTGGCCGATCACGTCCCAGAGCAGGGTGCCGAGCAGCACGGACGCCGTGTAGTACGTGTAGACGCTCGGGTCGAGGACGATCCGGGCATTGGCCCCCAGCAGCACCACCGCCGCCCAGCGGCCGCGCCAGACGGCGAGGGCGCCCAGCACGAGCCCCAGGGCGGCCTGGGCGGGGCGGTCCCAGCCGGGGGTCTTCGGGTCGCCGACGCCCAGCCAGCGCAGGGCGGACGCCGGCTGGTTGGGGATGGCGAACTGCGCCGCGGCGAAGGACTGCGAGTCGCCCACGAAGAACGGCAGCCAGGCGACGGCCACCAGGCCCGCGCACCACAGGCCGGCCCGCAGCCACTTCTCGCGCGGCAGGGCGAGCAGCAGCGGGAGGAAGGCGAGGGCGGTGGGCTTGGAATCCATCGCCAGGGCCAGGCAGACGCCGGTGAGGGCGGCGTCGCCGCGGGTGACGGCGCGGACCGCGAGGGCGGTGAAGAACAGCGCAAGGACGTCGTCGAGATGCCCGAAGCGGACCGCGACCTCGATCCACATGGGGATGAAGGCCAGCCCGGCGATCAGCACGCGCTGCCGCAGCCGCTGGTGGTTGGTGCCGGTGCCCAGGAAGTGGTAGGCGGCGCTGCGGCCGGCCAGCACCAGGATGACCAGGCCGAGCAGCGACATCAGGGCCGCGGCGAGAAACTGCCCGGTGGCCTCGGGGAACGGGTTGAACAGGCCGGCCGTCAGAAAACTGAGCGGACCCATCTGGAGTTCGGGGTGGTGCGCGTAGAGATTGAGCCCGCCGGTGCCGTTGCCGGAGGGGTCCTGGTAGATCAGTTGGCCGCCGGCGCGCAGATAGTGCCAGGAGAATCCGCCGTGCGGCTCCACGAGGACGAACCACAGCACGGTCCAGGCGGTGAGCAGGATCAAATGCATCCGCTGACTGATTGCCGGCACTCCTCTTCAGCTCCTGCCTTCCCGGTCCGCTGCCGTGTTGATCATCCGGGGCTGCCCACAACCCGCCGTGGAAGAGGGCGAAACTCGGCGGAGCGTTGTCCCGTCGGGCGCGCGACGGCCGTTCTCATCGGGCTCTCATGAAGCCGAGGCACGGTGTACCGGAATGCCGGAATACCGACGTTCCGGCCGCATCGCACGTCCCGTACGGAGGAGCCGCGCCCCATGAACAAACCCCTGCGACGGGCCGCGGTCTTCTGTCTGGCGCTGATCCTCGCGCTGATGGGCTGGGCCACCTGGATTCAGGGCGCGAAGGCCAGCGACTACAAGGAGGACCCGCACAATCCGCGGGTGGCGATCGGCAAGTACTCCGCGCCGCTGGGCAACATCCTCGTCGGCGGGGAGCCGGTCACCGGCTCCGCCGCCACGTCCTCGACGCTCAAGTACAAGCGGACCTACAAGGACGGCCCGCTGTATGCGCCGGTGACCGGGTTCAGCTCGCAGATCTACGGCAGCAACCAGCTGGAGAGCCTCTACGGCGACCTCCTCGACGGCTCCGACAGCCGGCTGCAGAGCCCTGCCGACGCGCTGACCCGTAACCGGGCCAAGGGCGGCGACGTGGCCACCACCATCGATCCGAAGGTGCAGCAGGCCGGCTACCGGGCGCTGGGCGGCAAGAAGGGCGCGGCCGTCGCCATGGACCCGGCCACCGGGCGGATCCTCGGCATGGTCAGCACGCCGTCGTACGACCCCGGGAAGTTCTCCGGGTCGTCGGCCGCCGACCAGAAGGCGTGGCAGCAGATGTCCGCCGACCCGGACGACCCCCAGGTCAACCGGGCGCTGCGGCAGCCGCTGCCGCCGGGCTCCACCTTCAAGCTGGTGGTCGCCGCGGCCGCGCTGGAGAACGGCCTGTACTCCTCGGTGGACGAGCCCACCGACAGCCCCGACCCGTACACCCTCCCGCACACCCGCACCAAGCTCCCCAACGAGAACGCCTCCGCGCCCTGCAAGAACGCGAACATCCGCACCGCGCTCCAGTACTCCTGCAACACCGTCTTCGCGAAGATGGCCGTCGACCTGGGCAAGGACAAGGTGAAGGCGCAGGCCGAGAAGCTCGGCTTCAACGACGGCAAGGTCGACACCCCGGTACGGGCCGCCAAGAGCGTCTACCCCGGTGACATGGACGAGGCGCAGACCGCGCTGTCCGGGATCGGCCAGTTCGACGACCAGGCCACCCCGCTCCAGATGGCGATGGTCACCGCGGCGATCCAGAACGGCGGCGACCTGAAGACCCCGCAGCTGGTCGACAAGCTGACCGACGGCGGCGGCAACACCGTCCAGGAGAACGGGCCGAAGACGTACCGCAAGGCCATGTCGGGGCGTACCGCCGAGCAGCTGCGGTCGGCGATGCAGACGGTCGTGGACAAGGGCACGGCGTCCGGCGCGAAGATCGACGGACGGACCGTCGGCGCCAAGACCGGTACCGCCCAGCACGGCGTCGACAACAGCGGTACGCCCTACGCCTGGTTCGTCTCGTACGCCGAGGACGGTAAGGGGCACCAGGTGGCGGTGGCCGTGATGGTCGAGGACGGGCACGCCGCCCGCAATGAGGTCTCCGGCAACGGCCTGGCGGCCCCGATCGCACGGGCCATGATGAAGGCGGCGCTGCCGTAGGCGGGGGGTGGCGCCGGCGTACGCCCGCGGGTCCGGGCCCCGGCCGGGCCGGCCGGCACCAGGGGTAACTGCTCGGTATCGGCACAGGCAGCACAGCGCACCGCTGTCAGAGGGGCCTCGTAGACTGGTCGGCGTGAGCGAGCGCCCCGAAAACGACGACCCCGACCCGAACGACGCCTTCGACGAACTGGTCGAGGCGGAGACCGACCGTGACCCCGATCTCGCGGTGATCGAGGCCGGCAGCCGGACCTTGCGTGCCCAGGCCGGGCCGCCGCAGGGGGACGGGATCCCGGCCCGGCCGGCCGACCCCGAGGTCGACCGTGCGCTGCGCGCCGTCGAGGAGGAGCTGGCCGGCCGCTGGGGCGAGACCAAGCTCGACCCCTCGGTGCAGCGCATCGAGGCGCTGCTGGACATCCTCGGTTCGCCCCAGCGGGCATACCCGTCCATCCACATCACCGGCACCAACGGCAAGACCAGCACCGCCCGGATGATCGAGGCCCTGCTGTCCGCCTTCGATCTGCGCACCGGCCGCTACACCAGCCCGCACGTCCAGTCGATCACCGAGCGGATCAGCCTGGACGCCGCGCCGATCTCCGCCGAGCGCTTCATCGAGACCTACCGCGACATCGCCCCGTATGTGGAGATGGTCGACGGCCAGCAGGAGTACCGCCTGTCGTTCTTCGAGGTGCTGACGGCGATGGCGTACGCCGCCTTCGCGGACACCCCCGTGGACATCGCGGTCGTCGAGGTCGGCATGGGCGGCACCTGGGACGCGACCAACGTGATCGACGGCGATGTCGCCGTCATCACCCCGATCGCGCTGGACCACACCGACCGCCTGGGGGAGACGCCCGAGCAGATCGCCGGCGAGAAGTCCGGGATCATCAAGAAGGACGCCACGGTCGTGCTGGCCCAGCAGCCGGTGGACGCGGCGTCGGTGATGCTCAAGCGCGCGGTCGAGGTGGACGCCACGGTCGCCCGGGAGGGCATGGAGTTCGGGGTCACCTCGCGTGAGGTCGCGGTCGGCGGTCAGATGCTGACCCTGCGCGGGCTGGGCGGCGAGTATCCGGAGATCTTCCTTCCGCTGTACGGCGCCCACCAGGCGCACAACGCCGCGGTGGCGCTCGCCGCGGTCGAGGCGTTCTTCGGCGTCGGCTCGGAGCACGCCCGCACCCTCGACATCGACACCATCCGCTCCGCGTTCGCCGCCGTGACCTCGCCGGGCCGGATGGAGGTCGTGCGGCGCAGCCCCACGGTCGTGCTGGACGCGGCGCACAATCCGGCCGGTGCGCGGGCGGCCGCCGAGGCGGTCACCGAGGCCTTCGGGTTCAGCCGGCTGGTGGGCGTCGTCGGCGCCAGTTCGGACAAGGACGTACGGGGCTTCCTGGAGGCGTTCGAGCCGATCTTCGCCGAGATCGTGGTGACGCGTAATTCCAGCCATCGTGCGATGGATCCGGACGAGCTGGCGGCCGTGGCGGTCGAGGTCTTCGGCGCCGAGCGGGTCCAGGTCGAGCCGCGGCTCGACGACGCGCTGGAGGCGGCGATCACCCTCGCCGAGGAGGAGGGCGAGTTCTCCGGCGCGGGTGTGCTGGTGACCGGCTCGGTGATCACGGTCGGCGAGGCCCGGCTGCTGATGGGAAGGGGCTGACCATGCGCACGCTGTGTGCCAGCACCCTCATCGGTGAATTCTTCGTGATCGGTTTCGCCGGGCTGGTGGCGATGCAGATGTCCGCCCTCCCGACGGCCACGATCTGGACGGTCAGCGGGATCGCGATGCTGCTGAGTGTCCTGCTGTGCGGGATGCTGACCCGTCCGGGTGGTGTCCAGCTCGGCTGGCTGCTGCAGTTCGCCCTGATCGCCAGCGGCTTCGTGGTCCCGACGATGTTCTTTCTCGGCGCGGTCTTCGCGGCCCTGTGGTGGGCGTCGGTCCACTTCGGTCGCAAGATCGACGAGGCGAAGGCCCGTTGGGCGGCCGAGGCGCCGACGGCGGGCTGACCCTCCGGCGCTGCGGCGAGGTCACGTCCACACGGGCGTGATCCGCTGCCGCACGGCCGTGATCCCCCGCGCGGCCTGCCGGGTGGGCGGGTGAAGGCCGGTGGCAGCGCCCCTGTAGCCTCAGTGCACCCGCTGACCATTGTTCATATCCAGGGAGTCCCTCCGTGAGCCAGCGCACCCTCGTCCTCCTCAAGCCCGACGCCGTCCAGCGCGGTCTGATCGGCGAGATTCTCGGCCGGATCGAGCGGAAGGCCGGCTGGACGATCAGCGCGCTGGAGATGCGGACCCTCGACCGGGCCCTCCTCGAACAGCACTACGCCGAGCACGTCGGCCGCCCGTTCTACGAGCCGCTGGTCGCGTTCATGTCCTCCGGCCCGGTGGTCTCGCTGGTCGTCGAGGGCGAGCGGGTGATCGAGGGCGTGCGGGCGCTGGCCGGTCCGACTGACCCGATTGCCGCGCCGAGTGGGTCCATTCGTGGGGACTTCGGAACGATCACCCGGGAGAATCTGATCCATGCCTCGGATTCCGAAGAGTCCGCCGAGCGCGAGATCAAGATTTTCTTCCCCGGGATTTCCTGACGTATCGTCAGCTGTACACCCCTCGTGACCAGGGGCGACCGAGAAAATCATCGGTCGCCCTTTGGTGTATACGACACGATCGGGGGAACGCATCACCGCGACACGACGTCACCATTGAGGGGGCCGGGTACGTGTACGGCTGACAATGGCGGAACAGCCTCCCGACGTGTTCGAGTGGGCGCACTACGAACTACCATGGAGGCTTCCGCGCCTCGCAGCGCATCACCTCCTGCCGACCTCCAGTAAGCATTCGCTCCAGTTGGGAAGGCCAGACGTATCCTCATGGGGAACAACATGTCGTTCATCGGCCGTGACATGGCTGTCGACCTCGGGACCGCCAACACGCTGGTGTACGTCAGGGGCCGCGGAATCGTTCTCAACGAGCCGTCGGTCGTGGCCATCAACACCAACACCGGCGGCATTCTCGCGGTGGGTGCTGAGGCGAAGAAGATGATCGGGCGTACGCCCGGCAACATCGTCGCCGTACGGCCCCTGAAAGACGGCGTGATCGCCGATTTCGAGATCACCGAGCGGATGCTCCGCTACTTCATCCTCAAGATCCACAAGCGGCGCTATCTGGCCCGCCCGCGGGTCGTGGTGTGTGTGCCCTCCGGCATCACCGGAGTCGAGCGCCGTGCGGTCATCGAGGCCTCGACCCAGGCCGGCGCGCGCCAGGTGCACATCATCGAGGAGCCGATGGCCGCCGCGATCGGATCCGGTCTTCCGGTCCACGAGGCCACCGGCAACATGGTCGTGGACATCGGCGGCGGTACGACCGAGGTCGCGGTCATCTCGCTCGGCGGCATCGTCACTGCCCAGTCCATCCGGGTGGCCGGCGATGAGCTCGACAACGCGATCATCCAGCACATCAAGAAGGAGTACAGCCTTCTGCTGGGCGAGCGCACCGCCGAGAGCATCAAGATCACCATCGGTTCGGCGTACGACCTCGAACAGGACGAGCACACCGAGATCCGCGGCCGTGACCTGGTCTCCGGCCTCCCGAAGACCGTCGTGATCTCGGCCGCCGAGGTCCGCAAGGCCATCGAGGAGCCGGTCAACTCCATCGTCGACGCGGTCAAGACGACCCTCGACAAGTGCCCGCCGGAGCTGTCCGGTGACGTCATGGACCGCGGCATCGTGCTCACCGGAGGCGGCGCCCTGCTCCGCGGCCTCGACGAGCGGCTGCGCCGCGAGACCGGTATGCCCATCCACATCGCCGAGGACCCGCTCGACTCCGTCGCGCTGGGCTCCGGCAAGTGCGTCGAGGAGTTCGAGGCGCTCCAGCAGGTCCTCGACTCCCAGCCGCGCAGGTAACGACCACCCGACCCGACCCGCGGCCGTCCCGGCGTCCGCGGCGGCCGGGCCGTACGGCGACAGCGGCCGATCCGTCCGCCGGATCGCTGATATACAGGCACACATCCCGACAGACACGGCGCCTGACGCTTCACCATCCGGCACCGTCACATCAGGCACAACGCTCAACTCCCGAACGAGACCGGCGGGGCCCGCAGCCGGCCGGTCCTACGAGGAAGGACACGGCCGCCGCACGTGAGGGACACACGAGAGAGCCGGCTGCTGCTGGTGCTGCTGGTCGCGATCGCGTTCGCGCTGATCACGGTCGATATCCGCGGCGGCGAACAGTCCCCGCTCGATGGTGCCCGGCACGCCGCCGCCTCCGCCTTCGGGCCGGTCGAAAACGGTGTTGCCCGCGCCGTCGACCCGGTCGGCAACGCCGTCGGCGCCGTACGGGACTCCGGGCGGCGGCACGACCGGATCAGCACGCTGGAGCACGAGAACGAGGCGCTGAAGGCCAAGCTCGGCTCCTCCGACCGCAACCGCAGCCGCGCCGCCGAGCTCGACAAGATCCTCAAGACCGCGGGCACCGGTCAGTACGCCATCAAGGGCGCCCAGGTCATCGCCATCGGCTCGGCCCAGGGCTTCTCCTGGACCATCACCATCGACGCCGGCAGCCGCGACGGCATCGCCCGCGACATGACCGTGCTCAACGGCGACGGCCTGGTCGGCCGGGTCACCACCGTCGGCCCCAGCACCTCCACCGTGCTGCTGGCCGCCGACCCCGACTTCACCGTCGGCACCCGCATGGAGAAGACCAACGAGATCGGCTTCGCCAACGGGCAGGGCGTCCGCTCGCTGCGGGTGCAGCTCCTCAACGGCCGGGCCAACATCAAGAAGGGCGACCGGCTGGTCACCTTCGGGTCCAGCAAGGACAAGCCGTTCGTGCCCGGCGTCCCGGTCGGCAAGGTCGTCCGGGTCGAGCCGTTCAACGGCGATCTGACCCGCACCCTCCAGGTCCGGCCGTACGTCGCCTTCTCCCAGCTCGACATCGTCGGCGTCGTGGTCCAGCCGCCCCGCGAGGACCCGCGCGACACCGTGCTGCCGCCCCGGCCCGCCAAGCCCAAGCCGACGCCGACGGTCACCGTCACGGCCTCCCCCTCCGCGAGCGCTTCTCCCAGGAGCTGACCGATGCGCATCAACCGGATCCTGCTCTCGGCCCCGCTGGTGGTCGTCGCCCTCGTCATCCAGGTCACCATCCTGGCCCGGCTCCAACTGCCCGGCGCGGTACCGGACCTGCTGCTGCTCGTCGTGGTCGGCCTGGCGCTGATCTACGGCCACGTCGGCGGCGCGCTCGTCGGCTTCTTCGCCGGGCTGCTGGCCGACCTCGCCCCGCCGTCCGACCACGCCATCGGCCGCTATGCGCTGGTGCTCTGCGTCATCGGCTACGCCGCGGGCCTGACCAGACCGGACTCCGGCCGGCACCGCTCGGCGACGCTGCCGCTGCTCGTCGTCATCGGGGCGGCCATCGGCTCGACGCTGATGTACGCCGGCGTCGGCGCGCTGGTCGGCGACACCGCCGCCCGGCACGTCGGCATCGTCGGTCTGCTGCTCAGCGCCACCCTCTACGACCTGCTGCTGGCCCCCTTCACCGTCCCGCTGGTGATGGCGCTGGCGCGCCGCACGGACAGCGATCTGCTGGCCGGTGACGGCTCCGGCAGTCCGGGCGGCTCCGCCGGCGACCTCGGGTACGGCTGGCTCACCACCGGCACCGGCCTCAAGGCCAGCCGCGGCGCCATGAAGTCCCTGCGCGCCGGGGCCCGCATCGGCAGCCAGCGCGGCAGTCTGCTCGGCAAGTCCGCCCGCGACAAGGTGGGCCGCATCAAGGGGGTCAAGCGACTGTGACGCCCTCCCGTCTCCTTCCGACCACCACCTCTCATGGAGGCGCCGCGCGCCATGAGTAATCTCCCGGAAACCCGGACCTCCCGGGTCACCGTCCGGCTCATCGCGATCCAGATCCTGGTCTTCTCCCTGCTGGTCACCCTCGGCGGCCGGCTCTGGTATCTGCAGATCCGCAATGGCCAGGAGTACGCCGACGAGGCCAAGAGCAACCACGTCCAGCAGGTCGTCGAGCCCGCCACCCGCGGCTCCATCCTCGACGCCCGCGGCGTGCCGCTGGCCGACAACCAGACCCGTCTGGTGGTCTCCGCGAGCCGCACCGACCTGCTGAAGATGAAGGACGACGGGAAGGCTGTGCTCGGCCGGCTCGCCAGGGTGCTCGGGATGTCCGAGAAGGAGATCCGCAACAAGGTCCGGCTCTGCGACTCCAAGACGCCGCAGCCCTGCTGGAACGGCTCGCCCTACCAGCCGATCCCGATCACCGACGAGGCCACCACCCAGCAGGCGCTCCAGATCCGGGAGCGCTCCGAGGACTTCCCCGGCATCAGCGCCGAGCCCACCGCCGTCCGCCGCTACGCCGCCCCCGGCAACGCCAACACCGCGCAGGTGCTGGGCTATCTCTCGCCGGTCACCGACGCCGAGATCAACAAGGCCAAGGACACCCGCTCGCCGCTGCTGCGCTCCGACCAGATCGGCCGGTCCGGTCTGGAGCGCACGTACGACAGCGCGCTGCGCGGCAAGGCCGCCGTCACCCGCTACGAGGTCGACAACCTCGGCCGGGTCATCGGCCAGGCCAACAGCGAGAAGGGCCGGGCCGGGGCCAGCGTCGTCACCAGCGTCGACGCCCGTGTGCAGGCCATAGCGGAAAAGCAGCTGGACCAGGCCATGAAGGACGCCCGCAAGAACTTCGACAAGAACACCGGCACCAACTACAAGGCCGACTCGGGTGCCGTGGTCGTCATGGAGGCGAAGACCGGCCGGGTGGTGGCGATGGCCTCCAACCCCAGCTATGACCCCAACGCCTGGGTCGGCGGGATCTCCGGCAAGGACTACGCCCACCTCACCGGCAAGGACTCCAACTACCCGCTGCTGAACCGCGCGATCCAGGGACAGGCCGCCCCCGGCTCGATCTTCAAGGTCATCTCGACCTCGGCCGCGGTCAACGCGGGCTACGACTTCAACGGCCACTACCCCTGCACCAGCTCGTACAGCATCGGCGGCCAGGTCTTCAAGAACTTCGAGGGCGAGGGCCACGGCGACATCAGCCTGGGCCGGGCGCTGGAGGTCTCCTGCGACACCGTCTTCTACCGGCTCTCGCACGAGGAGTGGAAGAAGGACGGCGGCGACAAGCCCAAGAAGGACCCCAACGACTGGTTCTACAAGACCGCCCACCAGTTCGGCCTCGGCAAGGAGACCGGGATCGACCTCCCCAACGAGGTCAGGGGCCGGGTCCCGGACCGCAAGTGGAAGAACGCGTTCTGGCGGGCCAACAAGGCCGGCTGGTGCGAGCAGGCCAAGGCCTGGCCGAAGAAGAAGGACTTCGGCACCAAGCTCGCCCGTGAGGGCTGCCTGGAGGGCATGAAGCTGCACGCCTACGACTCGATCAACTACGCCATCGGCCAGGGCGACACCCTCGTCACCCCGATCCAGATGGCGACCATCTACGGCGCGATCGCCAACGGCGGCACGCTCTACGACCCGACCGTCGGCAAGGCCATCGTCAGCCCCGACGGCAAGCACATCCAGCGGATCCAGCCGCACGCGCACGGCAAGCTGCCGGTGTCGAAGAAGACCCTCGGGCAGATGGACGGCGCCCTCGCCGGCGTCGCCACCCGGGGTACCGCCGCCTGGCGGTTCGGCGGCTGGCCGCAGGACAAGATCCCGATGCACGCCAAGACCGGTACGGCCGAGGTCTACGGCAAGCAGACCACCTCGTGGTTCGCGACGTACACCAAGGACTACACGATCGTCATGACCATCTCCCAGGGTGGTACGGGTTCCGGCGCCTCCGGCCCCGCCGTGCGCAACATCTACAACGCGCTCTACGGGGTCGACGAGAAGGGCGGGATCGACCCGAAGGCCGCCCTGCTCCCGAGGCCGGAGGCCAGGCTGCCCAAGATCGAGGGTGATGGCTCCATCGAGGCCCAGCCCATCAAGCCGTACGCCCCGCCGTCGCCGTCGCCGTCCGCATCGGAGAGCCCACGATGACGACCAGCCACACCTCCCGGGCGTTCTCGATCCGGCGCTACACCCCCGAGCTCGGCACCTGGGGCAAGCTGACGGCGCGTGACTCGGTGGTGCGCAAGCTGGACTGGATGCTGCTGCTGTCCTGTCTGGCGCTGTCGCTCATGGGCTCGGTGCTGGTCTTCTCCGCCACCCGCAACCGCACCGCGCTCAACCACGACGACGAGTACTTCTTCTTCCTGCACCATCTCCTCAACACCGGCATCGGCCTGGCGCTGGCCGCCGGCACGATCTGGCTCGGCCACCGCACCCTGCGCGGCGCGATCCCGATCCTGTACGCCCTGTCGGTCGTGCTGGCGCTGCTGGTGCTGACCCCGCTGGGCGCGACCATCAACGGCTCGCGCTCCTGGCTGGCGATCCCCGGCGGATTCTCGCTCCAGCCCGCCGAGTTCGCGAAGATCACCATCACCCTCGGCATGGCGATGATCCTGGCCTCCCGGGTCGACGCGGGCGACCGCCCGCACCCCGACCACCGCACCGTCGTCCAGGCCCTCGGCCTGGCCGCCGTGCCGGTCGCCGTCATCCTGCTGATGCCCGACCTCGGTTCGGTCATGGTGCTCGGCGCCGTCATCCTCGGCGTCCTGCTCGCCTCGGGCGCTTCCAACCGCTGGATCCTGGGGCTGGTCGGCACGGGCGTGGTCGGCTGCGTGGCCATCTGGCAGCTCGGTCTGCTCGACGACTACCAGATCGCCCGCTTCGCCGCGTTCGCCAACCCGAGCCTCGACCCGGCCGGTGTCGGCTACAACACCAACCAGGCCCGGATCGCGATCGGCGGCGGCGGGCTGACCGGCTCCGGCCTGTTCCACGGCAGCCAGACCACCGGCCAGTTCGTCCCCGAGCAGCAGACGGACTTCATCTTCACCGTCGCCGGTGAGGAACTCGGCTTCCTGGGCGCGGGCCTGATCATCGTCCTGCTCGGCATCGTGCTGTGGCGCGCCTGCCGGATCGCCCGCGAGTCCACCGAGCTCTACGGCACCATCGCCGCCGCCGGCATCATCGCGTGGTTCGCCTTCCAGTCCTTCGAGAACATCGGCATGACGCTCGGCATCATGCCCGTCACCGGCCTCCCGCTGCCGTTCGTCTCCTACGGCGGCACCTCCATGTTCGCGGTCTGGATCGCGATAGGGCTGTTGCAGTCGATCCGCGTCCAGCGGCCGCTGTCGGCCTCCCGCTGAGCGCCGTCACGGCCCGAGATACAGCTCGAACCACAGCGCGGTGGCCCGCGGCCCCTCGCACGGCGTCGTCCCCCAGGCGTCGGCGAGGTGGCCGGCCAGCAGCAGCCCGTGATCGGCTCCCTGCTCACCCTCCGGCGGGGCCGGCCGCGGAATGCGCACCGGCGCCGTGTCATGGACGCTGATCCGCAGGCCGTGCCCGGCGGTCAGGATCCGCAGCAGGATGTCCGCGGACCGCGGCGTGTGCAGATGGCAGCGGGTCACCGCCTCCGAGGTGAGCAGCACCGCGGTGTCGAGGAGCGGGCCGAGGCGGGTGGGGCGCAGCACCGCGCGGACGAAGTCGCGGGCGGTCTTCGGGGCGGTCGGTTCGCTCGGTGTGGTCAGGAGATACGGGCGGGCGCCCGCCGAGACGTGGAGGGGTGCCCGGGTGACGGGGGCGGCTTGGGGGTGCACGGGTGTCTCCCTCCCCGAAGGGGTCGAGTGCGCGGCCGGTGCCACTCTGCGTGGCCGATTCGTCACACACCGTAAGTCACCGTCCGCGGTGCGTGCTACCCGCCCGAGCGGATACCGGCCACCGGGCGGCGGCTTCGGCGCTCCGATGGGTGGTCCCGGGCGGGGCGGGATGACTACATTCGAGGCATGGCGGACACCGTGCGGGAGATCGAGCGGAAGTACGAGGCCGACCAGTCCACGCGGCTGCCCGACCTGGCCGGGGTCGACGCAATTGTCACCGTGGCGGAGGCGGGCACCGAGGACCTGGACGCCGTCTACTACGACACCGCCGGCCTGTGCCTGGCCGCGGAGGGCATCACCCTGCGCAGGCGCACCGGCGGCAGGGACGCGGGGTGGCATCTGAAGCTGCCGGTCGCGCCCGGCGTGCGGGACGAAGTGCGAGCCCCGCTGTCCGACACCCCGCCCCCGGAACTCACCGCGCTCCTGCGCTCCCGGCTGCTGGACCGCGAGCTGGTCCCCGTCGTACGGCTGCGCACCCACCGCACCGTCCAGGTGCTGCGGGACGCCCAGGGCGCGCCGCTCGCCGAGATCGCGGTGGACGCGGTGCGCGCGCGGCGGGCCGCGGCGGGGCCCCGGAAGGCGAAATCGGCGCCGGCCAAGGCCCGGTGGCACGAGATCGAGGTCGAGCTCGCCGGTGACGGCGCCCCCGGGCTGCTGGACGCGGTCGGCCGGAAGCTGACCGCGGCGGGGGTGCGCCCCGCCTCGGCCGCCTCGAAGCTGGCGCGGGCGCTGGCCGAGACGGGCCTGCGGCGCGAGGCGCCGGCAGGGCACGGTCACGGGCCGGACGGACGCCCCGCCGAGGGCACCACCAACGGCTCCGGCAAGGGATCCCGTAAGGGCTCCGGGAAGCGCGGCGACACCGCCGGCGACGTCGTCCTGCGCTATGCCCGCGAGCAGGTCCGGACGATCATCGAGCTGGACCCGGCGGTACGCCGCGATCTGCCCGACTCGGTCCACCAGATGAGGGTCGCCACCCGCCGGCTGCGCAGCGCCTTCCGCTCGTACACCAAGGTGCTCGACCGCGGCGTCACCCTGCCCATCGGCATCGAACTCAAGTGGCTGGCGGCGGAGTTGGGCGTGGAGCGCGACCGGGAGGTACTCACCGAGCGGCTGCGGGCCGGGCTCGCCGGGGTGCCCCGGGAGCTGCGGCTCGGCCCCGTGGACGCCCGGCTGCGCATCTGGTCCGAGCGGCGCCGGGCCGGCGCGCGCGGACACCTGCTGGCCGTATTGGACGGGCCCCGCTACCTCTCCCTGCTGAAGACGCTGCACGCGTTCCTGGAGGCACCGCCGCTGCGCCCGGCCGCCGCCCGCCCGGCGCCCGCCGTGGTCGCCCAGGCCGTGCTGAAGGACTACCGGCGGCTGGCCGGCCGCATGGAGGCCGCGCTGGCCGCCCCGGCCGGACAGGAGCGGGACGAGGCGCTGCACGGCGCCCGCAAGGCGGCCAAGCGGGCCCGGTACGCGGCCGAGGCGGCCCGCCCCGCGCTCGGCCGCCCGGCGAAGAAGTTCGCCCGGCGCGTCAAGCGGGTGCAGCAGCTGCTCGGCGACCACCAGGACAGCGTCGTGGCCCGCGCCGCACTGCGCGAGCTGGCGACCCAGGCTCAGCAGGCCGGCGAGGGCGGCTTCACCTTCGGCCTGCTCCACGGGCGCGAGGAGGCCCTGGCGGCGGACCGGGAACGGGCGCTGCCGGACGTGTGGCGGAAGGCCTCGCGCCGTAAGCACCGGGCCGCGCTCCGGCCGTGACCTGTGCTCCCCGCCACCGCGGGGGTGTCCGGTCGCCGTGCTGGGGGGTGGCTCCGAGCGGTTACGCTTGAGAGTCGCCCCTGCCAGCTCACGAAGGTTCCAGATGTCTGCCGAGTCGGTCTTCCCACAGCTAGAGGCCCTGCTCCCGCATGTGCAGAAGCCCATTCAGTATGTCGGCGGTGAGCTGAACTCCACCGTCAAGGACTGGGACTCCTGCGACGTCCGCTGGTCGCTCATGTACCCGGACGCGTACGAGGTCGGTCTGCCCAACCAGGGCGTCATGATCCTCTACGAGGTCCTCAACGAGCGCGAGGGCGTGCTGGCCGAGCGCACCTACAGCGTGTGGCCGGACCTCGAAGCGCTGATGCGTGAGCACCACGTCCCGCAGTTCACGGTCGACGCGCACCGCCCCGTCGGCGCCTTCGACGTCCTGGGTGTCTCCTTCTCGACCGAGCTGGGTTACACCAACCTCCTCACGGCGCTGGACCTGGCGGGCATCCCGATGGAGGCCAAGGACCGCACGGAGGACCACCCGATCGTCCTCGCCGGCGGCCACGCGGCCTTCAACCCGGAACCGATCGCGGACTTCCTGGACTGCGCGGTCGTGGGCGACGGCGAGCAGGCGGTGCTGGAGATCACCGAGATCATCCGCGCCTGGAAGCAGGAGGACCGCCCCGGCGGGCGCGACGAGCTGCTGCTCCGCCTCGCCAAGACCGGCAGCGTCTACGTCCCCAAGTTCTACGACGTCGAGTACCTGGCCGACGGGCGGATCTCCCGCGTCGTGCCGAACCGCTCCGGCGTGCCGTGGCGGGTGTCCAAGCACACCGTCATGGACCTGGACGAGTGGCCCTACCCCAAGCAGCCGCTCGTCCCCCTGGCCGAGACCGTTCATGAGCGGATGTCGGTCGAGATCTTCCGTGGCTGCACCCGCGGCTGCCGTTTCTGCCAGGCCGGCATGATCACGCGCCCCGTACGGGAGCGAAGCATCACCGGCATCGGCGAGATGGTGGACAAGGGCCTGAAGGCCACGGGATTCGAGGAGGTCGGCCTGTTGTCGCTGTCCTCCGCGGACCACACCGAGATCGGCGACATCGCGAAGGGCCTCGCCGACCGGTACGAGGAAGACAAGATCGGCCTGTCGCTGCCGTCGACCCGGGTCGACGCCTTCAACGTCGATCTTGCCAACGAGCTGACGCGCAACGGCCGTCGCTCGGGCCTGACCTTCGCGCCCGAGGGCGGCTCGGAGCGGATGCGCAAGGTCATCAACAAGATGGTCTCCGAAGAGGACCTGATCCGGACCGTCTCCACCGCCTACGGCAACGGCTGGCGGCAGGTGAAGCTGTACTTCATGTGCGGTCTGCCGACCGAGACCGACGAGGACGTCCTGCAGATCGGCGACATGGCGGTCAACGTCATCGCCGAGGGCCGCAAGGTCTCCGGGCAGAACGACATCCGCTGCACGGTCTCCATCGGCGGCTTCGTCCCCAAGCCGCACACCCCGTTCCAGTGGGCGCCGCAGCTGTCGGCGGAGGAGACCGACGCCCGTCTCGAAAAGCTCCGCGACAAGATCCGCGGTGACAAGAAGTACGGCCGCTCCATCGGCTTCCGCTACCACGACGGCAAGCCCGGCATCGTCGAGGGCCTGCTCTCGCGCGGCGACCGCCGCGTCGGCTCGGTCATCCGCGCCGTCTACGAGGGCGGCGGCCGCTTCGACGGCTGGCGCGAGCACTTCTCCTACGACCGCTGGATGAAGGCCGCGGAGGAGACGCTGCCCGCGTTCGGCGTGGACGTCGCCTGGTACACCACCCGCGAGCGCGAGTACGAGGAGGTCCTGCCCTGGGACCACCTGGACTCCGGTCTCGACAAGGACTGGCTCTGGGAGGACTGGCAGGACGCCCTCGACGAGACCGAGGTCGAGGACTGCCGCTGGACCCCGTGCTTCGACTGCGGCGTGTGCCCGCAGCTGGACCTCGACATCCAGATCGGCCCCACCGGCAAGAAGCTGCTGCCGCTGACCGTCGTCAAGTAGCCCCTGCCGTACGCCTCTTCGGCCCGGCCCGCGCACCCCGCGTGGCCGGGCCGTCGCGTGCTCGGGCACCATGAGCCGATGGCAGAACCGCAGCTCATCGCCCCCACCGTCGATGTCCACGCCTCCTTCCTCGCCGCGATGGAGGAATTCCGCGCCGATGGCGCGGAGGCCGTACCGCACTCCAACCTGGCCGGTGAGCTGCGGACTTGGGCCGCCCGCTGGCGCAGTGCCGAGGGGTTCGCCGCGTACGTGGAGCTGACCGGCGGGGTCGCGAGGGACGAGCGCGAGGACGGCGTGGTCGCGAAGTCCACCCGGTGGTGGGTGGCGGACGGCAGCTACCTCGGCCGGGTCACCTTCCGGCACGGCCTCACCCCCTCGCTCCTCGATTACGGCGGCCACATCGGCTACGCCGTACGTCCCGGTGCCCGTCGCCGCGGTCATGCCACCGCGATGCTGCGCGCCGCGCTGCCGGTCGCCCATCACGAACTGGGCATCGACCCGGTGCTGGTCACCTGCGACGACACCAACATCGGCTCACGTAAGGTCATCGAGGCCTGCGGCGGGGTCTTCGAGGACCAGCGGGCGGAGAAGCTGCGCTACTGGATCCACGCGGCCGCCACCGCCGCCGGGCAGGAGTCGCACCGGCGCGGCTGAACGCGCCGAAGCACAAGGGGGAGAGGCGGATGGAGCCCACCGGCAGCGAACGGGGGCCGGCCCGGTACGAGCCGGGCGAAGGCTGTGTGACCACGGTGGTCCGGGTGCCGGTGCGGATCGTGGTGCTGGTGCTCGTGGTGCCGGTGCGGCTGGTGTGGGACGTGCTGACCGCAGCGGCCAGGGCCGTCCACCGGTCCGCGCTGTGTCCGCTCGGCCGCGGCCTGGCCCGGCTCTGGCACACCCTGGTCGTGCGTCCGCTGGCCTGGGTCTGGCACACCCTCGTCGTCGCCCCGCTCCGGTGGCTCTGGCACACCCTCGTCGTCGCGCCGGCGGCCTGGCTGTGGCGGTGGGTGCTGGCGCCGGCCGGCCGGGGGATCGGCGCGGTCGTGGGGTGGCTGGTGCGGTATCTGGTCGTGGTGCCCGCCCGGTGGCTCGGCACCTACGTGCTGGCGCCGCTCGGGCGCGGTCTCGCCTGGCTGGCGCGGAGCCTCGGCGCGGTGCTCGGCGCGCTCGTCCGGTGGAGCGTGGTCGTGCCGGCGGCCGCCCTGTGGCGGTATGTGCTGGGACCGGCCGGGCGGGCGCTGGCCGCCGTGGTGACGGTGCTCGCCCGGGAAATCGGGGCGGCGCTGAGGCACTGCTGGCGGGCCGCCGGGATCGTGTCCCGGGCCCTCGGCCGGTTCCTGGCCGCGGTGCTGCGGTGGACCCTCGTCGAACCGGTCCGCTGGGTGTACCGCACGGTGCTCACGCCGGTCGGGCAGGTGATCCGGGACGGCCTGTGGCGGCCGGTGCGGCAGGCGCTGCGGGCCGCGCGCGAGACCGTGCGGCAGACCCGCCGGGAGATCCGGCGGGCCCTGTTCGGGGCGCCCCGGGAGCCGCGGCCGGCGAGGGCCGTGGTGCCCCGGCGGGAACCAGGGGGTTCCGGGGCACGTACTCTAGGTGAGACGTCCGGGCGCGACGTGTCCACCCCCGCGCGGGGGTGATCCGGGCCGGGCGACGCTGGACGGCGTCCTCCGGGCCGTCCCCGTACAGACGGGGGTGGCGTCCAGCAGCGCCCTCACACAAGGAGAAGTAACACTGGGCAAGCGACAGCCCGAAGGCCCGCCGCCCGCACCGGCGGTGCAGCGCATCCGACTGCGCTACACCAAGCGCGGCCGCCTCCGGTTCACCAGCCACCGCGACTTCCAGCGCGCTTTCGAGCGGGCGCTGCGCCGCGCCGAGGTCCCCATGGCCTATTCGGCGGGCTTCACCCCGCACCCCAAGGTGTCGTACGCCAACGCCGCCCCGACCGGCACGGGCAGTGAGGCCGAGTACCTGGAGATCCAGCTCGCCGAGCGCCGCGATCCGGACACGCTTCGCGAGCTGCTCGACACCTCGCTTCCGGACGGGCTCGATGTGATCGACGCCGTCGAGGCGCACACCTCCGGCCTGGCCGACCGGCTGGAGGCCTCGGTGTGGGAGATCCGGCTCGACGGGGTCGCCGCCGAGGAGGCCGGGCGCGCCGTCGAGGCGTTCCTCGCCGCCGAAGAGGTGCAGGTCGAGCGCCGTACCAAGAACGGCATGCGGACCTTCGACGCACGGGCCGCGGTGACGCGGCTGGAGGCCGCCGGTTCTGTGGACGATAGGCCCGACGGCAAAGCCTGTGCGATACTGCGGCTGGTTGTTCGGCATCTGACACCTGCCGTGCGACCCGACGACGTCCTGTCCGGCCTCCGAGCTACGGCCGACCTGGCGCCGCCGGTCCCCGCTGCGGTGACCAGGCTGGCGCAGGGGCTGCTCGATGAGGAGACCGGCGCGGTGACTGACCCGCTAGCGCCCGACCGCGACGCTGCCACGGCCGCCCCATCCACGGCCGCCGGGCTGAGTGCCGCGAAGGCGACGAGTGGGGTCTCCCCGGCAGCCGGGGAAGGTACTGCGTAGGACCGCCGTCGTTGCGTCGCCGATCAGCCAGGGAGCCACCCCGGTCCGGCAGACGCACTGACCAGGAGACTTTCGCCGGTCCCCGCCCAAAGGGAGCCGGCGAGCGAGACGACAGCTCCCGTGCGGCGCCCACGCCCCGGACAGCGGGACCGCGCTCATCACGCGGACCGCGACCGGAATCAGGCGCGGCGCCCGGGAGCGTGACGGGAGAACCGCCCGCATGCTCGAGCCCATTGAGCCCACCCGTTCCACGAATTCCCGGAACGGTGGCGCCGACGACAACCATTCACCCAGCGACACCCTGCCGCCCCGGCGCCGTGCCGCCTCCCGGCCGGCCGGTCCGCCCACGGGCGCCGGCGCCGCCGAGGCCGCGGTGGTGAGCACCACCGCCTCCGCCGGGCCCGGCGCGGCCCTCGCCGAGGAGACCACGGCTTCCGCGGTCACCAGCGGCGACGAGGCCAAGCCCGCCCGTACCCGCCGCCGGGCGACCCGTAAGGTCACCTCCCCGGCCGGGACCCCGCAGCCGGTGTCCGGCGAGCCCGCCACGGCTCCGGCCGAGCCGGCCGCCGCCGAAACCCCCGCCGCCGAGGCGCCCGCCGAGGCGCCGCAGGCCGAGGAGGCGCCGCGCCGCGGCCGCCGCCGGGCGACCCGCAAGGTCACCGCCCCCGCCGGCACCCCGCAGGCCGAGGCCGCCGCGGAGCCGGTGGCCGCCGAGGCGCCCGCGCCCGCCGAAGCCGCCGCGGAGGCCGCCCCGGCCGCCGCCCAGGAGGCCGAGGACGCGGCACCGCGCCGTACCCGCCGCCGGGCGACCCGTAAGGTCACCGCCCCCGCCGGCACCCCGCAGACCGAGGCCGCCGACGAGACCGCGGCAACGGCCAAGAGCACCGCCCCCGCCGCCGAGGAAGCGGCCCCCGCGCCCGCCGAGGAGGCCGCGCCGGCCCGTACCCGCCGCCGGGCGACCCGTAAGGCCACCGCCGCCGCGGGCGCCCCGCAGCCGGCCGAGGAGGCCCCGGAGCCGGCGGCCGAGGAGGCCCCGGCCGCCGCGGCCGAGCCCGCCGAGACCCCCCGCCGCCGGGCCCGCCGCCGTGGCGAGCGCGCCGCGGAGCCGGCCGCCGCCCCGCAGCCCGCCGAGGAGGCCGCGGAGCCCGCGGCGGAGGCGCCCGCGCGCGGCCGCCGCCGGGCCCAGCGCCCGCCGACCGCCGTCTTCCAGGCGCCGGTCTTCACCGAGCCGATGTTCCAGACGCCGGAGAGCGCGGCCGCCGCCCATGCCGCGGCCCGTCAGGAGGAGGCCGCCGCCGGGCAGGCCGTCGAGGAGCAGCCCGCCGGGCCGCGCCGCCGTCGCCGCCGGGGTGCCCAGGCCGAGGCCGAGCAGCCCGAGCAGGTGGCCGCCGCCCCGGCCGAGGAGCCGCAGCCCAAGACGGAAGCAGCGGCCGAGCCGGAGGCCGAGCAGGCCGAGGCCGGTCACGGCGAGGAGGAGTCCGCGGACCGCCCCTCGCGCCGTCGCCGCCGTGGTGGCCGTCGCCGCCGTCGCGGGGAGGCCGCCGAGGGCGCCGAGGAGCAGTCCGCCGAGGAGCGCGAGACCGCGGAGGCGGAGTCCGAGGAGGACGAGGAGCGGGCCGCCGAGCAGCCTGAGGCGCAGCAGGAGGACGAGGAGCAGGGCGGCGGCTCCAGCAACAGCCGTCGTCGCCGTCGCCGTCGCCGGCGCACCGGTGACGCCGCCGAGCCCGAGGCCGGCAGCGCCGACGATCCGGAGCGCACGGTCGTCAAGGTCCGCGAGCCCCGCAAGAAGGACGAGGGCACCAGCGCCGACGAGGTGCAGTCGATCAAGGGGTCGACGCGTCTGGAGGCCAAGAAGCAGCGCCGCCGTGAGGGTCGTGAGCAGGGCCGCCGCCGGGTGCCGATCATCACCGAGGCGGAGTTCCTCGCCCGCCGCGAGGCCGTCGAGCGGGTGATGGTCGTCCGCCAGAGCGGCGAGCGCACCCAGATCGGCGTCCTTGAGGACAACGTGCTCGTGGAGCACTTCGTCAACAAGGAGCAGGCGACCTCGTACGTCGGCAACGTCTACCTCGGCAAGGTGCAGAACGTCCTGCCGTCGATGGAGGCCGCCTTCGTCGACATCGGCAAGGGCCGCAACGCGGTGCTGTACGCCGGTGAGGTCAACTTCGAGGCGCTGGGCATGGCCAACGGCCCGCGCCGTATCGAGTCCGCGCTGAAGTCCGGCCAGTCGGTGCTGGTGCAGGTCACCAAGGACCCGATCGGTCACAAGGGCGCCCGGCTCACCAGCCAGGTCTCGCTGCCCGGCCGCTACCTGGTCTACGTGCCCGAGGGCTCGATGACCGGTATCAGCCGCAAGCTCCCGGACACCGAGCGGTCGCGGCTGAAGCAGATCCTCAAGAAGATCGTCCCCGAGGACGCGGGCGTCATCGTCCGCACCGCCGCGGAGGGCGCGAGCGAGGAGGAGCTGGCGCGCGACGTCCAGCGGCTGCAGGCGCAGTGGGAAGAGATCCAGAAGAAGGCCAAGAGCAGCAGCTCCAACGCGCCGACGCTGCTCTACGGCGAGCCGGACATGACCGTCCGGGTCGTCCGCGACATCTTCAACGAGGACTTCTCCAAGGTCATCGTCAGCGGTGACGAGGCCTGGGGCACCATCCACGGCTACGTCGCGCACGTCGCCCCGGACCTCACCGACCGGCTGCAGAAGTGGACGTCGGACGTCGATGTGTTCGCGACGTACCGCATCGACGAGCAGCTGATGAAGGCGCTGGACCGCAAGGTCTGGCTGCCCAGCGGTGGTTCGCTGGTGATCGACCGGACCGAGGCGATGGTCGTGGTCGACGTCAACACCGGCAAGTTCACCGGCCAGGGCGGCAACCTGGAAGAGACGGTCACCCGGAACAACCTGGAGGCGGCCGAGGAGATCGTGCGTCAGCTGCGGCTGCGCGACCTCGGCGGCATCATCGTGATCGACTTCATCGACATGGTGCTGGAGTCCAACCGGGACCTGGTGCTGCGGCGCCTGCTGGAGTGCCTCGGCCGGGACCGCACCAAGCACCAGGTCGCCGAGGTCACCTCGCTCGGCCTGGTCCAGATGACCCGCAAGCGGGTCGGCCAGGGCCTGCTGGAGTCCTTCTCCGAGTCGTGTGTGCACTGCAACGGCCGCGGCGTCATCGTCCACATGGACCAGCCGACGGTGGCCGGCGGCGGTGGCAAGCGCAAGAAGAAGGGCAAGGGCGCCCAGCCCGAGCCGCATGTCCACGAGGTCGAGACGGTCGAGCCGACCCCGGACGGCGGCGAGCCGGAGCTGGAGCCGGTCGCCGTGACGGAGGCCGAGCTGCAGCCCGCGGTGGCCGAGGCGGACGAGTGGTTCAGCAGCCCCGCGGAGGCCGAGGCGGCCGCCGGGCGCGGCCGTGGCCGTCGCCGGGTGAGCCGGAAGGTGTCCGCTCCGGCGGGCGCCCCCAAGGCCGCCGAGGAGACCGCCGAGATCGTGCTGCCGGCCGAGCCGGTGGCCGTGCCCGAGCCGGAGCAGGTCCCGGAGCCGGTCGCCGAGGCGCCGGCCGCGGAGCCCGCGCCGGCCCGTCCGCGCCGTCGGGCGACCCGTAAGGCGACCGCTCCGGCGGGTTCGCCGGAGGTCTCCGACGACTCCGCGGCGACCGTGGTCATCACCGCACCCGCGGCGGAACCGGCTTCGGCCGAAGTCCCCGCCGAGGCGGAGGCGGCGCCCGCCGCCAAGAAGACCGCGAAGAAGGCGGCGGCGAAGAAGACCACCGCCAAGAAGACCGCGGCGAAGAAGACGACGGCCAAGAAGGCGGCGGCGAAGAAGACCACCACCACCGCCAAGAAGGCCGCGGCGAAGAAGACCACCACGAAGAAGACGACGACCAAGAAGGCGGCGGCCAAGAAGACCGCGGCCGCCGAGCAGGCCCCGGTGGCCTCGGTGTCGGCTTCCGCGGAGGACTGAGCGGGCCGTGCCCCGGACCGTCCGCGGTCCGGGGCCGGTTTGACCCCCTGGTCAAGGCCCCGTAACCTTGACCGTCGGTGTCTGTGACACCAAACCCCTGAGCACACACCTCTCGGTCCGCCGAGGGAGGCCGCTCGTCCACTCGGATTTCACGGGCCCTATCCCGAGCCCGTGTGAGCGGCTGGCATCAGAGGATCCGATTCCTAGCGAGAGAGAGTTCCGCGTGTACGCGATCGTGCGCACCGGCGGACGCCAGCAGAAGGTTGCTGTTGGCGACGTCATCGAGGTTGACCGCATTTCCACCAGCAAGGTCGGCGACACCGTCGAGCTCTCCACGCTGCTGGTCGTCGACGGCGACTCGGTCACCAGCGACCCGTGGGTCCTGGCCGGCGTGAAGGTCCAGGGCGAGGTCGTCGACCACCACAAGGGCGACAAGATCCGGATCCAGAAGTACAAGAACAAGACCGGTTACAAGAAGCGGATCGGCCACCGCCAGCTCCACACGGCGCTGAAGATCACCGGCATCGACGCTCCGGCGAAGTAAGGGACTGAGGAGACATGGCACACAAGAAGGGCGCATCGTCCACTCGGAACGGTCGCGATTCCAATGCTCAGCGGCTCGGCGTGAAGCGCTTCGGCGGTCAGGCCGTCCTCGCCGGTGAGATCCTGGTCCGCCAGCGTGGCACCCACTTCCACCCGGGCACGGGCGTCGGCCGCGGCGGCGACGACACCCTGTTCGCCCTTGCGGACGGCGCGGTGCAGTTCGGCACCCACCGTGGCCGCAAGGTCGTGAACATCGTCCCGGTCGCCGAGTAATTCCGGCCCGGACGCGTTCCACGCCACAGCAGCACTCCGAGGGCGGACCGCCTTTTCCCGCGAGAGCGGGAAGGCCGGTCCGCCCTTGGCGCGTTGATGCGGATACCCCCCGCAGCACCGCCACACCCCGCAGTACAGAGTTCTTGGCGCGGCATCCGCGCACCCGTCGTTTTCTGGAGGCACCCCCACCATGACCACCTTCGTGGACCGCGTCGAGCTGCACGTCGCCGCGGGTAACGGAGGCCACGGCTGTGCCTCCGTTCACCGTGAGAAGTTCAAGCCGCTCGGCGGACCGGACGGCGGCAACGGCGGCCGTGGCGGCGATGTGATCCTGGTCGTCGACCAGGACGTCACCACCCTCCTCGACTACCACCACCACCCCCACCGCAAGGCCACCAACGGCCAGCCCGGCGCCGGTGACAACCGCGAGGGCAAGAACGGCAAGGACCTGGTCCTGCCGGTGCCCGACGGCACGGTCGTGCTCGACGGCAACGGCGAGGTCCTGGCCGATCTCATCGGCCAGGGCACCACCTTCGTCGCCGGCCAGGGCGGCCGCGGCGGCCTCGGCAACGCCGCGCTGGCCTCCGCCCGCCGCAAGGCCCCCGGTTTCGCGCTGCTCGGCGAGCCCGGCGAGGCCCGCGACATCGTGCTGGAGCTGAAGACCGTCGCGGACGTGGCGCTGGTCGGCTACCCCAGCGCCGGCAAGTCGTCGCTGATCTCGGTGCTCTCGGCGGCCAAGCCGAAGATCGCGGACTACCCGTTCACGACGCTGGTGCCCAACCTCGGCGTGGTGACGGCCGGTTCGACGGTCTACACCATCGCGGACGTCCCGGGCCTGATCCCCGGCGCCAGCCAGGGCAAGGGCCTGGGCCTGGAATTCCTGCGCCATGTCGAGCGCTGCGAGGTGCTGGTGCACATCCTGGACACCGCGGCCCTGGAGTCGGACCGTGACCCGGTCTCCGACCTCGACCTCATCGAGGAGGAGTTGGCCCAGTACGGCGGTCTGGAGAACCGGCCCCGGGTGGTCGTCCTGAACAAGGTCGACATCCCCGACGGCAAGGACCTCGCCGACATGATCCGCCCCGATCTGGAGGAGCGCGGCTACCGCGTCTTCGAGGTCTCGGCCGTCGCCCACCTGGGTCTCAAGGAGCTGTCCTACGCCCTCGCCGACATCGTGGCGACGGCCCGTGCCGCCAAGCCCGTCCAGGAAGCCACCCGGATCGTGATCCGCCCCCAGGCCGTGGACGACGCGGGCTTCACGGTCACGGAGGAGGGCGAGCACTTCTACCGCGTCCGCGGCGAGAAGCCCGAACGCTGGGTGCGCCAGACCGACTTCAACAACGACGAGGCCGTCGGCTACCTCGCCGACCGGCTCAGCCGGCTCGGCGTCGAGGACGCCCTGCTCAAGGCCGGTGCGCGCGCCATGGACGGGGTCGCGATCGGCCCCGAGGACAACGCCGTCGTCTTCGACTGGGAGCCGACCATGGCGGCCGGCGCGGAGATGCTGGGCCGGCGTGGCGAGGACCACCGCCTGGAGGCGCCCCGGCCGGCCGCGCAGCGCCGCCGGGACCGCGACGCGGAGCGGGACGAGGCCTCCGAGGAGTACGAGCGCTTCCGGCCCTTCTGACGGGCGCGGGAACGGCCACTCGCGGCAGGCAGGAACGGGGAAGGCCCCGGGAGGATCTCCTCCCGGGGCCTTCCCCGTGCTCGGGTCCGCCGACGCAGCGTCGGCGGCCGCTGTGGGCTCAGACGGCGGCCGTGGTGTCCGAGGCGCCGCTGGTCTCGTGCCCGGCCGTCCCGGCGTCGCTCACGTCGTCCTGGGAGCGCTGGCCGGGGATACCGGACAGCCGGCTCTCCATCCGGACGCGCCGCTCGTCGGCCTTGGCGCCCAGGGCCAGCGCGGCCTGGTTGAAGCGGACCGACGAGGGCGGGTCCGACGGGCCCAGCAGGTGCTCCTTGAGCTCGGCCCGCTCCGCGGCCAGGGTGTCCTTCTCCGGGTTGCGCACCGCGTCGAGCAGACCGGCCACGCCGCTCGCGTCGGGCGTGAGGATGGTCGCCGCCCGTACGGTCGGGAAGTTCGCCCGGAAGTCGTCCTCGCTCATCCCCGAGGTGTTGGCGACGGCGTACGGCTTCTCGCTCGTCAGGTAGTCGGACACCACGCTGGAGACATCGCTGATCAGCACGTCCGCCTCGTTGAAGCAGCTGAAGATGCCGGGGCGGGCGGTGGTGATGATGCGGTGCTCCCACTCGGGGAAGGAGTTCCAGTACGCCGCCTCCCAGGCGGTGACGGCCGCGTCCACGGCGGCGGCCCGGCCCTCCTGCGGGGTGCCCTGCAGCCGCATCCGCTCCAGCTCGTCCGCGCTCTTGCGGAACGCGGAGGTGGTCAGCGCGTCCAGTTCCTCGGCGCGGCGGGCCAGTTCGGCGGCGGCCTCCGGGCCGGGCCGCGCCCCGCCGCGGCCGGCGTTGGCCTCCGCGATCATCGCCTGGATACGGGAGTTGGCGGCGCCCGCGCGCGGGTCCACGGAACCGGTCATCGGGTGCGGCTTGTACAGCAGCCGGACGTTCTCGTCGGCGAGCAGCTCGCGGACGATGTTCTCGCCGGCCAGAATCACCGAGGTGTTGCCCGGGTTGCCGTCCCAGCCCTCCCAGGTCGGCGCGTACAGGACGGTGGCCGGGCGGCCCGCCGGGGCGCCCGCGTACGGCCGGATCGGGGCCAGCTGGGGGCGGCCGACCTCGATGACGTCCTTGTCCTCGACGCCGATGTCGGCGAGCTGGTAGCGGTCACGGGCCGCCGGGCCCGCGACCCACACCTCGTCGTACGCCTTCGCGTACGGGTTGCAGGAGGACAGCTTGTCGCTCTCGCCGTGGTTGGTGAAGGCGTGCTTGATGGACGGGATGCGCAGGATCTGCGAGGTCTTGCCGGAGTTCGCCGGGTGCAGCAGCACCTTGAGCGTGGAGTGCTCCAGCCGCATCAGGTTGGCGACCTTGGGGATGCAGACGATCGGCACGTCCGTGGCCTCGATCTTCTGCACCATGAAGCGCTCGCGGAGCACGATGATCGGGTTGCCGTCCAGGGCGGCCAGGGTGCTCAGCCACATGTTGGCCTGGTAGGCGGAGGAGGCGCCGCCGGAGAAGTACATGCCGACCGTCGGCTGGTACTCCGCCAGCCAGTTGTCCAGCCACTCCAGGGCCTGCTTCTCGTTCGCCACCCGCTTCTTGGGCAGCAGCCAGGTGCCCAGGTAGAGCGTGCCGCCGGCGGACAGCGCCAGGGAGACGGAGAGGCCGATGCCGCCCCAGTACGCGTCGGTGGTGATCGAGGTGAGCATCATGCCGGCCGTGGTGGGCACGGAGAAGCGCAGCAGCCGCCGGCCCGTCTGGCGGGAGAGGATGCGCGGCGGGGCGTCGCAGAGCCGCAGCGCGCTCGCGTCGATGTTGCGGGTCACGAACGGCATGCTGCGGGTCCGGCGGACCAGCACCGCCACCGCCTGGCACACGAAGTGGGTGCCGTAGAAGAGGAGCAGCGTGATGGTGAGCGGCGCCTGCTCCTCCAGCGGGTTGATGCCGTCGATGTGCAGCAGGCCGACCAGTATCAGCATGTCGCGCAGCAGCTGGCGCACGGTGACGTCGAACCGGATCCGGCCGAGCACCGCGAGCAGGCCGGGCTGCTTGTGCTGGAGGACCAGGTCGAGTCCCAGGTTGACCACGGATGCGGCGATGAACAGCGGGATGACGGGCAACAGCGCACCGACGAGCTGTGCGGTGAACGCGACCATCATCGCGAAGAGTGCCGCGAGCTGGACGGCTCGGCGGGGGACGATTCCGGCGGAAGGCACGGGGGAGGGCTCCTGGCAGCACGAAGGTCAGGGGGGAGGCCGAGCGGGGCGGCCGGGTCCCGCGCTGCGACACCGCCGGAGCGGCGAAACGGGACCGATGGACACCCGACCGTATGACCTCGTTGGCCCTGGTGACAATCTGCTGTGGCTCTGATCACCGCGAAAACGGACCAATCGAACGCAACCCCGTGGCCTCGGCTTCCGTCTATGGATAACCGCATGGGCCACAGGGAGGGGCACCCCGGCCCGGGGGCGCGGGCCGGATGTCCGGCCCCCATTCTGCCCGCTCGGCCGCGCCGTGCCGCTCGCCGGTCCGGCCCGTTCCCCTTCCGCGCGCCGTCCGCCAGGGGATATCGCGCAGCACGCGCGGGCCGCACTGCCGTAGATTGCGCCCGTAGGGCCGTGGTGCGGATCGGACAGAATTCTCCGTACGGCGGCGGGAACAGCGAGCACAGGGGTATGCAGGTGGCAGGCGCAAGGCAGGACGTGAAGGACGCCCGCCGGATCGTGGTGAAAGTCGGCTCCTCCTCGCTGACGACGGCAGCCGGCGGGCTGGACGCCGATCGTGTGGACGCGCTGGTCGATGTGCTGGCCAAGCACCAGGACAAGGAGATCGTGCTGGTCTCCTCCGGTGCCATCGCGGCCGGTCTGGCGCCGCTGGGGCTCGCCAGGCGGCCCCGCGACCTGGCCCGGCAGCAGGCCGCCGCCAGCGTCGGCCAGGGCCTGCTGGTCGCCCGCTACACCGCCTCCTTCGCCCGCTACGGCCGCCGGGTCGGCCAGGTCCTGCTGACCTCCGACGACACCAGCCGCCGGGCGCACTACCGCAACGCCTACCGGACCCTCGACCAGCTGCTGGCCATGGGTGCCGTACCGATCGTGAACGAGAACGACACCGTCGCCACCGACGAGATCCGGTTCGGCGACAACGACCGGCTGGCGGCCCTGGTCGCCCATCTCGTCCGCGCCGACCTGCTGATCCTGCTCTCCGACGTCGACGGCCTCTACGACGGCGATCCGGCCACCCCCGGCACCTCCCGGATAGGCGTGGTGCGCGGGCCCCGGGACCTGGAGGGGGTCTCCATCGGCAGCGCGGGCCGGGCCGGCGTCGGCACCGGCGGCATGGTCACCAAGGTCGAGGCGGCCCGGATCGCGGCCGCGGCCGGCATCCCGGTCGTGCTGACCTCCGCCGTGCACGCCGCGGACGCGCTGGCCGGCGGGCTGACCGGCACGCACTTCCTGCGCACCGGCCGCCGCTCCGCCGACCGGCTGCTGTGGCTGGCGCACGCCTCCACGCCGCGCGGCGCCCTGGTGCTGGACGACGGGGCCGTACGGGCCGTCGTCGAACGGGGCTCCTCGCTGCTCCCGGCCGGAATCGCCTCCGTGGAGGGCGAGTTCACGGCCGGGGACCCGGTCGAGCTGCGGGACGGCGACGGCCGCGCGGTCGCCCGCGGCGTCGTCAATTTCGATGCCCGGGAAATCCCCCGATTGATGGGGCGTTCGACCCGCGATCTGGCCCGCGAGCTGGGCCCGGCCTACGAGCGGGAGGTCGTGCACCGCGACGATCTGGTGCTGATGCACCACTGACGCGGCCCGTCGGCCGACGGCCGCCGCGGCCCTCGAACACGGTCACCGGTGCGGGGCGCAGACCAGCCTTTCCACCGAGACCTTCGCAAAAATGCCCCCGCGACGGGCCGCGGGCTGGTCAACTTTGTTGCACGGGCGCCTTGGGGAACGGCGCCCGCAGCGCACACGAGCACACGCCGACGTACGACGGTTCCGTACCCCCGAGGGCGGAGCGATTCGCATCACAGGAGGCCGCCGGTGAGACGAGGGCGCCCAGGGGCGCTGCCCCGAGGAACGGCGGAGCGCACACTGACCAGCGTCGGCACCGGCGAGGACGCCGGCCGGCCGGACGACCGGTACGCCGAGCGCGGCGGGCCGGCGCCGTACCCGGCCGGGGGCGAGCGCCGCGAGGCGTCCCGGCTGTGGCACATCACCCTCAGCGTCTCGGGTGCCGAGTCCCCGCTGAAGGAGGTCCGGCGGGCGCTGGAACAGCTCGCCCACGACCACCCCTTCCTGCTGACCAGCCGCTACGCCAACGACCACGCCGAGATCCGCTACTGGGAGGAGGCGCGCGACCTGCACGATGCCGCGGCGGTCGCGCTGCGGCTGTGGGGCGAGCACCGCGCCACGGCCAAGCTGCCGCCGTGGGAGATCGTCGGGCTGGAAGTCATCGACCGCGAGACCTACCACCAGCGCCTCGCCGAGGGCTACGGACCGCCACCGGCCGCACCGGTGGGCGTCCACCCCTTCTGACTGGCGGGCGAGTGCGTCCCGCGCTGTGAGATACCCGCTGGCCGCAGCGTGCCCGCCCGATAGGCTGCGGCCATGACCAGCAGCGCATCGCAGTCCTCAGCCGTCCTCGACACCGCCCGCCGGGCGAGGGAGGCGGCCGCCGTCCTGGCGCCGCTGCCGCGGACGGCCCGGGACGCCGCGCTGCTCGCCATCGCCGACGCCCTGGTGGAGCGGACCGACACGATCGTCGCCGCCAACGCCCAGGACATCGCCACGGCGCGGGAGGCCGGCACCGCCGAGTCGATCGTCGACCGGCTCACCCTCACCCCCGAGCGGATCGCGGCCATCGCCGCGGACGTCCGCCAGGTCGTGGCGCTGCCCGACCCGGTCGGCGAGGTCGTGCGCGGCTCGACCCTGCCCAACGGCCTCGACCTGCGGCAGGTCCGGGTCCCGCTCGGAGTGATCGGGATCATCTACGAGGCCCGGCCCAACGTGACGGTGGACGCCGCGGCCCTGTGCCTGAAGTCCGGCAACGCCGTGCTGCTGCGCGGCTCGTCCTCGGCGTACGCCTCCAACAGCGCCCTGGTGGACGTGCTGCGGGACGCCGTCCAGCGCGCCGGGCTGCCCGCCGACGCGGTGCAGCTGGTGCCCGGCCAGACCCGCGAGTCGGTCCGCGAGCTGATGCGCGCCCGCGGCCTGGTGGACGTGCTGATCCCGCGCGGCGGCGCGTCCCTGATCCGGACGGTCGTCGAGGAGTCCACCGTGCCGGTGATCGAGACCGGCACCGGCAACTGCCACGTCTACGTCGACGAGGCCGCCGACCTCGACATGGCCGTCGACATCCTCGTCAACTCCAAGGCCCAGCGCCCCAGCGTCTGCAACGCCGCCGAGACGGTGCTGGTGCATGCCGGGATCGCCGAGAAGTTCCTGCCGCGGGCCCTGGAGGCGCTGACCCAGGCCGGGGTGATCGTGCACGGCGACGCGGCCTGGCAGCAGGCGGGCCCCGGGCTGGTCGCCCCCGCCACCGACGAGGACTGGGCGACGGAGTACCTCTCGTACGACATCGCGGCCGCCGTGGTGCCCGACCTGGACGCGGCGGTGGCGCACATCCGGAAGTGGACCTCCGGCCACACCGAGGCCATCGTCACCACCTCGCAGGCGGCCGCCCGCCGGTTCACCCAGTTGGTGGATTCCACCACCGTCGCGGTCAATGCCTCGACCCGTTTCACCGACGGCGGCCAATTCGGCTTCGGCGCGGAGATCGGCATTTCCACCCAGAAGCTGCATGCCCGCGGGCCCATGGGGCTGCCGGAACTGACCTCGACGAAGTACATCGTCACGGGCGACGGCCACACCCGCTGACGGGTCCCCCGGATTCCCCGTTCTCTCTGCCCAAAAGGAGCCGCCGGGGCTAACCTGGACGGGTGCCGGACGACGTGGGGGGCAAGCCGTTCCCGGACGGTGAAGAGCCCGACGAGCACCACCACGGGAGCCACGGAAAAGCGGACGAAGAATTCGCCTCCGTGGTCTTCGACGAGGAATTCGTCCGGTCCGCACAGATTCACGAGCCCTCGGCGGTCGAGCGGATGCTGGCCGCCGCCGAGGCGCGCGCCGAGGCCGAGGCGGCCCGCTCCGGACCCGGCTTCGGCCCCGAGGGCGACGACCCGGACGACCCCGCCTTCCGCAGTCGCCGGGCCGACGACTACGAGGGATTCGGCGACTACGGAGAGTACGAGGATGACGGTGAGTACGGCGATGACGCGCCGTACGGGCCGTACGGCCCCTATGGCGGTGCGCTGCGCCCCTACCGCAGTACCCGCTGGCACCGGCCGGTCGCCTGGGTGCTGGCCGTGGTGATGGGCATCGGGCTGGTCGCGCTGGCCTTCAGCGCCGTCTACCGCGGCTCCTCCGGGCGGACCCAGCGCCCGGCACCGGCGCCGACCTCCAGCGGGGTGGACGCCCCCGCCACGGGCACGGACAGCGTCCGTACGGCCCGTCCGGGCCTGCCGTCGCTGCCGTCGGCCGATTCCCCGCATCCGTCGTTCTCAGCGGCGCCCAGGCCGCACTGAACGCCGCGCCGCGGTGCCCGCAAAACGGACACCTGAAACGGGAACCCGCCGGCGAAGTTGCCCGGCTCCCCCGCGTTTACGTTTGCCCCGGCAGACCTACTCTTGTTGTATGACCGGGCCAGGTGACCCTCCCGAAGGGACGCCCAACGGCGCCCCGGGTGGTGGTGAGGACGAATACCGATCCGTCGTCTTCGACGAATCGTTCGTTCGTGCTGCGCGACTGCAGGAATTCTCCGCGGACGAGCGGCTCGGCGAACACCATTCACCGGCGGTGAAAACCCGGCATGCCTGGCGGCGGCTGGGCGGCTCCCGGCAGGCGGTCCTGCTGGTGCTGCTGATCGTTCTCGCCTTCGGCACCGCCGTCTACATGGGCATCCGGCACCCCTACAAGAACCCGGACACGCTCCGGGCGCAGCCGCTGCGGTCCACGGTCGTGCCGCTGGCACCGAGGGGAGTCGTCCCGGGCGCGACACCGCAGGACCTCTTCGCGCACAGCGCCGCGGCGAATTACCGGATCGGCGCCGCGGGCGTGAACCTGCCCGCGGTCGCCCGCACCGAGCACTTCTCCGGCGGCCAGGTCGTCGCCGCCCTGACCGTGGCGAAGGACTACCTCGTCCGCTCCTCGCTGGACCCGGCAACCCTCACCGGCGGTTCGGTGCGGCCGGTGCGCTTGCTGCTCGACACCGGGCAACTCGACCAGTTCGACCGCAGCCTGGCGCACCCCGACGACAACGGCCGGGACGCGGCGACCGGTTGGCTGGTCCGCTTCGACCCGAAGCAGACCCGGCTCGCCGACCACGACGTCCGGGTCGACGGCACCCTGAGCGCCTCCGAACTGAGCCCGGACGCACTCGATGTCACCGCCGACTACACCTTCGTCTACGCCGTACGGCCCGTCTCCGGTGGGCAGCACTCCGCACCGGGCCAGGGCGTCGGCAAGCCCACCCCGGGCGCGGCCTCGCTGGTGACCGTGCGGCGCGAGATGCACTTCCGGCTGAGCCGCGAGAACCTCACCGACCACCGCCTGGAGGTGCTGCAGAGCAGCCTGCAGGCGGGGCCGCTGGCCTGCTCCTCGCAGCCGGCCGACGCGCTGCACCCGCTGTTCGCGGGACAGCACGCCGGCAACGACCGGCCCACGGGCACCGATCCCTTTGCCAGGGACCGGGTCAACCCCTCGCTCTGCGGTGAGCTGGCGCCCGCCGCCGAGCCGAGGCCGAGCCATCCGGTCCGTTAGCGCCTGTCCTGTCCGATGCGTCAGGGGGCGGAAAGCCCTAGGCGTCGTCCGGGCGGTCCGATCCGTTGGCTCCACCGGTGCCGTTGGCGCCGCCGGGCCGTGAACCGCCGCGGAAGACCGTGTCGCGCAGCTTGCCGCCCAAGTCGCCCGCGCCGCCCGCGATGTCGCGCACCAGACCCATCAGCGGGTCCTTGCTGTTGCGCACCGAATCGGCGTAATGCGCCGCGGAGTCCCGGAAGGAGTCGGAGACCGAGGTGTCGCCGTCCTCGTCCCGGTGCGGGTAGTGACCGTCCATGATCCGCTGGTAGTCGCGGCTGGCCGCCCACTTCTTCAGCTCGGCCGCCCGCACGGTGGTGAACGGGTGGCTGCGCGGCAGCAGGTTGAGGATCTTCAGCACGGAGTCGCGCAGGTCGCCGCCGGACTCGTACTCGTCCGCCTGCTTGAGGAAGGCGTCGACGTTCATCTCGTGCAGATGATTGCCGCCGGCCAGCTTCATCAGACCGCGCATCGAGGCCTGCAGATCCTGCCCGACCAGCAGTCCGGCGCGGTCCGCCGACAGCTCCGACTTGCGGAACCATTCGCGCAGCGCGGTGACGATCGCCATGATCGCGACGTTGCCCAGCGGGATCCAGGCGACCTTCGTGGCCAGGTTGGTCAGGAACAGCAGAATCGTGCGGTAGACGGCGTGCCCGGACAGCGCGTGTCCGACCTCGTGGCCGATGACCGCCCGCATCTCCTCCTCGTCCAGCAGCTCGACCAGGCCCGTCGTCACCACGATGATCGGCTCGTCCAGGCCGATGCACATGGCGTTGGGCTGCGGGTCCTGGTTGACGTACATCGGCGGGACCTTCTCCAGGTCCAGGATGTAGCAGGCGTCCCGCAGCATGTCGTTGAGGTGCGTGAACTGCTGGTCGCTCACCCGGACCGAGTCCGAGAGGAACAGCAGCCGCAGACTGCGCTCCGGCAGCAGGCCGCTGAGCGTCTTGAAGACGGTGTCGAACCCGCTGAGCTTGCGCAGCGCCACCAGCGCCGAGCGGTCCGCCGGGTGTTCGTACGACCGCGACGAGATGCCGGGGAATCGCCGCCGGTCCCGGCTCGGTACGTTGGCGCTGCCGTCTGGGCTCTCCGTCATTGGGGCCTCCCCCTGTTCGACTGCGTGTGTTTCAGCCTAGAGGACGCCGCCGACAGTGGATTGGATGCTCGGGCGTACGCTGGCGATCGCACCAATGACCGCACAGGCCCGTACAAAAGACCGCACGGGCCGGTATCCGAGGGAGCGCACCGTCATGCCGCATCCGAGCGTGCTGCTCGCCGCAGCCCAGGAGACCGCCAGGGACAGCGGACCGGGCTGGATCCTGCGCACCGTGATCATCGTCGGCGTCGTGGGCGCGGTGCTGCTCGCCTGGCTCCTGCTGCGCGGCTACCGCCAGGACTGACGCCGGGCCGGCCCTGCTCGGGCGCCTCCGGGTGGAGTCGCCGTGGGCCCGCGGTGAGCGGCCGCATACGATGTGGTGGAAGTCTCTGCCCGACCCCAGCCCGGATTGGTCCTGCCGACGATGAGCCTGCACTCCACCGCACACTCCCTGGTCTCCCTGGCCGCCGAACCCGGCCACGAGGGCGGTCACGCCAGCCTCAGCCCTTTCGTGACCGGCGGCGGCGCCTTGTTTGTCCTGCTCCTCCTGCTCTGGATCACCACCCGCTTCAACCGCGACCGCTGAGCCGCGGCACCCGGCCCCCGGCATCGCGCGCCGCCCAGTAGGGTCTGCACGCATGGGAGAGCACACAGGGCCCGTGAAGCGGCGACTCGGAGTGATGGGCGGCACGTTCGACCCGATCCATCACGGACACCTGGTCGCCGCCAGCGAGGTGGCCAGCCAGTTCCACCTCGACGAGGTCATCTTCGTGCCGACGGGACAGCCGTGGCAGAAGAGCCACAAGACGGTGTCGCCGGCCGAGGACCGGTATCTGATGACGGTCATCGCGACCGCGTCCAACCCGCAGTTCTCCGTCAGCCGTATCGACATCGACCGCGGCGGCAAGACGTACACGATAGACACGCTGCGTGATCTGCGGGCGGAGCACCGCGATGCGGATCTGTTCTTCATCACCGGCGCCGACGCCCTCAGCCAGATCCTGACCTGGCACGATGCGGCGGAGCTGGTGTCACTTGCCCACTTCATCGGGGTGACCAGGCCCGGCCACGTCCTCGCGGACCCCGGGCTGCCCGAGGGGGCGGTGTCCCTGGTCGAGGTGCCGGCCCTGGCCATCTCCTCGACCGACTGCCGGGCGCGCGTCGCCCAGGGGGATCCGGTCTGGTACCTGGTACCGGACGGTGTGGTGCGCTACATCGACAAAAAACAGCTGTACCGCAACGACCGCTGACGGGGCTGACGGAAAGGGGCACCGGTGAGCGACCGACAGGATCCTTACGGGCCGCAGGACCCGTACGCCCACGACCCGTATGCCCAGGGGCAGCAAGGGCAGCCGGGCTACACCTACGACGCCTACGGGCGGCCGGTGTACCCCGATGCCGCGGCGGCGCCGTACGAGCAGCACTACGACGCGTACGGACAGCCGGCCGCCCCGTCCGCCTATGAGGGCTACGACCCCTACGGCGGGCAGGCCGGCGGCCAGGCCCCGCACGGTCAGCAGGGGCACCAGGCGTACCAGGGACAGACCGGGTACGACTACGACACCTACGGCAGCCGGCAGGTACAGGCCCCGCCCGGCGCCCCGCAGCAGTACGACCCCTACGCCGCTGCCCAGCAGCCGGCGCACCAGCAGGAGTGGATCCCGCAGCAGGCCCAGCAGTCCCCGTACGACCAGCTGTCCTATACGGAGCAGCCCCCCTACGGCGGGCCCGCCGAGCCCGCCGCGCCGCGGCAGGACGGGCCGCGGCGGCCGCCGGCCCAGCGCCGCGCCCCGGACGATGCCGCGGAGCCCGCTGCCCCGCAGGGCTCCGCCGACGGGCCGGAGTACCGCACCGAGCAGTTCTCCTTCATCGAGGAGCCGGACGAGGACTCCGAAGACGTCATCGACTGGCTGAAGTTCACCGAGAGCCGCACCGAGCGGCGCGAGGAGGCCAAGCGGCGCGGCCGCAGCCGGATCGTCGCGCTGTCCGTCGTCCTGGCCCTGCTGGTGGCCGGCGGCGTGGGCTACCTGTGGTGGGCGGGCAAGCTGCCGGGACTGGCCGGTCCGGGCGCCGGCAAGGCGGCCGCGGCCGCCGGGCAGAAGCGCGACGTCCTCGTCGTCCACCTGCGCGACACCAAGAGCGGGAACAGCTCGACGGCGCTGCTGGTGGACAACGAGACCACCCACAAGGGCACCACCGTCCTCCTGCCCAACAACCTCGTCGTCACCAAGGACGACGGCTCCACCACCACACTCGGCAAGTCCGTCAAGGACGAGGGCACCGAGCCGACCCGGGACTCCCTCAACAGCCTCCTGGGCGCCGACCTCAAGGCCAGCTGGCGGCTGGACACCCCGTATCTGGAGAACCTCGTCGAGACGGTCGGCGGCATCACCCTCGACACCGACGCCACCGTGCCCGGCGCCAAGAAGGGCGACTCCCCGGTCGTCAAGCAGGGCAGCGCCCAGGACCTGGGCGGCCAGGCCGCCGTCGCCTACGCCACCTACCAGGCGCCGGGCGAGCCGCAGACCAAGCAACTGCAGCGCTTCGGCCAGGTCATGCAGGCGACCCTGAAGAAGGTCTCCAGCGACGCCGACGGCGCCACCGCCACGGTGAAGGCGCTGCTCCAGGTGCTCGACCCGCCGCTCACCGAGGCCCAGCTGGGCAGCTCGCTGGCGCAGCGGGCGGAGCTGGCGAAGACCGGTGCCTACCGCACGACCGTGCTGCCCGTACTGGGCAACGGCACGCTCAGCCCGACCACGGCGGCGAGCGTGGTCAAGGACGTGCTCGGCGGCACGGTCAAGAAGACCGCGCCCGACACCACCGCCCGGGTCGCGGTCCGCAACGCCACCGGCACCCGGGCCGCCACCGGAAAGGCGCAGGTGTCGCTGGTCAACGGCGGCTACAGCTTCGTCGACGGCGGCACCGACGGCGCGGCCCGGGCCACGTCCCAGGTCACCTACGCGGACGCCGCCCAGAAGGCCAAGGCTGCGGAGGTCGCCAAGACGCTGGGTCTGCCGGCCGGCGCGGTCCGGCAGGGCAAGGGCGCCTCGAACGCCGATATCACCGTGGTCCTGGGGCAGGACTTCAAGGGCTGACGGACGGGGGCGCCCGGACCCGCCGCTGCCGGCCCGGCAGCGGCGGCGGGCGCCCGCCCCCCGGCGCTGACCAGCACGGACACCGCAAGCAGCCCGCGGGACCGGATTCCCGGCCGGGAGTGTCGGTGGTCCGTGAGACCCTTGTGGGGTACTTGACCGCCGATCCGGCCGCCCATGGGACCGGGCGCGCGCCGCGCTCAGCAGCCGGCCCCGCTGCCCGCCCGGCCGGAGAGGCCGACCTCAACCCGGAAAGCCGCTTGTGACCGCCACGGACCGCTCCATCGAGCTCATCAACGCCGCAGCCCAGGCCGCGGCCGACAAGCTTGCGCACGACATCATCGCGTACGACGTCAGTGACGTCCTCTCGATCACCGATGCCTTCCTGCTGGCCTCGGCGCCCAGCGACCGCCAGGTCAAGTCGATCGTCGACGAGATCGAGGAACGGCTCAGCAAGGACCTCGGCGCCAAGCCGGTCCGCCGCGAGGGCGACCGCGAGGCCCGCTGGGTGCTGCTCGACTACGTCGACATCGTGGTGCACATCCAGCACAGCGAGGAGCGCGTCTTCTACGCGCTCGAGCGCCTGTGGAAGGACTGCCCCGAGATCGACCTCCCCGAGGAGGCCAAGGCCACCCGGGGCAAGGCCGCGGCGCACGCCGATGCCACGGCGGGTGACCAGGACGGAGAGCTGCTCTGAACGGCACGAAGACCGGCCGGGGCCGCCGCATCGTCCTGTGGCGCCACGGCCAGACGGCCTGGAATCTGGAGCGCCGCTTCCAGGGGTCGACGGACATCGAACTGACGGAGGCGGGCCGGTCCCAGGCGCGCCGCGCCGCCCGGCTGCTCGCCGCCCTGGGGCCGGACGCGATCATCGCCTCCGACCTCCAGCGGGCCTCGACGACGGCGAGCGAGCTGGCCGTGCTGACCCGGCTCGACGTGACCCATGACGCGGCCCTGCGCGAGACCTACGCGGGCTCCTGGCAGGGGCTGACGCACGAGGAGATCCTCGCGCGCTACGGCGAGCAGTACACCGCCTGGAAGCGCGGTGAGCCGGTGCGGCGAGGCGGCGGCGAGCTGGAGACCGAGGTCGCTGACCGCGCCGCGCCCGTCGTGCTCAACCACGCCGACAAGCTGCCCGAGAACGGCACCCTGGTCGTCGTCAGCCACGGCGGCACCATCCGCACCACCATCGGGCGGCTGCTCGGCCTGGATGCCCACCACTGGGAGGGCCTGGGCGGTCTGTCGAACTGCTGCTGGTCCGTGCTGGGCGAGGGCGCGCGCGGCTGGCGCCTGTTGGAGCACAACGCCGGCACCCTTCCGGAGCCGGTGCTCGGCGACGACGACTGAGCCGGCCGCGGTCCCGGCCGCCCCGGATTTCACATCTGGGCAGGTCGCAGGCTAAAGTTCTTCTTGTTCGCGCGGCCGCCGGGGAAACCCGGGGGAGCGGAACAAGACCCGGGGCTATAGCTCAGTTGGTAGAGCGCCTGCATGGCATGCAGGAGGTCAGGAGTTCAATTCTCCTTAGCTCCACAGCCCGGATGATCCCGCCTCCGACCGGAGGCGGGATCTCTGCGTTGTCCGGGTTGTGCGCCGGCCCTCCGGAGTGCCGCGTGGCCCCGCCGTCCCCCGTGCGGTGGCGGCCGGTGGAACGCGCCGGGTGGCGCAAAAGATGGGCCTGACCCGGTCGGCGGTCCGTGGCAGAATCGGACGGCGCCGGCAGGGGAGGAGAGATCGCGATGCCCACGAGCATCCTCGAGGAGGTCAATGACCTGCTCGAAGTCGCCGAGGCGCAGGGGTACGACTGGCTTCCGGAATATGTGCTCCGTTTCACCTGCCCCGTTGACGGGGGCGTTTCCCCGTGCCGTGGCCGCGACGGGACCGCTCTGCAGTGCCCCTCGTGCGGTTCCTCCCATGTCGCGCAGGTGCTGGGCGACAACGGCGGCATTTCCTTCGTTTGTACGGCCTGCGGCCACAGTTGGAGCTGATGGATGGGCGCCCACAGCAGGAAATGTGACTGGTGCGGCAGCGGTACGCCCATCGTCCGCGACATGGAACCCGTCAACACCGACTACCAGTACTGGTGCGAGGAATGCGCCCGCGCCCTGGTCATAAAGGGCGACCCCATCGAGACCTACCGGGAGCTCGACGGGGAGCCGATCTACGGGCGGCTGCTCGAAGAGCACTGCACCCTGAAGCGCTTCTACTCCTTCGCCACGGCCTGAGCGGAGCCTGCCGGGCCGGGTGCGGCGGGGCCGCCCTCCTTGGCTGGCGGCCCATCAGATGATCCGCGTCCGGCCGCCCTTGCCGTGAGCGGCGGAGCCGGTGACCGTCGGCCGTGCAGCGCGGGTCCGTGCCGCGCCGTCCGCCACAGCCGGAGCCCGGTCAGCGTCAGTACGGCCAGGCCGGCGAGCGGATAGACGCCGGAGAGCAGCATCTGGACGCCGTTCTGGTGCAGTTCCTGGTGGTGGTGCCAGCGGTGCGGCACCCACCACAGCGCGAACGAACAGAACATCAGGCCCAGGACGGCGGTCGCCGCCCACCGGCGGCGGGTCGCGGTGCCGGTCCGGTGCAGCGCCTCGGAGCCGAGCAGCACCAGCATCGGTACGCACCACACCCAGTGATGGGACCAGGAGATCGGGCTGATCAGGAGGGCGGTCGCGGCGCAGGCCACGGCCGCCCAGGCGCGCTCCCCGCGCAGCAGCGCCCCGACCGCCAGCGCCAGGCCGCCGGCCGCGGTCAAGCCGGCGGCCACCACCCAAGCGGTGCCGGGATCGTGGGTGTGCAGCAGCCGGGCGAGCGCACCGCGCAGCGACTGGTTCGCGGTGATCTCCACCTCACCGACCCGGTCGGTGGCGAAGACGATCTCGGTCCAGAAGCGGTGCGCGTCACGCGGCAGCACGAGCGCGGAGAGCAGCACCGTGGCCAGGAAGGTGGCGGTGGCGACGGCGGCCTGCCGCAGCCAGGGGTTCCAGGCGGCGCGCGCCCCCGCGCCGGAGCGGAGCAGCTGCCCGGCGCGGACGGCACCGGCCAGCGCGAGGAGCACGGCGAACAGCGCCGGGGTCAGCTTGAGCCCGGCCGCGACGCCGATCCCGACGCCCGCGAGGCGGTGGGTGTCCTTGCGGGTCAGATCCCACAGCACCAGCGCGGTGAGCAGGAGGTTGATCTGGCCGTAGCGCACCGTCGTCCACACCGGCTCGCACCACACCAGCAGGGCGGAGACCGCGAGGGCCGCGGCGGGCCGGGGCAGCCGCCGCGGCCGCCGGGCGAGCCGCAGCGAGAGGTGGACGACGGCGACGAGCAGCAGGAGGTTGCCGGCGGTGGCCAGGGTGCGCATCGCCGGGACGTCCAGGACGGTGAGCGGGGTGAACAGCAGCGCCGCGAACGGCGGGTAGGTGTTGGGCAGGTGCGCCGAGGTCGCCGCCATGTCGTAGAGGGACCCGCCGTTGCGGACGGTGAAGCCCTCGGCGCGGTAGACCATGAGGTCGATCATCGTCACGTGCGCGAGCCGCTGGGCGGTCCAGAAGGCCGTGAACGAGGCCAGGCAGGCGACGGCCGCCACCAGGGTCGGGTGCCGGCGGAGGAGGCCCGCGCCGGGGTGGGTGCCGCCGGGGTCGGTGGGCTGTTGCAGCTCCAGCGCGGTCACGGCGTACGGCCCCCCAGGACGAATCGGACACTGCCTGCCGAGAGTACCGCGCGCCGCCCCCAGGCCCCGGTCAGAACGATTTGGCAGAAGGCGGGGAGGTCCGTGTAATGTAGGCGATGCCGCAGCGGGGAACCGGGCGGGAACAGAATACGGGGCTATAGCTCAGTTGGTAGAGCGCCTGCATGGCATGCAGGAGGTCAGGAGTTCAATTCTCCTTAGCTCCACAGAGAGCGAAGCAGGTCATCCGAAATGGATGGCCTGCTTCGTCGTGCGGGTCCGGTCCGGGGGGTCTGGAGGCTCGCACCCGGGCGCCGTTCCCCCGGGGTTGCGCTGACATCCGGTCAACCCCGCGTCCGTTATGGCGAGTTGATCGTTCGCTCTGTGCTCATTCCTGACCAGACCTTGCCATTCCTTGGTCTCTTCTTGGTGATCGCATGCCCCTGACATGAACGGTTCACCGAAAGAGTGGCGAATCGCGTGAGCGTCACATCCGACGCATTCATCGCGCGTGCGGTGCCGCGCCTCTGGCGCCCCGGCGCAGCGCGGCATCCCGCAGCGCACCGCATCGCCACAGCAGGGGGTTACATGAGATCAAGCCGCACCAGATCACTGCGCGCCCGCGCCGGTCTGGCCTGGGCAGCGACGCTGCCGCTGGTCGCCGGCGCGCTCGCGCTCGGCGCGCCGGCCGCCGATGCCGCGGGCCACGACGGCGGTCGGCACGCACTGCAGGGCACCAAGCCGCTGTGGGCCACCGCGCAGGCCGACCAGGGCGCCACCTCCGCGTCCGCGGCCGTCACCGCCCGCGTCTACCTGGCCGGTCGCGACGCGAAGGGGCTCGCCGACTACGCCCGCGCCGTGTCCGACCCGCACTCCGCCGCGTACGGGAAGTACCTGAGCCCCGCCCAGGTCCGCTCCCGTTACGGCGCCACGCACGAGCAGATAGCCAAGGTGACCGACTGGCTGAAAAAGTCCGGCCTGGCGGTCACCGGCACCACCCAGCGCTATCTGACGGTCAAGGGCGACGCGGCCGCGGCCGAGCGTGCCTTCGCCACAGACCTGCACAATTACCGCAAGAGCGGCCACACTTACCACGCGCCGTCGACCACCGCCTCCGCGCCCGCCGCACTGGCCGACGCGGTCCTGACGGTCACCGGTCTGGACAACGCGCCGCGGCTCGCCAAGCACCACTCCAGCGAACTGCCGCCCCCGGAGGGCGTGTTCCGCAACTCCGGCCCGTTCTCCTCGTACTACGGCTCCAAGACGGACAAGAAGCTGCCGTCCGCCTACGGGAGCAAGGCGCCGTATGCGATCAAGGGCTACACCGGTACGCAGCTGCGCGCCGCCTACGGTGCGAAGAAGTGGACCGGCAAGGGCGTCACCGTCGCGATCACCGACGCCTACGCCGCGCCGACCATCGCCCAGGACGCGGACACGTACGCCGCCCGCAACGGCGACCCCCGTTACCGCCGCGGCCAGCTCTCCCAGGTGCTGCCCAAGGACTACTCGCACATCGAGGAGTGCGGCGCGGCCGGCTGGTACGGCGAGGAGACCCTCGACGTCGAGGCCGTCCACGCGGTCGCCCCCGACGCCGACATCGTCTACGTCGGCGGTGCCTCCTGCATGGACGACGACCTGATCGACTCGCTCGGCAAGGTCGTCGACGGTCACCTCGCCGACATGGTCTCCAACTCCTGGGGCGACCTGGAGGCGAACGAGACCCCGGACGCGGCGGCCGCCTACGACCAGCTCTTCCAGCAGGGCGCGGTGCAGGGCATCGGCTTCTACTTCTCCTCCGGCGACGACGGCGACGAGGTCGCCAAGACCGGCGTCAAGCAGGTCGACAGCCCGGCGAACTCCCCCTGGGTGACCGCGGTCGGCGGTACCTCCCTGGCCGTCGGCAAGCACGACGCGTACCAGTGGGAGACCGGCTGGGGCACCCAGAAGGCGCTGCTGTCCAAGGACGGCAACGACTGGACCGGCTTCCCCGGCACCTTCAACGGCGGCGCCGGCGGCGGCACCAGCAAGAGCGTGGCGCAGCCCTACTACCAGCGCGGAGTCGTCCCGGACGGGCTCGCGAAGGCGAACGGCGGCGGCGCGATGCGCACCGTGCCGGACATCGCCGCGGTCGCCGACCCCAACACCGGCTTCCTGGTCGGCCAGACCCAGACGCTGCCGGACGGGAAGCTCGGCTACGACGAGTACCGCATCGGCGGCACCTCGCTGGCCGCGCCGGTGATCGCCGGTGTCCAGGCGCTGGCCCAGCAGGCCCGGCACGGCGTCGCCATCGGCTTCGCCAACCCCGCCATCTACCAGCGCTACGGCACCGCCGCGTACCACGACGTCACCGACCACCCGCTGGGTGCCGGCCGTGACCTGGCCGTCGTCCGTGTGGACTACGTCAACGGCGTCGACAGCAGCAAGGGCACCACGACCTCGCTGCGCAGCCTGGGCAAGGACAGCTCCCTGCACGCGGGCGTCGGCTACGACGACGTCACCGGCGTGGGCTCGCCGGGCGCCGGCTATGTGAGCTCCTACCGCCCCTGACGCCGGGGGCGCGGCACCGCCTCCCCGCACTGCCCGTGCCCCGGTGCCACGGCGGCAGGAGTACGGGGTACCGGGGGCGGGGCCCGCGCTGGGGACATCCTCGGCGCGGGCCCCGTACGCCCTGCGGTACCCTGACGCCATGCGTGCCGTACGCCTTCTGCTTAGCGGGCCGCGCTGATCAGTACCTGACGGATCACAGATCCCGTCGGAATCGGCGCGGCGTCCCCTCCTGTGCGAGGGGTCTTTTTGTTTCCGGCGTGCCGGAGATCTGGCGCGTTTCCGCAGGCAGAGACGATCGATGGAGCTTTGAGGACGATGAGCGAGACGACCACCGCTGCCGAGGTGGCAGCGCCGCACCGCTATACGGCCGCGCTGGCCGCCGACATCGAGGCACGCTGGCAGGCCTACTGGGAGGAGCACGGGACCTACGAGGCCCCGAACCCCAGCGGTGAGCTGGCCGGCGATGCCGAGGTGGTGGCCCGCCCCAAGCGATTCATCATGGACATGTTCCCCTACCCGTCGGGCGCCGGCCTGCACGTCGGCCACCCCCTGGGGTTCATCGCCACCGACGTCTACGCCCGTCACCAGCGCATGACGGGCCACAACGTGCTGCACACCCTGGGCTTCGACGCCTTCGGGCTGCCCGCCGAGCAGTACGCGGTGCAGACCGGCACCCACCCGCGGGTCTCCACCGAGGCCAACATCGTGAACATGCGGCGCCAGCTGCGCCGCCTGGGCCTGGGCCACGACCAGCGCCGTTCGGTCGAGACGATCGACCCGGGGTACTACAAGTGGACCCAGTGGATCTTCCTGGAGATCTTCAACTCCTGGTACGACCCGGAGGCGGACGCCGCCCGCCCGATCGACACCCTGGTCGCCCAGTTCGAGGCCGGCACCCGGCAGACCCCCGACGGCCGGCCGTGGGCCGGGCTGAGCCCCCTCGAACGCGCCAACATCCTGGGCGAGTACCGCCTGGCGTACGCCTCGGACGCGCCGGTCAACTGGTGTCCCGGGCTGGGCACGGTGCTGGCCAATGAGGAGGTCACCGCCGAGGGCCGTTCCGAGCGCGGCAACTACCCCGTCTTCAAGGCCAAGCTGCGCCAGTGGAACATGCGCATCACCGCCTACGCCGATCGGCTGCTGAACGACCTGGACGCGCTGGACTGGCCGGAGGCCATCAAGCTCCAGCAGCGCAACTGGATCGGCCGCTCCGAGGGCGCCCGGGCCGACTTCCCCGTGGGCGAGGAGAAGATCACCGTCTTCACCACCCGCCAGGACACCCTGTTCGGCGCGACGTACATGGTGCTGGCGCCCGAGCACCCGCTGGTCGCCGGCGCCGGGAACGGCAACGGCTCGATCGTCCCCGACGCCTGGCCCGAGGGCACCCACGACGTATGGACCGGCGGGCACGCCACCCCGGCCGACGCCGTCGCCGCCTACCGCAAGCAGGCCGCCGCCAAGTCGGACGTCGAGCGGCAGGCCGAGGCCAAGGTCAAGACCGGCGTCTTCACCGGCGCCTTCGCGACCAACCCGGCCAGCGGCGAGCAGGTCCCGGTCTTCATCGCCGACTACGTCCTGATGGGCTACGGCACCGGCGCGATCATGGCCGTGCCCGCGCACGACAGCCGTGACTTCGCCTTCGCCCGCGCCTTCGAGCTGCCGATGCGCTGCGTCGTCGAGCCGTCGGACGACCGCGGCACCGACCCCTCGACCTGGGACGACGCCTTCGCCTCGTACGCGGCGAAGATCATCAACTCGACCGGCGCGGACATCTCGCTGGACGGTCTGGGCGTGACCGAGGCCAAGGCGAAGATCACCGAGTGGCTGGCCGACCGGGGCATCGGCGAGGGCACGGTCAACTTCCGGCTGCGGGACTGGCTGTTCAGCCGCCAGCGCTACTGGGGCGAGCCCTTCCCGATCGTCTACGACGAGGACGGCGTCGCACACGCCCTGCCCGCCTCGATGCTGCCGCTGGAGCTGCCGGAGGTCGAGGACTACTCCCCGCGCACCTTCGACCCGGACGACGCCGACACCCAGCCGGAGACCCCGCTGTCCCGCAACGAGGAATGGGTCCACGTCGACCTGGACCTGGGCGACGGCAACGGCATCAAGCGCTACCGCCGCGAGACCAACACCATGCCCAACTGGGCGGGTTCGTGCTGGTACGAGATGCGCTACGCGGACCCCCACAACACCGAGGCGCTGGTCGCCCCGGACATCGAGCAGTATTGGATGGGGCCGCGCGAGGGCCAGCCGGCCGGGGGCGTCGACCTGTACGTGGGCGGCGCGGAGCACGCCGTACTGCACCTGCTGTACGCCCGCTTCTGGTCCAAGGTGCTGCACGACCTGGGCCATGTGTCGTCTTCGGAGCCCTTCCACAAGCTGTACAACCAGGGCATGATCCAGGCCTTCGTCTACCGGGACAGCCGCGGTATCGCCGTCCCGGCCGCCGAGGTCGAGGAGCGCGACGGCGGCTACTACTACCAGGGCGAGAAGGTCAGCCGCGTCCTGGGCAAGATGGGCAAGTCCCTGAAGAACGCCGTCACCCCCGACGAGATCTGCGTCGAGTACGGCGCGGACACCCTGCGCCTGTACGAGATGGCGATGGGCCCGCTGGACGTCTCGCGGCCGTGGGACACCCGGGCCGTCGTCGGCCAGTACCGCCTGCTCCAGCGCCTGTGGCGCAATGTCGTCGACGAGGCGACCGGTGAGGTCACCGTCGTCGACGCGGAGCCGGACGAGGCCACGCTGCGTGCCCTGCACAAGGCGATCGACGGCGTCACCCAGGACATGGCGAACCTGCGCTTCAACACCGCCATCGCCAAGGTGACCGAGCTGAACAACCACCTGACCAAGACGGGCGGACCGGTCCCGCGCACGGTCGCGGAGCGGCTGGTGCTGCTGGTCGCCCCGCTGGCGCCGCACATCGCCGAGGAGCTGTGGCGCAAGCTGGGCCACACCGACACCGTGGTGCACGCCGACTTCCCGGTGGCCGACCCGGCGTACGTCGTCGACGAGACCGTGACCTGCGTCGTTCAGATCAAGGGCAAGGTCAAGGCCCGCCTGGAGGTCGCCCCGTCGATCTCCGACGCGGACCTGGAGGCGACGGCCCTGGCGGAGCCGGCCGTCGTGGCGGCGCTGAACGGCGCGGGCATCCGGAAGGTCATCGTCCGGGCGCCGAAGCTGGTGAACATCGTCCCGGCGTAGTCGCCGACGGGTGCCCGGGGCCGCTCCGGGCACCCGGCAGCGGCGACCACAGGGGTTTCCCCTACGGGCAGGTTGGGGGTTCGTCAGGAACCCGTGACCTGCCCGAGCCGTTTACCGTGGAGGGAGAGGGCGCGGGCACGGCCGGCGCCGCCGATACGTCCGGGGAGAGCCCATGGAAGCTGTCGTCGCCGTCCTGGGGCTGCTCTTCGTGCTGTTCGTCGTGGCCGGGGTGTTCGTGGCGGTCAAGGCTGTGCAGGCGGCCAAGCGCGGCGTGGACCGTACGGTCGCCCAGGCCCGCAGAACCGTCGAGGACACCGGTCTGCGTGCCCGGCAGCTCGCCCAGCCCGGCGTGGTCGGGGAGCTCGCCCAGCTGCGGCTCTCGCTGCGCACCTCCATGCGCGCCACCCAGGACGTGCTGCACTCCGGCTCGGCGGACGATCCCTCCCTCGGCGAGGCGATCGGCCTCTTCGAGCGGCTGAGCGCCCATGGCCATGAGCTCGACGACGACCTCAAGCGGCTCGAACGTGAGCCCGACCGGGCCACCATTGCCGCCCGCCTTCCGGAGCTCCGCGAGCGCACGGAGCGGATCACGCACTCCGCGGAATCGCTGCGCTGGGCCGCGCGGGACCGTGCCCGCAAATTCGCGGACGACGATCTGGCATCGCTCAGCGACCAGATCGATGTCGAATCAGGAGCGCTGCGGCACTGGACCCGGGCCGAGGAGGCCGGCGCCGCGGACCCGCTGCGGGAACCCGTACGGGGACGTCCGGGGCCGGAAGGACGGCCGCAGGGGCCCGGGGGCGGGCCGGCGGCGGCCGGAAACGGCGACTCCCGGCGCCCGGCCCCCGAGGACCCGCCGGCGATCACCACCCGGGACCCCCGCACCCAGCCGACCTACCCGTGGCAGAAGGCCCCCCGGACGGAGGGCACGACGACATGAGGCTCCAGGCAGGCATATGAGGAGCGAGGAGGGGGAGGGAGGGGGCGGGGGCGGGCTCTTGGCAGAGCTTTGGGGAAACCTGGAAGATCTTGGGGAGGGGCCCGCACTGTGCGCCGTCCGGATCCCCGGATAACCTCCCATTCATGTCCCGCCATGTCGCGATCGTCACCGATTCCACGGCCTACTTGCCGCGGACGGCTCTCGAACGCCACCACATCACGGCCGTGCCGCTGACCGTCGTCCTGGGGGACCAGGCCCTGGAAGAGGGCACCGAGATCTCCGCGAGATCCGTCGCGGAGGCGCTCCAGAAGCGCCGGCCGGTGACGACCTCCCGGCCCAGCCCCACGATGTTCGCGGAGACCTACCGCACGGTCGCGGCCGCCGGCGCGGACGCCATCGTCTCGCTCCACCTCTCCTCCGAGTTCTCCGGCACCTATGACGCGGCGGTGCTCGCGGCGAAGGAGGCGCCGGTACCGGTCCACGTCGTGGACACCGGGATGGTCGCGATGGCCCTGGGCTTCTGCGCCCTCGCCGCCGCGGAGACGGCCGAGGCCGGCGGGGACGCGGACGACGCGGTGGCCGCCGCGGAGAAGCGCGCCGCCGGCACCTCCGCATACTTCTACGTCGACACCCTCGACTATCTGCGCCGCGGCGGCCGGATCGGCGCGACCCAGGCGCTGCTCGGCTCCGCACTTGCCGTCAAACCGCTCCTTCAACTGGCCGACGGGCGGATCGAACTGCTGGAGAAGGTCCGTACGGCCTCCAAGGCCATCGCCCGGCTGGAGGAGATCGCCGCGGAGCGGGCGGGCGAGGGCCAGGTCGATATCGCGGTGCACCATCTCGCCGCGGCGGAGCGCGCGGACGCGCTGGCCCAGCGGCTGCGGGAGCGGGTGCCCGGGCTCCACGAGCTGCATGTGAGCGAGGTCGGCGCGGTGATCGGCGCGCATACGGGGCCGGGGCTGCTGGGGGTTGTGGTGTCGCCGCGCTGAGAGGTGCGGCGGAGTGCCCCGTGGGTGACGGAGTTGTCCACAACTGGGGCGCTGTCCACCGGATGTGAGGCAGCTCGGCGAGATCCGCGCCGAGTGCTTAGCGTCGGTCGGTATGAACTCGTCTCACTCCATGTGGCCTGCGGATTCGTCTTCGTCGGCACGTTCGTCCTCGTCAGTCTCGTTGGCTTCCTCGGGCTCTTCGGCTTCGTTCCCTGCGGCGGTTCTTCCGGAGGGCTCCGGCGCTTCGAGGCCATCGGGTGCGGCGCAGGGGCGTGAGGGGGAACGCGAGCGGGTGCGGGCTCGGGCTGCGGCGATCTTCGGCAATACGGGGGTGGGCTCCGGGGCCGGACCTCCGCCTCCGGAGCACGGTCCGCCGGACGCCCGCCGCCGTGAGCGGCTGTGGCTTGCCGTGCGCGAACGGCTCCCGCTCTGGGTGCAGTTACGGTGCGGCGCCGACCCGAAGGCGCTCGCCGCCCTGGTCCTTGTGCTGGTGGTGGCCGTGGGATTCGCCGTGCAGCACTTCTGGACCGGACGCCCCGAGCCGGTCCGGGCCCCGGCGGCCGACCGGTCCGCGGGCGCACCCGGCCCCGCCTCGCGCTCGTCGTCGCTGCCGTCCTCGTCTGCCGCCGCGGTGGCGAATGGTCCGCCGGGGGAGGCGGGCCGGCAGCTGGTCGTCGATGTGACGGGCAAGGTGCGGCATCCCGGAGTTCACCGGATGCCGCCGGGGGCGCGGGTGATGGACGCGCTGCAGGCCGCGGGCGGAGTGCTGCGCGGGGCGAGCATCCGTGGGCTCAACCGGGCCCGTCGGCTGACCGATGGCGAGCAGATCGTGGTGGGTGCACCTGGTGGCGGGGCTGGTGCTGGCGCCGGTGGCGGGTCCGGTCCCACTGGCGCGGGGGCCGGCGGCTCGGGAAGTGGGTTACCGAGTGCCGGAGGCGGTCCAGGCGGTCCGGTCAGTCTGGGCTCGGCGACCGAGCAGCAGCTCGACTCCCTCCCCGGAGTGGGACCCGTGCTGGCCCGCCACATCATCGAATTCCGCACCCAGCACGGTGGATTCACGTCGGTGGAACAGCTCCGCCAGGTGACCGGCATCGGTGATCGCCGATTCGCCGATCTGCGCCCCTTGGTGGAGCCATGACCGGTTCGCGCGCCACCGTGCACGCCCGGGCCGTATCGCGGCACGGTTCCTCGGACCCGCATCAAGACGGCCCGGTCGATCTGCGGCTGGTCGCGCCCGCGCTGGCGGCCTGGGCGGCTGCGGCGATCAGCCTGGGCGTTCCCGGCGGGGGAGTGGCGGTGGCTGTGGCCGCGGCCGTGCTGCTCGCGGTGTGCGTGTGGTGGGTGGCCGTGGTGCGGTACGGGGCGGGGCGTGGCCCGGGGGCGGCCGAGGGGGACGGCGTGACGCCGCGGGCCGACAACGACGGGCGAGGAACGACGGTGCCCCGTGCCCGCTCTTGCGGCGTTCGACCGGCGGGGACGCTGGTCGCCCTGGCGGCGGTGCTGTTGTGCGCCGGGGCGGGGGCCGCATCCGCGGCGTTGCACGCATCGGATGTGCGGCGCGGGCCGCTGCCGGCCCTGGCGGAGCAGTTTGCGCAGGTCACGGTCGAGCTGGAGGTGACCGGCGACCCTCGGCCGACCCGCCCCAAGGTGCGGGGATCCCAACGGACGCCCCCGGTACTGGTGTTCACGGCCGAGGCCGTGCGCGTCACGGCGCCGAACGGCAAGGTCACCGCGGTCCGCACGCCGGCCCTGGTTCTCGTACAGCAGCGCGGAGGGGACGGCGGGGGTGGCGGTGGCGGCGGGCCGGACCGGGCGGAGCGCCACAGTGCCGCGCGGGATTCCGTCACTTCGAGGACTACGGACGTCACCCCACCGGACTCGACCGCCACTGCGAGGGCCGCGGACGCCAGGCCGGCGGGCTCGGAAACCACCCCACCGGGCTCGGACGCCACCCCGCGCGAGCCGGGCCCGGCACACCGCGACGCCGCCCGGGAGGGCCTGTGGTCGGCATGGCGTGGGCTGCTGCCCTCGGCCCGTATCCGGGTGGTGGCACGCGCCGCGCCGCCGCTGTCCCCGGCCGATCAGGTTGCGGCCGTGCTGCGGGTGACCGCTGATGCTCCGCCGGTCAAGGTCGGTGCGCCGACTGTCCTGGGGCGGCTGGCGGGAAGCCTGCGGGAGGGCTTGCGCGAGGCCAGCGACGGGCTGCGCCCCGATGCCCGTGCGCTGTTGCCGGGGCTCGTCGTGGGGGACACCTCGCGCGTGCCGCCGGATCTCGACGACGCCTTCCGCGCCACCGATCTGACGCATCTGCTCGCCGTTTCGGGCAGCAATCTGACGATTGTGCTGGCCCTGTTGATCGGGCCGCCCCACCTCGCGACGCGTGCCGAGCGCCGTGGGCTGGCGCCGCGCCTGGGGCTGTCGTTGCGCGGCACGGCAGTGGTCGGAGGCGCGCTCGCCCTGGCCTTCGTCGTGGTGTGCCGTCCGGATCCGAGCGTGCTGCGGGCCGCCGCCTGCGGGCTGATCACACTGCTCGCGATCGGCACCGGCCGCCGTCGCTCACTCCTGCCCGCGCTCGCAGCCGCGGTCCTGCTGCTGGTGCTGTACGACCCGTGGCTCGCCCGCAGCTACGGCTTTCTGCTGTCCGTTCTGGCGACCGGCGCGCTCTTGCTGCTCGCACCGCGCTGGAGCATCGCACTGCAACGGCGCCGGGTGCCGCCCCGGGGCGCCGAGGTGATCGCCGCAGCGGCCGCCGCCCAGGCGGTCTGCGCACCCGTTGTCGCCGTGCTGGCGGCCCGTGTGGGGCTGGTGGCCGTGCCCTGCAATCTGCTGGCCGAACTCGCCGTGGGCCCTGCGACGGTGCTGGGTTTCGCCGCGCTCGCTGCCGCCCCCGTCGCGTTGCCGGTCGCCCGGGCGCTGGCGTGGTGCGCGGGCTGGCCCGCCGGGTGGATCGCCGGGGTGGCCCGTGCGGGCGCGGCGTTGCCGGGAGCGGAGTTCGAGTGGCCGGGTGGCTGGGCCGGTGGGCTGATGCTGGCGGTCGTGCTGGTGGTCCTGGTCCCGGTGGGCCGCCGGTTGCTGCGCCGTCCCTGGCTCTGCGCGGTGTGTGCGCTGGCGGTGCTCCTGGCGGTCTGCCGTCCGGCTCCGTTCACCCGCATCATCACCGGCTGGCCGCCGCCCGGCTGGCGAGCGGTGGTCTGCGACGTGGGGCAGGGCGACGGCCTCGTGCTGGCTGCCGGGGACGGTACGGCGCTGGTGGTGGACACCGGACCGGAGCCCCGTGCCATCGACCGCTGTCTCACGGACCTGGGCGTCCGCCGCATCCCGCTGCTCGTCCTGACGCACTTTCACGCAGACCATGTGGACGGGCTCCCGGGGGCGCTCCGCGGCCGCTCGGTCGGCGCGATCGAGACCACGACTCTGGAAGATCCGCCCGGCCAGGCGCAGTTCGTGCGCACCACGGCTGCCGCGGCCGGGGTCCCGATCGTCCGCGCGGCAGCGGGGGAGCGGCGTCACCTTGGGCCGCTCAGCTGGGAGGTCCTGTGGCCACCCGTTCCCCCTGACCTCCCCGGCCCAGGCGGCCCGGCTGCCCCCGACAGACAGACGGCCGGCCTCGACGGCCGCAACGGTTCCGCAGCCCTCGACGGCCCGAACGACGCCAGCGTCACCCTGCTCGTCCATACGCGAGGGCTGACCATCCTGCTCCTCGGCGACCTCGAACCACCTGCACAACGAGCGCTGTGGGCGGCTCATCCGGAGCTGGGAGCGGTCGATGTCCTGAAGGTGGCGCACCATGGCTCCGCCCATCAGGACCCGCTGCTGATACGCCGGTTGGCACCCCGTCTGGCACTGATCTCCTGCGGTGCCGGCAATCCGTACGGCCATCCGGCCGTCGGCACCCTCACGGCGTTGCGCGCCCAGGGCGTACGGGTGCTGCGTACGGACACCGACGGGTCCCTGGCGATCCTGGGCACCACGGCCAGGCTGTCCACGACGGTGAGCGGCCATCGAACCCTGGCGCCGCAGGCCACGGGCCGGAGCCCCCGCGCGGGCCCGGCCGGGGACCGGGCTGGCCTCGCGGGTCCGGCTTCTGCTTGGAGCCCCCGCGCGGGCCCGGCCGCGGGCCGGAGAAGCCGTGCCGGCCCAGCCAGGGACCGGAGAAGCCGCGCGAGCCCGGCTCATGTCCGGACACCCCGGACGGGCCCGGCTCATGCCCGCACACCCCGCGTGGGTCCAGCCGGCTCCCGAAGGCCCCGTGCCGGTCCGGCCGGTGGGTGCCGGGCCGGCCGCGTAGGCTCGGACAGTCAGGGAAGTCCGCCGCAAGAGGACGGGCCCGCCGCTGGTCCGCTCCGGAGAGGACAGACACCTGATGGATGCCGCTGCTGCCGATGCCTACCTCGACCGGATGGGCGCCGCCCGCCCCGCTTCCCCCGATGCCGACGCGCTGCGTGCGCTGCACCTCCGTCATCTGCGCACCGTCCCCTTCGAGAACCTCTCCCTCCACCTCGGCGAGGAGATCGAGCTCGCGGAACAGCCGCTGCTGGACAAGATCGTCGGTGCCCGGCGCGGCGGCTTCTGTTACGAGCTCAACGGCGCCTTCGCCATGCTGCTGCGGGCACTCGGCTACGAGGTCGAAATGCTGTCCGCCCGCGTGTTCGGCCCCGAGGGGCCCGGGATCCCGTATGACCACCTCGTCCTGCGCGTCTCGACGCCGGACGGGCCGTGGCTCGCTGACGTCGGCTTCGGCCGGCACAGCCACTTCCCGCTCCGCTGGGACAGCCGTGCCGAGCAGAGTGACCCGGGCGGGGTGTTCCGGATCGAGGAGACGGCGGAGGGGGATCTCGATGTGCTCAGGGACGGCTCCCCGCAGTACCGCATCGAGCAACGCCCGCGTGCCTTGGCGGACTTCGAGGTGGGCTGCTGGTGGAACCGGACCTCGCCCCGGTCGCACTTCACCCAGTCCCTGGTGTGCTCCCGGCTGACGGAGACCGGGCGGGTCACCCTCTCCGGTCGTACGCTCGTGTTCACCGGGGCGGACGGCATACGCGAGGAGCGCGAGGTGGGTGCGGGCGAGGTCCTCGCCGCCTACCGCGAGTACTTCGGGATCGTGATGGAGCGAGAGCCGGTGGTCGGTGGGGCGGGGGCGTCCGGGCCCGGCACCGAGGCCTGAGGCTCGACACCGGGCGACGTCACGCGCTACTGGGCACCCCGCCAGCCGCCGCACACCCGGCTCCGCCGCCCCACACCCGGCTCCGGCTCCGGATACCCGGCTCCGGAGGTCACTCGGCCTCGCGCCAGCCCTCGTGCTCCGCCGCGAGGTCGTGCAGCTGCGCCGGGTCGTGGACGGCGTCCGGGTCTTCGACCACCACCAGCCACTGCGCGTCCTCGGCGTCGTCCTCACCGGCCAGGGCGTCCCGTACGAGCTGCGGCTCCTCGGCGAGACCGAAGCGCTCCGTGAGGGCTTCGGACACCTCCTCCGCTGCGTCGCGGTCGGGCAGTACCAGCACGTGCCGTACGTGTCGTGGGTGTGGGGAAGCATCGTTCACCTGGCCATTGTCCGACAGGGGAGGGCGGTCCGAACCGGCAGGGGGAGGGCGGTCCGAGGCCGGTTGTCAGTGGGGCGTGGGATGCTGGACCGCGATGGCCAGGAAGACAGCTCACGACGACCCGCTCGCCCCCGTCACGATCGCGGTGGGCCAGGAAGACCTGCTGCTCGACCGCGCCGTGCAGCAGGTGGTGGTGGCTGCCCGGGCGGCCGACGCGGACACCGATGTGCGCGACCTCACCCCCGACCAGCTGCAGCCCGGCACCCTCGCCGAGCTGACCAGCCCCTCCCTGTTCGCCGAGCGCAAGGTCGTTGTGGTGCGAGCCGCCCAGGATCTGTCCGCGGACACGATCAAGGACGTCAAGGCGTATCTCGGCGCGCCCGCCGAGGAGATCACCCTGGTGCTGCTGCATGCCGGCGGCGCCAAGGGAAAGGGCCTGCTGGACGCCGCCCGTAAGGCCGGCGCGCGGGAGATCGCCTGCCCCAAGATGACCAAGCCGGCCGACCGGCTGGCCTTCGTCCGGGGCGAGTTCCGCGCGGTCGGACGTTCGGCGACGCCCGAGGCCTGCCAGTCACTGGTCGAGGCGATCGGCAGCGATCTCCGGGAGCTGGCGTCGGCCTGTTCGCAGCTGGTCGCCGATATCGAGGGCATGATCGACGAGGCCGTCGTCGCGCGCTACTACACGGGCCGGGCCGAGGCGTCGAGCTTCACCGTCGCGGACCGTGCCGTCGAGGGCCGGGCCGCCGAGGCGCTGGAGGCACTGCGCTGGGCGATCTCCACCGGCGTCGCCCCCGTCATGATCACCAGCGCGCTCGCTCAGGGCGTCCGCGCCATCGGCAAGCTGGCCTCCGCCCCGCGCGGCGCTCGCCCCGGCGACCTCGCCCGCGAACTGGGCATGCCGCCCTGGAAGATCGACCGGGTGCGCCAGCAGATGCGCGGCTGGTCGGCGGACGGCGTGGCCACGGCGCTGCGCGCGGTGGCGGCGGCCGATGCGGGCGTCAAGGGCGGCGGGGACGATCCGGCGTACGCCCTGGAGAAGGCCGTCGTGGTGATCGCCCGGGCGGCCCGTTCACGCTGAAGAAGCGGTGGCGCGCGGCGCGTTGCGGCGGAGGTACGGCCACGCACCGTGGGCCGGGCGTACGGGCGCCACGGACGGCAGGGGGCGCGGCAGGGGCGGCACCCGACGAGCTGAGGGGCCGCGACGAGCCGAGGGCCGCGGCGGGCCGTCGCGTGCCGCCGCCGGCCCGCCGGGCCCCTTCTCGCGTTCTCGCGCCCCCTACCGGTGATCCTTCCGGCGATCCTCCCCGCGACTGCTTACCGCTTATGGCGACTGCTTACCGCGACCGCGTGTTCTGCAGCCGCTTGAGCGTCTCCGTCGCGCTGGTCTTCAGCATCGTCGCCACCTCGGTGGAGGTCGGCTGCCTGGCCGTGCTGCTGCTCGACGCATAACTCGACCACGTCGACTGGAACGTCACCCAGCCGTCCCGGACGGCGAGGATCACATACGAGCTGTTGCTTGAGCTGCCGTCGTCCTTCCGGGTCACGAGGTAGGCCTCGTCACCGATGCCCGGCACGTTCTCGACCGTGTAGCGGGTCGAGGTCTCCTGCTTCTCGTACGAGAGGTAGCCGTCGGCGAACTCAGGTGCCGGGTCGGTCTTCTTGTGCAGCGTGACGGTGTTGTACATCCAGGTCGAGGAGTAGTCGGAGCTGCTGGCATTCTCCGGTTCCAGCGAGACGTTGCACGACATGGTGTCCATGGTGTTCAGCTGGGCGCCGCTGTGCTGCGGGTTGGCGTCCTTGGAGGACGTGCTCGCCTTGGTCTTGAAGTGGGCGTTCTCGAACGGGGCCAGCGAGGTGTCCGCACACAGATCGCCGCGATAGCCGTACCCCGCCAGGTCGGGGCGGGGCTCGTCGGAGAAGCTGCCGGTGGCGAACAGCACGGAGGCCCAGATCGCGGAGGCGGCGACAGCGCCGCCGATCGCCCAGAGCCAGCTGGTCTTGGCGCGGCCCGCACTTTCAGGAGCGCCGGGCGCCCCTACGGATGTGCCGAGTGGCCCGACGGGTGTGCCAGGTGGCCCCGGAGGAGGGGAGGGTATGCCGGCTGCCGGATAGCCGTATCCGCCGCCCTGCCCTTGTGGCGCGGGCTGTTGTGCGTACGGATTCTGCGGCGGGGGCACCGGATTCTGTGGCGCGGGCACCTGACCGTAGGGATGGGGCGGTGGCTGGGAGTATGGATTGTTTTGTTCCCCCGATATGGACATGGCCGAAGATTAGCGGACATCACCGAAAACAGAACCGACTCTGCGAAGCAGATTTTTCCGACGGCCGCCGAGCCGACGAATACCGGCCGCCCCATCTCCGCCCGCAACCCCACGCCACCACCGCCGCCCGGATACCTCGGACAGGCTGGACGCGCCGGATGCATCGGATACCCGGACACCCGCATACCTCGGACGCACCGGATGCATCGATACCCGGATACCCGCATGCCTCGGACGGGCCGAATTCGTCCGATACCCCATATCCCGGATGCGCGAGCGCCGTAATAACGGAAACCCCACGGCAGATCCCTTACCTCATGGCCCTCATACGAACCTCCCGCACACATGCCCACGCAGGAAACCCTGGTATCGGGAATCTGCCGCGACAAATCCCGCACAGAATTTCCCTCATGGCAAAGGCCCTCAATGCAGTCTCGCAACACCGCCCCCCAGCACACCCCGTAACGCAACCCCGAAATGCAACCCCCACCCCCGGCTCCCACCACCCGGATCCCACCATCCGGTTCCCACACCCCTCACCCCACGACAAAAGCCCCGCCTCATCCCTGGGGAAGGGGGAGGCGGGGCCTTCGTCTCAAGCGAAAGTGGCTTCGTCGGCGGTGGACGCCGGGCGAGCCGGGTGCGCCGCACCCGCGTGGCGAACGCAGGCCGTGTGCGGCGCGGTGGTGCACCGGTCAGGGAGCGGAGAGAGGGGCCGCTGGGTCCCTGTCGGCAGGGGTACTGCAGATGCTGCGGGTGGATGAAGATCCAGGCCTGGTCAGGCCGGTGAGCTTCGTCCGGGGGGAGGTCAGCCCTTGAGGGTCGCGACCTTCTTCGCCAGCGCCGACTTCTTGTTGGCGGCGGCGTTCTTGTGGATGACACCCTTGCTGACGGCCTTGTCGAGCTTCTTGGCAGCCTCGGCCTGGGCGGTGGCGGCCTTCTGCAGGTCACCGGCCTCCACGGCCTCGCGGGTGCGACGGATCGCGGTCTTCAGAGTGGACTTGACAGCCTTGTTGCGCTGACGAGCCTTCTCGTTGGTCTTGATCCGCTTCATCTGGGACTTGATGTTCGCCACGAAAGAGCCTTTTCAGGTTCGTTGGAGTTTCGAGTTGCGCCCCGTACGAAAGAGGGCACGAAGCGCAGTGGACCAGGCTACCAGCAGGGTCTACGGCCTCCCAAACCGGACCGGACCTGCCCTCGGGCCGGCCCGCTGCCCCCGTCCCGCCACGGCACCGGGCTCTGCCCTCCGAAGGCCTCCGCCCGCCACCCGAGCCGCGCTCCAGCCCCCTACCCGAGCCGCGTTCCCGCAC
>NZ_SDIF01000139.1 GCF_004122735.1 Streptomyces sioyaensis | reverse complement strand
CGGTGACGTAGGTGGGGAGGGGGACCGGGACGGGCTCCCAGCTGCCGGCCGCGGGGCGCGGGCGCTCGCGCTCGCGCTGCTGGTCGACCCACTCGGCGTGGTCGGTCTCCTCCACCAGGGCGCGGCGGCCGGCGGTGTGGACGGGGGTGGCGGGCCGGGGCGGTTCCGGGGTGTCGTCCGGGGCGTCAGCGCGGGCGTCGGCCGGGTGGTCGTCGGCGGGCGGCTGGTCGGCCGCCTGGTGAGGGCGTCGGCGGCCCTCCCGCAGCCGCTGCGCTGCCGCCTCCGCCTTGCGCTGGTCCATGGTGAAGGTGAAGCGGCGGCGTTCCTGGGCGCGCAGATAGACGATGTAGGCGGTCAGGAGCAGGGCGGGGAGGGCGGGGGCCCAGAGGAAGGGCGTGCCGCCGACCGCGGCGACGACGGCGCCGACGGTGAAGGCGAGGAAGAGGATGGTGGTGGTGCGCCGGCGGCGGGCGAGGACCTTGGCGCGCTTGGTCCGCTCGGCGGCGGAGGGGCGCGGCGGGGCCGTCTGCACGCGGCTGCGGGGGGCCTCGGGCGCGTCCGCCGCGGCGGGGTCGCCGAAGGACCGGGCGGCGGCCTCGTCGGCCGGAGCGTCCGGGTCCAGTTCGTCGCCCGCATCGTCGGCGGGGTACTCCCCACGCTCTTTGTCGTAGCGGCGCTGCATGGCCGCGCGCCCGGACAGCAGCCGGATGGCGGTGCTGAAGCGCTCGGTCGGGCGGGCCTCGTTGAGCTCGTCCTGCCTACGGAGCCACATCGGCACCAAATAGGCAGCCCAGGCCCCGACGATGACTGCGTAGATGAGGCCGCTGCTTCTCACGACTCACACGGTAGAGGGGTTTGCAGGGGGCCATCCGCCAATTGAGCCGGTGTGTCGCACGATCTGGCTGATATCTCGAACTTTTTTGTGATCGTAGAGATCGGCGCCGTCGCCTATCGGCTCGGCCGCGGAATTTTTTCGAACATTTATTTTATTTGTGAGGCATCCCGGGGGCACCGGGCTTCTCCCGCCGCCAGCGGTTGACCAGACCCTCGGGCACCTCTTCCGCGGTGAGGGCGTATACCGCGTGGTCGCGCCAGGCGCCGTCGATGTGCAGATAGCGCGGGCGGATGCCCTCTTCGCGAAATCCGAGTTTTTCGACCACCCGCCGGCTGGGGGTGTTCTCGGGCCGAATGCAGACCTCGATGCGGTGCAGTCCCACGGCGCGGAAACAGTGGTCGACGGCGAGCGCCACGGCGGTCGGCATGACGCCACGGCCGGCGACTCCCTTGTCGACCCAGTAGCCGATATGGCCGGAGCACATGGAGCCCCAGGTGATTCCGGCGACCGTGAGTTGTCCGGCGAGCTGCCCGCGGTACTCGACGACGAACGGCAGCATCCGGCCGGCGTGCGCCTCGGCGCGGAGATGGCGGACCATCTGGCGGTAGGTGGGGCGGTGCGGCGGGACGAGGCCGGGCGGAGGCGGCGGGATGGTCGCTTCCCAGGGGCGCAGCCAGTCGCGGTTGCGGCGGTTGACCTCGCGCCAGGCCCCTTGGTCGCGCATCTTTATCGGGCGGAGGGTGACCTCTCCCTCCGTGAGGACCACGGGCCAGGACGCGTTCAGCTCGGGCTCCCGGACGGTCTGGGGTGGTCGCCGCCGCGGATCTGGTCGACGGCATGCGGCAGCAGCTCCGCGAGGACGGCGAGGCCGTCGCGGACGCCGCCGGTGGAGCCGGGCAGATTGACGATCAGGGTCGTCCCGGCGACGCCCGCGAGCCCGCGGGAGAGGGCGGCGGTGGGGACCTTCGCCCGGCCGGCCGCGCGGATCGCCTCGGGAATGCCGGGCACCTCGTGGTCCAGGACGCGGCGGGTGGCCTCGGGGGTGCGGTCGGTGGGCGACAGGCCCGTACCGCCGGTGGTGAGGATGACGGCGTAACGGGCCGAGGCGACGGCGGTCCGCAGGGCGGCTTCCACCGGGTCGCCGTCGGGGACCACCTGCGGGCCCTCGACCTCGAAGCCCATGGCGGTCAGGCCCTCGGCGAGCAGCGGGCCGCCCTTGTCGGCGTAGACGCCGGCCGCGGCGCGGTTGGAGGCGGTGACGACCAGGGCGCGGGCCGGCGTCATGACCGGCTCCAGTCACCGGACTTGCCGCCGGTCTTCTCCTCGACGCGGATGTCGGAGATGACGGCGGCCTTGTCGACGGCCTTGACCATGTCGACGACGGTGAGGGCGGCGACGGAGACCGCGGTCAGCGCCTCCATTTCGACGCCGGTGCGGTCGGTGGTCTTGACGGTGGCGGTGATCTCGACGGCGTCGTCGGCGACGGAGAGGTCGAGTTTCACGCCGGAGACGGCCAGCGGGTGGCAGAGCGGGATCAGGTCGGGGGTGCGCTTGGCGCCCATGATGCCGGCGATCCGGGCGGTGGCCAGGGCATCGCCCTTGGGCATGCCCTCGCCCCGCAGCAGCTCGATGACCTGCGGCGATACCAGGACCCGGCCACGGGCTCGGGCGGTGCGGGCGGTGACGTCCTTGGCGGAGACGTCCACCATCCGCGCCGCGCCCGCCGCGTCGAGATGGGTGAGGTGGTGCTGGCCGCTGCTCATCGTTCTCCCGGTCAAAACTGCCGCCTGTGGGACGACACCGTACCCCTGGCGGAAGCGGCTCAGCCGAGCAGGACGACGTCCACCTCGCTGTCCGCGGTGACCTCGGTGGCCTCCTCGGGGACGACGATCAGCGCATTGGCGTGCGCCATGGCCTTGATCAGGTGGGAGCCGGCGCCGCCGACGGGGGTGACCGTGCCGGCGTCGGCGTCGTGGGAGCCGCGCAGGAACTGGCGGCGTCCCTGGGGCGAGGAGGCGATGGCGTCGGTGATCCGGGCGCGGAGGGTGGGGCGGTGGACGTCGGGCAGGCCCATGAGGGTGCGGAGGGCGGGGCGTACGAACAGCTCGAAGGAGACGTAGGAGCTGACCGGATTGCCGGGCAGGGCCAGGAGCGGGATGCGGTCCGGGCCGATGAGGCCGAAGCCCTGAGGCTTGCCGGGCTGCATCGCAAGTTTGCGGAACTCGACCGTCCCCTCCTCCGCGGACAGGGCGGTCAGGGTCTCCTTGACCACGTCGTAGGCGCCGACGCTGACGCCGCCGCTGGTGACGAGGAGGTCGGCCCGGATGAGCTGGTCCTCAAGAGTGGAGCGGAGGGTCTCGGCGTCGTCGGCGACGGCGCCGACGCGGTAGGCGAGGGCGCCGGCGGCGCGGGCGGCGGCGGTGAGCTGGAAGCTGTTGGAGTCATGGATCTGGCCGGGGCCCAACGCCTCGCCGGGCTGGACGAGTTCGCTGCCGGTCGACAGCACCACGACGCGGGGGCGGGGCCGTACCCGGACCGTGCCGCGGCCGAGGGCGGCGAGCAGGCCGATCTGGGAGGGGCCCAGGACCGTGCCCGCCGCCAGGGCCGGCTCGCCTTCGGTGACATCGCTGCCGCGGGTGCGGATATGGGCGCCGGCGGCAGCCGGGCGGTGGACGCGGACCTCGCCGCCGGCGTCCTGCGGGGCGGCGCTGTGGGCGCGCATCGCGGCGGCCGGGCCCTCGCCCGCTCCGCCGTCGGTCCACTCGACGGGGACGACGGCATCGGCGCCGGGCGGCACCGGGGCGCCGGTCATGATGCGGGCGGCCTGGCCCGGGCCGACGGCCGGCAGCTCGCCGGGGCCGGCCGCGATGTCCCCGATGACGGTGAGGGAGACCGGTGCGTCCTGGGTGGCGGCCGTGGTGTCGGCGGCGCGGACGGCATAGCCGTCCATGGAGCTGTTGTCGAACGGCGGCAGGGCGACCGGGACCGTGATGTCCTCGACCAGGACGCAGCCCTGGGCGTCGAGGAGTTGCAGCTCGATCGGGTCGAGCGGGGCGATCTTCGACAGGACGTCGTCGAGATGCTCGGCCACCGACCAGACGCGGTCCTGGTGGCGGGTCTGGTCGGTGCTGCCGTTCAACGTTTTACATCTCCTCGGTCACGTAACTGCGAAGCCAGGACCGGAAGTCCGGGCCGAGGTCTTCACGTTCGCATGCGAGTCGGACAATGGCACGCAGATAGTCGCCGCGGTCACCGGTGTCATAGCGGCGGCCCTTGAAGACCACGCCGTGCACCGGGCCGCCGAGGGCGGGGTCGGCGGCCAGCGCCTGGAGGGCGTCGGTGAGCTGGATCTCACCACCGCGGCCCGGGGCGGTCTTGCGCAGCACCTCGAAGACGGCCGGGTCGAGGACGTAACGGCCGATGATGGCGAGGTTGCTGGGGGCCTCGGCCGGATCGGGCTTCTCGACCAGGTCGGAGACGCTCACCACGTCGTCGTCGCCGGTGGGGGTGGCGGCCGCGCAGCCGTAGAGGTGGATCTGGGCCGGGTCGACCTCCATGAGGGCGATGACCGAGCCTCCGTACTGCGCCTGTATCTCGACCATGCGCGCCAGCAGCGGGTCGCGGGGGTCGATGAGGTCGTCGCCGAGGAGGACGGCGAAGGGCTGGTCGCCGACGTGTGGCGCGGCGCACAGCACCGCGTGGCCCAGGCCCCTGGGGTCGCCCTGGCGTACGTAGTGCATGGTCGCCAGGTCGCTGGACTCCTGCACCTTGGCGAGGCGGGACTCGTCGCCCTTGCGGTGCAGGGCCTCTTCGAGCTCGTAGTTGCGGTCGAAGTGGTCTTCGAGGGGGCGCTTGTTGCGGCCGGTCACCATCAGGACGTCGGAGAGTCCGGCGGCGGCCGCCTCCTCCACCACGTACTGGATGGCGGGCTTGTCGACGACCGGGAGCATCTCCTTGGGCGTGGCCTTCGTGGCGGGGAGAAACCGGGTGCCGAGGCCGGCTGCGGGGATGACAGCCTTGCTGATCCGCGTGTGCGATGGGGTCATGCGCGACACCATAACCGGCCCTATCGGAATGATGATGAGGGTCCGGCGAAAAGCCACAAGAGCGGGAGCAAGGGCACACAGTGAGCGTCGATCACGGTAGAAAGCGCAGGTTGCGGCGGGACCTCCTGGAGGTGAGGAGTGCATTGCCGCCGGATGTCCTTGCGTCGACGGGCGAGGGGCTGGCCCGGCACACACTGGAGCTGGCCGAGTTGGCCCCCACCGGCTCCCCGCGCACCGTCGCCGCGTACGTCTCCATCGGCGGCGAGCCCTCCACCCGCGCTCTGCTGGACCGGTTGCGGGCGGCCGGGGTGCGGGTGCTGCTGCCGGTCCTGCTGGCGGACAACGATCTGGACTGGGCGGACTACGAGGGCGCCGAGCGGCTCGTCCGGGCGGGCCGCGGGCTGCTGGAGCCGGCCGGGCCGCGGCTGGGCCCCGAGGCCGTCACCGAGGCGGACGTGGTGCTGCTGCCGGGGCTCGCGGTGGACCGCACGGGGCTGCGGCTGGGGCGCGGCGGCGGCTCCTACGACCGGGTGCTGGCGCGGCTGGAGCGGGCCGGTGCGCGGGCGTCGCTGGTGGTGCTGCTCTACGACGCGGAGGTGCTGGCCGAGGTGCCGGCCGAGCCACACGACCGGCATGTACACGCCGCGGTGACCCCGTCGGGGGTGCACCGGTTCGCGGCGCCGGGGGCCCGTACGGAGGACTGAAGCGGTCCCGGGGGCCCGCAAGCCGTAGGGGCGGACCGGAGTTCCGGCCCGCCCCTACGGTGCGGAGATCAGCGGCGGCGCGCGCCGCCCGCCCCTACGGCGACAGCGTCAGCGTGTCCTTGCCCGCCTTCTTGACGGCGTCCTCGCTGTACGCCCAGGGCAGCAGTTCGCCCTTGGCCCACTTGTCGGTCTGGTCGTAGTAGTGGGCGTCGTAGGCGTGCCCGGAGGCGCCGGTGAGGTTGATCCAGCGGGACTTGTCGAGGTCGGCGAGGTTGACCACCATCCGCATCGACGGGACCCAGGTGACCTGGTAGCCGCCGGCGGCGTTCCAGCCGGTGGCGTCGACCGCGGCCTCGCCGCCGCCGACGTTCCAGGGACCGCGGTTGAACAGGCCCTGCAGCATGCCGGGGCCGTCGGTGCCCAGGGTCTGGTTCTTCAGGAACATCTGGTGGAGCCGGCCCCAGCTCCAGTTGTCGATGTTCTTGCCCAGCTTGGAGGTCAGCTCGTAGCGCGCGTCCGCCATGGCGTGCGCGAGGAGCTGGTCGCGGTTCTTGTCACCGGGGCGGCCGGGCCGGTCCTCGGTCTTCCACCAGGCGTTGTTGGGGTCGTCGAGGATGCCCCGGACGACCTCGTACCAGCGGTCGCCGCCGTCGGGCTGGGCGGTGTCGCCGGCCCGCTCGCCGCATTCGCGGACGTACTTGTCGTTCTCGTCGGCGGGGCCGGTCTCGTCGGCCGGGCGGACGGTCAGGCACTGCCCTTCGGGGCGCAGCTCCTTGGGCATCTTGTTGCCGAAGGCGAGCTTGAGGGTGTTGCGCCAGACGGCGTTGAAGTAGGCGGCCGCGGCGGAGTCGGGCTCCTGGGTGAAGTCCCAGCCCTCCAGCAGCTGCTGGGCGTCGCGGACGTACTTGTCCTTGATGTCGATCTTCGTCAGGTAGGGCGTCAGCAGCCGGGCGATCTCGCTGCTGTTGTCCTTCTGGAAGGCCTGCATGTCGTCGGTGGAGACCTTGCCGCCGTCCTTGATCTTCGACTGGATCAGGTCGTTGATCCGCTGGCTGCGGGAGCCGTAGCCCCAGTCCTTGGTGAGGAGGTAGGGGTACTTCTCGTCGGTGACGGCCTGGTTGGCGGTGACGATGTAGCCGCGCTTGGGGTTGTACTCGTACGGCAGGGACTTCTGCGGGATGTAGCCGGTCCACTGGTACTTCGGGTCCCAGCCGGGCGCCGGGTAGGTGCCGTCGAAACCGCCGTCACCCTTGCCGCGGACCGGGATCTGCCCCGGGGCCTGGTAGCCGATGTTGCCCTTGGTGTCGGCGTAGATCAGGTTCTGGGACGGGACCTCGAAGTGCCCGGCGGCCTTGCGGAAGTCGGTCCAGTTCTTGGCGCGGTTGAGTTCGAAGACGGCGTCCATGGACTTGCCGGGGTTCAGCGCGGTCCAGCGCAGGGAGACGGCATAGCCGTCGCCGCGGTCCGGTGCGGCGTTGCCCACCGGGGCGTCCTTGCCGACACCGGCCAGCTCGCTGTCGCGGTCGGAGACGATCGGCCCGTTGTTCTTGGTGGAGCGCACGGTGATCTCGCGGCTCGCACCGCCGGCGACCTTGATGGTCTCCTTGCGGGTCACGAAGGGCTGCTGCCGGTTGTCGTAGAGGTAGCCGTCGGCGTTGACCTTCTCCAGGTACAGATCGGTGACGTCCGCGCCGAGGTTGGTCATGCCCCAGGAGACGTCCTGGTTGTGGCCGATGACGACGCCCGGCATACCGGAGAAGGTGAAGCCGGAGACATCGTAGTTGCACTTGGGACTCGTGGTGCGGCAGTGCAGGCCCATCTGGTACCAGAGGGAGGGCATCTGCGGTGCCAGGTGCGGGTCGTTGGCGAGCAGCGGCTTGCCGGTGGTGGTGTGGGCACCGGAGACGACCCAGGAGTTGGAGCCGATGCCGTTGCCGTTGGGGCCGAGCAGCGCGGGCACCTTGTCGAGCGTCTTGGACAGCGAGGACAGCTGCGACTGGTAGCCGGCCAGGGCCCCCGCGGCGCCCGCGGGGGCGGCGTTGGCCGCCGCGCCGGGCTTGAACTGCTTGGTGGCGGGATCGACCGAACCGCCTTCGACGATCGGCTTGTTCCGCTTGTACGGGTACGCCGGGTACAGCTGATTGATCTGCGCCGGGCTGAAGCGGCTGGTCATCAGGGACCGGTCGATCTCTTCCTGCATGTTGCCGCGCAGGTCCCAGGCCATCGCCTTGAGCCAGGCCACCGAGTCGACCGGCGTCCACTTCTCGGGCTTGTAGTCGTTCTGGAAGTCCAGCGCCGCGTACTCCAGGGACAGCGCGGAGCCCTCGTGGTCCTTGAGGTAGGCGTTGACGCCCGCGGAGTAGGACTGGAGGTACTTCTTGGTGGCGGGCGACAGCTTGGTGTCGTACTCCTTCTGCGCCACCCGGTGCCAGCCCAGGGTGCGCAGGAAGGAGTCGGTCTTGACCTGGCTCTTGCCGAACATTTCCGAGAGCCGGCCGGCGGTCATGTGGCGCCGGACGTCCATCTCCCAGAAGCGGTCCTGCGCCTGGACGTATCCCTGGGCGCGGAAGAGGTCTTCGTCGGTGTCCGCGTAGATCTGCGGGATGCCGTTGGCGTCGCGGGTGACGTCCACCGGGTTGGTCAGACCCGGGACTTTGAGCGAGCCGGTGGTCTGCGGGAACGAGGCACGGACGGTGCTGACACCCCAGAACGCGCCGAAGCCGATGCCCGCCACGAGCAGCAGCACGACCGTGATCGCGACGAGGCGGCCGCGCCGCCCCTTCTTCTTCCTGGGGACTGGGCCGGACTTGTTGGCGGGCATCTCTGTCCTTCGAGGGGCAGGGTGGGAGTGCTGGAGCAACCATAGGCGCACGGGTTGGGCGACCCCTACGCGGAGTCACCGCCAGCACATCCAACCTTCAAGTAATGGTAAATTGTTAGCCTCAGTAACTAGATACGTTAAGGAAAAGCGCCCCGGCACCTGTGCGAGGAAGGATCAGCTCCTGACTGTCGACCACCTCAACGAACTCCTGCTGATCTGCTCTCTCGTACTGCTCATCGCGGTGGCCGCGGTACGGGTCTCCTCGCGCAGCGGGCTCCCCAGCCTGCTCATCTACCTGGGGATAGGCATCGCCATAGGGCAGGACGGCCCCGGCGGCGTCGTCTTCGACAACGCCGGCCTGACCCAACTCCTCGGCTACGCCGCGCTGGTCGTGATCCTCGCCGAGGGCGGCCTGGGCACCAAATGGAAAGAGATCAAACCGGCACTGCCACGGGCGGTGGCACTGTCGACGGTCGGCGTCGCGGTGAGCGTGGGGGTCACCGCGGCCGGCGCGCACTACCTGGCCGGGCTCGACTGGCGCCAGGCACTGCTGATCGGCGCCGTGGTCTCCTCCACCGACGCCGCGGCCGTCTTCTCCGTCCTGCGCAACGTGCCGCTGCCGTCCCGGCTGACAGGCATCCTGGAGGCCGAATCCGGCTTCAACGACGCCCCCGTCGTCATCCTCGTCGTCGCCTTCGCCGCCGCGGGACCGGTCGGCCCCTGGTACGTCCTGCTCGGCACGATCGCCCTGGAGCTGGCGATCGGCGCCGCCATCGGCCTGGCCATAGGCTGGCTCGGCGCCTACGGCATGCGGCACGTGGCGCTGCCCGCCTCCGGTCTGTACCCGATCGCCGTCATGGCCATCGCGGTCTCCGCCTACGCGGCCGGTGCGCTGGCGCACGGCTCCGGCTTCCTCGCCGTCTATCTGGCCGCGGTGATCCTCGGCAACGCCAAGCTGCCGCACGCCCCGGCCACCCGCGGTTTCGCCGAAGGCCTCGGCTGGATCGGCCAGATCGGCATGTTCGTCCTGCTGGGCCTGCTGGTGACCCCGCACAACCTGCTCGACGACATCGTGCCCGCGCTGCTGATCGGCCTGATCCTGACGATCGTGGCCCGGCCGATGTCCGTATTTGTGGCGCTGCTGCCGTGGCGGATGCCGTGGCAGGAGAAGACCCTGCTGTCCTGGGCCGGGCTGCGCGGTGCGGTCCCGATCGTGCTGGCGACCATTCCGATGGTGACCCATGTGCCCGGCAGCGAGCGGGTCTTCAACATCGTCTTCGTGCTGGTCGTCATCTACACCTTCGTCCAGGGGCCGACGCTGCCCTGGCTCGCCAGACGGCTGCGGCTGGGCGACGGCGAGGAGGCCGCCGACCTGGGCATCGAATCGGCGCCGCTGGAGCGGCTGCGCGGCCATCTGCTGTCGACCACCATCGGCCCGACGTCCCGGATGCACGGCGTCGAGGTCGGCGAGCTGCGGATGCCCGCGGGCGCCGCGGTCACCCTCGTCGTCCGGGACGGCACCAGCTTCGTCCCCGCGCCCACGACGGTGCTCCACCGCGGCGACGAGCTGCTGGTGGTGGCCACCGACCCGGTGCGCGACGCGGCCGAGCGGCGGCTGCAGGCGGTCTCCCAGGGCGGCAAGCTGGCCGGCTGGCTGGGCATCCCCGGTTCCCTGGGGCGGCGGCACGGCTCGCACTGAGGGACCGCGGACCCGGAAATGTGCTGCACATCTCCACGGATCCTAAGGAAATTCCCGGGAAGCCCTGCCCGATCCCAGGGCTTCCCGCGCTGCGGCCTGTAGTATGAAGAGGCACATCGACGAACCAACTCTGCCTGATGCAGAGCTGGCGCGACCGCTCGGCGGCCGCGGTCCTCTGCCACACGCAGCCACCTCTCCGGTGCGGACCACGCGGTATCACTCGGTCCTGCGCGAGAGGACAGCTCTCGGCGCGCATCCGTGACGACCTCGCGGGTGGCGCGCTACCAGGCGGCAGAAAGGCCCGGCCGTGGCATCCGCGGTCAAGGACTCCCGTTCCGGTTACGGATCACTGCTCCGCACCCCTGGTGCATGGACATTCCTGCTGCCCGGCTTCCTGGCCCGGCAGCCCTTCGCCATGCTGACGATCGGCATCGTGCTGCTCGTCCAGTCCACCACCGGCTCGTACGGCACCGCGGGCGCGGTGTCCGCCACCACCGGCGTCTCGATGGCGCTGTTCGCCCCGCAGAGCGGCCGGCTCGCCGACCGCTTCGGCCAGCGCGCGGTGCTGCTCCCCGGTGTACTGGTGCACGCCACCGGCGTCGCGGCCCTGATCACCCTCGCCCTGGCGCACGCCCCCCTGTGGGCGCTGCTCGCGGTGGCCGTCCCCACGGGCGCCTCGACGCCGCAGGTCGGCCCGATGGTGCGGGCCCGCTGGGCGGCCCGGCTCGGCGGCAGCCCGCTGATGCCGACGGCCGCCGCCTTCGAGTCGGTGACCGACGAGTTCACCTTCGTGGTCGGCCCGGTACTGGCCACCGCGCTGTGCACCGGCATCCACCCGGCGGCCGGACTGATCGCCGAGGCCGTACTGACCCTGGCCGGCGGGCTGCTGTTCGCCGCGCAGAAGCGCAGCCAGCCGGCGGTGCACCGGGCCGGGTCCGGCGACCGGCCGCGCGTCTCGGCGCTGTCGGTACCCGGCGTACGCGTCCTGATCGTGGCGTTCCTCGGCATCGGCGCCGTCTTCGGCGGGATGCAGGTCTCGCTGACGGCGTTCACCCAGCACATCGGGCAGCCCGGCATCAACGGCGTGCTCTACGGGATCTTCGCGGGCGGCAACATGCTCGCCGGGATCGCCTGCGGCGCGATCGCCTGGAAGGTCGGGCCGCGGCGCCGGCTGCTGGTCGCCTACGGGCTGCTCGCGCTGGCCACCACCCCGCTGTGGGCGGTGACCTCGGTGCCGCTGCTGGGCGCCGTCGGCCTGGTCGTGGGCCTGTGCATCGCCCCGGCCCTGATCACCGGCTACACCCTCGTGGAGACGCTGGTGCCGGCCGCCGCCCGGACCGAGGCCTTCACCTGGCTGACCGGTGCGGTCGCGCTCGGCCAGGCGGCCGCGGCCACCTCGGCCGGTCAGCTCGCGGACGGATTCGGGCCGAGCAGCGGATTCCTGGTGCCGCTGGCCGGTACGGCGCTCGCCTGCGCCGTGCTGCTGGCGCTCCGCGCCCACCTGCTGCCGCGCGGCTCGGCCGCGGGTGCCGACGCCGCCGCTCAGCGCGTCCCGGACCGGGCAGGCGCCGGTGCCAAGGACCGGGAGCGGGAGCTGGCGCGCGCCTGAACGGACGTGGAGTCGGTCACCGTTGCGCCGGTCACGGTGGACTGATGGCCAGGAATACTGCAAGATGGAGCGTCGTTAGCACTCATCGAGTGAGAGTGCCAGGAGGAAGACAAGTGCCGACCTACCAGTACCAGTGCACCGAGTGCGGCGAGGGCCTCGAGGCGGTGCAGAAGTTCAGCGACGACGCGCTCACGGAGTGCCCCAGCTGCAACGGACGCCTCAAGAAGGTGTTCTCCGCGGTCGGCATCGTCTTCAAGGGCTCCGGCTTCTACCGCAACGACAGCCGCGGCTCGTCGTCCAGCAGCAGCCCCGCGAAGACCTCCGCCTCGTCCGGCACCGCGTCCTCCTCGGACTCGTCGAGCTCCTCGTCCGGCAGCTCCGAGACCAAGGCCGCCGCTCCGGCCGCCGCCTCGTCCTCCGGCAGCGGCTCGGGCTCCAGCTCCGCAGCCTGACCCACAGCGTTCCGGGCCCCGCCGTCACCGACGGCGGGGCCCGCTGTATTGGGGCCTGCTTCCCTCCGCGTCCTTACGGGTCGCCGTCCGCGTCCTTACGCGGCGCTTCCAGACGTTTCCTTACGGAATGCTTTCGTGCGGGTCACTCGTCTGCCCCACGCCGGCCCGCCCCGATAGTGTGACCGGCATGGCTGACGCGGAGATTGGTGTAATCGGCGGCTCGGGGTTCTACTCCTTCCTCGACGACGTGACCGAGGTCACGGTGGACACCCCATACGGGCCCCCCAGCGACTCGCTCTTCCTGGGGAAGATCGCCGGCCGCAAGGTCGCCTTCCTGCCCCGGCACGGCCGCGGTCACCATCTCCCGCCGCACCGCATCAACTACCGCGCCAACATGTGGGCGCTGCGCTCGCTCGGCGTGCGCCAGGTCCTCGGCCCGTGCGCGGTCGGCGGGCTGCGCCCCGAGTACGGCCCCGGCACCCTGCTCGTCCCCGACCAGCTCGTGGACCGCACCAAGGCCCGGACCCAGACCTACTTCGACGGGGAGACCCTGCCGGACGGCAGCACCCCCAACGTCGTCCATCTGACCTTCGCCGACCCGTACTGCCCCACCGGGCGGGAGGCCGCCCTCGCGGCGGCCCGCGGCCGGGACTGGGAGCCGGTGGACGGCGGCACCCTCGTCGTCATCGAGGGCCCCCGCTTCTCGACCCGCGCCGAATCGCGCTGGCACGCCGCGCAGGGCTGGTCGGTGGTGGGCATGACCGGGCACCCCGAGGCCGTCCTGGCCCGTGAACTGAGCCTGTGCTACACGTCGTTGACGCTGGTCACGGACCTGGACGCGGGTACCGAGACCGGCCATGGCGTCTCCCACGAAGAGGTCTTCCGGGTCTTCGCGCAGAACGTCGACCGGCTGCGCGACGTCCTCTTCGACGCGGTCGCCGCGCTCCCCGGCAACGCCGCCCGCAACTGCCTGTGCACCGACGCCCACGCGGGCTGGGACCTGGGCATCGAACTGCCGTAACGCCGCGCGGCCTCACCCTTCGGGGTGGCCGAGTTGTCCACAGCGGCGGGGCCGTACACAGCCTGGAGCGGGCCGGCGCGGACTCCGGCACGGTGGTGATCGCAGGTTCTCCGAACCCCTCACCACAGGCGGTGACCAGATGCCCCGTACCCCGTCCGCTCCCTCTCCGCTGACCGACTCCGACCTTCTCTCCCCTCCGCTCCCCGCTCCCCCGCCGTGTGAGGTGCCGCACTTCCCGCCGGTGCGGGCCGGCGGCGGCCGGCCCCGGCTGGGCCGGACCACACGGCGGCGTCTGCTGGCCGCCGGACTGGCGACGGCCGCCGCAGTGCTGGCCGGCGGCGGCTCGTACGGCGCCGTACGAGCCGCTCCCGCCACCGGCTGCCCCTCGCCGGCGGCCGGTGGCGGGCGGTGACCATGCGCCAAGATCGAGTGGCTTCGGCCGCCGGGTCACGTGACACTGCTGCGAGTGGCAGAGCGGCCGCCGCGCGCCCGTGGCGGCCCGCCCAGGGCACGTGTACCGCGGTCGCTGCCCACCCGGACCGCAGGAGCGGCCCCCTCCGCCCGGCCCGCACCCACGCTGCGGCCGGTCGCCGGTCGGCACGGCAGGACTGGACACCTCCGCCCTGCTCTGACGTAAGTTGCGGTGCTGAACGTCGGTGCACCGTGTGTAGTGAGCAAGGAATGAGGCTGTCAGGTGAGCGAGAGCAAGGGCGTCCTGCAGGGATTCAAGGAATTCCTGATGCGCGGCAACGTCATCGAACTCGCGGTTGCGGTCGTCGTCGGTGCGGCATTCACGAACATCGTCAACGCGGTGGTGAAGGGGATCATCAACCCCCTCGTGGGTGCGCTCGGCTCACAGAACCTCGATCATTACCAGTCCTGCCTGACCGCGACCTGCGCCACGGATCCCAAGACGGGCGCCTTCACCGACGGCATCTACATCCTCTGGGGCTCCGTGCTCAGCGCCGCCCTGACGTTCTTGATCACGGCCGCGGTCGTCTACTTCCTCATGATCCTTCCGATAAACAAGTGGAAGGAGCGCCAGGCGGCCCGGAAGCCTGCGGAGGAGGCCCCGCTGGGCCCGACCGAGATCGAACTGCTGACGGAGATCCGCGATGCACTGATCGCGCAGCGCGGCGGCACGATGCCCGTGCCGTCGGGCACCATCGGCATCCAGAAGACGCACGAGTAGCAGGCGCCGAACGGCCGGCCGAGGCCGCCCCGTCGCCTCGCTCAGAGGTGGTGGGGCGGCTTTTCGTCGAGGAAGCGGGCGAGGTCGGCGGCGCTGTCCCCGCCACTGGGGCGCTCGCCCCAGCCGCGGTCGGTGTCGTCCGAGGACTGCTGGTTCAGCGGATCGTCGAAGATCAGCCGCGCCGCGGGCTTGCGGGCCGGGCGCGCGGCGGGGGCCGGCTCGGCGGCCTGTTCGGCGCCGGCGGCCTCCTCGGACTGGGCGTCCGGCTCGTGTTCGGGGGTGGTGCTCACCCCACCAGGGTACGGCCGGCCCGGATGCGGCCGCCGACCGGCGCGGGCAGTCCACGGTCCCCTTAACGGAGGGCGACCGCGGGCGAGGCCGTGCTCAGCACACCTGATACGCGAAGGCGGGCCGGCAGGGACCGCCTGCGGCCTGCCCGACGGGCACGTCGCTCACGGGTGATGGAGCGCCCGTGCACGGACCGCGTCGACGGGACCGTCCTCGGGAATCGGCAGAAAGTACTTCACCTGCCACGCCTGCGTACTTCGGGCCTGGCGGCTGGTGGTCTCCACCCACGGCGGATAGATGCGGAAGGCCCGCTTTCCGCCGGAGCCGTTCCGGGAAACGATGCCCCGTTGGCAGAGCACCTCCCGCGGAAAGACGAAGTGTCCGAACCGCTCGCCGTCGCGGGTGCTGATGACGAAGAGATCCACCGGGTCCGCGGAATCGAAGGGCTCAATCGGCCCGCCGGGGCGCCGCTTCCACACCGTGACGAACTGCCCGACCTTCGTCGGAGTCGTTTTGCCCACCCGAAACCTGACGGACGAGCCGTCGAGAGTGAATTCATGCGCCGCATACTCGGCACTCTCGGCTTCGGGCACCGGTCGCGAGCAGACGAATCCGCACGGGTCGTACACCAATGCCTTCGCCGCACGAAGTTCACCGTGCAGCGATTCTCCGTCCGGCCACGGTGGGGGAACTGTGGGGCCATGGTCCGAAGGTGCCCCGGAATATGTCGCCATTCCGGCATCTTGCCATCAGCGGTCGCCGCACCTCTCGGCGGGATATGGGTGGCCCGGGGGAAGGGGGGCGGTGGAG
>NZ_SDIF01000138.1 GCF_004122735.1 Streptomyces sioyaensis | reverse complement strand
CGCCGACACCGACGTCCGCTGGTGCGAGAAGGTCACCCTCGACTTCCTCAACACCGGCGACCGGCCCGTCACCACCGGGACCGTCACCTTCGGCACGCACATCATCGGCGCCCTCGGCATCGACTGGGCCACGATCACCTCCACCCACAAGCTGCCGCTGCCGCTCGCCCCGGACCGGAAGAAGTCCGGCAGCTGGCGGGTGTGCGTGGACGGCTGGCGGGTGCCGGCGGGCATGCACCTCGACACCAGGGACGTGGCCTTCAGCTGGAAGAAGGCGCCGGGGAAGTAGGGGAAGCAGGAGACGCAGGAGAGGACGAGGAGGGGGCCGGGGTGCGGCATGCCCTGGCGCTCTGTGCCCGGCCCCTGACGGCCTCCGCAATCCCTTCCTGGATAGCGATGAGTGCCGAGCGGTGCGACGGTCTAAAGAGGCACAGACGCGGCCGCCGGCAGCGCATCCGTCGCAGGGAGAAGACCATGCCCAAGATCACGCCCAACCTGTGGTTCGACACCAAGGGCAAGGAGGCCGCCGAGTTCTACTGCTCGGTGTTCCCGAACTCTCGGATCACGAACGTCACCTATTACAACGAGGCCGGCCCGCGCCCGGCGGGCACCGTGCTGACGGTCGAGTTCGAGCTCGACGGCCAGGAGTACACGGCGATCAACGGCGGCCCGGAGTTCACCTTCGACGAGGCGATCTCGCTGATGATCAACTGCGCCGACCAGGACGAGATCGACTACTACTGGTCCAAGCTCACCGAGGGGGGCGGCGAAGAGGGCCCCTGTGGCTGGGTGAAGGACAAGTACGGGCTGTCCTGGCAGGTGGCACCGGGCGGGATGGCGGAGATGCTCAACGACCCGGACCAGGAGCGGGCGACCCGCGCCATGAAGGCCATGCTCGGCATGAAGAAGATCGACATCGCCGCGCTCCAGGCGGCGGCCGACGCGGCATAGGTCGAGCACAGAGGGTGAGGGTGGGGCGGGTCCGCAGGGCCCCGCCTGCCGCCTGCCGACGACAGCGACCCTGTCGGGGCCGCCTGCTCACGAGCGGCTGCGATGGCGTCCCGTGCGGAGCGGTCGCGGGGCGGGGCGGCGTCGTATGCCCACCTCGCGCAGCGCCCGGGCGGCCGCCTGCACGGCCGTGGGGGACGCCTCGGCGAAGACGGCCTCGTGGGCGTCGGCGTGGGCACGGACGGCGCGCTCGGCGGTGTGCACCCCGTCCGGGGTCAGCCGGATCATGGTGCTGCGGCCGTCGTCCGGGGAGGGCTCGCGGCGTACGAGACCGCGGGCGGTGAGGTGGTTGACCACATTGCTGAGGCCGCCGGAGGACAGCAGCAGGGAGCGGGCCAGCTGGTTCGGCCGCATCCGGTACGGCTCACCGGCTCGGCGCAGCGCGGCCAGGATGTCGAACTCGGCGACCGTGAGGCCGAGTTCGGGCAGTATCCCGCGGGTGGCCTCGTCCAGCGCGCCGGCCAGCTGCATTATCCGTTTCGACAGCTCCGTCGTGGGGCGCAGCACGTCCGGCAGCTCGCTGCGCCAGGCGCCCATCAGCGCATCGACGGGGTCGGGTCCTGGTCCGGGCGCTGCGGTCACGTCCGGCAGGATAGTTCAGCACCATGATAGCTTTCTAAAAAGCTTTCTTCCGAACGTGTAGAGGCTGTGATCTGCCATGGGAAGCGAGAGCCGCCGCACCCCGCGCCTGCTGCTGCGCGGCGGTCTGGTCATCGACACCGACCCCCACCCCACCGCCCACCCGCACACCGATGTCCTCGTCGAGGAGGGCCGGATCGCCGCCGTGGGCGCCGGGCTGCCGTTCGACGGGACCGAGCCGGGCCTTGAGGTGATCGACGCCCGTGCGCTGATCGTGCTGCCCGGCTTCGTCGACACCCACCGGCATCTGTGGCAGGCGGTGCTGCGCTCGGCCGCGGTCGACGAGAGCCTCGACGGCTACCTCAGCCGGATCCTCGGCGACCTCGCCAGCCGCTTCACACCCGCCGATGTGTACACCGGCAACCTTCTCGGCGCGCTGGAGTGCCTGGACGCGGGGATCACCACCGTGCAGGACTTCTCGCACGTCCAGTACTCACCGGAGCACGGCGCGGCCGCCGTCGAGGCGCTGCGGGAAGCGGGCATCCGTGCCGTGTTCGGCTACGGGTACCCGGTGTTCGACGAGGGCGCCCGGCAGGCCGACTGGGTGCGGCGGGTGCGCGCCGAGCACTTCCCGTCGCGCGAGGCGCTGGTCACGATGGCGCTGGCCCCCGTCGGCCCCTCCTTCGGCACGCCGGAGACGGTGCGCGAGGACTGGCTGCTCGCCCGTGAGCTGGGGCTGCCCGTCGTCGTCCATGTGTCGGCCGGGCCGGTGGCACAGGAGCCGGTCGCCGCACTCCGGGAGCAGGGGCTGCTCGCCCCCGGCACCCTCTACGTCCACGGCAATTCGCTGGCCGACTCCGAGCTGCGGCTGATCGCCGAGTCCGGCGGCGCGGTGGCGATCACCCCGGCGATCGAGGCGTCGATGCGGTTCGGTGCGCCGATGGCACCGCGGCTGCGCCGGGCGGGCATCACCACGGGGCTGGGCGCGGACGCGGTCACCTCCGCGCCGGGCGATATGTTCTCGCAGATGCGCGCCACGCTGACGAGCAGTCACTTCGACGGGGCGGGCGACGGCGAGACGTCCACCGTCGGGGCGGCCGATGTACTGCGCATGGCCACCGCCGAGGGCGCCGCGGCGCTCGGCCTGGGCGACGAGGTGGGGTCGCTGGGGATCGGCAAGAGCGCCGACCTGGTGCTGCTGCGCGCCGATGCGGTCAATCTCGCCCCGGTGGGCCACGATCCGATCGGGGCGGTGGTGACCGCCGCGCACCCCGGGAACGTCGACACGGTCCTGGTGGCCGGGCGCGCGGTCAAGCGCGCGGGGCGGTTGGTCCACAGCGAGCTGACCGGCGTACTGGAGGCGGCGCACCGGTCCGCGGAGCGGATCGCGGCTCTGAACTGAACGGCGGAGCGGTTTGCGGCGTGAACTGAGCCGCGGTCCGCGGTCGGGAGCCCGGAGTGCCGGGCCCCCGTGCAGGGACGTTGCGGGCCGTTACGCCAGCGCCAGCCAGGCCGCGCCGGCGACGACCAGGATCGCGACGATCACGCCGACGATGACGCCCACGCGGGGGCCGGACGACTGCTGCGGGGCCGGCGCACGGCGGCTGCCGGCCTGCGGGGTGCCGCCCTCGTCCACGAAGGCCCGGAACATCTGCGTGCTGCCGGCCGGGTCGTAGTTGCCGCCGGCCTGGTTCTGCGGGTTGGTCGCCATGGGCAAGGACCCTAGCGAACCGGGGACGGACGGGCACCCCTGGGGCGCCCAGCGAGCGCCTACGGAGCGGGGACGGACCGCGTACGGGGCGTGGGCGGGTGTGCGGGCAGCTCGTCTGAGGGTGTCCCGCTACCGACCGGAATCGGCCGGTCCCCTCGCCCCCGCCCGTGACCTGCGCCTTTGCGGGGCGCGTCACTCCCGTTGACCACCGACCGCCGGAGAGTTTCCGCTTCCTTTACTCCAATCTCGAACCAATCGTTTGCCTTCAGCAACCAACAGAGTTTATGGTTGCCCGAAGCAACAAAAGGGCGTGAGGGAGAGAGGGAGGGGCCGGTGGCCGCTCACCGTCAGTTCGAGGAGCTGGCCAGGCAACTCAGTGCCATCGGCGCCGTCAAGCGCGAGATGGGCCGGCTCCTGCCCCAGGACTGCCCGCCGGCCTCGGCCGGCGTGCTCACCCTGCTCGACCGGCACGGCGAGATGCGGATGAGCCAGCTCGCCGAGCTGCTCGCCATCGACATGTCGGTGACCAGCCGGCACGTCGCCCATGTCGCCGAGCGCGGCTGGATCGAGCGGGAGCCCGATCCGGCGGACAAGCGGTCCCGGCTGCTGCGGCTGACGCCGAGCGGCCGGGAGCTCCTGGAGGAACTCTCCGCGCGCTACACGGCCGCGCTCGCCCGGTACCTGCACGACTGGACCGACGACGACGTCGGACACCTCAACGACCTGCTCGCCAGGCTCCGTACGAGCTTCGGCGACTGCCGCCCCCGGGCGCACCACGACACCACCCGTACACCCGCGGAATGAAAAGGAACCACATGGCTACGACCACACCAGCCGGTGTGCGGGGCGGCCACGCCAGACACGCAGGCGGGCACCACGCCTCCGACGGGGCCCCGATGAGCCACCGTCAGATCATGGAGGCGCTGTCCGGGCTGCTGCTCGGCATGTTCGTCGCCATTCTGTCGTCGACGATCGTCTCCAACGCGCTGCCCGAGATCATCCATGACCTCGACGGCGGGCAGAGCGCCTACACCTGGGTCGTCACCGCCTCGCTGCTGGCGATGACCGCGACCACCCCGCTGTGGGGCAAGCTCTCCGACCTGTTCAGCAAGAAGCTGCTGGTGCAGTTCGCGCTGGTCATCTACGTGGCGGGCTCGGTCGTCGCCGGTCTGTCGCAGAACACCGGCATGCTGATCGCCTGCCGGGTGGTGCAGGGCATAGGCGTGGGCGGGCTGTCCGCCCTGGCCCAGATCGTGATGGCCGCGATGATCTCCCCGCGGGAGCGCGGCCGTTACAGCGGCTACCTCGGCGCCACCTTCGCCGTCGCCACCGTCGGCGGCCCGCTGCTCGGCGGGGTCATCACCGACACCAGCTGGCTCGGCTGGCGCTGGTGCTTCTACGTCGGCGTGCCGTTCGCGATCATCGCGCTGATCGTGCTGCAGAAGACCCTGAAGCTTCCCGTCGTCCGGCGCGAGGGCGTCAAGGTCGACTGGGCGGGCGCCTTCTTCATCAGCGCGGCGGTCTCGCTGCTGCTGGTGTGGGTGACGCTGGCCGGCGACAAGTACGAGTGGTGGTCGTGGCAGACGGCCGCGATGGTCGGCGGGGCAGTGGTGCTCGGCGCGGTGTTCGTCCTCGTCGAGGCCAAGGCCAAGGAGCCGATCATCCCGCTGCGGCTGTTCCGCAACAGGACGATCACCCTGGCCTCGGTGGCCTCCCTGTTCGTCGGTGTCGCGATGTTCACCGGCACCGTCTTCTTCAGCCAGTACTTCCAGCTGGCGCGCGGCAAGTCGCCGACGATGTCCGGCATCATGACGATCCCGATGATCGGCGGCCTGTTCCTCTCGTCGACCGTCTCGGGCCAGATCATCACCAGGACCGGCCGCTGGAAGGCCTGGCTGGTCGCCGGTGGCGCGCTGCTGACCGCGGGCCTCGGCCTGCTGGGCACCCTCCGCTACGACACCGAGTACTGGCACATCGCGATCTTCATGGCCCTGATGGGGCTCGGCATCGGCATGATGATGCAGAACCTGGTGCTCGCCACGCAGAACCAGGTCGCCCCCGAGGACCTCGGCTCCGCCTCGTCCGTCGTGACCTTCTTCCGCTCGCTCGGCGGTGCGGTGGGCGTCTCGGCGCTCGGTGCGGTGCTCGCGAACCGCGTCACCCACTACGTCAAGGACGGCCTGGCCGAGCTCGGCCCCAAGGCCGCCAAGGCCGCCTCGCACGCCGCCGGCAACAGCGGCGGCGGCATCCCCGACCTGGACTCCCTGCCGGCGCCGCTGCGCACCGTCATGGAGAGCGCCTACGGTCACGCGGTCGGCGATGTGTTCCTGTACGCGGCGCCCTGTGCGCTGCTCGCCTTCCTCTTCACCCTGTTCATCAAGGAGGTCGCGTTGAAGACGCGGGGCGGACTGCACCAGAGCTCCGAGGGCGAACAGGCCGCGGCCACCGCGCCGGCCGCCCCGTCCCTCACCGGCATCCCGGCTCAGGCCGCCGCTCCGGCGCCGGCCCAGGAGCGGGAGCCCGCCCTGGTGGGCGCCGGGCCGGTGGCCTCGGACGACGACGCGCACACCCCCTCCTGGGCCCGGCCGGCCGCCGCGACGGCTCCCCGGCCGACGGCCGCGTACGCCTCCGCCGGCGGCGGTGACGGCGCCCCGACCGGCTCCGCGGTCCACGGCTTCGTCCGCACCGCGGACGGCACCCCCGTGCCGCGGTCCGCGGTGACGCTGATCTCGCTCGGCGGGCGTCAGCTGGGCCGCGCGGTCGCCCAGGCCAACGGCTCGTACGTGCTGAACGCCCCCGGCGCCGGCTCGTACGTGCTGATCGCCGCGGCCGACGGCCACCAGCCGCAGGCCTCCACGGTCGTCGTCGGCGAGGAACCGCACAGCTACGACATCCTGCTCAGCGGCGTCAGCGGCCTCGGCGGCCAGGTCCGCAGCGCGGCCACCGGGGAGCCGGTCGAGGGCGCGATGGTCGTCGTCACCGATGTCCGCGGCGAGGTGCTGGCCACCGGAAAGACCGATGCCGAGGGCCACTTCGCCTTCGCCGAGCTGGCGCCGGGGACCTTCACCGTCGCCGTGAACGCCGCGCACCACCGCCCGGCCGCGCTGCCGGTCGAGGTCGGCGGCCAGGGCACGACCCGGATCGAGGTCGAGCTGCTGTCCGGCGCGCGGGTGTCGGGCACCGTCCGCGCGGGCGGCGCCGGCCGGCCGCTGTCCGATGCGCGGGTGACGCTGGTGGACGCGGCGGGCAACGTCGTGGCCACCTCGACGACCGGGGAGGACGGCGCCTACGCCTTCACCGACCTGGACGCCGGCGACTACACGGTCATCGCGAGCGGCTACCCGCCGGTCGCCACCGGCCTTGCGGTCGACGCCCGCGGGGTCGACGGATACGACGTCGCCCTCGCACACCCCGGGGACTGACCCACCGGGCCCCGGGGCATCTCCGGGGAGGCAGGACCCCGGGCCGGGGTGCGTGGTGAGCGGAGGCGCGCCCCGGCCCGGACCCCAGGGCTCCGGCGGCGGCGTGACGCACAGGCAGGGGACGGCCTGCACGCCGCCGTCCGGAGCCCCCTCAGCACGGGGCAACCCCCACCAGGCAACAAACGGGAGAGGCAATGACTTCGACGGGCGCGGGACTGCGGGCCCAGATCCGTACGCGGGACGGCTGGGCCGTCCAGCACGCCGTACTGACCGTCACCGACATGACGGGCGCGCAGGTGCTGCGCGAGGCGGCGGACGAGGAGGGCGCCGTCCGCAGCGCACAGCCGCTGGCCCCCGGCCCGTACACGGTCATCGTGACGGCCGTCGGCTATGCGCCGGCCGCCGCCACGGCGATCGTGACGGCGAGCGGCCGGATGGACGTGGGCAGCGTCGTCCTGGCGCGGCAGGGCGGGGCCGAGCTGCCGCCGCCCGGCGCATGGACCATCGACCCGATGCACTCGACGGTGGCCGCGGTCGCCCAGCACCTGGGGATCTCCAGCGTGCACGGCCGGTTCACCGAGTTCAGCGGCCGGATCGAGATCGCCGAGGACCTGGCGGCGTCGCGGGTCGAGGCGGACATCAAAGCCGCCTCCATCGACACCGGCAACGGGATGCGCGACGGCCATCTGCGCTCCGAGGACTTCCTGAACGTCGAGGAGTACCCGGAGCTCACCTACCGCAGCTCGGGTCTGACACCGGCCGGCCCGGACCGCTGGACGGTGCACGGTGAGCTGTCGCTGCACGGTGTCGTGCGGCCCGTGGACCTCGATCTGAGCTACCTCGGCACCGGCCCCGACCCGTGGGGCGGGGTGCGCGCCGCCTTCCGCGCCACCGCCGAACTGCGCCGCGAGGACTTCAAGATGAACTACAACCAGGTCGTGGCGGCCGGCATCGCGGCGATCGGGACGACGCTCAGGGTCGAGCTGGACATCCAGGCGGTGCAGGGCGAGAGCCTGCCGATGGGGTGAGCTCCTCCGCTCGCCCCCGGGCCCTCGCCCGTCAGTCGCCCGGCCGGTCGCGCAGCGCCTCGATACCGGCGATCTGCAGGTCGAGCGCGAAGGCGAAGTCGCGGTCGCGCATCTCCCGTACGGTGCTGCCGCCGCGGGCCGCCATGACCTCGGTGGAGTTCTCCAGTGTCTCGGCGAACTCCGGGCGGTCCTGGACCGCGGTCATCACCTGCTGGAAATACTCGTCGACGGGTACCCCCGCCTCCGCGCAACGGGCGTTGAACAGGCCCTCGATGGTGGCGAATCCGTAGACGAACTGGAACACGGCGGACAGCCCGCCGGTGATCTGCTCCAGCGACAGCCCGCTCTCCTTCATCACCCGCAGGCTGGCGTCGGAGAAGGCGGTGGAGTGCGGGCCGATGTTGATGTACGTGCCCAGCAGCCGGGCCACCCAGGGGTGGCCGGTCAGCAGGGCGCGGTATTCGCCGGCCAGGGAACGCAGATGGTCCCGCCAGTCCCGGCCGGTGTCGGCCTCGTCCGGCAGCCGCATCTCGCCCATGACGCTGTCCAGGGCGAGTTCCAGCAGGTCGTCCTTGGTGTCGACGTACCAGTAGACGGACATCGCGGTGACGCCGAGCTCGGCGGCGAGCCGGCGCATGGAGAACTTCGCCAGGCCCTCGGCGTCCAGCAGCCGGACCGTCGCCGCGACGATCTTGTCGAGGCCGAGTCCGGCCGGCTGGTCCGCCTTCCGTTTGAGCGGGGGGCGTTCGGTCAGCCAGACGCTGTTCGGCCGCTTCCCGGCACGGCCGTCCGTCGCTGCCATGACGCCTCCCTTTCCCTGAGCATCGTCGGGCCCGTCCCGTACGGGTGCGGTACGGGACGGCCCCGACGCGCCGTTCACGATGATGTGCCGTTCACGATCGCGTGCCGTACACGATGACGTGCCGTTCACGATCACTTGCACCACCGATGCTATTCCGCCGCGGCTCAGGCCGGTTCCGGGCCGGGCGGTGCGGCCGCCGTCTCCTGTTCCCGGCCCGTGCGCTCGGCCCGGCGCAGGAGGAGGGCGGCGAGCAGCCCGCCGAGGAAGACCGCGGCCGCGCCGGCCAGCTGGCTGACGCCGATGCCGGCGGCGAAGGCGTCCTGTACGGCGGCCCGTTCGGCACCCGTACGGGTCCTGGCGAGCGCCGCGGGCAGCGAGCCGGCGCCCGCCGCGACCAGGGGAAGCAGCGCCACGAAGCGGGAATTGAGGACCGCGCCGAGCACGGCGACGCCCAGGCCCTGGCCGAACTCCATCAGGGTGCCGTTGACGCCGGCGCCCACCCCGGCCTTGGCCGGCGGGATCGCGGACATGATCGCGTTGGCCATCGTCGGCATGGCGAGCGCGATGCCGATGCCCATCACGATCAGGCCGGTCAGCAGGCCCGGGTAGCTGTGCCCGCCGAGCAGCGCTATGGCGGCGAGACCGGCCGCGAGCAGCGACATCCCCGAAATGATCATTCCCGGCGTGCCGACCCTCGGCGTCAGACGGGCGCCGAGCCCGGTGAAGTTGATCAGGATGACGGTGACGGCGAGCGGCGCCATCCGCAGCCCAGCGTCCAACGGGCCGTAGCCGAGGACCAGTTGGAGGTGCTGGGTGAGCAGGAACAGCGAGCCGCCCATCCCGAAGGCGACGAGGATGCCGCCGGAGACCGCGCCGATGAACCGGCGGTTGCGGAAGAAGTGCATGTCCAGCATCGGGTACGGGACATGCAGCTCCCACCGCACGAAGGCCGCGAGGCCGACGGCCCCGACGACGGCGGAGACCAGCACCCGGTCGGACAGCCAGCCGGCCTGCGGCCCGGAGATGATCGCGAAGACCACCCCGCCCATGCCGATCATGGACAGCAGGGCACCCGGCAGATCCGGTCGCTCACCGCCGCGGCTGCCGGACTCGGGGACGAGGGCGACGACGGCCGCCAGCGCCACGACGGCGACCGGCAGATTGACCAGGAACAGCGCGCCCCACCAGAAGTGGTCCAGCAGCGAGCCGCCGATCAGCGGCCCGGCGACGAAGCCGAGGGAGTTGACCGAGCTCCAGATGCCGATGGCCTTGGGCCGCTCCGCGTCGTCGAAGATCTGCATGACGACGGCGAGGGTGGTGGTGACCAGCAGCGCCCCGCCGACGCCCATGCCGGCGCGGGCGGCGATGAGCTGGCCGGGCGACTGGGCGAGGGCCGCACCGAGCGAGGCGAGGCCGAACAGCACCAGACCGGCGGCGAGCATCTTCTTGCGGCCGTAGCGGTCGGCGGCATTGCCGGCGGTGAGCAGCAGGCCGGACTGGACCAGCGAGTAGGCGTTGATCATCCACTGGACGTCGGCGGTGGTCGCGCCCAGCTCCCCGGTGAGGGAGGGGATGGCGACGTTGAGGACGGTGTTGTCGAGGATCACGGTCAGCTGCGCGAGGCAGATGACGGCCAGGATCAGCCAACGGGCGGTGTGCCGGCCCGTCGGCTGACGCGTGGTGGCTTCGGAGGCCACAGCGGACATACGGGCTCCCTGTACGGTGCGAGCAGATGCCTTACACCGTACAGGGCGAGTTATACGCCGTACATTTCATTTTCCGCGCGCGCCGGGGAGGCGGATGCGGATACGGGGCGGGGCGGGCCTTCCTGGTGATCGAGCCTTCCTGGTGATGTCGTCCCCGGTCAGGGCTTTCGCGTCAGGGCTTTCGCGTCAGGCCTGCCGGGTCAGGCCTCCTGGGTCAGGCCTCCCGGGTCAGGTCGTAGAAGGTGGCGCCGCCGACGGTGACCTTCTTGAAGGTCTTCTCCACCCAGGCAGTGATCTTCGAGGAGTCGCCGCTGCTGCCGCCGGGGCCGCCCTTTCCGCCTCCCGGCCCGCCCCGTCCGCCCGCGATGAAGTAGTGGATCTTCCCGTCCGCGACCTCCCTCTTGAACTGGGCGAGGGTCGGCGAGGGGTCGCTCCCGTTGAAGCCGCCGATCGCCATCACCGGCTTCTGGGTGGCGAGTTGATAGCTCGCGGCGTTCTGGGAGCCGATGGCCGCGGCGGCCCAGGTGTAGTGCTCCGCATCCTTCTCCACCAGTGCCTTGGCCCGGTCGCTCACCTTGCCGCCGTTGAGCAGGCCGCCCATCCCGCGGCGCTCGCCGAAGCCGCCCGGGAAGCCCTGCCGGCTCCCCTGCTTGCCGCCCCGGACCGGGCCGCCCGCGCCCGGAGGCAGGCCCGGACCACCCTGGCCCGCGCCCGGCGCGCCACCCGGGAAGCCGCCGCCGGGCCCGCCCATGGCACCCCGCACCGAGGGCCCGGCCGTGACGATCGACCCGCTCTTGGGGGTGTTGACCGTGTCGAGGGTGTACGCCACCGGACCGGCAAGCGCCGTCGCCACCCCGAGCCCGGCCGCGAGCACCGCGATCCGCCGGCCCGCGGCGCCCCGCGGTGCTCGGTCCCGTCCCGCGGCCGCCCCGCCGTCCGGAGCCGCCGTCCGTTGGAGCACCCCCGCCCGTGCCGTCGCCGGCAGACCGACCGCCGCGGGCAGACCGGCCGCCGCGAGCAGACCGAGCACCAACACCGTCCAGCGCAGCCACGGCAGCCACTCCGGCGACCGGTTCAGCAGCACGAACGACCATCCGGCGGTCACTGCGACCGTCCCGGCCAGCACCAGCGCGGCGAGCCGCCCGCCGCGCCGCCACAACAGCGCCGCGCCCATCCCGACCAGCGCCGCGATGTACGGGGCCAGCGCGATGTTGTAGTACTGGTGGAAGATCCCGGACATGAAGCTGAAGATCGTGAAGGTCATCAGCAGCGCGCCGCCCCAGACCAGGAACTCCGCGCGCTGAGCGGCCTGTTCGGCGGCCACCGCGCGCCGGGCCCGCCACAGCACGCACACCGCCGCCACCAGCAGGATCAGCGCCGCGGGCAGCAGCCACGAGATCTGCCCGCCCATGTCGGCCGAGAACAGCCGGGTGATCCCCGTCTGCCCCCATCCGCCACCACCACCGCCACCGGGACGGCCACCACCGCCCACACTGCCGGTCTCGTTGCCGCTGATCCGCCCGAGACCGTTGTAGCCGAAGGTCAGCTCCAGAAAGCTGTTGTGCTGCGAACCGCCGATGTACGGGCGCGAGGACGCCGGCCACAGCTCGACGACCGCCACCCACCAGCCGGCGGACACCACCATCGCCAGCCCGGCGAGCAGCAGCTGACCGCACCGGCGGCGCCGCCCCACCGGTGCACAGCAGGCGTAGACCGCGGCCAGCGCCGGCAGGATCAGCCACGCCTGGAGCGTCTTGGTGAGGAATCCCAGGCCGAAGCAGACACCGGCCAGCACCAGCCACTTCGTCCGGCCGTCGGCCAGAGCACGCAGCACCGCGGCGATCGCGCAGACCATCAGCAGGCACAGCAGCGCATCGGGGTTGTTGAACCGGAACATCAGCGCCGCGACCGGCGTCACCGCCAGCGCGCCGCCCGCGAGCAGCCCGGCACCCGCCCCGAACCGCCGCCGCACGGCCGCGTACAGCACCCCGACCGTGGCCACGCCCATCAGCGCCTCGGGCACCAGGATCGCCCACGAGCTGAGCCCGAAGAGCCGTACCGACAGCGCCATCGGCCACAGCGCGGCCGGTGGCTTGTCGACGGTGATGGAGTTCGCCGCGTCGGAGGAGCCGAAGAAGAAGGCCTTCCAGCTCTCGCTCCCGGCCTGCACGGCGGCCGAGTAGAACTGGTTGGCATAGCCGGAGGAGGACAGGCTCCAGAGGTAGAGCACCGCCGTGACCAGCAACAACGCCAGCAGCGCCGGCCGCGCCCAGCGGGGGTCGGCCACCGGCGGCGCGGTGGCCGGCGGCGCGCTGGCCGGCTCCCGGGACGCCGGCCGCGCCGGCTCCGCTGAGGTGACGGGGGCCGGATCCGGTGACGTCACGGGCGTCGGATGCGACGGACTGGACGGCCGGGGCGGCGTACCGGGCGGGTGCGGGGTCATCGGGCGCTCCTGGAGAGGTCGTTGCGGTCGTGCGGAACGGTCGGCCGCACCGCGGCGGTCTCGTCCGCTCGCTCACGGTCCGGAAAGACCCAGGCGCGGAAGAGCAGGAACCGCAGCACGGTCGCCGCGAGGTTGGCGGCCACCAGCACCGCGAGTTCGGTGCTGTGCGCGGGGGTGCCGCTGGCGGCGTCGAGAGCGGCGAGGGAACCGCTGGTCAGGACGAGCCCGACGGCGAAGACCAGCAGCCCCTGGGCCTGGTGACGCACCGCCCGGTCCCGGCCCCGTACGCCGAAGGTCAGCCGCCGGTTGGCGGCCGTATTGCCGAGCGCCGAGACCAACAGGGCCGCCGCATTGGCCAGTTGCGGCCCCACCCCCAGCCTGAGGAGGGAGTACAGGCCGAGGTAGCACAGGGTGCTCAGCCCGCCGACCACGCAGAAGCCGACGAGCTGACGGGCCAGCCCGCCCGGCACCCCGGACAGCTCGCGGTCGCGCGGATCGTCCCCGAACGGTCGGGCGAGCCGGTCCAGCGGCAGCGCACCGGTCGCCAGCGCCCGCCCCACCCGCCACACGCCCTTGAGGTCGTCGGTGGCCGTCCGCACGAGGTGCACAGTGCTGTCGGGGTCGTCGATCCAGTCCACCGGCACCTCGTGGATCCGCAGCCCGGCCCGCTCCGCGAGGACCAGCAGCTCGGTGTCGAAGAACCATCCGGTGTCCTCGACCATCGGCAGCAGCCGCGCGGCGACCTCACCCCGTATGGCCTTGAACCCGCACTGCGCGTCGGAGAAGCGGGCGGCGAGCGAACCGCGCAGGATGAGGTTGTAGGCGCGCGAGAGGAACTCCCGCTTCGGCCCGCGCACGACGCGGGCGCCGCGGTTGAGCCGGGAGCCGATCGCCAGATCCGAGTGCCCGGAGATCAGCGGCGCCACCAGCGGCAGCAGCGCGTTGAGGTCGGTGGACAGATCGACGTCCATGTACGCCAGCACCGGCGCCTCGGACAGCGACCACACCGTGCGCAGCGCCCGCCCGCGCCCCTTCTGCTCCAGCCGCACCGCCGTGACCTCGTCGATCGCCTCGTCGAGCCGGGCGGCGACGTCCGGCGTACGGTCCGTGCTCGCGTTGTCGGCGATGGTGATCCGGAAGGTGTACGGGAAGGTGCGGGCGAGGTGCTCGTGCAGGCGCCGCACACAGGGTTCGAGGTCGCGCTCCTCGTTGTAGACGGGGATCACCACATCCAGCACGGTCGTGATCTGGCCGAGCCGCAGATGCTCGCGGGGCGGCAGGGAGCCCAGCGGTTGGCCGGGCGGCTGTGTCGTCGTCATGCCGACGACACTCGCCAACTCCACTGTCAGGGCGGTGTGCTGAGCCTGTGACCGGGCTATGAGTGGGGGGCGGGGGGTGCGTCCGGGGGTGGCGGGGCGGGTGCGTCCGCTCGTGCCTTGACGGGTTCGGCCGCCGGCAGCGTCACCGTGAAGACGGTCCGTCCCGGCACGCTCTCCACCCCGACCGTGCCCCCGTGCGCGGCGACCACCGCCTGCACGATGGCGAGGCCGAGCCCCGTGCTCCCGGCGGTCCGCGAGCGCGAGGCGTCGCCCCGCGCAAAGCGCTCGAAGACATGCGGGAGCAGCCCGGCCGGAATGCCGGGTCCGTCGTCCTGCACGTCCAGCCGCACCGCGCCGCCCCGGCCGGCCGCGCGCACCCGGGCGGTCACGGTGGTCCCCTCCGGCGTATGGGTACGGGCATTGGCCAGCAGATTCACCAGGACCTGGTGCAGCCGCCCGCCGTCGCCGTACACCAGCGCCGGCTCCTCGGGCAGCTCCAGCCGCCACCGGTGACCGGGTCCGGCCACCCGCGCGTCGCTCACCGCATCGACCACCAGCGGCACCAGATCGGTGGCCGCGTACGAGAGCGGCCGCCCGGAGTCGAGCCGGGCGAGCAGCAGCAGGTCCTCCACCAGCCCCGTCATCCGCTCCGCCTCCGACTCGATCCGGCCCAGCGCGTGCCGGGTCTCCGGTCCCGGCTGCTCCTGTCCGCGCCGGGTCAGCTCGGCGTAGCCCCGGATCGACGCGAGCGGCGTGCGCAGCTCATGGCTGGCGTCGGCGACGAACCGCCGGACCCGCGTCTCGCTCTCCTGACGGGCCGAGAGCGCCGCACCGACATGCCCCAGCATCCGGTTCAGCGCCGCGCCGACCTGCCCGACTTCCGTCCGCCCGTCCGACTCGGACGCCGGCACCCGCACATGCAGCGCCACCTCGCCCCGGTGGAGCGCGAGTTCGGAGACGCGGGTGGCGGTCGCGGCGACCCGGCGCAGCGGCCGCAGCGCGATACCGACCATCGCGGACCCCGCGATCCCGGCCGCGATCAGCCCGGCGAGCGTCACACACCCTTCGATGAGAGCGAGCCGGCCGACCGTGCCCTGGACATCGCGGAGCGGCAGGCCGAGCACCAGCGAGCCGTCCTTGCCGGACTGCACCCGGTAGTCACCGAGCCCGGGCACCTCGGCGGTGTGCGGCCGGCCGTCCCGCGGTACCGCGTTCAGCGCGGCGAGCTGGTTCCCGTCCAGCGGCGCCAGCCGGTCCTCGGGCAGCCGCCTGGTCGCGTTGCTCAGCTTCGCCCCGTTCTGGACTCTCCCGTCGGGTCCGATCCGCGCCCCCACCGTCCCCAGGGGCTGGCCCCCGATCGCCACGAAGTCCAGGTCGTTGCCCTGGGTCCGCATCGGATCGTGCGGCGGCGGCCCCTCCGCCCGAATCACCGAAATCTTGACCTGCCCGTCCAACTGCCCCTGCAGATAGGAGTGCAGGGCAATGGTCGTCACCGTCCCGATGACCGCCCCGACGACGGCGATCATGACCACCGCCGACACGACGAGCCGGGTCCGCAGCGACCAGCGGCGACGACGGGGAGCGGGGGTGGAGGGGGGCATTGGGACGGTGACGACCATTGCCCTGCACTCCTA
>NZ_SDIF01000137.1 GCF_004122735.1 Streptomyces sioyaensis | reverse complement strand
CCCCGTACGGCGCGGCTTCGCGGTCGCCCTCGCCGCCTGCCCGCTGGGGGTGGGGTCGGGGGTGCTTTCCGTGGTGCCGTCGGTCTGGGCGCCGGGCTCGGGGGTGTCGAGCGGACCGGGGGTTTCGGCGCCCGAGACGCTGGAGGCGGGTGCGGGCTCGCCGCCCCGGAAGGGGCTGGGCAGCACGCCGGTGCCGGCCGCGACGGCGACGCCGCCGATGGCGCAGGCGGCGAGGGCGACCGCGAAGCCGCGCCGTACGGGGCGGCCGAACCGGGTGCGTTCGGCGACGGCGGTGCCGCGCCCGCCCCCGAACGCCTCGTCGGCGCCACGGCTGCGGGTGTGGGCCGCGGAGCCGCGGCCGGCGGTCCGGCGGAACGCGGCCATCGCGGCTTCCTCGCCGGGCATCTCGACCGTTTCCGGCACCTTGGCGCCGACCGCGGCGGCGGCCTGGAGGAGCTGTTCGAGTTCGCGTGCGCCGTCGCCGTGCCGGGCACCGACCGGTTCACCGCGCAGCATCCGCTCCGCGGTGTCCTTGTCGAGCCAGTTGTACCGGTCGTCGGCCATCACATGTCCTTCTGCGTTCGTGCGGCCGTTTCCGTCACACCTGGTACGTACGATTCCGCCACGCCGTCGCGGCGTCTTCGACCCTGTATCGGCACCCCACTCACCGTTCCGCCCCCTCCCCGGGGCCGTCGCGCGACCCGACCGGTGGGGGCACTTTCGCCGTGCTCGGCGCCTTCGTCGCCGCCGTCGTGGCTCTCCTGCCGCATGCTGTCCTGCTGGGTGTCCCGGCTGCCGTCCGGTGCGTCGCCGATCAGCTCGGCGAGCCGCCGCAGCCCGCGGTGTGCGGCGGTGCGCACCGCGCCGGGTCGTTTGCCGAGCACCTGCGCGGCGCTCTTGGCGTCGAGTCCGACCACCACCCGGAGCACCACGGCCTCGGCCTGGTCCTGCGGCAGCCGGGCTATCAGCTGCATGGTGCGGCCGGTGCCGAGGGCTTCCATCGCTTCGCCCGCGGTGTCGGACGCGGCGGGGGTGTCGGCGAGTTCGCTGTCGTCGCCGCCGATCGCCGGGCGGCGGCCGCGCATCCGGATGTGGTCCAGGGCGCGGTTGCGGGCGATACGGGCGGCCCAGCCGCGGAAGCGGTCGGCGTCGCCGCTGAAGCGCGCGAGATCGCGGGTGATCTGGAGCCAGGCTTCCGAGGTGACGTCCTCAACGTCCGGTTCGCTCACCAAAGTCCGCACATACCCCAATAGTCGGGGATGTACGGCACGGTAAACGGTACGGAACGCCGCCTCGTCGCCGGCCTGTGCCGCCTGCACGGCCACCGTCAGCCGACGGTCGTCCGGCTGAATGTCGTCCCCTCGCACAGGTCCATCCTGTCGCACGCGGAATGTCCGCCGCCCGGTCCTTGCTGCTTTGTTGCTCCGCCCGGCCACAACCACCGGGCACCGTGGCTGCACTGCCGACTGCTGCTGCCGCCGGCCGGGAACTCCCGGTAACCGGGATGTTCCCGCAGACCGTAACGCGTGCGCCCGCCGGGCACCGAACCCGGGAGGGGAGGCGCCGCCGGCCCGGCGGCGCCGGAAACCGGGGAGCACGCAGTGGCCGGAGCACCGGCCGAAAGCGCACCGGCACCCGCGCGTACCCCCGGGACGAAGGCCTTGCCCCGCGCCACCGGAAAACGCCGCGAACACCGCGCTCACCTGCACAGATACGCACGTTACGACCCCGCCCCGGCCCACGTCCAGAGCACTGGCAGTTCTTCTGTCCGCACCGCGTGTGACGCTTTCGGGCCGCTCGGCGCTGTACCGGATAGAGGGCCGTCACGGCCCTTCGCGAACGACGGCCGGGGCCTCTCCTGTGGGGGGTGGCGGCCCCGGCCGTCCTCGTTCTCTCACCTGATTCACACCCGGTTGGCCAGCGCCTGGAACTGCGTCCAGGACAGCGCGGGCGTCCGCGGGTCCCAGGTCTTCTGCGCCAGTGCCGCCAGCGGCAGCCGGATTCCGGCGGCCACCTGCTGCTGCGTCTGCGCCTGGGCCCGGTCGGACCAGATCGCGAAGCGCGCCCCGGGGATCCGGTTCGGGCCGGTCATGCTCGCGGGCACCGCCACCGGCCCGGTACCGCGGATCACCATCGGGGTCCAGCTCTGGTAGATCCGCTGGCCGGTCGGATACGTGAACTGGTTGGGCTCACCGAGGACGTAGTAGAGGTACTCGTCGTTGAAGTTCATGACGTTGCGGCCCTCGCGCAGGAACGCCTCCGGGGGACGCTTGCCGATCTCCTTGCCGGTCCAGTAGTCGACCATCCGGTTCTTGTCGGCGGACACCCGGGGGCTCGCGAAGAAGCCGTCGTTCCAGGCCTCGATGCGGTTCTTGCCCTTCGCCTCCACGGTCTTCTGCCGGTCGTTGAGCCAGCCGGTCGTCAGGTCCTCGACGGTGCCGCCGGACCCGTACTTGGCCCGGGCGGCCTTGGCCAGCTGCGGATACGAGGTGGACGGGGAGGACGACATCAGCGCCTGGTACTCGTCCCCGCCGAGGTGCCAGTACGCCGGGGCGCCCTTGGGGTTGGTGAACAGCTCGCTCATTTCCTTCAGCAGTGAGTCGATCAGCGGGGCCGCTTTGGGGTTGGAGATGTCGATCGCGCCGGGGATCACCCGGCCCTGCGCGTTGCGCAGCCGCAGATCGGGATAGTGGTCCAGCACGGCGCCCAGATGGCCGGGCGAGTCCAGCTCCGGGACGACGGAGATGTGCAGGCCGCGCGCCAGCGCGATGATCTGGCGGACCTGGGCCTTGGTCAGATGGTCGGCGGAGACGACCTCGGGGTGGGTGTCGCTCTGGATGCGGAAGCCCTGGTCGTCGGAGAAGTGCAGCTGGAACTGGTTGAGCTTGAGGTCGGCGATCTCCCGCAGCCGGGCCTCGATCCAGTCCGCGGTGTACGGCTTGCGGGCGTTGTCCAGCGACATGCCGCGCTGCGGCCGGTCCGGCCGGTCCTCGATGGTGCCCTCCGGGAGACCGCCCGCGGCGCGGACGGCCTGCTTGACGGTGCGGGTGCCGTAGAAAATTCCGGCGTCGGTGGGGGCCGTGAGAGTGAGCCGGGTGCCGCTGGCGGTGAGCGTGTACGCCTCGTCGGCGGTGCTCTGGACGGGCACGTTGTCCGGTTGGCCCGCCCCGTTCTTTCCGCTCAGCTTCACCTCGATGTCACCCGGCCGCACCGTCTGGTCGCCGTAGACGACGCTCATCCCTCCGAGTTCCTTGGCCAGCCGCTGGGCCTCGTCGGCGACGTTGCTCTTCTCGCCGGCCGGCACCACCACCCGGGCCCCGGAAGACGGGCGCCAGCCGCGTCCCTCGGCCCGGCGGAAGCTGCGGACGGCTGGGATGACCTGCGGCGTTCCGGTCACCGGTGCCCAGGTGGGGGTGGCCGCCGGTGAGGGGTTCATCTTGGCGCTGGTGCTGCCGGGCGGCTCGGTGTCCGCGGTGCCGGAGCAGCCGGCGAGCAGCAGCGCACCGGTGAGCGCGGCGGCCGGCAGCGCGGACCGGGCCGTGCCGCTCCGGATCCACGTCCGGGGGCAGGGGGAGGCCGAGGGCCGCGGGGTGCGCGGCGGCCGCATCGGGTTCGACATCGTGCAATCCTCACTTTTCGGGGCGAAGGCATTGCCAGGTGTGCGGAGCCGGTCGTCCACCGCACGCGCGAAACCCTTCTCATCCGGGTGAAATTCGCGCATCCGTCGGACAGTGGTCGACAAGCGTCGTTAGCGTGGCGTCTCCAGTGGTCACCCCCGTCACAGGGCTCTCCAGGAACCGCCGGATACCGCCGGGGTGTCGTGTCCCACGCACCACCGTCACACCCTCCGCCGCTTCGTCCGCGTCCCGGCTTCGGTCCGCTTCTCCCCAGCTTCCTTCAGCAGCCCGCCCCGCACCCGTCGAAACCCTCCATTCGCATCCGTCCGAGGAGCCCACGCTGTCCGGTGACACCCCGGCCGCCCGGCCGCCGACGCTGCCCCCGCCGCACACGCCCGGCGGCGGCATATCGCCGTGGGTCCGCGGCACCGCGCTGCCGCGCCCCCGCCCCGAGGGCCTGGGACTCGCCCGCTTCAACGCCCTGGGCCGGGACGACAACCTCGCCGTGCTCCTGCGCTGCTGCGGCAGCCGCCGCTGGGCCGAGCGGGTCGCCGCGCACCGCCCCTACCCGGATCTGGAGTCCCTGCTCGCCGCCTCCGACGAGGCCTGTTACGACCTGAACCCGGCCGAGCTGGACGAGGCGCTCGCCGAGGAGTCGCTCTCCCCGCAGCCCCTCGTCGGCGCCCGCGGGCCCGGCACGCTCGCCGCCCACACCGCGCTGCGTGCCGCGCACGCCGAATACGAACGGCGCTTTCGTCATGTCTTCGTCATCTGCCTGGACGGCTATCGCGACGACGAACTGCTCGACCAGGTGCTGTCCGCCCTCCGCACCCGGCTGAACAACGAAGCGGACGAGGAGCGGGCGGTCACCGCGGACGAGCTGCGCCGGCTGGCCCGCGGCCGGCTGAGGCGGCTGATGGCCGCCGTAGGGCAGTGAATCGCCGCCCGTGTCCGGGAACGTCCTGGTTCTCACTGGTGTGATAGCCCGTTGGGTGCCTGTTTGATCACACCTAAGGACCCCCGCGCGAGGAACCGACAGCTCGTCGATACGATGACGAGCGGCCGGAGGACCGTACCCGGCCGGGCCCGACCGACAGAGAAGCCGGCTGGCGCCCCAATCCCCGCTCCCGGAGGGTATTTCCGTGCCGGCTGGAACGCTGTACCGCGGCCGGGAAGGCATGTGGTCCTGGGTGGCTCACCGAGTCACCGGCGTCCTCATCTTCTTCTTCCTGTTCGTACACGTCCTCGACACCGCTCTCGTACGCGTCTCCCCCGAGGCGTACGACAACGTCGTTGCGACATACAAGACGCCGATCGTCAACGTGATGGAGTACGGCCTGGTGGCCGCCATCCTCTTCCACGCGCTCAACGGCCTGCGGGTCATCGCGGTGGACTTCTGGGCCAAGGGCCCGAAGTACCAGAAGCAGATGCTGTGGACCGTTGTCGGTGTCTGGGTCGTGCTGATGGCCGGTGCCTTCTACCCCGTGCTGCAGCACACTCTGCGCACGCTGTTCGGGAGCTGACGCGTGATGTCTGCTGAAACCACCTCCGCAGAGGCCACCGCGACGGAAGGCGTCTCGCTCTACGACGTGGACAACCCCGCTCCGGTCATCGAGCCGCCGCGCAAGCGCACCAAGAAGACCGGGAGCGCTTCCCGCGGCAACTTCGAGATGCAGGCCTGGCTGTTCATGCGGCTGTCCGGCATCGTGCTGGTCGTCCTGGTCCTGGGTCACCTGCTGATCCAGCTCGTCCTCGACGGCGGTGTCTCCAAGATCGGCTTCGCGTTCGTGGCCGGCCGCTGGGCCTCCCCGTTCTGGCAGGTCTGGGACCTGCTGATGCTGTGGCTGGCCATGCTGCACGGCGCCAACGGCCTGCGTACGGTCATCAACGACTACGCGCAGCGGGACAACACCCGCTTCTGGCTGAAGATGCTGCTGTACACCGCGACGGTGTTCACCGTCCTTCTGGGCACGCTGGTGATCTTCACCTTCGACCCGAACATCTCCTGAAGCCGGGGCTGACTGGAACCATGAAGATCCACAAGTACGACACCGTCATCGTCGGCGCCGGCGGCGCGGGCATGCGCGCGGCCATCGAGTCGACGAAGCGCAGCCGCACCGCGGTCCTGACGAAGCTCTACCCGACCCGCTCCCACACCGGCGCCGCCCAGGGCGGTATGGCCGCCGCCCTCGCGAACGTCGAGGAGGACAACTGGGAGTGGCACACCTTCGACACGATCAAGGGTGGCGACTACCTGGTCGACCAGGACGCCGCCGAGATCCTCGCGAAGGAGGCCATCGACTCGGTCCTCGACCTGGAGAAGATGGGCCTGCCGTTCAACCGGACCCCGGACGGCACGATCGACCAGCGCCGCTTCGGCGGTCACTCCCGTAACCACGGTGAGGCCCCGGTCCGCCGGTCCTGCTACGCCTCGGACCGCACCGGCCACATGATCCTCCAGACGCTGTACCAGAACTGCGTCAAGGAGGGCGTGGAGTTCTTCAACGAGTTCTACGTGCTCGACCTGCTGCTCCAGGAGGTCGACGGCGTCAAGAAGTCCGCGGGCGTCGTCGCGTACGAGCTGGCCACCGGCGAGGTGCACGTCTTCCAGGCGAAGTCGATCATCTTCGCGTCCGGCGGCACCGGCAAGTTCTTCAAGGTGACCTCCAACGCGCACACCCTGACCGGTGACGGCCAGGCCGCCGCCTACCGCCGCGGGCTGCCGCTGGAGGACATGGAGTTCTTCCAGTTCCACCCGACGGGCATCTGGCGGATGGGCATCCTGCTGACGGAGGGCGCCCGTGGTGAGGGCGGCATCCTCCGCAACAAGGACGGCGAGCGCTTCATGGAGAAGTACGCGCCCGTCATGAAGGACCTCGCCTCGCGTGACGTCGTCTCGCGCTCCATCTACACGGAGATCCGCGAGGGCCGCGGCTGCGGTCCGGACGGCGACCACGTCTACCTGGACCTCACCCACCTGCCGCCGGAGCAGCTGGACGCCAAGCTCCCGGACATCACCGAGTTCGCGCGGACCTACCTCGGTATCGAGCCCTACACGGACCCGATCCCGATCCAGCCGACCGCGCACTACGCCATGGGCGGCATCCCGACGAACGTCGAGGGTGAGGTCCTGGCGGACAACACCACCGTCGTGCCGGGCCTGTACGCGGCCGGCGAGGTGGCCTGTGTCTCCGTGCACGGCGCCAACCGCCTGGGCACCAACTCGCTGCTGGACATCAACGTCTTCGGCCGCCGGGCCGGCATCGCGGCGGCGGAGTACTCGGCCACGGCCGACTTCGTCGAGCTCCCCGAGGACCCGGCGAAGCAGGTCGTCGACCAGGTCGAGCGGCTGCGCAACTCCACGGGCAGCGAGCGGGTCACCGAGATCCGCAAGGAGCTCCAGGAGTGCATGGACGCCAACGTGATGGTGTTCCGCACCGAGCAGACGATCAAGACCGCGGTCGAGAAGATCGGCGAGCTGCGCGAGCGCTACCTGAACGTGTCCATCCAGGACAAGGGCAAGCGGTTCAACACCGACCTGCTGGAGGCCGTCGAGCTGGGCAACCTGCTGGACCTGGCCGAGGTCATGGCGGTGTCCGCGCTGGCCCGCAAGGAGTCCCGCGGCGGTCACTACCGCGAGGACTTCCCCAACCGCGACGACGTCAACTTCATGCGGCACACCATGGCGTACCGCGAGGTGGGCGCAGACGGCACCGAGTCGATCCGCCTCGACTACAAGCCGGTCGTGCAGACCCGCTACCAGCCGATGGAGCGTAAGTACTGATGAGCACCCCGACTCTCGACAAGCACTCCGCCGCGCTGGACGCGGCCGAGGACGGTGCCTCGCATCTGATCACGGTCACCTTCCGGATCCGCCGGTTCAACCCGGAGATCTCGGAGGACGCCAGCTGGCAGGACTTCCAGCTGGAGATCGACCCCAAGGAGCGCGTCCTGGACGCCCTCCACAAGATCAAGTGGGAGCTGGACGGGACGCTGACCTTCCGCCGTTCCTGCGCCCACGGCATCTGCGGCTCGGACGCCATGCGGATCAACGGCCGCAACCGCCTCGCCTGCAAGACGCTGATCAAGGACATCAGCCCGGAGAAGCCGATCACGGTCGAGGCCATCAAGGGCCTCACGGTGATGAAGGACCTTGTCGTCGACATGGAGCCCTTCTTCCAGGCCTACCGCGACGTGATGCCCTTCCTCATCACGACCGGCAACGAGCCGACCCGTGAGCGCCGGCAGTCCGCCGAGGACCGCGAGCGCTTCGACGACACGACGAAGTGCATCCTCTGCGCCGCCTGCACCAGCTCCTGCCCGGTGTTCTGGAACGACGGCCAGTACTTCGGCCCGGCGGCGATCGTCAACGCGCACCGCTTCATCTTCGACAGCCGTGACGAGGGTGGCGAGCAGCGTCTCGAAATCCTCAACGACAAGGACGGCGTCTGGCGCTGCCGGACGACCTTCAACTGCACGGACGCCTGCCCGCGCGGTATCGAGGTCACCAAGGCCATCCAGGAAGTGAAGCGCGCGCTGATCACCCGCCGCTTCTGATCCCGGCGGCGATCCGGGTTCCGACCCGGCCGCCGAGCAGCGCCGGTACCTCCCGAAGGGCCTCGCCTCCGTACAACCGGGGGCGGGGCCCTTCGGCCTGCCCGTCCGCCTGCGCCGGGTACACCAGTACCGGCGGCAGCGCGTCGTCCACCAGCGCCAGCGGGTGGCCACAGGAGAAGTACGACGGGACGAGGACCAGGCCCCGGCCCTGGAGGAACAGCTCCCGCTCCACCGGATAGCCGACCTCCAGCACCGGCGGCCGCCAGCGCATCAGCGGACCGAGGGTCCGCAGCATCGCCTCCACCCCGGACTGCGCCAGGGCATGCCGGCGCAACTCCCGGTCCGCGCCGACCCGTTGCGCGATCCGCGGCCAGGCCGGCGCCACCGCCAGATGGTGGTACGTCCGCAGGCCGCGCGCGAGCCGCCGCAGCGCGGCCGGCTCCCCCTCCGCGATACCGCGCGCCCACCCCGGCAGCGCCCGGTGCCCGGACAGCCGCGTCAGCTCGGCCCGCAGCCGCTGCCGCGGGGTGCTCATCACGGCCTCCAGGCCGGGCTCGACCCCGTGTTGGGACGCGAACGGGGTGAGGAAGTCGGGGAAGTAGCCGGTCAGCGGGACCAGCGCGAACAGCGTCGGCAGCGGCCCCGGCCCGTGCCGCACGGCATGCCGCCGCCAGGCCGCCAGCGCCGGCTCGGTCCGGTCGATCCGCAGGCTGTGCAGGCTCAGCGCCGTCTCCCAGAGCGGGTCGGCCCCGTCGGCCACGCGCGTACGCGCCAGATCCTGCGCCGTGAAATGCACTCTGAGCACATGTCCCCCTGCTTGTACGCCACTTGCCCGAGCGGTGTGGTCACGAGGATCTGTCCGGCGGCGGACGGCCCGCAACCGGAACCGACGGGTAGCCTCCGGGCCGCCGCGCGCCTCCGGACTGCCGCGCACCACCTCCGGGCCGCCGCGCACCACCTCCGGAACCGCGCCGCACCACCTCCGGACCGATGTGCACCTCCGGACATCCCGCCGTGGCCGAACACCCGCAGGAGTCGGCGGACTTGAGTGGACCACCCCCGCACCCAGAGACACCCCTCCCCCAACTTGAACGCGTTCAAAAACAGGTCTACAGTTCCTGCTGAACCTACTTTTTGAACACGTTCAAAGGGGGTGGGGTATGGACCTCACAGTCACCACGTACGTCACGTACCTGGCCATCAGCGTGGGACTCACCATCTGGGTCGCCCGCACGCTGAGCCGGAACGGCCGGGTCTTCCTGGCCGATGTGCTGAAGGGCAACGAACAGCTCGCCGAAGCCGTCAACCACCTGCTGGTGGTGGGCTTCTACCTCGTCAACCTCGGCTTTGTGGCGCTGTATCTGAAGGCCGCGGACGCCGTCCCCGACACCCGCCGGCTCGTCGAGGCGCTGTCGGTCAAGCTCGGTGTCGTCCTGCTGGTGCTCGGGGTGCTGCACCTGACCAACGTCTTCGTCCTGAACAAGATCCGCCGGCGCGGAGTGATGGAGCGCGAGCAACTGCCGCCGGTCGCGCCGCAGGGCTGGACCGAGACCGCGCCCGCGACGGGGGCGTGAGCGAGGTGGCCGGCCACCCGGCGGACCGGGGCGGCGCCGCCGTCCCGGTCCGCCGGCTCACGGTGCTGTACGACCCCAAGTGCCCGCTGTGCACACGGGTGCACGACTGGCTGGTGAGGCAGCGGCAGTTGGTCCCGCTGGAGCTGCTGCCGGTGGCCACCGCCGAGACCCGCGCCCGCTTCCCCGGCCTCGACCACGAGGCCACGCTGCGGGAGATCACCGTGATCGGGGACAGCGGACAGCTCTACACCGGCCACGCTGCCTGGGTGGTGTGCCTGTGGGCGCTGGCCGACTACCGGCCCATGGCCCATCGGTTCACCAGTCCGGCGGGCGCCCCGCTGGCCCGCGCCGCCGTCCTGGCCGCCGCGCGCTACCGGGCCAGGACCCGGGACCCGGACGAGAGCCCCGAGGGCCTCGGCGGGTGCACCGTCGCCTCGGGCTAGGGTCAGGGTGTGGACGAAGCGACAACCGACGCGACAGGCGCCGCGGGCGCGGCCGAGGGGACCGGCCCGCAGCGCCGCCCCGCGCCGGGCACCAAGAGCGAGCGGACCCGGACGATGATCCTGGAGACGGCCCTGCGCCTCTTCCAGGACCGCGGCTACGACAAGACCACCATGCGGGCCATCGCCCAGGAGGCCGGGGTCTCCGTCGGCAACGCCTACTACTACTTCGGGTCCAAGGAGCACCTCGTCCAGGGGTTCTACGACCGTATCGGCGAGCAGCACGCCGAGGCCGTCCAGGACGTGCTGGACCGGGAAAAGGACCTGGCCCGGCGGATCCGCGGCGTCCTGCTCACCTGGCTGGACGTCGCCGAGCCGTACCACGAGTTCGCGACCCAGTTCTTCAAGAACGCCGCGGATCCCGAGAGCCCGCTCAGCCCGTTCTCCGAGGAGTCCCGGGGGGCGCGGGAGGCCGCCATCGCCCTGCACCGGCGGACCCTGGCCGGGGCGGACATCACGTACGCGCCCGAACTCGCCGAGCAGCTGCCGCAGTTGCTCTGGATGCAGCAGATGGGCATGGTCCTGTACTGGGTGTACGACCGCTCACCGGGGTGCGCCCGCACCCGTGCCCTGGTGGAGCGGGGCGCCCCGCTCGTCGCCCGCGGCGTGGCCGTCTCCCGCTTCCGTGTCGTACGACCCCTCGTGCGCGAAATATCGGCGGTGCTCGGCGAGTTCCTCGTGTCGTCGCCGCGGTCGGCGAAGCGGGGCGGGCCACCGGACGCCGGGACCGGTGCGCCCGCCTGAGGACTCCGCAGAGCGGGAACGCCCGGGGCGGCGTCCCGGACCTGGGGCCCCCGTGCCGCACAGGACATTTCTCCGTACCGGCCGCGCCCTCTGAGGTCCTGCGGCAGCGGGGGAGCAACTGCCCGCTCCCCCGCTGCCGTTATCGCTCGCCCTCCAGCACCTTGTCCAGGAACGCATCCAGGTTCCGCACGGTACGGGCGATCCGCTCCTCCAGTGGCAGCGTCTCCTCGTGCCGCCCGGCGAGCTGGGACCGCTTGCGTCCCCGGACGTAGAGGGAGCAGGCGAGGTCGGCGCACAGATAGGTGCCGACGGTGTTTCCCTGCCGTCCCAACGGGCCGGCCCGGCGTGCGGCGAGCAAGCTGACACCGGATCCCGGGTGCCCGGTCACACAGACCGAACACACCGTCGTCTTGGTGAAGCTCCGCCGGACGCCCTGCGGCACCCGGAGCGTCACCCCGATGAGCGCATCGCCCCGCGGCGCGACCAGGTAGCTCCGGTCCGGCGCCCCCTGATCACGCCACCCCAGAAAGTCCAGGTCGTCCCAGGGGAGTCCGGCCAGCCCCGGCGGCAGAGAGAGCCTGCTCGCCTCCCCCTTCGAGCAGTTGACGAAGGAGGCACGTATTTCTTTGTCACCTACGGGGTCCATGACCGGGAAGCTAGCCGGACGGCCGGGGCCGCGTCGCCTGGTTTTCCCGCGGGAAGGACGGATGCGGCTGTCCAGGGGTGCCGTGCGGGTCAGCCCCAGGCCTGGGGGCGGGGGTTGTTGCGGCGGCGGACGGAGACCACGACGGCGATGATGATGCCGGCGACGACGAGGACTCCGAGGCCGATGCCGCCGTAGAGCATGATCGCCTTCTTGCCGCCCATGGGCGGGTGGGGGTCGAAGCCCTTGCCGTCGGCGTTCTGGGACGCCTTGTCGTCCGGCATCGGCAGCGGGCCCTGTGCCGGGCCCGCCTCGATGTGGCGCCGCAGGGCCGGGCCGGGCTGGATGAAGCCGTAGCCGTAGTGGGCGTCGGGGAGCTTGAGGTGCTTGTCCTTCTCGGCCTGCGCGAGTCCGGCGGTCTTCACGAGACGGTTGGCGAGCTGGCCGGGAGTGAGGTCCGGGAACTTCTGCTTGAGGAGGGCCACGGCGGCGGAGGCGTACGCGGTGGCGGCCGAACTGCCGTCCGCGGACGTGCGGTAGGCGGAGTCGCTCTTGCCCATCGCGACCGGAACCTTCACCCCGGGCGCGAGCAGATCCATGTCCGAGTTGTAGTTGTTGTCGTCGGAGGCCTCGCCGTACTGGTCGACCGAGCCGACGCCGATCGCTCCCTTGCAGCCCACCGGGTAGCTCTTCTGGGCCCAGCCGTCGTTGCCGACGGCCGCCACGACCACGACCCCCTTCTTCAGGGCGTACTGAATGGATTCGCAGGTGTCACCTGCCAGGTCCCCGCCATAGGACATGTTGATGACGTCCGCACCGTGGTCCACGGCCCATCGGGTGGCCTGTCCGCTGTTCTTGTACTCCGGGACGGGGAGGATCTTCGCGTCCGGTGCCAGCCCCTTGACGCCCTGGGAACCGTTCGGACCGTGTCCGTGGCCCGCGATGATTCCGGCCATCGCGGTGCCGTGGTCCCGGATGTCCTGACCACCGGAAAGGTGCTTGGCGCCCTCGGCTTCCGTTGCCTTTCCGAAGTCCGGCCCGGGAAGGAACTGCCCCGTCAGGTCCTGATGGGTCTCGCGGAAGCCGCTGTCGAGCACGGCCACCGTCACGCCCTTGCCGGTGGCTTCCTTCCAGAGCTGCTGGGCCCCGAACGCCTCCAGCGGCCACAGATCCTTGCGTACTTGATCCGCGGAGGCGGTACCGCTCGCGGCCAGCAGCAGCGCTCCGGTCAGCGCAGCACCCGCCGTCGCGCGCAGTGTTCGGGTGACCCTCATCCTCGCTCCTTCTTGCTGTGCTCCGGGCGGCATTGTTCCGCCTGAGGAAAGGCCCCGCACACCCGGGTGCGGGGCCTTTCCTCATTGGCCGCATGCGACGTTATCGTCGGCCTACTCGATGACGCGAGGGGCCACCCGACGTTCGGTGGTCCAGGTCTCCTCGTCCTCGACGAGGTAGTCGGGGCGCTGTCCGCGCTCCTTGTCCCCCTTGCCCTTGCCCTTCGCTCCGGGGGCGCCCGCCATGCCCGCCTGCTTGCCGCCACGGCTGCGGTGCAGCCCCGAGCCGCCCTGCTTGGCGCCGCCCGCCGGGCCACCCGGCTTGCCGGCCAGGCCGCCGCGCGTGCGCGCCTGCGGGCCACCGCGCCCGGCCGCACCGGCCGCGCCCGCCTTGCCCGCACCTAGGCCGGCGCCCGGCATACCGCCGCGCATCCCGCCGGCACCGAAGGCACCGGCCGCGCCGATGGCGCCGGGCGCGAGCGCACCACCGGGGAAGCCACCGCCCGAACCGCCGGGCATGCCGTGGCCGCCCGGCGTGCCACCGCTGATGCCGCCTCCGCCGACCGACGGCGGAGCGAGGGTGCCGCCCTGCACGCTGTCCAGCCCGGTCGTCACCGGCACCTCGGGCCGCGCCACGTGGTGCGGGCTGTCGAAGCCCTTCGGGACGGCGTGGCCGCCCGCACCGTTGGGCGTGTCCGGGCCCGACGAAGAGTCCTTCGGGTGGGCGCCACCGATCACGGGCATCCGCACCGGAGGCGGCGACGGGTGCGAGGACGGGGGCTTCGGCCAGTCGTCGCCGGGGCCGCCCGGCTCGATCCCGTCGTTGAGCCGCTTGCCCTGCCCGTCGTAATGCGCCGCCAGCTCATCCATCACGATGACCGCCTCGACCTGGCGCTCCTTGCTCAGGGACAGGCTGTCCCGGTTGAGCTCCAGCGCCATGCGGGTGTCCATCTTCGGGTTCTGCATGTCCCGCTTGAACTGGCTGTCGTCGCCGCTGTCGTCCTTGGCCCGGTCCACGAGGCCCGGGTCATGGATCTTGGACATCGTCGTCTTGGCCGCGCGCAGGTTGTGCGCGACGCCGACCTCCGGCCCCGAGGAGCGCGAACCGATCAGCGTGGACTCGACGTTGCGGGAGTGCTGGTAGGTCCGGTCGATCTTCTCCAGGACCTTGCCGGCCTCCCTGCGGAACGCCTGGGCCGCCGAGCCCTCCCAGTGCGCCGAGGCGTGCTCGACGGCGTCCATGAAAGCCTTGCGGATACCGCCCTGGCCGTCCTGGCCGCCGAGCCGGTCGGCGGAGGCGCGCCAGTGATGGCCGGAGGTCTCGATCGCCTCGGGGTTGGCGTTGGCGATCATCGCGCGGAGTGCGTCGATGCCGTGGTGATGGAAGTCGGACGGCGAACGGGGGGTCAGCTGCTGACCCTTGAACGACTTCAGCCGCTCCTCCCGCTCGTGGTTCTTGCGCTGTTGCTCCATCGCCTTGGCGTTGTCGTACTCCTGCTTGGCGTCAACCATGCAGGCCCCCCTTCATGTCCAGCTCCGTCTCTCGTCCATGTATCCCGCGGGCCGCGCTCGGCCGTTCAGCCGTTCATGGATGTTTTGGTCTCGTGCTCCTGGTCCTCGTACGCGCCCCGGCTGGCTTCCGTCTTCTCGCCGAACCGGTGGATGAGGTCCTGGAGGGCGTTGATGACCTGCGACATGTACTCCTGCATGCCGTCATGGGCCTTGGCGAGTTTCCCCGCCTCCAGGAAATCGACGCCGAATGCCGACATCGGGATCGTGGTGCTGTATTTCACCTTCTGGCTGGGTTCATCCATATCGGCCCGAAGGCGCCGGAGCTGGCGTACCACGCCGTCCAGTTCGTCGAGGTCGACCTTGAACTGCTCGCTCATTACCGCTCTCCCCGTTCCCCGCTCGTCCCGCTCGCACCGCCCCGCAAAGCCGTCACGCCGAGGACAATATGAAGTCAATAAATACTAGGGAGTTGGCCCCAGTCACTGCAAGATCGAATGTCGGTATCTGTCCGGATTGACGCAGGATGAGGCCGCACTTTGTAGAGGGGTTGTTACCTTCTCGGCGCAACCGATCCCTTCGGTGATCACCTTGGCGATCAGGCCCGCAGCGAGGCGAGTTCGACCACCGTGATGTCCGGCGGCGCCCCGAGCCGCACCGGCGGCCCCCAGGCGCCCGCGCCGCGGGTGACGTAGAGCTGGGTGTCGCCGTAGCGCTGCAGCCCGGCGACGGTGGGGTTGGTGGCGGCGGCGACATACGTGAAGGGCCACATCTGGCCGCCGTGGGTGTGGCCGGAGAGCTGGAGGTCCACCCCGAACCGGACGGTGTCGTGGATGGTCACCGGCTGGTGGGCCATCAGAACGACGGCGCGGGCCGGGTCCCGGCCGCTGAGCGTCCCGTCGTAGTCCGGGCCCGCCTGTTCGGTCTGGCCGGAGACGTCGTTGACGCCTGCGAGGTCGAAGCCGGGCAGCGCGGTCCGCGCGTTCTCCAGCGGATGGATGCCCAACTCGCGTACGTGGTCGACCCATTGGCGGGCGCCCGAGTAGTACTCGTGGTTGCCGGTGACGAAGTACGCGCTGTGCCGGGAGCTCAGTGCGCGCAGCGGCTCGGCGGCCGGTCCGAGGTCGGCGACGCTGCCGTCGGCCAGATCGCCGACGATGGCCACCAGGTCGGGGGAGGTGCTGTTGATGGCCTCGACGACGCGCCGGGTGTGGGCGCGGCCGAGGATCGGGCCGAGGTGGATGTCGCTGACGACGGCGATCCGGAAGCCGTGGGCGGCGCGCGGCAGTTTGGCCAGCGGGACCGTCACGCGCTTCACCACCGGGCCGCGCAGGGTCGTCGCGGTGCCGTATCCGACGGCGGCCGTGGCGGCCAGGGAGGCGCCGGCGGCGACCGCCCGGGCGAGGAAGAGCCGGCGGGGCGGGGTCGCGGGCGGCGGG
>NZ_SDIF01000136.1 GCF_004122735.1 Streptomyces sioyaensis | reverse complement strand
CCCGACCTCCCCGTACGCCGCCGGCCCCCGCTGCCACCCCCTGCACCACGCCACGGGTCCGTGACAGGATTCCTCGCGCACGGCAACGGTCCGCCGCACCCGGCGGACCGCGCAGCAGCCCGGCAACTCAGCAGCTCACGGCTCAAGGGAGAGCGCCATGGCAGGCAAACCGCCCGCATCGGACCCGGTCCAGGACGCACCCGAGGTCAGCGCGCCCCAGCACTCGGCCGTCGGCCTGCCGGCCCTCACCCACGCCCTGCGCATCTCCCAGCAGCAGATGGGCGTGCGCCGTACCGCCCTGACCCTGCTGCGCGTCAACCAGCAGGACGGCTTCGACTGCCCCGGCTGTGCCTGGCCCGAGCCCGACAAGCCGCACACCGCCGAATTCTGCGAGAACGGCGCCAAGGCCGTCGCCGAGGAAGCCACCCTGCGCCGCGTCACCCCGGACTTCTTCGCCGCCCACTCCGTCGCCGACCTCGCCGACCGCAGCGGCTACTGGCTCGGCCAGCAGGGCCGCCTGACCCACCCCATGTATCTGGCCGAGGGCGCCGACCACTACGTCCCGGTCTCCTGGGAGCGGGCCTTCGACCTCGTCGGCGAGGAGCTCACCGCCCTCGACTCCCCCGACGAGGCCGTCTTCTACACCTCCGGCCGCACCAGCAACGAGGCCGCCTTCCTCTACCAGCTCTTCGCCCGCGAATTCGGCACCAACAACCTCCCCGACTGCTCCAACATGTGCCATGAGTCGTCGGGCTCCGCGCTCACCGAGACCCTCGGCATCGGCAAGGGCAGCGTGCTGCTGGAGGACCTCTACCAGGCCGACCTGATCATCGTCGCCGGGCAGAACCCGGGCACCAACCACCCGCGGATGCTCACCGCCCTGGAGAAGGCCAAGGCCGGCGGCGCGAAGATCATCTCGATCAATCCGCTGCCCGAGGCCGGCCTGGAGCGCTTCAAGAACCCGCAGACCCCGCGCGGCCTGGCCGGCGGCGGCACGGCGCTCACCGATCTCTTCCTCCAGGTACGCCTCGGCGGCGACCAGGCCCTCTTCCGGGCCCTCAACCGCCTCATCCTGAACACCGACGGCGCCCTCGACGAGGACTTCATCCGTGCGCACACCCACGGCTTCGAGGAGTTCGCACAGGCCGCACGGGCCGACGACGACGGGGACGAGACGCTCGCCGCCACCGGCCTGACCCGCGAAGAGATCGGCCGCGCGGGGGAGATGGTCCTCGCCTCCCGGCGCACCATCGTGTGCTGGGCGATGGGCCTGACCCAGCACAAGCACTCCGTCCCCACCATCCGGGAAGTCGTCAACTTCCTGCTGCTGCGCGGAAACATCGGCCGCCCCGGGGCCGGCGTGTGCCCCGTCCGCGGACACAGCAACGTCCAGGGCGACCGCACCATGGGCATCTTCGAACGGCCCGCGCCCGCCTTCCTCGACGCCCTGGAGAGGGAGTTCGGCTTCGCGCCGCCCCGTGAGCACGGCCTCGACGTCGTCCGCGCCATCCGCGCGCTGCGCGACGGGCAGGCCAAGGTCTTCTTCGCGATGGGCGGCAACTTCGTCTCCGCCACCCCCGACACCGACGTCACCGAGGCGGCCATGCGCCGCGCCCGGCTGACCGTCCATGTCTCCACGAAGCTCAACCGCTCGCACGTGATCACCGGCGCCCGCGCCCTGATCCTGCCGACCCTGGGCCGTACGGAACGCGATGTGCGGCGCGGCCCGGACGGGAAGAGCGCCGAGCAGTTCGTGACCGTCGAGGACTCCATGGGCATGGTGCACGCCTCCCGCGGCCGTCTGGAGCCCGCCAGTTCCCATCTGCTGTCCGAGACCGCGATCGTCGCCCGGCTGGCCCGCCGCGTCCTGGGCGAGCGCAGCCGCACCCCCTGGGAGGAGTTCGCGCAGGACTATGCGGCGATCCGCGACCGGATCGCCCAAGTCGTCCCGGGTTTCGAGGACTTCAACACCAAGGTCGCCCGCCCCGGAGGCTTCGCCCTTCCGCACGCCCCCCGGGACAGCCGCAGCTTCCCCACCGCCACCGGCAAGGCCAACTTCACCGCCGCGCCCGTGGAGTACCCCGCCGTGCCCGAAGGGCGGCTGCTGTTGCAGACGCTGCGCTCCCACGACCAGTACAACACCACCATCTACGGCCTCAGCGACCGCTACCGCGGCATCAAGAACGGCCGGCGGGTGGTGCTCGTCCACCCCGACGACGCCCGCGAACGGGGCCTGGCCGACGGCGCGTACGCCGACCTGGTCAGCGAGTGGACCGACGGCAGCGAGCGGCGCGCGGCCGGCTTCCGCGTCGTCCACTACCCGACGGCCCGCGGGTGTGCGGCCGCCTACTACCCCGAGACCAATGTCCTCATCCCGCTCGACCACACCGCCGACACCAGCAACACCCCGGCCGCCAAGTCCGTGGTGATCCGCCTGGAGAGCGCCCGCGGGGACTAGGGCGTGTCTCCCCGATCTCCGTGGGCCTGGCCCATCGGGCAGGCCCTCACCGCAGCGGGCCGCGGCCGGCGGGAACAAACGACCCCGCGCTGAGCGCTTGCTCAGGGGCCTGATAGGAACAGGCACGGATCGACGACGATCAGGGCGAGCGAACGGAGCCGTAGGCATGGGTGAGCACAGCACGACCAAGTTTCCGCAGGAGATCCTCGACCAGTGGGCCGGCCTCGGCCTCGACCTCCCGGCGCTCTTCTCCGCCGGGCACCTCGGCGAGCGGATGAGCGTGCAGGTCACCGAGGCCGCCCCGGAGCGCGTCGTCGGCACCATGCCCGTCGAGGGCAACACCCAGCCCTACGGCCTGCTGCACGGCGGGGCCTCCGCCGTGCTGGCCGAAACCCTCGGCTCCGTCGGCTCCATGCTGCACGGCGGCCCCACCAAGATCGCCGTCGGCGTCGACCTGAACTGCACGCACCACCGCGGCACGCGCTCCGGGCTGGTCACCGGCGTCGCCACCCCCGTACACCGCGGCCGCTCGACCGCCACGTACGAGATCGTCATCACCGACGAGCAGGACAAGCGGGTCTGCACCGCCCGTCTGACCTGCCTGTTGCGCGAGACCGGCAGCGACGCCTACCGCAGCTGACGCACCCCGGCCGGCGCACCGTCGCCGGCCGCCGCGGCCCCGCTTCCGACCTCCGGGAGCGGGGCCGCCCGCATTTTCGTCACGCTGAGTAATGGGCGGGCGAGGCCGCGCCGCCGCCAAGTCCCGTGCCCGTCAAGGGCCCCGGCGCCCGGGCGCCCGACGCGTCCGGATACCGGACGCCAGACCGTCACCACGCGCCCCATCCCCCCGTGGAGGTGCGCGTTCATCCCCCACGCCGCGTTCGCCCTGCGGTGTAAGGACCATAACCGCATAACGCTCATCGAAGGTCATAACAAGAGCGTCACATCCTGGTCAGCGCCTCTGCCGGTGTGGCGAACACCGCTCTAGAGTCACCGCCAGTCACCGCGCCGCCGGGCGCGCTGCGAGCACGGAACCCTGCCTCACCCCGTACAGCCCGGCGCGCGAACCGGCCATGCGACAGCTGTGGCCGCCAGGGAAAGGACTGATCGTGCGTCACCGTTCCTTGCTCATCCTCACCACCGCGGTCACCGCCGGTGCCCTCACCCTCTCCGCGTGCGGTTCGCGCGGCGACAACAAGAGCGGCGACGGCTCCAAGACAACCGTCGTCATCGGCCTCGACGCCCCCACCACCGGAGAGCTCTCCGCGCTGGGCCTGGGCATCCGCAATTCCGCCCAGCTCGCCATCAACAACGCCAACAAGGCCGGCGAGGTCAAGGGCGTCACCTTCAAGCTCGAAGCCCTCGACGACAAGGCCCTGCCCAACGTCGGCCAGCAGAACACCACCAAACTCGCCGGCGACAAGGACGTCCTCGGCATCGTCGGCCCGCTCAATTCCGGCGTTGCCCAGTCCATGCAGCAGGTCTCCAAGCAGAACAACCTCACCCTGATATCCCCGGCGAACACCACCCCGGACCTCACGCAGGGCCCGGACTGGCGGAAGAACAAGCGGGTCCGGCCCTTCCCCACGTACTTCCGCACCGCCACCACCGACGAGGTGCAGGGCGCCTTCGACGGCCAGTACGCCTGGGAGAAGGTGAAGGCCAAGAAGGTCTACATCATCGACGACCAGAAGACCTACGGCGTCGGCCTGGCCTCCTCCTTCAAGGACCAGTTCACCAAGCTCGGCGGCAAGGTCGCCGGCACCGAGCACGTCAGCCCCGACGACCGTGACTTCAAGGCCGTCGTCTCCAAGGTCAAGTCCGCCAAGCCCGACCTGGTCTTCTACGGCGGCGAGTACCCCGCCTCCGGCCCCCTCAGCCAGCAGCTCAAGGACGGCGGCGTCACCGTCCCGCTCATGGGCGGCGACGGCATGTACAGCGGCGACTACATCAAGCTGAACAAGAAGGCCCAGGGCGACTACGCCTCCTCCGTCGGCAAGCCCGTCGAAGAGCTCCCCTCCGCCAAGAAGTTCATCGCCGACTACAAGGCAGCCGGCTTCAAGGAGGCCTACGAGGCCTACGGCGGCTCCACCTACGACTCCACCTGGGCCATCATCCAGGCCGTCAAGAGCGTCGTCGACGCCAACGGCGGCAAGCTCCCCGACGACGCCCGCAAGAAGGTCGTCGACGCCATGAACAAGGTCACCTTCGACGGTGTCACCGGCCGCGTCGCCTTCGACAAGTACGGCGACACCACCAACACCATGATCACGGCCTACCAGGTCGACAAGGGAGCCTGGGCCTCCCGCTTCAGCGCCGAATTCAAGAAGTTCGACAAGAGCTGACCGACCGCAGCACCACCCACACCCCGGGCCGCGCCAGGACGCACCACGCCCCTGGCGCGGCCCGCGGCACACCGGGGCAGCCCGGAACCCCGTAACTCCCATGCAACGGAGGCCCTGCGGTGAGTGAACTGCCGCAACAGCTGGCCAACGGACTCATCCTCGGCGCGATGTACGGTCTCATCGCGATCGGCTACACGATGGTCTACGGAATCGTCCAGCTCATCAACTTCGCCCACGGCGAGATCTTCATGGTCGGCGGCTTCGGAGCGCTCAGCGTCTTCCTCGCGCTCCCCGCCGGCACCTCGCTCGCCCTCGCCCTGCCGATCATGCTCCTCGGCGGCATCACCGTATCCGTCCTCGTCGGCATCGCAGCGGAACGATTCGCCTACCGCCCGCTGCGCGGCGCCCCCCGACTCGCCCCCCTCATCACCGCCATCGGCCTGTCCATCGCCCTCCAGCAGGCCGTCTGGAAGTGGTACCCCGACGGCAAACAGGCCCGCGTCTTCCCCCAGTTCAAGGGCCACTCCTTCGACATCCTGGGCGCCACCGTCCAGCGCGGCGACATCTTCGTCCTCATCGCCGCACCCGCCTGCATGATCGCCCTCGGCTTCTTCGTCGCCAAAACCCGCAGCGGCCGCGCCATGCAGGCCACCGCGCAGGACCCCGACACCGCCAAGCTCATGGGCATCAACACGGACCGCATCATCGTCCTCGCCTTCGCCATCGGCGCCGCCTTCGCCGGCGTCGCCGCCGTCGCCTACGGACTGCGCACCGGCGAGGTCCAATTCCGCATGGGCTTCATCATGGGCCTCAAGGCCTTCACCGCCGCCGTGCTCGGCGGCATCGGCAACATCTACGGCGCCATGCTCGGCGGCGTCGTCCTCGGCATCGCCGAAGCCCTCGCCACCGCCTACATCGAAGAGATACCGGGCATGGAGCAATTCGGCGGCGGAGCCTGGAAGGACGTCTGGGCGTTCGTCCTCCTCATCCTCGTACTCCTGCTGAGACCACAGGGCCTCCTGGGCGAACGTGTCGCGGATCGGGCGTGATAGTGATGACCACTGACACCACCACAACCCCCGCGCGCGGCCTGCTCCCCCTCCCCGAACGCACCGCCCGGCTCACCACCGCCGCGGGCGCCCTCGTCACCGCCCTCTCCACCGGCCTCGCCTGGACCTGGAGCAGCGACTTCCCCGGCGACCTCACCTACAACTTCTCCCCCGCCGGCCTCCAGCTCGTCACCCTCGTCGGCGGCCTCCTCACCCTCCTCCTCGCCGCCTCGGCACTCGGCGTCCGCGGACTGCAATGGCTCACCCCCGCAGGACGCAACGCCCCCACCCTCCTCGCCGCCCTGGCCACCTTCGCCGCGACGTGGTTCACCCTGATCTCCATCGCCGTCCAGCTCGGCGGCCTGATCAACCTCGAACCCGGCGGCCTCCTCGCCGCCGTCGCCTCCCTGATCACCCTCCTCGGCGCGCTCGCCCTCCCCCCGGACACCCCCGGCGACACCGCACCGGCCGGCGGATGGCAGCGCTTCACCGCGGTCCTCGCCGCCTCCCCCGTACGGCGCCGCACCCGCGAACTCCCCTCCTGGGCCGAGATCCTGATCATCGCCGCCGCCTTCGCCGCCGGCCTGCTCGCCTTCACCTACGGCATCGACACCGACGACGGCGCCCCCTTCGTCGGCTACCTGCTCTTCATGGTGCTCGCCGTCCCCGCCCTCAACCGGGCCGGACTCATCGCGCGCCTGACGGCACTGACCCGCAACCACCGCGGCGTGGCCCTCTGCGCGGCCTTCCTCTCCGCCGCCAGCTTCCCCTTCACCCAGGACACCGACCAGTACACGATCATCGGGGCCAACATCCTGATCTTCGCCACCGTCGCCCTGGGCCTCAACGTCGTCGTCGGCCTCGCCGGCCTCCTCGACCTGGGATACGTCGCCTTCCTGGGCGTCGGCGCCTACGCCGCCGCCCTCGTCTCCGGCTCCGCCGAATCCGCCCTCGGCCTCCACTTCCCCTTCTGGGCCGCCCTCCTCACCGGAGCCGCCGCCTCCCTCGTCTTCGGCGTCCTCATCGGCGCCCCCACCCTCCGCCTGCGCGGCGACTATCTCGCCATCGTCACGCTCGGCTTCGGTGAGATCTTCCGCATCGCCATGCTCAACCTCAACGGCACCACCGGCCCTGACATCACCAACGGCGCCATGGGCATCCCCAACATCCCCAACCTCGAAATCTTCGGCTTCAACTTCGGTGAACCCCACGAGATCCTCGGCATCCCCGTCGCCACCTACGGCAACTACTACCTGCTGATGATCCTCGTGACCGCGTTCGTCGTCCTCGTCTTCCGCCGCGCCGCCGCCTCCCGCATCGGCCGCGCCTGGATCGCCATCCGCGAGGACGAGACCGCCGCCATCGCCATGGGCATCAACAGCTTCCGCCTCCGCCTGCTCGCCTTCGCCCTCGGCGCGGCACTGGCCGGACTCGCCGGAACCGTCCACGCCCACGTCGTCACCACCGCCACCCCCGAACAGTTCCAGTTCGCCGGCCCGCAGCCCCCCAACTCCGCCTTCCTCCTCGCCGCCGTCATCCTCGGCGGCATGGGCACCCTCAGCGGACCCCTCGTCGGCGCCGCCCTCCTCTTCCTCATCCCGGCCAAACTCGACTTCGTCCAGGACTACCAACTCCTGCTCTTCGGCATCGCGCTCGTCCTCCTCATGCGCTTCCGGCCCGAAGGCCTCATCCCCGACCGCCGCAAGCAGCTGGAATTCCACGAAACCGGCCAGCTCGACGTGCCCGACCAGCGCCTCCCCGACACCGACGCCACCCTCGGCGTCACCAAGGCAAAGGCGTGAGGACCATGACCACAGCACCCAGCCTCGCACCCGCCACCGACACCGTCCTCAAGGCCGACGGCGTCACCATGCGCTTCGGCGGACTCACCGCCGTACGCGGCGTCGACCTCACCGTCGGCAGCGGCGAAATCGTCGGCCTCATAGGCCCCAACGGCGCCGGCAAAACCACCTTCTTCAACTGCCTCACCGGCCTGTACGTGCCCACCGAAGGCACCGTCAGCTACCGGGGCACCCGACTCTCCCGCAAACCCCACCTCGTCACCCAGGCCGGCGTCGCCCGCACCTTCCAGAACATCCGCCTCTTCGCCAACATGACCGTCCTCGAAAACGTCCTCGTCGGACGCCACACCCGCACCAAGGAAGGCCTCTGGTCGGCCCTGCTGCGCGGCCCCGGCTTCAAGAAGGCGGAACGCACCAGCGAAGAACGCGCCATGGAACTCCTGGAGTTCACCGGCCTCGCGCACAAACGCGACCACCTCGCCCGCAACCTCCCCTACGGCGAACAACGCAAGCTCGAAATCGCCCGCGCCCTCGCCAGCGAACCAGGACTCCTGCTGCTGGACGAACCCACCGCCGGCATGAACCCGTACGAAACCCGCGCCACCCAGGACCTCGTCCTCGCCATCCGCGCCCAGGGCACCGCCGTCCTCGTCATCGAGCACGACATGCGCTTCATCTTCAACCTCTGCGACCGCGTCGCCGTCCTCGTCCAGGGCCAGAAACTCGTCGAAGGCACCGCGGAGGTCGTCCAGGCCGACGACCGCGTCATCGCCGCCTACCTGGGCGCACCCGTCGACGACAACACCACCCCGGACGACGCGGCCGACCCGGCACCCACCGCGGAAACCCCACCCACCACGGACGCCCCGGACCCAGGCGGCGCACCCTCCGCGGACACCGCCCCCGACGCCACGCCCCCGGCAGACCGGCCGGCCCAGGGACCCACCGGAGACACCCCATGACCGCACTGCTCGAAGTCGAGGACCTCCGCGTCGCCTACGGCAAGATCGAAGCCGTCAAAGGCATCTCGTTCTCCGTCGAAGCAGGAGAGGCCGTCACCCTCATCGGCACCAACGGCGCCGGCAAAACCACCACCCTGCGCACCCTCTCCGGCCTCCTCAAGCCCCTCGCCGGAAAGATCACCTTCGACGGCGAACCCCTCAACGGCGTCCCCGCCCACAAGATCGTCGAACGCGGCCTCGCCCACTCCCCCGAAGGCCGCCGCCTCTTCCCCCGCCTCACCATCGCCGAAAACCTCCAGCTCGGCGCCTTCCTCCGCAAGGACACCGCCGGCATCGACGCCGACATCAAACGCGTCTACGACCTCTTCCCCATCCTCGGCGAACGCAGCAAACAAGCCTCCGGCACCCTCTCCGGCGGCGAACAGCAGATGCTCGCCATGGGCCGCGCCCTGATGTCGCGCCCCAAACTCCTCATGCTCGACGAACCCTCCATGGGCCTCTCCCCGATCATGATGCAGAAGATCATGGAAACCATCCGCGAACTCCGTTCACAAGGCACCACCATCCTCCTCGTCGAACAGAACGCCCAAGCAGCGCTCTCCCTCGCCGACCAGGGACACGTCATGGAAATCGGCCGCATCGTCCTCTCCGGCAGCGGCGCCTCCCTCCTCCACGACGAATCCGTCCGCAAGGCCTACCTCGGCGAGGACTGACCGCACACCACCACGCGAGCACGTCGCCCCGTCGAACCTCGGTTCGGCGGGGCGACGTGCTGAACGAGCCAGTGGCGAGACCCCCCTCGCGCCGGCCGCACGCGCCTGACGGTCCGCGCTGTCGGGCGGGAGGCGCCGGGCCGGGCTACTACTGCGGTGCGGTCTCCTGGTACTTGAAGTAGGTGACCGGGGTGCTGGTCTCGGCGGACTGGACGTAGACCCGGGCGGGTATGGCCTTCAGATGCTCCTTCTCCGGAGTGCCGGGCGCCTTCTCGGTCCCCTGATAGTCGACGAAGAGGTAGCCGATGTAGTAGGCGCCGTCGCGCCTGCCTTGCAGACTCCCCTTCGCGCCGGCGGGGAACTCGACCTCGGTCTTGTCCTCCTGCGAGGTCATCTGCCGGTTGAGGGACGTCGAGGAGTAGCTGTAGGTGAAGCTGAGCTCACCCGCGCCCTCTCCTCCCGTTCCCCCATCGGCGGGAGTGCTGGTGAGCTTGGGTGTGAACTTGCCGCCCACCGACCAGCCCGAGGTCGAACTGTTCTCCTCGGTGACCTGCCCCCCGACCGTATACGTCTTCTTCCCCCCGCCCGCGATGCCGCTCCCACCATCCACCTTGGGATACTTGGAGCCGGACGTCGGATCGAGCTTTCCGACGAAGATGCACGGATTCGCCTTGGCGGTATTCTGCGGCGCGCCCTCATAGTGGTAACTGCCATTGCAGTACGACTTGGCGGAGTTCGTTTCGCTCATCGCCTGCGCGATGTTGTTGTCGCTGGTGCTCTGGGTGGTCTCAGGATCGGTGATCGACGAATCCGCTATCTGCCGGGCGGCATCCGCATTGAACCGGGGAGGCTTCGTACCATCCACCCTGGGGACCTTTTTGCCATCCTTGTCGATGACCATGCCGTCCGCGTAGTCCTGCGCCGCCTGCTTGGCATCCTTGAGCGCCGTCGCAACGTCGTACTGGTCCTGAACGGTCCCCAGAGCGACGGACTTGATATTGCCCTTCGCGTCCTGGTCGATACCCATCGGGTAACCCATCACGCTTTCCGAGGACTTGACGGGCGCCCACTTCTCCATCGCCTCGACGATGGCGGCCTCCGTCTTGTAGACCTTTGAGTTGTCGACCTGCTCCGGGGGGTCGGCGGCCACCGCCGGTGACACGGTACCCACCAGGGGCGCCGCACCCAGAATGGCCGCGACCAGCACAGTGGCACTCCTCGCCGCTCGTCTGGACACCCGGCGCGGGGAAGCAACTGAATTCGTCACGGTAGTATCTCCCTTACGTCCTGAAGAGGTGACGCCGCACGGCATGGCCTTACCGCGACATCTACGAAGGCGTCCGAAAAGACGCCGGGGCGCCTCGGAACACCAGCAACGGAACCAGCCAGGAAAGACCCCAAGAGGGCGATAGCTCACGCCTTGCCCGCCGGAATTCAGGCGGGTGACATCGGTGACAGGGTGCGGAATTGCTGCTCCTGGAAGAGGTTCCAGCCCGGGAATTTCCTCCTCTCGACACAAGTGGAGAGGGAAGCCGCTCCGACATGGTTCCACGGACTTATCGGCAACTTCCGCAGAATTCCGCAAGCCTCCGCGCAAGGACACACCGGGATGCTGCACGGACCTCAGCGTGCCGACCCGCCGCGTGGTGCATCCACCACGCCCTCGCCACCACCTACGCTCTCCACCAGGCTCCCGGGCCGACGTCATTGACCACGGAACTCAGCACCTCGCCGGATGCGAACAGGACGCCGAAGAGACGGAAAGGAACCATGGACCTGCACGCCTTCGCGGCGCGCCTGCCGAAATGCGAATTGCACGCCCACCTGGCCGGCTCCGTACCCGAGCCGGTGGTGCGCGGCTGGCTCGGAACGGACAACCCGTCGTACGCGTTTCGCGATTTCACCGGGTTCCTGTCCCAATACGGCCGCGTCGAACAGCTGGTGGACACCCCCGACAGGGTCCACGAGGCGCTGGCAGCCATGGTGGACGCCTGGGCCGCCGATCACGTCGTACACGCCGAGGTCCGCGTCGGCCGGGCAACCCTCGCACGGATCGGGGCACGCCGACTGGCGGACGCACTCGACCAGGCCGCGGCCGACGCCGCCGTCCAGGGAGTGTCCCTGGCATGGATCTACGAGTTCGACGGAGCCGCCGGTCTGCAGGCCGCCGACCACGTCGTCGACGCGGCCCTCGACGACCCCCCGCAGGCACTACGGGCGGTGGGTCTGAGCGGGGACGAATCCGGGCCGGAGCGCTACGCGCAGCAGTTCCGCCAGGCGGCGTCAGCCGGGCTGGCCCTGGTACCGCACGCAGGCACCTTCCCCGGAACGACGCACCAGATCGACGTCGCACTGCACCACGGGGCCGTACGCATCGGGCACGCCACCAGCGCCGCGCGGGACCCCGATACGCTGCGGCGCCTCGCGGACCGCCAGGTGACGGTCGAAATGTCCCCCACCTCCGAGGTCATGATCGGCGCGGTGCCCGGACCACGACAGCATCCACTGGAGACGTTCCTCGCGGCCGGCGTCCCCGTGGCGCTCTGCGCCGACGACCCGGCGCTGTTCCGCACCACCCTGACGAGCGAATACCTCATGGCCGCTGAGCACTGCGGCCAGTCCGCCGAAGCCCTGCGCGCGCTGGCCCGACAGGCCGCCCGAGCCGCGCTGCTCGACGAACCCCGCCGCACGAGCATCCTCGACGAGATCGACAGCCGCTCACACACTCCGCGCAGCTAGTCGTCCTTCTTCTGCTGCTTCTTCTCCTCGGCATCCTCGATGACCGCCTCGGCCACCTGCTGCATCGACAGCCGGCGATCCATCGACGTCTTCTGGATCCACCGGAACGCCGCCGGCTCCGTCAGCCCGTACTGCGTCTGCAGAATGCTCTTGGCCCGGTCCACCAGCTTGCGGGTCTCCAGCCGCTGGGTGAGGTCCTCGACCTCCTTCTCCAGCGTCTTCAACTCGGTGAACCGGCTCACCGCCATCTCGATCGCCGGAACCACATCGGTCTTCGAGAACGGCTTCACCAGATACGCCATCGCCCCGGCGTCCCGCGCCCGCTCCACCAGCTCACGCTGCGAGAACGCGGTCAGCATCAGCACCGGCGCGATGCTCTCCTCGCAGATCACCTCGGCCGCCGAGATCCCGTCCAGGACCGGCATCTTCACGTCCAGGATCACCAGATCGGGGCGGTGCTCCCGGGCCAGCTCCACGGCGGTCTGACCGTCCCCGGCCTCGCCCACGACGGTGTAGCCCTCCTCCTCCAGCATCTCTTTGAGATCGAGACGGATGAGGGCCTCGTCCTCTGCGATCACGACGCGCGTGGTCAGCGGCGGGACGTGCGACTGATCGTCATCGGCGACGGGCTGCTCGGGCTCGGCGGCGCTCACGGGACTCCTCGTTCAGGCAGGTGGTGCCATTGCAGCCTACCTAGAGGCGGTCATCGTGATGCACACGGTAGTGTGTCTCTGCAGCCGGCCCGGTTGGTGGAACTGGTCAGACACGCGGCTCTCAAACAGCCGTGCCTTCGGGCATGTGGGTTCGAATCCCACACCGGGCACTCTTGAACAAGCGGAACTTCACCTTCGCATGGTTCGCACGCATTTTCACCCCGCACTCGCGATTCGTCACGCACAGTGATGTCATGAACTTCCACGGCACAGACGTGCGGCACAAGGCAATCGCCCAGCTCCGCGCTGGGGCAAGGAACGCGGACGTGGCCCGCGCGTTGGGCATCCCCCTCGGCACCGTCGGCTATTGGCGACACTTGGACCGCGCCGAACGCGGAGAGTGCCCGGGCTCCCACCACCCCAGATGCCCACGCTGCGACGGACGCGACCTCGACGCGGCGGCATACACCTACCTCTTGGCCCTCTATCTCGGCGACGGCCACATCATCCAGTACTCGTCGCACCGCGTGCCAAGCCTCATGATCACGTGCGGCGACGACTGGCCCGGCCTGATGGACGCCTGCGAAACCGCAATGCGCGCAGTCTTTCCGGACAACTCCGTGTGCCGCGTCAGCAGAACCGGCTGCCACAACGTGAAGATCTACTCGATGCACTTATGGTGCTTGTTTCCGCAGCACGGCAAGGGCAAGAAGCACGAGCGGCCGATCGTGCTCGAACCGTGGCAGCAGCAGATCGTGGACGAACACCCCTGGGAGTTCCTGCGCGGCCTGATCCACTCCGACGGCTGCCGGATCACCAACTGGACGACGCGCATGGTCGGCGGTGAGCGCAAGCGCTACGAATACCCGCGGTACTTCTTCACCAACAAGTCCGACGACATCCGCAGGCTCTTCTCGGACACTCTCACCAAGGTCGGCGTCGAATGGACCGTCCTCGCCCGCGGCGGCGACCCGTTCAACATCTCCGTAGCCCGCAAGGCTTCCGTCGCCCTCATGGACCGACACATCGGGCCGAAGTACTGACGGAGACGGCAGTCAGGACCTCGGCCCAGGGGGAGCGTGGTGCGGGGGTGGGGCTACTTCGGGGAGTCGTCCTCGCCGATGTGGTGGACGCGGACGAGGTTGGTGGAGCCGGGGACGCCGGGCGGGGAGCCGGCGGTGATGATGACGACGTCGCCCTTCTGGCAGCGGCCGAGGGCGAGGAGGTGCTCGTCGACCTGGGCGACCATCTCGTCGGTGGAGTTGACCGTCGGGCCGAGGAAGGTCTCCACGCCCCAGCTGACGTTGAGCTGGGCGCGGGTGGCCGGGTCGGGGGTGAAGGCCAGCAGGGGGATGGGCGAGCGGTAGCGGGAGAGGCGGCGGACGGTGTCGCCGGACTGGGTGAAGGCGACGAGGAACTTGGCGCCGAGGAAGTCGCCCATTTCGGCGGCGGCGCGGGCGACGGCCCCGCCCTGGGTGCGGGGCTTGCTGGTTTCGGTGAGCGGCGGGAGGCCCTTGGCGAGGATGTCTTCCTCGGCGGCTTCGACGATGCGGCTCATGGTGCGGACGGTTTCGGTGGGGTATTTACCGACGCTGGTCTCGCCGGAGAGCATCACGGCGTCGGTGCCGTCGATGACGGCGTTGGCGACGTCGGAGGCCTCGGCGCGGGTGGGGCGGGAGTTGTCGATCATCGAGTCCAGCATCTGGGTGGCGACGATGACCGGTTTGGCGTTGCGCTTGGCGAGCTTGATGGCGCGCTTCTGGACGATCGGGACGGTTTCGAGGGGCATTTCGACGCCGAGGTCGCCGCGGGCGACCATGATGCCGTCGAAGGCGGCGACGATGTCGTCGATGTTGTCGACGGCCTGGGGCTTTTCGACCTTGGCGATGACCGGCAGGGTGCGGTTCTCCTCGCGCATGATGCGGTGCACGTCCTGGATGTCGCGGCCGCTGCGGACGAAGGAGAGGGCGATGATGTCGGCGCCGTAGCGCAGGGCCCAGCGGAGGTCGTCCTGGTCCTTTTCGGAGAGGGCGGGGACGGAGACGGCGACGCCGGGGAGGTTCAGGCCTTTGTGGTCGGAGACCATGCCGCCTTCGATGACCTTGGTGCGGACGTGGGATCCGTCGACGCCGATGACTTCGAGGGTGACCTTGCCGTCGTCGACGAGGATGCGTTCGCCGGTGGTGACGTCGGTGGCGAGGCCGTCGTAGGTGGTGCCGCAGATATGGCGGTCGCCTTCGACGGCGGGTTCGACGGTGATCGTGAATTCGTCGTCGCGTTCAAGAAGTACAGGGCCTTCGCGGAATCGGCCGAGTCGAATCTTCGGGCCTTGAAGGTCGGCGAGGATGCCGACGCTGCGGCCGGATTCCTCGGCGGCCTTGCGGACCCGGTCGACGCGCGTTTCGTGGTCGGCGTAGGTGCCGTGGCTGAGGTTGCAGCGGGCGATGTCCATTCCGGCGTCGACGAGGGCTTTGATCTGCTCGTACGAGTCGGTGGCGGGGCCCAGTGTGCAGACGATCTTTGCTCGGCGCATGGTTCGACTCTATGACTTACCGGGCGGTAGGGAACGGTAGGAAAGTGACTGCTCAACGAGGGCTCGATGAAAGGCTGTTGACAAGTCTTGGAATGCGCGCGACCCCGCTCCGATGAGCGGAATACCGCCCTCGCGCGGGGTGGTCTCAGAGTGCGGGACGGGTCATCGTAAAGCGTGCGTTGACGTGGGCGTACACCGTCTGACGCTGGGGTTCGAGGTCGAGGGCGGGGGCGGATTCCTGGGTGGCGCCGCCGTAGCCGGCGACGGCGCGCATGGCGGGGGCGGCCGTGGGGGCGGCATTCTCGGCGCCGAGGTCGGCGATTTCGAGGAGGGCATCGAGGCGGGCGCCGACGGCCTCGGCGTATTCGCGGGCGCGCTGGACGGCCTCGTGGACGGCCTGGGTGCGGGCGGCGCGGTGGGCGGGCGAGTCGGGGCGCAGCGCCCACCAGGGGCCGTCGACACGGGTGAGGTCGAGGTCGGCGAGGCGGGTGGTGAGTTCGCCGAGGGTGGTGAAGTCGTTGAGGGTGGCGGTGTGGGTGACGCGTCCGTGGTAGGCGCGGATGCGTTCGTGGCGGCCCTTGTCGGTGAGCTGCGGGGTGAGGCTGAAGGTGCCGGTTTCGAGCTTTTCGATGGCGTCGCCGTAGGTCTTGATGAGGGTGAGGGCTTGTTCGTTGCGGCGGGTGAGGTCGGTGAGGGCGGCGCCGCGGTCGGTGCCGCGGGCGCTGACGGTGACGGCGATGCGGGCGATTTCGGGGTCGGCTTCGAGGCGGGCTTCGCCGCGTACGGCGAGGCGGGGCGTGTCGGGGGTGCCGTAGGGGAGGGCG
>NZ_SDIF01000135.1 GCF_004122735.1 Streptomyces sioyaensis | reverse complement strand
AGATGTGTATAAGAGACAGCCCTCGCCCCCCACCACCGCCCGCACCTCGTCCACCAGCCGCTCCGCTTCCCGCACGGAGTGCGCCAACTCCTCTTCCGTGCCGCCGAGTCGGGCGAGCAGCGCGGTGGCGCGGGCGGCGAAGCCGGGCGGCGTCTGCGGCAGCGCCGCGGCCGCCGCGAGGGCGCCCTTCTCGTTGAGACACCAGACGCGGTGGTGGGCGTGCAGCGCCTGGACGAGGTGGCCGACGGCCCGGGAGAGGCACAGCCCCGCGTGCAGCACGTCCCGGGCCGGGGACGACTTGGCCGCCATCGCCGCCGAGAACCCCGCGTCCCAGACCGCGGCGCCGGTCAGCGCCGTGCGCAGCGCGTCCGGGTACTGCCGGGTCTCCTGCCGCAGACGGGCCAGTTCCCCGTCGGTGTCGGCGAGCACCCGGCCCAGCGCGGCCTCGCCCGGATAGGCGGGGGACCAGAAGCCGAGCGGATGACCGGCCTGGACGCCGATCTCGAAGCGGCCCGCGCGGCACTCCTCCCACACCCGCCACACCCGGTCGACGTCCCGCAGGATCCAGTCCACGGGGCGGCCGTCGGGCAGCACCAGCCAGGCGCCGCCGTTGACCCACGGGCCCCAGGCACCGGGCGGGTACACCTCGACGGGGCCGCCGGTCAGCTCCGCGGCCAGCGCCTCCAGCGCGGCCGGATCGGGCTCGCCGCGGTAGTAGACGCCCAGATCCCAGTCGGAGTCCGCCCGGTGCGTCCCGCGGGCCCGGCTTCCCCCGAGCATCACCCCGACGACTCCCGGTACGTGTGCGAGTCGGGCGGCGATGTCTTCCATGGCCGCAGACTATGGGCGCCGGGCGCCGGCGCTCACCTCATTTCCGGCGCTCGGGCCGCCGCGGCCGGCGGCACCCCGTCCTCCAGTTCCGCCGGGCCGCGGCCGTCCGCCAGGGCCTTCAGCGCGGCGCCGATGCGCAGCGCCAGCTCCCGGCTCACCAGCGTTTGGGCCTCGTCCCAGTGCACCAGGCGCCAGGACAGCAACTCCTCCTGCTGGAGCCGGATCGCCGCGAACCGGCCGGCGTCCAGCACCCCACCGTCGTAGAGGTACGACACCAGCGGCGGCCGGTCCGTGCCGCGTACCCAGTCGACGGCGAGCAGCGCTCCCGGCTCGATGTCCAGACCGATCTCCTCGGCGGTCTCGCGGCGGGCGGCCTGGCGGGGCGATTCGTCCTGGTCCGATTCGACGGTGCCGCCCGGCAGGAGCCAGGTGTCGCGGTAGTTGGGCTCCACCAGCAGGAGGCGGCCCTCCGCGTCGCGGAAGATGACGCCCGCGCCCGCGAGGACGCGGGGCAGGCCGGCGATGTAGGCGGCGTAGTCCATGGTCGTCACGGCGTGAGCCTACGGCCTGACCGGCGGTTCTTGGAGGGCGCGCCCCGGGTGCCCGGCGGCGCCGCCCTCCGGTGTGCCCTGTTCGACGGGCGGCGCTCCGGATAGGGTCACAGCGGCGCGACTGCCAGTACGGAAGCAAGGGGAAACACGGTGGCGGACGCAGCAAGGACACCCTCAGCACATGTGTTGATCGCCGCGGACAAGTTCAAGGGCTCGCTCACGGCCGTCGAGGTCGCCGAGCACGTCACGGCCGGCCTGCGGCGCGCGCTCCCCGGTCTGGATGTGGCCGCGGTCCCGGTCGCGGACGGCGGCGACGGCACGGTCGCGGCCGCGCTCGCGGCCGGCTTCACCCGTCACGAGGCCCGGGTCACCGGCCCGACCGGCACCCCCGTGACGGCCACCTTCGCACTGCGCGTGGGGGCCTCCCCGGCGGGGGGAGGCACGGCCGTGGTGGAGATGGCGGAGGCCTCCGGGCTGCAGCACCTCCCCGACGGCGTCTTCGCGCCCCTGACGGCGAGCACGTACGGCACCGGCGAGCTGCTGCGCGCGGCGCTCGACGCGGGCGCGACGTCGATCGTCTTCGGCGTCGGCGGCAGCGCCACGACCGATGGCGGCGCCGGGATGCTCGCGGCGCTGGGCGCGCGCCTCCTGGACGCGGACGGCGAGCCGGTCGCCCCCGGTGGCGGCCCGCTGCGCGAGCTGGCCACCGTCGATCTGTCCGGCCTGGACCCCCGGCTGGCCACGACCCGGATCGTGCTGGCCAGCGACGTCGACAACCCGCTCACCGGCCCGAAGGGCGCCCCGGCGGTCTACGGCCCGCAGAAGGGCGCGAACGAGGCGGACGTGGCCACGCTGGACGCCGCCCTGGCGCACTTCGCCGAGGTGCTGGCGCAGGCGGTCGGTCCGCGGGCCGCGGACCTGGCCCTGGCACCCGGCGCGGGCGCCGCGGGCGGCATCGGCTACGGCGCGCTGGTCGCTCTGGACGCGGTGTTCCGGCCGGGCATCGAGGTGATGCTCGACGTCCTGGGCTTCGCCCCGGCACTGGCCCGGGCCACCTTCGTCATCACGGGCGAGGGTTCGCTCGACGCACAGACGCTGCACGGCAAGGCGCCGGCCGGGGTCGCCGCGGCGGCCCGGGCGGCCGGTCTGGAGGTGGCGGCGGTCTGCGGCCGGCTCCAGCTGACGCCGGAGGCCCTGCGGGCGGCCGGTATCCGGCGCGCCTATGCCCTGACGGACCTGGAGCCCGATCCGGCCCGCTGCATGGCCGAGGCGGGGCCGCTGCTGGAGCGGGCGGCCGAGCGCCTGGCGCGCGACTTCCTGGTCTGAGGCCGCCGCACACGCGGGCCCGTCGCGCACGCCGACCGCCGCACACGCCGAGAGCCCCGGGCGAACGATTCGCCCGGGGCTCTGAGGGTGTGCGGAGTGCTCCGTCAGGGGAGCTGCGCGGCGCGCGACTCGGCGCGCGACTCGCGGCGGTTGTCGCGGAAGGTGTTCACCCTCCTGGCCGTCGCGAACAGCGGGATCATCGCGCCCATGACCACCTGCAGGGCGCAGCCCGTCTGCAGCAGCAGCTGACCGCCGGGGGCGTCCAGCGCCCAGGCCGCGAGCATGCCCATGCTGAGCACGATCCAGCTGAGCATCGCCACCGCGAGCCGGCCCCGCGGCTTGGGGTACTCGACCCGGCTCACCATCAGCCAGGCCACCCCGATGATCGCCAGCAGCGTCGGCAGGAACGGCAGCTCCAGCAGCACGATGGCGACGACGGTCAGGGCGCCGAACGGGCTCGGCATGCCCTGGAAGATGCCGTCACGCAGCGTGACACAGGAGAACCGCGCAAGCCGGAGCACCACCGCCAGCAGCACCACGACCGCGGCGACCACCGAGACCCGCTGGTGCGCGTCCTGGGCGACCATGCCCCAGGTCACGACGAAGTACGCGGGTGCCAGCCCGAAGCTGATCAGGTCGGAGAGGTTGTCGAGCTCGGCCCCCATCGCCGAGGCCCGCAGCTTGCGCGCGACCAGTCCGTCGAAGAGGTCGAAGACCGAGGCGAACAGCATCAGGATCACGGCCATCGCCGCGCTGTGCCGGGCCATCCCGCCGTCCTCGGTGCCCGTCAGATGCGGGATGAGAACCCCGGTGGTGGTGAAGTACACGGCCATGAAGCCGCAGATCGCGTTGCCGAGGGTGAGGGTGTCCGCTATTGACAGCCGCGTGGACAGCGGCATGTCGTCGTCCTCGTCGGTCTCGGGCGCCCAGCCCGCCTGGGTCTCGGGATCAATCACGGTCAAGGCGAGTCACCCCCGCGGTGGTGGCCTGGCCGACCTCGACCGCAGCCTCGACGCCTTCCGGGAGGTAGACGTCCACGCGCGAGCCGAAGCGGATCAGGCCGATCCGTTCACCCTGCTCGACCTTGGTGCCCTCGGGCACGTAGGGAACGATACGGCGGGCCACCGCGCCGGCGATCTGCACCATCTCGATGTCGCCGAGCTCGGTGTCGAAGTGCCACACGACCCGCTCGTTGTTCTCGCTCTCCTTGTTGAACGCCGGGACGAACCCACCGGGGATGTGCTCCACGGACGTCACCGTGCCGGCCAGCGGCGCGCGGTTGACGTGGACGTTCAGCGGGCTCATGAAGATCGCGACACGGGTGCGCCCGTCCTTCCACGGCATGATGCTCTGCACCACGCCGTCGGCCGGGGAGATGACACGGCCCTGAGCGATCTCCCGCTCGGGGTCGCGGAAAAACCACAGCATGCCCGCCGCCAGTGCGGTGGTGGGCACGGCAACGGCGGCCCAGCGACCCGACCGGCGGGACCGGGCGAGGCTGACCGCTGCCGTGGCAACGGTCGGCAGGAGCCACGGCGACGCTCCGCGCGCGAGGCGGACGCGACCGCGTTGTGCAGAGGATTGGCTGTGGGGCATGGATGACCTTCGTAGCGGAGGATGCCGCGTAGGGATACGGGGGACGGCGGCTTTCCGTGGATGCTATCGGTTGCGAGCGGCAACTGGCCAAGAGCCAGAGCCAATCCGTGGCCGAAGAACCATGACGGGGTGTGATCTTCGTCTAGGCCAAAGCACTCCAAACGGGGCGTTCACCCCTGGATCCGGTACTCCTCGAGTAGCCGTCGCCCAATGATCATTTTCTGGATCTCGGCGGTACCTTCACCGATCAGGAGCATCGGGGCCTCGCGGTAGAGGCGCTCGATCTCGTACTCCTTCGAGAAGCCGTAGCCGCCGTGGATACGGAAAGCGTCTTCCACCACCTCCTTGCAGTACTCGGAGGCCAGGTACTTCGCCATGCCCGCCTCAAGGTCGTTTCGCTGTCCCGAGTCCTTTTTGCGAGCGGCGTTCACCATCATTGCATGGGCCGCTTCGACCTTTGTCGCCATTTCTGCCAGTTTGAACTGAATGGCCTGGTGCTGGGCGATCGGCTTGCCGAAGGTGTGTCGCTGCTGTGCGTACGAAACGCCCAGTTCGAACGCGCGCTGGGCGACGCCGCAGCCGCGCGCGGCCACATTGACCCGGCCGACCTCGACGCCGTCCATCATGTGATAGAAGCCACGTCCGGTCTCGCCGCCGAGCACCCGATCGGCCGGGATCCGCAGCCCGTCCATGATCAGTTCGGTGGTGTCGACGCCCTTGTAGCCCATCTTGTCGATCTTGCCCGGAATGGTGAGGCCCGGCCGCACCTCACCGAAGCCGGCCTCCTTCTCCACGAGGAAGGTCGTCATCGACTTGTGCGGGGCGGTGCCCTCCGGGTGACCCTCGTCCGTCCGGCACAGCACCGCGACCAGCGTCGAGGTACCGCCGTTGGTGAGCCACATCTTCTGGCCGTTGAGGACGTACTCGTCGCCGTCCCGGACGCCCTTGGAGGAGATGGCCGAGACGTCCGAGCCGAGCGCCGGCTCCGACATCGAGAAGGCGCCCCGGATTTCGCCGGCCGCCATCTTCGGCAGGAAGTAGTCCTTCTGCTCCTGCGTACCGTGCTGCTTGAGCATGTACGCCACGATGAAGTGGGTGTTGATGATGCCCGAGACGCTCATCCAGCCGCGGGCGATCTCCTCGACGGTCAGCGCGTAGCTGAGCAGGGACTCACCCAGCCCGCCGTATTCCTCGGGAATCATCAGGCCGAACACGCCGAGTTCCTTCAGGCCCTCGACGATCTGCGTCGGGTACTCGTCACGGTGCTCCAGCTCCGTGGCGACCGGAAGGATCTCCTTGTCCACGAAGTCGCGGACGGTGGAGAGGATTTCCCGCTGGATGTCGGTCAGACCCTCGGTCTGCGCGAGACGGGTCATGGCTACTTCTCCTTCTTGGCCGTCGGGGCCTTGAGCTCCGGGCGGCCGGGCTGTTCGCCGCCGCGCTCCTTGATGTAGGTGGCGGTGGGGACCATGACCTTGCGCCGGAAGACGCAGATCAGGGTGCCGTCCTGCTTGTAGCCCTTGGTCTCGACGTACACGATGCCGCGGTCGGACTTGGACTTCGACGGCGTCTTGTCGAGCACCGTCGTCTCGCCGTAGACCGTGTCGCCGTGGAAGGTGGGCGCCACATGCTTCAGCGACTCGATCTCCAGATTGGCGATGGCCTTTCCGGAGACATCGGGCACCGACATGCCCAGCAGCAGGGAGTAGATGTAATTGCCGACGACGACGTTCTTTCCGAAGTCGGTGGTCTGCTCCGCATAGTTGCTGTCCATGTGCAACGGGTGGTGATTCATGGTGAGCAGACAGAAGAGGTGGTCGTCGTATTCGGTGACGGTTTTTCCGGGCCAGTGCTTGTACACATCGCCGACGGTGAACTCTTCATAGGTACGGCCGAACTGCATGGTGCTTATGCCTCCGGGGCCTCGAACGTGGATGTGCGGATCATGCCGGCGGCCCGGCCCTTGCCGGCGACGACCAGCGCCATCTTCCGGCTCGCCTCGTCGATCATCTCGTCGCCGAGCATCGCGGAACCCTTGGCTCCGCCCGCCTCCGAGGTGTGCCACTCGTAGGCGTCCAGGATCAGCTCGGCGTGGTCGTAGTCCTCCTGCGACGGGGAGAACACCTCGTTGGCGGCCTCGACCTGACCGGGGTGCAGCACCCACTTGCCGTCGAATCCGAGGGCGGCGGCCCGGCCGGCGACCTCGCGATAACCGTCAACGTTCTTGATCTGAAGGTAGGGCCCATCGATCGCCTGTAGATCGTAGGTACGGGCCGCCATCAGGATGCGCATCAGAATGTAGTGATAGGCATCCGCCCCATAGCCGGGCGGCTGCTCACCGACCACCAGCGACTTCATGTTGATCGACGCCATGAAGTCGGCCGGGCCGAAGACGATGGTCTCCAGCCGGGGCGAGGCGCCGGCGATGTCGTCGACGTTCACCAGGCCCTTGGCGTTCTCGATCTGGGCCTCGATGCCGATCCTGCCGACCTCGAAGCCCATGGTCTTCTCGATCTGCGTCAGCAGCAGGTCCAGCGCCACGATCTGCTGGGCGTCCTGGACCTTCGGCAGCATGATGCAGTCGAGATTCGCCCCCGCGCCCTCGACGACCGTGATGACGTCCCGGTACGTCCAGTGCGTGGTCCAGTCGTTGACCCGCACGACCCGCGTCTTGCCGGCCCAGTCGCCCTTGTTCAGTGCCTCGACGATGAGGTGCCGGGCGCCTTCCTTGGCGAGCGGCGCACAGGCGTCCTCCAGGTCCAGGAAGACCTGGTCGGCCGGGAGCCCCTGGGCCTTCTCCAGAAAGCGCGGATTGCTGCCCGGAACCGCGAGACAGGAGCGGCGCGGGCGGCCGCCGGGCGGGCGGTTCGCCTGGGTCATGCGGGGACCTCCAGAGGATCGAGCCGGTTCGCTTTCCGGATCTCGTCGACGATACGGCCGATGATCTCCGTAATACCGAAGTCCTTGGGGGTGAAGACCGCCGCCACTCCGGCCTCCCGCAGTGCGGTTGCGTCGGCGGAGGGAATGATGCCGCCGACGATGACCGGTATGTCGTCCACGCCGGTGCGCTGCAGCCGGGCCAGCACGTCCGGCACCAGCTCGGCGTGCGAGCCGGACAGGATCGACAGGCCGACGCAGTGCACGTCCTCGGCCACCGCGGCCGAGACGATCTGCTCGGGGGTGAGCCGGATGCCCTGGTAGATCACCTCGAAGCCGGCGTCCCGGGCCCGTACGGCGATCTGCTCGGCGCCGTTGCTGTGCCCGTCCAGGCCGGGCTTGCCGACCAGCAGCCGCAGCTTGCCGCTGCCGAGTTCGGCGGCGGTCCTGGCGACCTTCTCGCGGACCGCGGCGAGCGGGCTGCCCTCCTCGGCGGCGACCGCCAGCGGGGCGCTGGAGACGCCCGTGGGGGCCCGGAACTCGCCGAAGACGTCCCGCAGCGCCCAGGCCCACTCGCCGGTCGTCACCCCGGCGCGGGCGCACTCCAGGGTGGCGGCGAAGAGGTTGCCGTCACCGGCCGCGGTCTTCTTCAGGACCGACAGCGACTCCTGGGCGCGCGCCTCGTCGCGGTTGTCCCGCCAGTCGTGCAGCGCCTGGACGACGCGTGCCTCGTTGGCCGGGTCGACGGTCATGATGGCGGTGTCGAGATCGGCGGTGAGCGGGTTGGGCTCGGTGCCCTCGAAGCAGTTGACGCCGACGATCTTCTCCTCGCCGGCCTCGATCCGGGCCCGCCGCTCGGCGTGCGCGGAGACCAGCTGCGACTTGAGGTAGCCGGACTCCACGGCGGCCATCGCGCCGCCCATTTCCTGGATCCGCTCGATCTCGGCGAGGCAGTCGGTGACCAGGGCGTCCACCTTGGCCTCGATGACGTGCGAGCCGGCGAAGATGTCCTCGTACTCCAGCAGATCGCTCTCGTGCGCCAGGACCTGCTGGATACGCAGCGACCACTGCTGGTCCCAGGGCCGCGGCAGCCCCAGCGCCTCGTTCCAGGCGGGGAGCTGCACGGCCCGGGCGCGGGCGTCCTTGGAGAGCGTGACGGCCAGCATCTCCAGGACGATCCGCTGGACGTTGTTCTCCGGCTGCGCCTCGGTCAGACCGAGCGAGTTGACCTGGACGCCGTAGCGGAACCGGCGCTGCTTCTCGTTCGTGATGCCGTACCGCTCACGGGTGATCTTGTCCCAGATGCGGCCGAAGGCGCGCATCTTGCACATCTCCTCGACGAACCGCACACCGGCGTTCACGAAGAACGAGATACGGGCCACGACATCGCCGAACTTCTCCGGCGGCACCTGCCCGGAGTCGCGCACCGCGTCCAGCACCGCGATGGCGGTGGACATGGCGTACGCGATCTCCTGCACCGGCGTGGCCCCGGCCTCCTGCAGGTGGTAGCTGCAGATGTTGATCGGGTTCCACTTGGGGATGTGGGCCACCGTGTACGTGATCATGTCGGTGGTCAGCCGCAGCGAAGGCCCCGGCGGGAAGACGTGCGTCCCGCGCGAGAGGTACTCCTTGACGATGTCGTTCTGCGTCGTCCCCGACAGCTTGGAGATGTCGGCGCCCTGCTCCTCGGCGACCACCTCGTACAGCGCCAGCAGCCACATGGCCGTCGCGTTGATGGTCATCGAGGTGTTCATCTGGTCCAGGGGGATGTCCTGGAACAGCCGTCGCATGTCACCGAGGTGGGACACCGGGACCCCGACCCGGCCGACCTCGCCGCGGGCGAGGATGTGGTCGGGGTCGTATCCGGTCTGCGTCGGGAGGTCGAACGCGACCGACAGACCGGTCTGGCCCTTGGCGAGGTTGCGCCGGTACAGCTCGTTGGACGCCTCGGCGGTGGAGTGGCCGGCGTAGGTCCGCATCAGCCACGGACGATCCTTCTGACGCTCAGTCATATCAGGCCCGTATCCTCGTGGTTCCGACTGTCCGAGCCGTCTCAGACGTTCCGGAACCGGTTGATGGCGTCGAGGTGCTTGGCGCGCATTTCCTCGTCCCGCACGCCCATGCCCTCCTCGGGGGCCAGTGCCAGCACGCCGACCTTGCCCTGGTGGAGGTTGCGGTGCACGTCGTACGCCGCCTGCCCGGTCTCTTCGAGGGTGTACGTCTTCGACAGGGTCGGGTGGATCTTGCCCTTGGCGATCAGGCGGTTGGCCTCCCACGCCTCGCGGTAGTTGGCGAAGTGCGAGCCGACGATCCGCTTCAGCGACATCCACAGGTAGCGGTTGTCGTACTCGTGCATGTAGCCCGAGGTCGAGGCGCAGGTGGTGATGGTGCCGCCCTTGCGGGTGACGTAGATGCTCGCGCCGAAGGTTTCGCGGCCGGGGTGCTCGAAGACGATGTCGATGTCCTCACCGCCGGTGAGTTCGCGGATGCGCTTGCCGAAGCGCTTCCACTCCTTGGGGTCCTGGGTCTGCTCGTCCTTCCAGAACTTGTAGCCCTCGGCGTTGCGGTCGATGATCGCCTCGGCGCCCATCTTCCGGCAGATCTCCGCCTTCTGGTCGCTGGAGACCACGCAGATCGGGTTGGCGCCGCCGGCCAGCGCGAACTGGGTGGCGTACGAGCCGAGTCCGCCGCTGGCGCCCCAGATCAGGACGTTGTCGCCCTGCTTCATCGCCGCGCCGTTCTGCGAGACCAGCTGGCGGTAGGCGGTCGAGTTGACCAGACCGGGCGCCGCCGCCTCCTCCCAGCTCAGGTGCTTCGGCTTGGGCATCAGCTGGTTGGACTTGACCAGTGCGATCTCGGCCAGGCCGCCGAAGTTGGTCTCGAAGCCCCAGATGCGCTGCTCGGGGTCGAGCATGGTGTCGTTGTGGCCGTCGGAGGACTCCAGCTCGACGGACAGGCAGTGCGCGACGACCTCGTCGCCGGGGCCCCAGGCGTTGACGCCGGGGCCGGTGCGCAGGACGACGCCGGCCAGGTCGGAGCCGATGACGTGGTACGGCAGGTCGTGCCGCTTGGTGAGCGGGGAGAGCTTGCCGTAGCGCTCCAGGAATCCGAACGTCGACATCGGCTCGAAGATCGAGGTCCACACGGAGTTGTAGTTCACGGAGGAGGCCATCACGGCCACCAGCGCCTCACCGGGCCCCAGTTCGGGAACCGGCACGTCCTCGACGTGCAGCGACTTGCGCGGGTCCTTCTCCTTGGTGGCCAGGCCGGCGAACATCTCGGCCTCGTCCTTGTGCACGGTCACCGCGCGGTAGGACTCGGGGATGGTCAGGCCGGCGAAGTCGGCGCTGGTGGTGTCGGGCGCGAGGATTGCGTCCAGGATTTCGTTCACGGGGTGCCTCCGGCGGTTGGGGCCTCCCCTGCCCGTCCGAAGTGGAGAGCGCGGGGAACCGTTGAGGGAACGGTGTGGGGGAACGTCGGGGGTGGTGCTGAGGTGGTGCCGTCGGTTCGGCCGGGGGCGGCGCCGTGTCCGCCGCCTCTGCTTTGGTTGCAGAGCCGTCGGCCGCGGGGCCTGGCAGCGCTGTGGTGAGCGCGGTGCCCAGCAGCTGCTGGGGGTGCCTGTGACGCAGGCGTCCGGGCGGGCAGCCACGTAGGGCTGGTGGGACAGCCGGCGCGCGTTGGTTCTCTGCGCGCCGGCCGCCCGGACACCCTCAACGTATGACACCGCGTGCCAGTCGACAAGACACTGAGTGCCAAGAATTTCTCTCAGATGTCATCCGGAGGGCACGCATGAGCAAAAGAAGGCCGATGAGGGGCCTGATGGTGACGCAAAGGAGTGCGGGAAACACGCAGTGTGCGTGGGGTGAGGGTTAGGCCATCCGTGTCGCGGCCCGGCCGGACCAAGGGCGCCGGGCCGCGATACCCGGCCGACCCGGCCGGAGGGCCGTTACTTCCGCTACTTCCGCTCTTTGATCGCCTCGCGGATGGTGCGCATGATCTCGTCCAGCGGGGCGTCCGTACGCGCCACCGCCACCAGCACCTCGCCCTCCCGCGAGACGGACGCCGGCGGCTGCTCACCGCTGGTACGGCCCGCGCCGATACCGGCGCCGAAGGTCTCCCGGACGATCTCGAAGGCATGGTCGAGCTGGGCCTCGACATCGCCCTGGGCGTCGGCCCGCAGCCAGCGCCGCAGCACGTGGTTGTGCGCGGTGACCACGGCGGACGCGGCGACCTCGGCGAGCAGCGGGTCGTCGTCGCCCTCGCGGTGCGCGCCCTCGTCGAAGTGGCCCAGCAGATAGCGGGTGAACAGCCGCTCGTAGCGGGCCACCGAGGCGATCTCCGCCTCCCGCAGGGTGGGGACCTCGCGGGTCAGGCGGTAGCGGGCCACCGACACGGCCGGGGAGGCCGCGTACATCCGCATGACCTCCTTGATGCCGCGGCAGACCGTGTCGAGGGGGTGCTCGTGCGGCGGAGCGGCGTCCAGGACGGCCTCCGCGCGGACGAGGGTGTCGTCGTGGTCGGGGAAGATCGCCTCTTCCTTGGAGCGGAAGTGGCGGAAGAAGGTGCGCCGGGCGACGCCCGCGGCGGCCGCGATCTCGTCGACCGTCGTCGCCTCGTAGCCCTTGGTCGCAAACAGCTCCATCGCCGCCGCCGACAATTCACGGCGCATCTTGAGCCGTTGCGCCGCCGCCCGGCGGGTGCCGGGAGTGACGGTGTCGGACGTGTCGGAAGGCTGCGGGCGAGCGGGCTGGGACATGTGGGGACGGTACTGCATATTTACGCGGCCTGCGGCATGAGGTGGTGCCTTCGCCCCGGTGAGCGGGGGTGGACCGCCGTCCGGTTCCAGCAGTCCACCCCACCCTCCCCCGGCCTGGCCGGGGTGCCGCCAGGCGTCAGCGCCGGGCGTACTCACGGAAGCCGCGGCCGGTCTTGCGGCCGAGGCAGCCGGCCGCGACGAGGTGCTCCAGCAGCGGCGCCGGGGCCAGCCCGGGGTCGCGGAACTCGGCGTGCAGCACCTTCTCGATGGCCAGGGACACGTCCAGGCCGACCACGTCGAGGAGTTCGAACGGGCCCATCGGGTAGCCGCCGCCGAGCTTCATGGCGGCGTCGATGTCGTCCAGCGACGCGTAGTGCTCCTCGACCATCTTGATCGCGTTGTTCAGGTACGGGAACAGCAGCGCGTTCACGATGAATCCGGCCCGGTCGCCGCAGTCCACGGGGTGCTTGCGGACCTTGGCGCAGACCGCCCGCACGGTGGCGTGGACGTCGTCGGCCGTCAGGACCGTACGGACCACCTCGACCAGCTTCATGGCGGGAGCCGGGTTGAAGAAGTGCATCCCGATGACGTCCTGCGGGCGCGAGGTGGCGCGGGCGCAGGCCACGACCGGCAGCGAGGAGGTGGTGGTCGCCAGGATGGCGCCCGGCTTGCAGACCTTGTCCAGCGTGCGGAACAGCTCCTGCTTGACCGCCAGGTCCTCGGCCACCGCCTCGACCGCCAGATCGACGTCCGCGAACGCGTCGAGCGCCCCGGCCGGGGTGATCGAGGCCAGGGCGGTGTCCCGCGCCTCGGCGCTCATCCGGCCCTTGTCCACGGAGCGGCCCAGCGACTTGGCGATCCTGGCCTTCGCCTTCTCCGCCTTTTCCAGGCTGCGGGCGGCCAGCACGACCTTGAAGCCCGCCTTGGCGAAGACCTCGGCGATACCGCTGGCCATCGTGCCGGAACCGGCCACGCCGACGCTGCTGACCGTACGCCCGGCGGCGAGCTCATCGGCGGCCGCCGGGCTCTCCGCGTCCGGCACGGCGGTGCCGCTGCCCGGGGCGTCGTACGTGTAGAAGCCGCGGCCCGCCTTGCGGCCGGTCAGCCCCGCCTCGGCCAGCTGGCCGAGGATCGGTGCGGGGGCGTGCAGCCGGTCCTGGGACTCGGCGTACATCGCCTCCAGGACCGTCCTGGCGGTGTCCACGCCGATCAGGTCGAGCAGGGCCAGCGGGCCCATGGGCAGGCCGCAGCCGAGCCGCATCGCGGCGTCGATGTCCTCACGGGTGGCGTACTTGGCCTCGTACATCGCGGCGGCCTGGTTCAGGTAGCCGAACAGCAGGCCGTCGGCGACGAAGCCGGGGCGGTCACCCACCGCGATCGGGTCCTTGCCCAGGTCACGGGCGAGCTCGGTGACGGCCGCGACCGCGGTCGGCGCGGTGAGGACCGAGGAGACCACCTCGACCAGCTTCATGGCCGGTGCGGGGTTGAAGAAGTGCACCCCGAGCACCCGCTCGGGGCGCTGCGAGTCGGCGGCCAGCCGGGTCACCGAGAGCGCGTTGGTCCCGGTGGCGAGGATGGTGTCGGCCCGCACCACGGCGTCCAGCCCGGCGAAGACCTGCCGCTTGAGCTCGTAGTCCTCGGGCACGACCTCGATGACGAGATCGGCGTCCGCGGCTGCCTGCAGATCGGTGAAGGTGCGGAACCTGGCGAGGATGTCCTGCCGCTCCCGCTCCGTGATCCGCTCGCGGGCGACCGCACGCGCGGTGGCGCCTTCGAGGGCGGCGACGGCCTGCTGGGCGGCGGCCTCGTCGGTGTCGATGCCGATGACCTCGCGGCCCGCGCGGGTCAGAACCTCGGCGATACCGGTGCCCATGGTGCCCAGGCCGACGACGGCGATGGTGGAAAGGGACAGGGGGGAGGCGGGAGTTGAGAGATCAGGGGTGGACTGAGGGCCCATCGCGAGACTCCTGAGGGTGTTCCCCTGAGCGCAGGGGAGAAGTGACGACTGAGGGGTATCCGCGCGGGCGCGGTGCCTGGCCGTACGCCGCGGGCAGCAGGCGGCGGTGTGCCGCGAGGAGCCGCGGCGCTGCGGGCAGCGCCGGCGGTGGGGGAGCTGCGGCGGGCCCTGTCCCGGGGCCGTGCCGTGCGCTCCGTGCTGTTGTCGTGCTGTGCCGAACCGACTTCACTCTGTGGCGGCTGCGTCACCAGGCCGCCCGAGCAGGGGTGCTGCTCGTTCCAGCAGGTTAACCGGTGAGTAACCAGAGCGCCAGAGGTGGCGCGGGTCATTAGTCTGTGGTGCAGGTCACGCCGCGAGAACCGGGGCGGACCGACGGGAGGGGAGCGGCAAATGGAAGACGAATTCCACGAGTTGACGGACCGGGTGCGGGCCGAACTCCGCTCCCCACAGGATCTGATCGCCTACGAACGGTTGCTGGGACTGGCCCGCAAGAACAGCCCGGCCGGGCGCGAGGAACTGGCCCGGATGCTGGTCGCCGTGGAACGTCCGCTGTGGGCCAGGGAGATCGCCGCCTTCATCCTGGGCTGCGCCGGCGACAAGCGGGCCTTCGAGACGCTCGTGCTGTTACTGAACTACCGCGACCCGGTGCGCTGCGCCACCGCCGCACATGCCCTGGCCCGCCTCGGCGACCCCCGTACCGCCCGCGCCGCGGCCGCGCTGGCCACCAACCCGCTGCGCACCGCCTACGCGCTGCACCCGGTCCGGCTGCTCGCCGAACTCCGGGCGCCGCAGTCCGTCCCGGCGCTGATCGCGACCCTGGAGCGGCTGCTGACCCCGCACAACCCCTACTGGCGGGTGGCGCTCGCCTGTGTCGAGGGCCTGGGGGCGCTCGGCGACCGGCGCGCCGTCCCCGCCCTCACCGCCGCCGTCGCCCATCCCCGGCTGGCGGCCGCCGCCGCGGCGTCCCTCGCGCGGCTGGGGGTGCACGAGGACGTGGTGGCGCAGGACGACGGGCCGGAGGGGGACGCGGCCAAGACGGCGGGCGGGCCAGGTGACGGGCGGGACCACGGGCCGTACGGGCGCGCAGCCCGCGGAGCGGGCCGGGCCCCCGGTGCGCAGCGGGGTGCGGGGCCGGGCGGCGGTGAGGGACGTCCCCACTAGCCGGCCGCCGGCCCAGCCGCCGTGCGAGGCCGGGGGAGTCGGCGAGCCCGTCCCGCGACACCAGGACGCCGCGCCGCTCCGGCCGCCGGATGTCAGTGCCGGGGCCTATAAGTGGTGACCATGACCTCAACGCCGCTGCACTGGAAACTCGTCGTCGACGCCCACGACCCGCACGCCCAGGCCGACTTCTGGGCGGCAGTGCTCCACTACGAGGTCGAGGACCACAGCGCCCTCATCGGCAAGCTCCTCGGCCTCGGCACCATCCCGCCCGAGATCCTCCTCGACCACCACGGCCGGCGCGCCTGGCGGGATGCGGCGGCCGTACGCCACCCCGACGACCCGTACGACACGGAGAGCGGCGCGGGACTGGGGCGTCGGCTGCTCTTCAACCGCGTCCCGCGGCCGGAGAAGAAGACGGCCAAGAACCGCCTGCACCTGGACCTGCACGGCCCCCCGGGCGAGCGGGACACCGAGGTCGAACGCCTCCGCGCCCTCGGCGCCCGGGTGGAGCGCCATGTCGAGGAACCGGGCGGCGAGTGGGTGGTCATGACGGACCCGGAGGGCAATGAGTTCTGCGTGCACTAGGGCCTGTCGTTTGGATCGGGCGCGAGCCCGGCCTGATCCACACGACAGGCCCTAGGCGACAGCCCACGGGCGCGCGCCTGCGGCACGCGGTCGGAGAGGGCCTGCCCTAACCGGCCCCGAGGACCAGCGACCGCCGGTAGCGCAGCTCCGGGACGCTGACGTCGCCCACCTCGTACGCCTCCTCGGCGCCGTCCGGTACGAAACCCGCCCGCTCGTAGAAGCGCTGGGCGCGGGTGTTGCCGCGCACCACCCACAGGTACAGCGTGTGGAAGCCGTGCGCCCGGGCGCGGGCGGTGCCGGCGGACATCAGGGCGCGTCCGATGCCGGTGCCGATCAGTTCGGGGCCACGTAGAGGGCGAGCAGTTCGCCCGCGGTCGGCCGGGGTGCGGGCAACTCCCCGGCCCCCGGGGCGATATCGGGGTCGCGGGCCGGACCGACGCACGCCCAGCCGGCGACCTCGCCGTCCCGCTCGGCCACCAGGTCCGACACCTCCGGGGACCGGCGCCCGAACCACGACCGCCGCCGCTCGGCGTCCGCCGCCACGCTCATCGCGTCCAGGTACGCCTGTGGCATCAGTCCGCGGTAGGCCGCCTGCCAGCCGTGGACCCGCACCGCGGAGACGGCGTCGATATCGGCTTCGGTCATCTCCCGTATCCGTACGGGGTGCGGCGGCTGCGCGCGGGCGCGCTCAGAAGTCCTCTCGGTCCGCTCCATGCCCGAGAGGTTAAGGGGCCCGTCAAGGGGGTTTCCGATGACGGGAGCCGGGATCCGCTTCCCCGGGCCGCCCGCCCCGCCCCGCCCTGGAGGCCGCTCCGGCCAGCCGGGGCCGAGGGCTGCGGCAGGGTCAGAGCAGGGTCAACTGGGTCGGTTCCGGCGGGGCGGGCGGCCCGGGGAAGCGGATCCCGGCTCCCGTCATCGGAAACCCCCTTGACGGGCCCCT
>NZ_SDIF01000134.1 GCF_004122735.1 Streptomyces sioyaensis | reverse complement strand
GGCGACATCGTGGGCGCCTCCGTCCTGGGTGGCATGCGGGGCGCCCCGCGCGCCCCGCATGCCACCCAGGACGGAGGCGCCCACGATGTCGCCTGAGCCCATGACGTCCGAGTCCGCGACGTCCGTAGCCGGCGCGCCGGGCAGCGCCCATATCCACAACATCGGCTACCGCCACTACGACGGCCCCCGCCTGGGCCGCGCCTATGCCCGCCGGTCGCTCTTCTCACAGAGCCTGCGCGGCGCCTACGGTCTGGGCCGTTCGGCCAAGAGCAAGGTGCTGCCGATGCTGCTCTTCGTCGTGATGTGCCTGCCCGCCGTGATCATGGTCGCGGTGGCGGTGTTCACCAAGGCCGGAAAGCTCCCGGTCGGCTACTCCGGCTACGCCGTCTACCTCCAGGCCGTCATCGGCCTCTACCTGGCGGCCCAGGCTCCGCAGTCGGTCTCCCGCGATCTGCGCTTCCGGTCCATACCGCTGTACTTCTCCCGCCCCATCGAGCGGGTCGACTACGTGGCGTCGAAGTTCGCGGCCCTGTCGGCCGCCCTGTTCGCCCTCAACACCGCCCCGCTGCTGGTCCTCTACATCGGAGCGCTGCTGGCGAAGATGGACTTCGTCGACCAGACCAAGGGGCTGGCCCAGGGACTGGTCTCCGTGGTGCTGCTCTCGCTGCTGTTCGCCGGGATAGGCCTGGTCGTCTCCGCGGCCACCCCGCGCCGCGGCTTCGGTGTCGCGGCTGTGATCGCCGTCCTCACCATTCCGTACGGCGCGGTGAGCGCTCTCCAGGGGATCGCCTACGTCCAGGGCAACGAGTCCGCCGTCGGCTGGCTGGGGCTGTTCTCCCCGATCACCCTGATCGACGGGGTGCAGTCGGTGTTCCTCGGCGGCACCAGCTCCTTCCCCGACAACCTGGCCCCCTCGACCGGCACCGGACTGCTCTATCTCCTCGTCACGCTCTCGGTCATCGCCGGCTGCTATGCCCTGCTGCTGCGCCGCTACCGGAAGGCCGGCCTGTGACGCCCGCCCGCCGCCGGCTGCTGCCGGGCGGCGCCCCGAGCCCCCTCACGACCTCCCGAAGGAATGGGCCGCGCCCATGACACACATCTCCATCGACCATGTCTCGCGCTGGTTCGGCAACGTCGTCGCCGTCAACGACATCACGATGACCATCGGCCCCGGCGTGACCGGCCTGCTCGGCCCCAACGGCGCCGGCAAGTCCACCCTCATCAACATGATGGGCGGCTTCCTCGCCCCCTCCAACGGTTCCGTCACCCTCGACGGCACGACGATCTGGCGCAACGCCGGCATCTACCGCCACATCGGCATCGTCCCGGAGCGCGAGGCGATGTACGACTTCCTCACGGGACGTGAATTCGTCCTCGCCAACGCCGAGTTGCACGGCCTGGGCCGGGCGGAGGCGGCCAGGGCGCTGGCCACCGTCGAGATGGAGTACGCCCAGGACCGCAAGATCTCGACCTACAGCAAGGGCATGCGGCAGCGGGTGAAGATGGCCTCCGCGCTGGTGCACGATCCGTCCGTGCTGCTGCTCGACGAGCCGTTCAACGGCATGGACCCGCGCCAGCGGATGCAGCTGATGGAGTTGCTGCGGCAGATGGGCGACCAGGGCCGTACGGTCCTGTTCTCCTCGCACATCCTCGAAGAGGTCGAGCAACTCGCCTCGCACATCGAGGTGGTGGTGGCCGGGCGGCACGCCGCGTCCGGCGACTTCCGCAAGATCCGCCGGCTGATGACGGACCGCCCGCACCGCTACCTCGTCCGGTCCGACAACGACCGGGCGCTGGCCGGTGCCCTGATCGCCGACCCCTCGACGGCCGGGATCGAGGTGGATCTCGCCGAAGGCGCCCTGCGCGTCCAGGCGGTCGACTTCGGGCGCTTCACCGAACTCCTGCCGCGGGTCGCCCGCGACCACGGCATCCGCCTGCTGACGGTCTCCCCCTCCGACGAGTCGCTGGAATCCGTCTTCTCCTATCTCATAGCGGCCTGAGGCCGGAAAGGAGCCCTGACGCATGTCCACGACCACCCCGGCTGCCCCGCCCGCGCCCGCGCGTGCGCCCAAGGCCGCACTGTTCCACCCGACCGTCGCCCGCCTCACCTACCGCGCCCTGCTCGGCCGGCGGCGGGCCCTGATCCTCTTCGCCCTGCCCACCCTGCTGGTGGTGCTCGCCATCGCCGTCCGTGCGCTGGCCAACGCGGACGACTCCACCGCCGGCGGCATCCTGGGCGGCTTCGCGCTGGGCACGATGGTGCCGCTGATCGGCGTCATCGCCGGTACGGGCGCGATCGGCCCGGAGATCGACGACGGCTCGGTGGTCTACCTCCTGGCCAAGCCGGTGTCCCGCTCGACGATCATCTTCACCAAACTCTTCGTCGCGATCGGTGTCACGGTCGCCTTCTCCTCCCTGCCCGTCCTGTTCGCCGGCTTCATCCTCAACGGCAACAGCCAGCAGATGGCGGTGGGGTACGCCGTGGCGGCGGCGATCGCCTCGGTCGCCTACAGCGCCCTCTTCCTCCTCTTCGGCACGGTCACCCGGCACGCCGTGGTGTTCGGCCTGGTCTACGCCCTGGTCTGGGAAGCGCTCATGGGGACGCTCATCCCGGGTGCGAAGACCCTCAGCGTCCAGCAGTGGGCGCTGGCCGTCGGCCAGCGGGTGGCCGCGGACGGCGCGATCACCTCGGACGTCCAACTGCCCGTCGCCGTCTGCCTGTTGGTCGCCCTCACGGCCGTCGCCACCTGGTACGCCGGCCGCCGGCTGAAGGCGCTCACCCTGGCGGGCGAGGAGTAACGCCCTCCGGAACGGCCGGGCCCGCGGGGCGGCAGGGCGGAAACCCGTCCCTGCCGCCCCGCGGGCCCGCCTTCGGCTTCGCGGATCGTCAGGACCCAGCTACCCCTGCCCTGAGCCACCACCCGGCATCCCTGAGCCACCACCCGAGATCACCGATCCACCGCCCGAGATCACTGCGACCCCTGGGCCGCATCTCCACCCCTCGCCGCGCTCCGCTGCCGGTCGTTGAACTCCCGCACGTTCCTCAGATGCTTCTGGTAGTCGGCCGTGAAGCGGGTGTCGCCCGGGGCGACGGTGACGAAGTAGAGCCAGTCACCGGCGGGCGGCGCGCCGGCCGCCTTCAGTGCGTCCGCCCCGGGATTGTCGATCGGCGTCGGCGGCAGGCCCTGGTTCCGGTAGGTGTTGTACGGGCTGTTGAGCCTGGTGTCGGCATGACTGGTCCGGAGCGTGCTGCGGTGCAGCGCGTAATTGAGCGTCGAATCCATCTGCAGCGGCATGTGGTGGGCGAGCCGGTTGGTGATGACCCGGGCGACCTTGCCCATGTCGGCCGGGCGGTCCGCCTCGGCCTGCACGATGCTGGCGATGACCACCGTCCGGTAGGAGGAGATGCCGTCGTCGGCGAGGTGCCGTCCGGCGGTGGTGGCCATGTAGGAGAGCAGCGACGCCGGGGTGGTGTCCGAGCTGACCGGATAGGTCGCCGGGTAGAGATAACCCTCCGGATTGCCCTGTGCGGCGTCCGGCAGCTTGAGGTGCGCGCGCTCGGCGGCCTTCGCCGTGGAGCCCGCGGGCAGCTTCAGGGCGTTGTCCGCTGCGGCATAGATCTGGCCGGCCCGCTGCCCCTCCGGGACGGTCAGGCTCTCCTCCGCCTGCCGCCCGCGCAGCCACCACGTCAGGAGCAGTGCACCGAGGACGAGCAGGACGGACACCACGGCCACAAGAAGGAGCCGGCCATGACGGGAAACCCGTGGTCCTGGCCGGCGAACGGTGTGCTGGACGTCGCTCATGGGCGGCACGGTAGGTCACCTGTCTGACCGCGAAGTGGAGACCCCGTAACGGACGCCGGAGGGCCCCGGACCCCGACGTCCCCCACGCCCCGCTCCCTCCCCGTATACGCGACTTCCCCCTCCCCTCCCGTATGCCCTACTTCCTACTCCTCTCCCCGTATGCGCTACTTCCTGCTCTCCTCCCCGATCCGCCGGTCCCGGCCCGCGCCCGTGCCCAGCAGTGCCAGGCCGGCGCAGACGGCGAGCAGCAGCACCAACGGGACGGTCCAGCCGCCGGTGGCCTGGTGGACGGCACCGAGGACGAGGGGGCCGGCGGCGGCGAGGAGGTAGCCGCCGCTCTGGGCCATGCCGGAGAGCCGGGCCGCGGTGTGGGCGTCACCGGAGCGCAGCACCATCATCGTCAGGGCCAGCCCCAGCGCCCCGCCCTGCCCGACGCCGAGCAGCGCGGCCCACAGCCAGGCGCCGGCCACCGGTGCCAGCAGCAGGCCGGTGACGCCGCAGGCCATCAGCGCGGACACCGCCACCCCCAGCAGACGCTGCCGCCGCATCCGCCCCGCGAGCACCGGCACCACGAACGAACCGGCCATCTGCAGCAGCGTGCTGAAGGCGAAGACCAGGCCCGCCTCGCCCTTGCCCATGCCGTGGTCGGTGAAGATCGTCGGCATCCAGGCGATGCTCACGTACGCGATCAGCGACTGTGAGCCCATGAAGAGCGTGACCTGCCAGGCCAGCGGGGAACGGCTCAGCCTCGGCCCGGCCGCGCCAGGATGCACCGGGGTGGCCGCGGCCGAGCCGGGCCGGCTCCCCCGCCGGGCGATCAGGACCTGCGGGATCCAGACGACCACGGCGACGGCGGCCAGCAGCGACCAGGAGACCAGCGAACCCTGCCAGCCGCCGAGCGCATGCTCCAGCGGGACCGCGGTGGCGGCCGAGGTGGTCGCCCCCAGGATCATCGCGGTCGAGTACAGCGCCGTCATGCCCGCGGCCTGCCCCGGGAAGTCCCGCTTGATCAGCCCCGGCATCAGCACGTTCAGCAGGGCTATGGCGGAACCCACCACCGCACACCCGGCGAACAGCGCGACCACCGGCGGCGCGATCCGCAGCACGATGCCGCCGCACAGCGCCACCAGCGCCCCGCACAGCACCGCCTCCGTGCCCCAGCGCCGGGCCAGTTTCGGCGCGACGAGCGAGCCGAGGCCCATGAAGACCAGCGGGATGGTCGTCACCAGGCTGCCGGCCGTCGCGTTCAGCCGGAAGTGCCGGGCGATCTCACCGAGCAGCGGAGAGACGCCGGCCAGCGCCGCCCGCATGTTGAGCGCGGCGAGCACGATCCCGGCCAGGAGCAGGGCGGGGTGGGCCCGCAGCCGACGGCGGGCCGCCGCGACCGGTGGTGTCGCGACCAGATCTTCCTCGGCGTCGATCACCGCGGTGCCCCGCTCGGGTGTGCTCGGCATGCTCTGTTCCTCTTCTCCGCTCGTGTGACCGGCGCCGACGATCTGCGGCGCGCGGGCTCGTCCGTACGGCCGTCCCTGCCTCCGTACGACCGCAGCGACGAAGGCCCGATGCACCGCCCGAATGCCTGCGGCGCAGTGCCACCGAATTCCTGTCGCGCCGCCCAAATCCCTGCCGTGCCGCCCGAATTCCCGAGCCGCAGCCCGAATGTGCAGCCCTCAGCGGGCGGCCAGCAGGGCTTCCACCGCCCGCTTCGGCTTCTCCAGCAGGGCACGGGTGGCCCGCTCCGCGGCCTCCGGGTCGCCCGCCGCGATCGCGTCCACGACCGCGCGGTGATCACCGTGCGAGACCCGCGGCATCGCCCCGTCGTCCAGGGCAGTGACCAGCGCCTCCCGCACCGAGCTGCTGAACCAGCCGTATGTGGCCGTCAGTGCGGCGTTGTGCGCGGCCTCGACGACGGCCATGTGGAAGGCGATGTCGTGATCGGCGTAGAGCTCCAGGTTCTCGGCGTGGGGCTGCCCTTCCGCGTCGGCGAAGCCGGCCTGTGCGTCCAGTGCCGCGCGCATCCGTGCGAGGTCGGCGGGCTCATGGCGCAGCGCGGCCAGCCGGGCGGCCTCCGCCTCCAGCGCGATCCGCAGCTCCAATACGTCGCGGATGCCCGCCCGTTGGACGCCGCGCATGATGTCGCCGGGGTCCGCGGTGGACACGACGAAGGTGCCCTCGCCCTGCCGTGAGCGCAGCATTCCGGCGTGCACGAGCACCCGCACCGCCTCACGGACGGTGTTCCGGCCGACCTGGAGCTGTTCGGCGAGCGCATGCTCGGTGGGGATACGGGACCCCACCGGCCACTCCCCGGCGGCGAGTTGGGACCGCAGGGCATCGACGACGGTGTCCACGAGTGAGCGTCGCCCCGCCGCCTGTAGTGCCATGGCCGTTCCGTCCGTCCGTGTCGATGAGCTCCTGCGCCACCTCCGGGCGGCGAGCCAGTTGCCCTGTCATCCTACAACTGACGTTTTCCTCGTACACGGAAGGGGTGGGGGCAAGGAAAACCCCTGGTGGAGGCAGGGGCGAGGGGTACCAGGGCACTACCGGCACTACGTGGTCCCCTAGGCCTGTCCGACGGCTCATGGCCGGGCCCTGGCCCTGACCCATCGGACAGGGCCAGGCCCTAGGGGACCACCCCTCACAACCCGATGTCCCGCTCCTGGATGTCCGCCAGGGATTCGCGGCGTACAAGGAGGCGGGCATGTCCCGCGGTGACGGCGACGACCGGAGGCCGGCCGACGAGGTTGTAGCCGGAGGCCATCGAGACCTGGTAGGCGCCGGCCACGGGGACGGCCAGCAGATCGCCGGGGCGGACGTCGGCGGGCAGCGGCACATCGGCGGCGAGCACATCGCCCGCCTCGCAGTGCCGTCCGACGACGGTGACCGGTTCCGTCGCGGCCGCCGCGTCCCGCCCGACCAGCCGCGGCGCATAGCGCACCCCGTACAGCGCGGGCCGCGGGTTGTCGCTCATCCCGCCGTCCACGGCCACAAAGGTGTGCGCGCCGGTCCGTTTGACCGACAGCACCCGGTAGAGGACGACACCGGCCGGACCGGCGATGGCGCGGCCGGGTTCGACGGCGAGCCGGGGCACCGGCAGACCGGCCGCCGCGCAGCCGCGGTCCAGCTCCGCACGGATCCTGGCGCCGAGGGAGGCGAGGTCGAGCGCCGGTTCACCGGGGCGGTAGGCGACGCCGTGGCCGCCGCCGAGGTCCAGCTCGGGCAGGGTGACGCCGTGCTGCTCGCGGATCCGGGCCAGCAGGCCGATCAGACGTCGTACGGCCGACAGATACGGCTTGACGGTGGTGATCTGCGAGCCCAAGTGGCAGTGCAGCCCGACCAGTTCGAGGCGTGGCTGACTGAGCACCCGGGCGATGGCGTGCTGTGCGGAGCCGTCGGCGATCGACAGCCCGAACTTCTGGTCGTCCGTGCCGGTCCGGATCTTGGCGTGCCCGCCGGCGGCGATCCCCGGCACGACCCGGATCAGTACCTTCTGCCGGCTGCCCGCAGGGACCGCGGCGGCCAGCCGGGCGATCTCCGAGGTGTTGTCGAGGGCGATCCGGCCGATGCCGAGCCGCAGTGCGGCCCGCAGATCGGCCGGGCTCTTGGCGTTGCCGTGCAGCACCATCCGCGCGGGCGGAAAGCCGGTGGTGACGGCCAGTTCCAGTTCGCCGGCGGAGCAGACGTCCAGGCCAAGGCCCTCCTCCCACACCCAGTGGACCATGGCGCGGCACAGGAAGGCCTTGGCCGCGTAGTAGACCTCGGCGTCGGGGAAGGCCCGCAGGTAGGCGCGGCAGCGCCGGCGTATCTCGTCCTCGTCCAGGACGTAGGAGGGGGTGCCGAACCGGTCGGCCACCTCGGTGAGCGGCACGCCGCCCACGGCGAGGTCGTCATGGCCGAGCGGCGTCGTGGACCCGGGCCAGACGGACAACGGCCCTTCGACGGGCGGCCCTTCGACCGACGGTCCGTCGTCGGACGGCGGCCGGGCGGTGGTGTGCGGCGGGGCGGTGCGCGGCGGGACGGCCACGGCGGCGACCGGTGGCACGCCGGCGACCGGAGGCACGCCGGCGGTGTCCCGTCCGATCGGGGGCAGAGTGTGGTGGCTCATGACGACTGCCTCCCTCAGACGGCCCGTAGGTGGTGACCGCGGGACACGTCGGGGACGAACCCCGGATCGACGGTCAGCGCCGTCACGCCGACGGGTTCGGCCAGCGCCCGCAGCGCGGCCTCGGAGAGCCTGACCCACGGCTGGCCGCCGCCGAGGACCGCGGCGAGCCGCTGGGGTGAGGTGAAGCCGACGGCGGTACGGCCGCCGAGCGGAGTGCGGAACAGGCGGGCCGTGCAGCCCGCGGGGCCCGACCGGACAGGGACGCACAGCAGCCCGGCCGGGACGGGTTCGGCAGGCTCGGGATCTTCCGCGTACAGGGGGTGGGACACGGGTTGCTCCTCGTACAGAACAGCGGCCCCGGACCGGGGGAAGCGCGCATGCCGGGGCTCGGCTCTGACGCTATGCCCGGGATCCGGGGTATCCGGCCGGTCGCTGACGCGTCATTGACGGGTTGTGGGCCCTACTTGACGCGATGCTGCCGCCCGGTGGCCGGTTGTGGGGCGGCGGTGACGCAGGGGAACTGCCCGCGGGCCCAGCCCGGGTCTGCCCGGCCCGGCCCGGCGAGGGCCTGCCGCCACGCCTCGTCCTCTCCCCAGTCCTCCCGCGCCTCCCCCTGGTCCGCTCCCCCTGGTCCGTTCCCCTGGCCCGCTCCCCTGGACCTTGACACTGTGGAAAGCACTCCACTGGAAGGCGTCATGTTCACCATCGGAGATTTCGCCCGGTACGGCCGTGTGTCGGCCCGCATGCTGCGTCATTACGACGCGCTCGGGCTGCTGCGCCCGGCCCGTACCGACCCCTTCAGCGGCTACCGCTACTACGAAGCGGCCCAGCTCGCCCGGCTCAACCGCATCATCGCGCTCAAGGACCTCGGCTTCAGCCTCCAGCAGGTGGGGGCGATCCTGACCGAGGAGGTGAGCGTGCCGGAACTGCGCGGCATGCTGCGGCTGCGGCGGGCGGAGCTGGAGGCGGCGCTGACGGCGGCGGGTGCGCGACTGGCCCAGGTCGAGGCGAGGCTCCGGACGATCGAGAGTGAGGGACGCATGTCTGCCGACGATGTGGTGGTCAAGCCCACCGGAACGGTCCTGCTCGCGGAGCTGACCGGAATCGCGGCCGGTTACGGGCCCGAGGACATCGGGCCGGTCATCCAGCCGCTCTACACCGAGCTGTGCCGGCAGCTGGAGACGGCCGGAGTGACTCCGGCCGGGCCGGGACTGGCGTACTACGAGGACGCACCGACGGCCGGTTCGGGGAGCGAGCGGCCTGCCGGAAGCAGCGAAGGGAGCGCCGGAGGAGGGAGCGGCAGCACGGCGGCCCCCGGCAATGAGGCCATCGTCGTGCACGCCGGGATGGTGATCACCCGGGAAGCCCTGGACAAGGCCGGTCTCACGGTAGACGGCAGCTCCACCCCCGCCGACGGCAGCGCCCTGACGGCCGGCGGCGGAGCCGTGACGGCCGGCGCCGACGGTCCCGGCTTCGCGGTCGTCACCCTCCCCGGCCTCGACTGCGCCGCCACGGTGGTGCACCGCGGCCCGATGAGCCGGATCCTGCCGACCGCCCAGAACCTCGCGCACTGGATCGACGCCAACGGCTACCGCTCCGCCGGCTACGCCCGCGAGCTCTACCTGGAGTGCCCACCCGACCAGGAAGAATGGGTCACCGAACTCCAGGAGCCGGTAACCCGGGCCTGAGCTGGGGCAGTCGTCCCTCCGGCTTCCCCGCTCGCCCCGGGGGCCGCGCGCCCGCTGCTTCCGGCCGCTCGCCTCCGGCGGTGCAATCCGCCACGCGCTAGCCTCGAATGGTGACATTCGACGGGAAGCGTGACCGAACGGTCCGCGGGGGAGCCATCGGCCACCCCCGCGGCGTCCGCACCGGTTTCGGTGCCCCCGACCGTGGGTCCGCGCGGGCGCTCCGGCTCGACGTCCGTACGCCGCCCGCCGAACTCGTCGCCACCGGCGCGGCCCTGGCGGCGCACCCCGACGCGGGCGTCGCCCATGCCGGCACCGTGCCGCCCGTCCCCATCCCCCGCGGACGCCGCTGATGGGCGCCCTGATGGAGCCCCCGCGCCCCGGGCTGCGGAAGCTTCCCGGCAATCCCGTGCTCTGGGTGAAGGAGTGGGTCCGCAGCAGTCCCGGTACGCATATCTGGCTGTTGGTCATCGGCGTCACCAGCCTGGTCATCGCCTCCGCCTCCGAGGGGCTGGGGCAGTTCCTCGTCCACCGCACCAGCAGCAACATCCACGAGCTGAACGAGCATCCGCTGCCGTCGCTGCTGATCAGCGGTTTCTGGATCGAACGCCCCGAGTCCTTCCTGCTGTACGTGGTGATGTTCGAGCTGCTGCACGCCAACGTGGAGCGCTGGACGGGGACCGCGCGCTGGCTGCTGACGGTCGGCGGTGCGCATATCGCCGCCACCCTCGCCAGCCAGGAACTCGTCCTGCTGGCCATCGAGGGGCACCGGCTGCCGCGGTCGATGACCCATGTGGTGGACATCGGCGTCTCGTACGGGCTGGCGGCGGCCGCCGGGGTGCTGACGTACCGGCTGCGGCCCCCCTGGCGCTATGTCTACTTCGGCGGGGTGCTGGTCTTCTTCGGCATTCCGCTGGTGACCGGTGCGACCTTCACCGACTTCGGCCATGCCATCGCGCTGACCATGGGCTTTGCGGCCTGGCCGCTGACTCCGGCGGCGGCCGCCGAGAAGCCGAAGGGGACGGAGGGGACGCAGGGGCCGGAGCCCGACAGGGCGGGCGGACGGCCGCCCGCGGAGTCCGATCCGTCGGGCGGTCAGGAGAGGCCGGGTGGTCAGGAGAGGCCGGGCGGTCAGGAGAGGTAGAGCCGCTCCAGGACCACCGCGACGCCGTCCTCCTCGTTGGAGGCGGTGAGTTCGTGCGCGACGGCCTTCAGCTCGTCATGGGCATTGGCCATCGCCACGCCGTGTGCGGCCCAGGCGAACATCGGGATGTCGTTGGGCATGTCGCCGAAGGCCAGGGTGTCCTTGGCGGTGACCCCCAGGCGGCGGGCGGCCAGCGACAGGCCGGTGGCCTTCGTCAGGCCGAGCGGCAGCAGTTCGACGATGCCCGGACCGGCCACCGTCACGCCCACCAGATCCCCGGCGACCTGCCGCGCGGCCAGCGCCAGCGCGTCGTCGTCCAGGGTCGGGTGCTGGATGTAGACCTTGTTGAGCGGGGCCGTCCACAGCTCGCCGGGGTCGTCCAGCAGGACGTTCGGCAGCGGGCCTTCCTGGACGCGGTAGCCGGGGCCGACCAGCACCTCGCCCTCCAGGCCGTCCCGGCTGGCCGCCAGATGGAGCGGGCCGACCTCGGCCTCGATCTTGGCCAGCGCGAGACCGGCGAGCTGGCGGTCGAGCGTCACCGAGGTCAGCAGCCGGTGCTCACCGGCGTGGTAGACCTGGCCGCCCTGTCCGCACACCGCGAGGCCCTTGTACTCCAGGGCATCGAGGATGTGCCGGGTCCAGGGCACGGCCCGGCCGGTGACGACGATGTGCGCCGCGCCCGCCGCGGTGGCCGCGGCGAGCGCCTGGCGGGTACGTTCGGAGACGGTCTCGTCGTGGCGCAGCAGCGTCCCGTCGAGATCCGTCGCGATGAGCCTGTAGGACGGCGGAGCAACTGCGCTCACGTGGCGACGGGCTCCAGGATCTCGCGGCCGCCCAGGTAGGGGCGGAGCACCTCGGGGACGCGCACCGAGCCGTCCGCCTGCTGGTGGTTCTCGAAGATCGCCACGATGGTGCGCGGTACGGCGCAGAGCGTGCCGTTCAGCGTCGCCAGCGGCGAGACCTTCTGCTTGCCGTCGACGGTCTCGCGCATCCGGACCGAGAGCCGGCGGGCCTGGAACTCATCGCAGTTGGAGGCCGAGGTCAGCTCGCGGTACTTGCCCTGGGTGGGGATCCACGCCTCGCAGTCGAACTTGCGGGAGGCGGAGGCGCCGAGGTCACCGGTGGCGACGTCGATCACCTGGAAGGGCAGCTCCAGACCGGTGAGCCACTGCTTCTCCCAGTCCAGCAGCCGCTGGTGCTCGGCCTGGGCGTCCTCCGGCGCGACGTACGAGAACATCTCGACCTTGTCGAACTGGTGGACCCGGAAGATGCCGCGGGTGTCCTTGCCGTAGGTGCCGGCCTCGCGGCGGAAGCACGGCGAGAAACCGGCGTAGCGCAGCGGCAGCTTGGCCGCGTCGACGATCTCGTCCATGTGGTACGCGGCGAGCGGGACCTCGGAGGTGCCGACCAGGTAGTAGTCGTCCTTCTCCAGGTGGTAGACGTTCTCCGCTGCCTGGCCGAGGAAGCCGGTGCCCTCCATGGCGCGCGGGCGCACCAGGGCGGGGGTCAGCATCGGCGTGAAGCCGGCCGCGGTGGCCTGCGCGATGGCGGCGTTGACGAGGGCGAGCTCCAGCAGCGCGCCGATGCCCGTGAGGTAGTAGAAGCGGGAGCCGGAGACCTTGGCGCCGCGCTCGACGTCGATGGCGCCGAGCAGCTCGCCGATCTCCAGGTGGTCCTTGGGCGCGAAGCCCTCGGCGGTGAAGTCACGGATCGTGCCGTGCGTCTCCAGGACCCGGAAGTCCTCCTCGCCGCCGACGGGGACGTCGGGGTGGACGAGGTTGCCGAGCTTCCGCAGCAGCTGCTGGGTCTCTTCCTTGGCCTCGTCCTGCGCGGCGTCGGCGGCCTTGACGGCGGCGGACAGCTCACCGGCCTTCGTCAGCAGCGCGGCCTTCTCGTCGCCGGAGGCCTTGGGGATGAGCTTGCCGAGCGACTTCTGCTCGGCACGCAGCTCGTCGAAGCGGACGCTGGACGACCTGCGCCGCTCGTCGGCGGAGAGAAGCGCGTCGACGAGCTCGACGTCCTCTCCACGGGCGCGCTGGGATGCGCGCACTCGGTCGGGGTCCTCACGGAGCAGGCGAAGGTCAATCACACCCCCAGGCTACCGGGGCCACACCGCGTCACTCGACGCGATATTCCATGGCGCGGCAGTTTGTCCGTTTTGGGGTGTTTATTCCGCTTAGAGGTGGCGGTAGGAAAGCGACGGAAAGGCGTATGCATTCCAGGGTGTGAGGTGGTCGGTGCGGCTTTCGCGGGGGGCCGGGGTGAGGGGTTCGGCGGCTCGGGCCGCCTGTGATCCACTGCGTGGGGAGCGGTAGTTGGGTGGGGCCTCGGGTGGGCACCGGGTGGGGGCGCGGAGCGCGGTTATCCCCCGGGATTCCCCTGGTTGTCCACAGGCGCTGGGGGTTTCTGGATTGTTATCCACAGCCTGTGTGTGAGATCTGTGGAAGTCGGAGGAGATCATTCCGCTCCCGAAATGCTCAGCTATGGATTCCCTGTACAAACCCCGTTCACGCACTCTTTCGTGTGGGATTGCCTCGCCCTAAAGGATTGATCACCTGAATTGTGCTGACGCTGCCCGGCGTGGGGTGCTGTGGAGTGATGTGCGGTCAGTAGGGCGATTTGTCGACTCTGTCCGATTCTCATGTCGACTTACCCACAGGTCGAGAACCGGGCCTGTGGATAACTTTGTGGATAACCCACAGCGCTGCCAAAGTCCCAGGTCGTGCCGTTCCGCAGGGTCCTGTGGCCGGGCTCGCGCAGCGGTGCGGCGACCGCTCAGCCCCGCCCGTCCAGGCAGCGCGCCAGCCAGTCCGACGCCTCGGTGAACGCCGCGTCCGTCATCTCCCGGCGTACGGTCGGCGGCACTTCGTCCGCCCGCGGGTACGAGCCGAGGAACCGCACCTCGCGGCAGACCCGCTTGAGCCCCATCAGGACCTCGCTGACCCGGCGGTCGGTGAGGTGCCCCTCGCAGTCCACCGAGAAGCAGTAGCGGCCGATGCCCTCGCCGGTCGGCCGGGACTCGATCCGCATCATGTTCACCCCGCGGCCCGCGTACTCCTGGAGCAGTTCCAGCAGCGCACCGGGGTGGTCCTCGGCCAGCCACAGCACCACCGAGGTCTTGTCCGCGCCGGTGGGCGCGGCGGGCCGGGCCGGGCGGCCCACCAGCACGAAGCGGGTGGCCGCGTTCTGCGCGTCATGGATGTCGGTGACCAGCGGCTCCAGGCCGTACGGCGCGGCCGCGAACTCGCCCGCGAACGCGCCGTCGTAGCGGCCCTCCTGCACCAGCCGGGCGCCATCGGCGTTCGAGGCCGCCGACTCCCATACGGCCTCCGGGAGTTGGGCCGCCAGCCACTTGCGCACCTGCGGCTGGGCGACCGGGTGCCCGGTCACCGTCTTCACCTCGCTGAGCGATGTACCGGGGCGCACCAGCAGCGCGAAGGCGATCGGCAGCAGCACCTCGCGGTAGATCATCAGCGGCTCGCCGGCGGCGAGTTCGTCGACGGTGGTGGTCACCCCGCCCTCGACGGAGTTCTCGATCGGCACCAGCGCCGCGGCGGCCTCACCGGCGCGCACCGCGTCCAGGGCTGCGGGCACCGACACCATCGGCACCAGCTCGCGGGTGGCCGCCTCGGGCAGGCTGCGCAGCGCGGCCTCCGTGAAGGTGCCCTCGGGACCGAGATAGGTATAGCGGCTGGCCGACATGGTCAGGACTCCCTCGCGTAACTGCGGGGGCACCCCGCCGATGTACTCCCTGCCCTGCCACGATAACCGGCCCGTCCGGCGCCCGGACCGGACTTCCGGCGCGGACGGTTTCCGGGACGGGCCCGGGTTCGGGGCCGGGTGCAGGGCGGGCCCGGCTCCGGGGCCGGTTTCCGATCCGGGCCCGGGTTCCGGGCGGCTCCCGGGCGGGCCGGTTCCTCAGCCCTCCAGCAGGGGCCGGCCCACGTAGCCGCCCGGCTCCGCGGCCGGCGGCACCGCGAACAGTCCGCTCGCCTCGTGCCGCAGGAACGGCGACAGCGCGTCCCCGCGGTCCAGCTTCCGCTGGATCTGGGTGAAGGCCCGCAGCGGATCGGCCTGCCAGCAGACGAAGAGCAGCCCGGCGTCCGGGGCGCCGTCCTCCCGGAACCCGTCATGGAAGGAGAACGGGCGGCGCAGCAGCGCGGCGCCCTGATTGGACGCCGGCGCCGCGATCCGCGCATGCGCATTGACGGGGATCACCGGCAGCCCGTCGGAGCCGGTAGCGTCCAGCCGCATCGGGGTGCTCTCGGAACCGCCGGTCAGCGGGGCCCCGTTGTCCTTGCGGCGCCCGATGACCTTCTCCTGCGCGTGCCGGGAGCGCTTCTCCCAGTCGTCCAGCAGCATCCGGATCCGCCGGACGACGGCGTACGACCCGCCGCGCATCCAGGCCTGGTCGGCATCGCGCCCCACGAAGATCCGCTCGTCGAAGTCCTTGTCCGACGGCTTGGGGTTGTTGGTGCCGTCGATCTGGCCCATCAGATTGCGGGCGGTCCGCGGCCGCGCGGTGGCGCCCGGGGTGCGGTTGAAGCCGTTCATCTGCCAGCGCAGCCGGGCACTGCCGGCCGCGTCCTTCTGCAGCGCACGCAGCGCATGGAAGGCGACCAGGGCGTCATCGGCGCCGATCTGGATCCACAGGTCGCCGTTGCTGCGCTTGGGGTCCAGCGCGTCGGCGGAGAAGTCCGGCAGCGGGTCGAGCTGGACGGGGCGCCGCTTCGTCAGCCCCGTACGGTCGAAGAAGCTGTGCCCGAAGCCGAAGGTGACGGTCAGCGAGGACGGGCCCGCGTCGAGCGCGACCCCCGTGTCGGCGTCCGGGGTGCGCCCGGCCATCAGCTCCTCGGCCGTCCGCGACCAGCGGCGCAGCAGTGCGGCCGCGGTCTTGCGGTCCGCATCCGGCGCCAGGTCGAAGGCGACGAGATGGCCGGTGGCCTGGAGCGGGGTGGTGATCCCCGCCTGGTGCGTGGCGGATGCCTTCCGGAACGCCACCTCGGTCGAGCCGATGCTGGTCAGAGCGGTGGGGGCGGTGTCCTGCGCGGCGCTGACCGCGAGCGCACCACCGGCCCCGCCGGCGACCAGCCCGGCCGCCCCCGCCGCGCCGACGGTGCCGAGCAGCCGGCGGCGGGAGAGCTCCGGGGCGGGGGACGCGCCGGTCTCGGGGGTCGGCGCGGCGGCCGGCGCGGGGACGCGTCCGCCGCCCTGCCCGCCGGTCCGCGTGCCGGGATTCCGCTTGCCGGTGGCCTTCTGAGTGGCCTTTTGAGCGGCCTTCTGGGGGGCCTTCTTGCCGGAGGTCTGCTTGCTCATCAGCCGATCTTCACGTTCTTGATCTCGGTCACCTGGTCGATGTCGGAGGTCCGGACGACCAGCGACAGCTGCCACTGCCCGGGGACCGGCAGCCGGACCCCGCTCGCCCGCCAGCGGCCCTTGCCGACCTGCCGGGGAACGGCCGGGAGCGGCCCGAGCTTCTTGGCCTTCTGGGTGAAGGAAATCTTCACCTCGGGGACGTCCATGGCCTTGCCCGACGAGTCGGCGAGCCGCAGTTGCAGCGTATTGGCGGCGGTGCTGCTGCCGGGGGCGAGATCGAGGCGGGCGGTGCCCTTGCCGTGCGGGCCGCCGGTGTCGAACGGGATGGTCAGCGCCTGCGGCCGGGCGGTCGTGGAGGCCGTGGCGGACTGTCCGCCCGAGGCGGCCTTGACCGCCTCTTCGGTACGGGCCGGTTCGGTGGCGGTCAGCACCGTGGTCACCACGAGCACGACGGCCGCGACCGCCGCCTCGGCCAGCACGGACCGGCGCAGCCCCAGCCGCTCCGGATCGGCATCGCGCTCCCGCTTGGTACGCGCACTGTCCAACGCGGCCTGCTGGCGGGCGAGTTGGGCGGCGCGGGCGGGGTCGGGGGCGAGGTTACGG
>NZ_SDIF01000133.1 GCF_004122735.1 Streptomyces sioyaensis | reverse complement strand
GTGCTCCCCCTGCCCCTACTCCGCCCCCGCGACCAACCCCCGCGCCAGCTTCACATCCACGGCCATGCGCTCCAGCAAGGCGTCGAGGGTGTCGAACTTCTCCTGGCCGCGGATATAGGCGATGAAGTCCACGCCGACATGCAGGCCGTACAGGTCCAGGCCGACGCGGTCGATGGCGTACGCCTCGACGGTGCGCGTCTTCCCGTCGAACTGCGGGTTCGTACCCACCGAGATGGCGGCCGGCATCGCCTCGCCCTCGACCTGCAGCAGCCCCGCGTAGACGCCGTCGGCGGGGATCGCGGTGTGCGGCAGGGTCTCCACATTGGCCGTCGGGAAGCCGAGTTCGCGGCCGCGCTGGGCGCCGCGTACGACCACGCCCTCGACGCGGTGCGGCCGGCCCAGGACCTCGCTCGCCCCGGCCACGTCGCCCTCGGCGACCAGCCGGCGGGTGAGCGTGGAGGAGAAGGCCTCGCCGCCGCCCGCCGCGCCGCGCTCGTAGAGGTCGATGACCTCCACCGTGTAGTCGTAGGTGGTCCCGAGTTCGGCGAGGGTGGCGACATTGCCGGCCGCCTTGTGCCCGAAGCGGAAGTTGGGGCCCTCGACGACGACCTGGGCGTGCAGCTTGTCGACCAGCACCTTGGCCACGAAGTCGGCCGGCTCCAGCGTCGAGAACTCCTTGGTGAACGGGAGGACCAGCACGGCGTCCACCCCGAGCCCCGCCATCAGCTCCGCACGCCGGTGGTGCGGCGCCAGCAGCGGCGGGTGGGTGCCGGGGCGCACGACCTCGCTGGGGTGCGGGTCGAAGGTGACGACCACCGCGGGAATCCCCAGCTCACGGGCGCGCGCGACGGCCTTGCCGATGATCAGTTGGTGGCCGCGGTGCACTCCGTCGTACGAGCCGATGGTGACGACGCTGCGCCCCCAGCCCTCGGGGATGTCCTCCAAGCCACGCCAGCGCTGCACTCTGCCCGCTCCTCGCCCGAACCCTGTCCGTCCCATGCGCCAATTCGGCATGGCGCAGGTCTAAGACTGCCATGCCGGGGGTGATGCTCCACGCGAAGGGGGGTTCAGGGCGGCCCTGCGCACCGGATCCGCCGCAGGTCACCGGCGTCACCGGCGGATTCGCGGGCGACCGGCGGCCCGGACCGGCCCGCGCGGTCGGCTGTGGCACCTGGTGATCAGCTGTGGCATCCGGTGAGCGTGGCACGGGCGCCGGGGCCCACCACCGCCGCCCACTCCCCCGGCTCGTCCGCCACCCAGTCCTGCACCCGCCGGGCGAAGCCGGGCACCCGCTGTCCCAGCTCCACCAGCTGCCGGTCCAGGCGGACGGCGCCCTGCGGCGTGCGGACCAGCAGCGTCCCGGTGCGGTGCACCAGCTCCCGGGTGCGGTCCGCCGGCCGCCGTTCCGCGCCCTCGGCGGCCGCCCGGAGCAGCGCCTCCAGCACCCGGGTGTCCTGCTGCGTTCCCTCGCATCCGCCGTATCCGCCGTGCGCCGCCGGGTACGACGCCTCCTGCGCCAGCAGCGCGTCGAGCAGTTCGCGGCGCAGCGGGGCCGAGTCGCCGGAGCCGGGTTCGGCCACCACCGCCGCGAGCGCGCAGCGCACCGGTGCGGGGTACCCGGTCAGCAGCTCCACGGCGAGCGGGCGGAGCGCGGCACGGGCGGCCGGTCCGCGTTCGAGGCGGCGGTCGAGGAACTCCGCGACCGGCCGCGCCGCGCGCTCCGGGCAGTGCCGGGCGCAGTCGCGGACGAGGTCGGCGATGCGGGCGACGAGGTCCGGCGCGTCGATCCGGGCGAGCATGCGCAGCAGCGCGTCCGCCACCGGCGGGCCCTCGCCGCCGACCAGCCGGGCGCGGAAGGCGTCCAGCACCGCTCCGGTGTGGTCGGTGAGGGCGGCCGTGAACGCCGTGGGCGGCAGCTGGGGGTCGCCCGCGACGAAGCGCGCCAGCGCCCGGTCCAGGAAGCGGGAGCGGGTGGCCGGATCGCCCACCAGCAGGGCGAGCGCGGAGCCGTGGTGGGCGGCGTCGGCGCGCCGGGCGAGCAGGCACAGCGCGGCGTAGCGCAGCAGTGCGCGGTCGGGCGCGGCGGTGGCGTGGGGAGCGGCCCGCAGGCCGTACGACGCGGCGGCGGCCCGGCGCTCGGGGCGCTCGTCGTGCGCCCAGCGGTCCACGGCCCGGCACACGGCTGCCGGTTCGTCCTCGGCGAGCGCGTCCATCAGCTCGTCGCCCCTGGGGTGCGCGGCGGTCACCAGTGCCTCCAGGAGCGCGTCGAGCGCCTGCCGGCGATGGGTGTGCAGCAGGGCCTGCGCGGCGGCGGCGACGGTGATCTCACGGGGCCGGGCGCGCACGGGACGGGCCGGGCCGCCGTCCGCGCCGGGGCGCTGCAGCGGGCGGGTGTCGTCGAACCAGGCACACAGCAGCGGCTGCATCCCCTCCGGGTCCGTCCGCAGCAGCACGGCCGCGGCGTCGAGGAACCGGGCGGACGGGGTGCCGGGGCCGGCCGCGGCGGACGGGTCCTCGGCGGGGTGCGGGCGCGGACCGTCGGCCGGGTCCACCGGACCGGCGCCGTCCCGGGCGGGCTCGGGGTGGTCTGCGGGGTGCTCGGCGGGATGGTCTGCGGGGTGGACCCGTACGCGCGGGGGCTCGGCGAAGGGGCCGCCGGGGCGCGGCACGGTGGCCGGCGGGTGCGCGGCCGGCGCGCTGGGTGCGGCATCCGTCCCGGCGCTCCGCGGCAGCCCGGCCGGCACCCGCCCGGCCGGCGGCCCGTCCGCCGGCAGCAGACGGCGCAGCAGGTCCATCCGGTCCTCGTCCGTCAGCGCCAGCCGCTCCCAGAACCAGGGGCCGAACTCCGCCAGGCCGGTGTGCTCGAAGCCGCCCGCGCGCAGCGACCGCTCCGTGATCCGGTCGGCGAGCAGCCGCAGCACGCCCGTGTACGGCCGCGCGTCGGGCACCCGGAGCAGGACGCCGGTCAGCAGCCGGGCGGCCCAGCGGCGGCCGTCCACGGCGTCCGCGTCCGGCTCCGCGGGGCCGGCGGCGGTCGCCATCGGCACCAACTCGGCCAGCCGGAACGTCAGTTGTACCGTCCCCTCCCGCCGGGCGAGCAGCAGCAGCGCCTGGACGACCGGTCCGGTGCGCCGCCCGGGGGCGGGCCGGAGCCCGGGGTCGGCGTGGGCGCCCTGCAGCCACTCCGCGAATTCCTCGTGGGCGAAGCGGTATCCGCCGCCGGCCGGGACCAGCAGCCCCTCGGCAAGCACCGCGGCGGCCCAGCCGGGCTCCGGCGGAAAGACCTCCTCGAAGGACATCCGGTCCAGCGCGCCCGGCCCGGGGCGAAGACAGCGGCGGGCCGCCTCGTGCACCTGGCCGGCGACCTGGGCGGCCAGGCGGCGTACGGCGGTGCCGCGCGGCGCGAGCCGGTGCGCGGCCGCCAGGCGCCCGGCGATGCGCAGGCACGCCAGGTCCAGATGGGCCTCGAAGATCTGATGGCGGTCGGGGGTGCCGAGGCCGACGGCGTCGCCCTGGGGGAGCGCCGCCAGGACCTCCGCGAGCAGCCGCAGCGCCAGCGGATGGCGGGCGTCGGCCGCGGCCGGCAGGCCCGGTGGCAGGCGGTAGCGGCCGCGGGCGCGCTCCGCCGCGTCCTCCGGGAGATCGCCGAGCCCCACGCAGGCGGGCAGCGCGGGCAGCGGATGGCGCGGCCGGTGCAGCAGAGCGGGCGGGAAGAGCGCACCGGCCCGCTCCCAGAACTCGGGGCGGCAGGCGATCACCAGCCGCACACCGGCGGTACGCAGCCAGTCGGCCGTCGCCTCGGTCCACTCGGCCGCCCGCTGGGCCAGGGCAGTCGGCATCTCCTCCGGGCCGTCGAGGAGCACCATCAGCCCGCGCCCGGCCGCGGCCGCCGCCCGGGCCACGCCCTGCGAGGTGGTGTCCGTCGGATCACCGGCCGTACGGCCCGCCGCGGCGACGATCCGGCCGGCGGAGCGCAGCGCGCGCTCCACCGCCGTGCGCACCCCGTCGTCGCCGGGCCGCAGCTCCGCGCCGCGCAGCCGGACGGTCGGCGCCGGGACGGGCCCCTGCGCCCGGCGTGCGGCCAGCGCCGCCAGCTCCGTGCTCCGCCCGGTCCCCGGCTCCCCCACCAGGCCCAGCACCAGCGCGGTCGCCCGGCTGTCCTCGAAGCGCGCGAACTCCGCGGCGATTTCCGGCCGTTCGACCGGCTCCCGCCACCGTCGCGGCCGTTCGGCGGCGCCCGACACCTCGGTCAGGTGCCGGGCGCCGGCCGGATTCAGCTCGCTGCCGTAGGCGGGGACGGTCGCGGCGTTGCGCTCCAGCAGCGCGGCCAGCACGCCTCCCGGCGCGGCCTCGGCGACGGCGCGCAGCGGGATCGCGTGGCCGCCCGCCCGGCGGCCGGAGTGCAGCGCGGTGCCGAGCACCCCGAGCACCGCGCCGGTCCGTGCGTCCAGCACCGGCCCGCCGACCGCCGGGCCGCCCAGCCGCAGCGCCTCGCGGCCGCCCGCGCAGAGGTGGAGCTCCAGCGTCTCGTCGAGGAGATGGACGCGTTCGGTGGCCGTGTACATCACCCCGGAGCCCGGCCCGACGACCGTGCCGTCCAGCCAGCCGCCCGCCCAGAGCCGTACGCCGGTGCCCGCCGCGGGCCGGCCGGCGGCGATGGGCAGCGGCAGCAGCCGGTGGGGGCCGAAGGCGTCGGTCCGTACGAGGGCGAGCCCGTCCTCCGGCAGCGGTGTCACGGCGTCGGCCGCCACCAGGCAGGTCCATCCGCCGCCGCCCGCCGCGCCGCTGCCGGCCCCGTCCGCCATGGGCTGCAGCACCAGCTGTGCCGCCCCGTCCACCGCTTCATGGCTGGTGATCACGGTGCCGTCGGGGTCCGCGAGGAACCCCGTGCCGCGCGTGCGACCTGCCAGATCGCGGATGCGCACCAGTGCCGCGTCCACATCGGCGTCCAGCAGTGCCATTGCCGATCCTCTCGCCTGTTCAGTCCCCGAACGGTAAGCAGGCAGTGATCGTCATGGGAGGGAGCCGTTCCAACGCGCCCCCCTCTACTCCTTGATTCACTCCGAGCGCCTCACCGAATGAGTGAATGGCCCGGCCCCGCTGGAGAGACACAGGGTGAGGGGGATGGTGGAGCGCGGGCCGGCCCTCCGTTCCTGTCCGGGCGGCCCGCGTTCCACCACCCATTCCGGGGCAACCGCCGCCGCGTGCGCACACACGAAGGCCGGGTCCGGAGCGTCTCGTACGCTCCGGACCCGGCCACGGTGCACGCCCCCCCGGGTCATGGCCCGGTGCCGCCTCAGTCCGCGAACACCGCCAGGCTCTTCGCCTTCCCGCCCTGGTTCTCCACCAGCGCCAGGAACCGGCCGTCCGGCCCGAACGCCGCGACCGGGCCGTCGCCCTCGAACCGCGGCATCGCGATCCGCGCGCCGTTGAGCAGCAGCCGCGCCTGCGCCTCGGCGACGTCCCAGCGGGCGAACGCCGCGGCGGCCGCGTCACCGAGCGGCATGACCGGCAGGCCCTCCCCCTCGGTGTCGTCCACCGCGGCCTGGAGCTGTTCGAGCGTGCGCGCCCGGTCCAGCTTGTACGGGCCGACGCGGGTACGGCGCAGCGCGGTCAGATGGCCGCCGACCCCGAGCCCGGCCCCCAGGTCGCGGGCCAGCGCGCGGATGTAGGTACCCGACGAGCACTCGACGGAGACCAGCAGATCGGTCACCGGGGTGCCGTCCTCGGCCTCGGTCTCGTGCGCGGAGTGCAGCACGAACGAGGAGACGGTCACCGGCCGGGCCGGGATCTCCACGTCCTCGCCGTCGCGGACCCGCGAGTACGACCGCTTGCCGTCGATCTTGATGGCGCTGACCTTCGACGGCACCTGCATGATCGCGCCGGACAGCCGGGCGATGCCGGCGTCGATGTCCTCGCGGGCGAGGCCGTGCGCCGCCTTCGACGCGGTGATCTCGCCCTCGGCGTCATCGGTGACCGTCGTCTGGCCGAGCCGGATCGTGCCGACGTACTCCTTCTCCGTCAGCGCGAGATGGCCGAGCAGCTTGGTGGCCCGCTCGATGCCCAGGACGAGCACGCCCGTGGCCATCGGGTCGAGTGTGCCGGCGTGCCCGACCCGGCGGGTGCGCGCCATGCCGCGCATCTTCGCCACCACGTCGTGCGAGGTGAAGCCGGCCGGCTTGTCGACGATGACAAGGCCCGCCCGTCGCCCACCGCTCCCCTTGCCGGAGAGCGCTGCGCGCTCGCCCCCCTCGATGGGCTTGTTGCTTTCACGCTTCATTCTGCCGCGGTGCCCTCGTCGTCCTCGTCGTCGCCCGGCTTGCGGTACGGGTCGGCCTCACCGGCGTACTGGGCGCCCGAGGAGACCTCGCGCACCTTGGCGTCCGAGGCCCGCGCCTTGTCCAGCAGGTCCTCGATGGTCTTGGCGTTCTCCGGCAGGGCGTCCGCCACGAAGGCCAGGGTCGGCGTGAACTTCGTGCCGGCCGCGGCGCCGACCGCGGAGCGCAGGATGCCCTTGGCGCTCTCCAGCCCGGCGGCGGCGCTGGCGCGGTCCTCGTCGTCGCCGTAGACCGTGTAGAAGACCGTAGCCTCCCGCAGGTCGCCGGTGACCCGGGTGTCCGTGATGGTCACGTGCGAACCGAGCCGCGGGTCCTTGATGCCGCGCTGCAGCTTCTGGGCGACCACCTCCCGGATGAGGTCCGCCAGCTTCTTCGCCCGCGCATTGTCGGCCACTGGTCCGTCTCCTTCTTTCTTCCACAATTGTGCTTCCACCGGCGGCGCGCCGCCCGTACCTCAGGTCAGTCGTCGTCGCCGTGCAGCCGCCGGTGTACCGACAGCAGCTCCACTTCGGGCCGTGCGGCGACCAGGCGCTCGCAGCGGTCCATGACATCGGTGAGATGCCCCGCGTCTCCGGACACCACCGCCAGGCCGATCCTGGCCCTGCGGTGCAGATCCTGGTCCCCGACCTCGGCGACGCTCACCGCGTATTTGCGGTGCAGCTCGGCGACGATCGGGCGGACGACGGAGCGCTTCTCCTTCAGCGACCGTACGTCGCCGAGAAGCAGGTCGAAGGACAGCGTCCCTACGTACATGCGGTGCGGGTCAAGCCGACCCGTGAGGCCTCGTATTCGGTAAGCCCTGCCGACATTTGGCAAGAACACAAGAACGGTACACGCAACATCCGACACCGTTCGACGGGATTACTTTCCGTGGATCGGAGGGGGCGGTGGGTGAGCACCTCGGCCCCGTCCGCGCGGCACCCCCGCAAACGGCCGGGGCCGGCCGACGGAGCAGAACTCCGCCGGCCGGCCCCGGTCTCCGCGTGATCAGCCGCGCGGCTTCTCCCGCATCTCGTACGTCGCGATGACGTCGTCGATCTTGATGTCGTTGAAGTTTCCGAGGTTGATACCGCCCTCGAAGCCTTCGCGGATCTCGGTGACGTCGTCCTTGAAGCGGCGCAGACCCTGGATGTTGAGGTCCTCCGCGACCACCTTGCCGTCGCGGATGAGGCGCGCCTTGGTGTTGCGCTTGACCTCGCCGGAGCGGATGAGCACACCCGCGATGTTGCCGAGCTTGGACGAGCGGAAGATCTCGCGGATCTCCGCGGTACCGAGCTCGACCTCCTCGTACTCCGGCTTGAGCATGCCCTTGAGGGCCGCCTCGATCTCCTCGATCGCCTGGTAGATGACCGAGTAGTACCGGACGTCGACGCCCTCGCGCTCGGCCATCTGCGTGGCACGGCCTTCGGCGCGCACGTTGAAGCCGATGACGATCGCGTCGGAGCCGGACGCCAGGTTGATGTCCGTCTCGGTGACCGCACCGACGCCGCGGTGCAGCACCCGGATGTCGACCTCTTCGCCGACGTCGAGCTGGAGCAGCGAGGACTCCAGGGCCTCGACGGAACCAGAAGCGTCACCCTTGATGATGAGGTTGAGCTGCTGGACCTCGCCGGCCTTGAGCACCTTGTCCAGGTCCTCCAGGGACACCCGGCGGGTGCGCTTGGCGAAGGCGGCGTTGCGCTCGCGCGCCGCGCGCTTCTCGGCGATCTGACGGGCCGTCCGGTCCTCGTCGACGACCAGGAAGTTGTCGCCGGCGCCCGGGACGTTGGTCAGACCCAGGACCAGGACGGGGGTCGACGGACCCGCTTCCTCGACGTTGTTGCCCTTGTCGTCGAACATCGCACGCACCCGGCCGTACGCGTCACCGGCCACCATCGTGTCGCCGACGCGGAGGGTACCGCGCTGGACCAGGACGGTCGCCACGGCACCGCGGCCGCGGTCGAGGTGGGCCTCGATCGCGAGACCCTGTGCGTCCTGCTCGGCGTTGGCCCGCAGGTCCAGCGCCGCGTCCGCGGTGAGGACCACGGCCTCCAGCAGGGACTCGATGTTCTCGCCCTGCTTGGCGGAGATGTCGACGAACATGGTGTCGCCGCCGTACTCCTCTGCCACCAGGCCGTATTCGGTCAGCTGACCGCGCACCTTGGTCGGGTCGGCGCCCGGGACGTCGATCTTGTTGACCGCGACCACGATCGGCACCTCGGCCGCCTTGGCGTGGTTGAGGGCCTCGATCGTCTGCGGCATGACACCGTCGTTGGCCGCCACCACGAGGATCGCGATGTCGGTCGACTTGGCACCACGGGCACGCATGGCGGTGAACGCCTCGTGACCGGGGGTGTCGATGAAGGTGATGCGCCGCTCTTCGTCGTTGACCTCGGTCGCGACCTGGTAGGCACCGATGTGCTGGGTGATGCCGCCGGCCTCGCCCGCGATGACGTTCGTCTTGCGGATCGCGTCGAGCAGCCGGGTCTTACCGTGGTCGACGTGACCCATGACGGTCACCACCGGCGGACGCGCGACGAGCATGTCCTCGCCGCCCTCGTTCTCACCGAAGTCGATGTCGAAGGACTCCAGGAGCTCGCGGTCCTCCTCCTCCGGGCTGACGATCTCGACGACGTAGTTCATCTCGTCGGCGAGCAGCTGGAGGGTCTCGTCGGAGACCGACTGGGTCGCGGTGACCATCTCGCCGAGGTTCAGCATGACCTGGACCAGCGACGCCGGGTTGGCGTTGATCTTCTCCGCGAAGTCCGTCAGCGAGGCACCGCGCGACAGGCGAACCGTCGCGCCGTTGCCGCGCGGCAGCATGATGCCGCCGACCGACGGGGCCTGCATGGCCTCGTACTCCTGACGCCGCTGCCGCTTCGACTTGCGGCCACGACGCGCCGGACCGCCGGGACGGCCGAACGCACCCTGCGTGCCACCACGGCCACCGGGACCGCCCGGACGACCGCCGAAGCCGGGACGACCGCCGAAGCCGCCGCCACCACCGGGGCCACCGCCACCGGGACGACCGGCGAAGCCGCCGCCACCACCCGGACGCCCGCCGCCACCACCGGGACGACCGGCGAAGCCGCCGCCGCCACCGGGACGACCGCCGCCACCGGGACGACCGGCACCCGCGGGACCGCGACCGCCGCCGCCACCGGGGCCCGGACGCGGGCCGGCCGCGGGACGCTGCGGCATCATGCCCGGGTTCGGGCGGTTACCGCCGCCGCCACCGGGACGGGGGCCGCCGGGAGCGGCACCCTGCGGACGGGGCATACCGCCCGGGGTCGGACGGGCGCCGCCCTGACCCTGCGGACGGGGGCCGCCCTGGCCACCGGCCTGCGGACGGGGACCACCGGGGCCGCCCTGGCCACCGGGGCGCGGGGCGCCACCGGGACGCGGGGCCTGCGGACGGGCCATGCCCGTGGAGCCACCGGAGGTGAAGGGGTTGTTGCCCGGACGGGGGCCGGACGGACGGGCACCGGGACGCGGGCCCGGACGCTCGCCACCGGGACGCGGAGCGTTACCGCGGCCCTGACCACCCTGGCCGCCCTGACCGGACGCCGGACGGGCCGGGCGCGGGCCGGGGGTGGCACCGGGACGGGGAGCCGACTGGCCGGCGGCGGGAGCGGCCGGCGTGGACGGCGGAGCCTGGAACTCGGGCTGCGCGGGGGCGGCCGGAGCGGGCTTGGGTGCCGCGGCCTTCGGGGTCGGCGCGGGGCGCGGACCCGGCGTCGGGCCGGCGGCGGGAGTGCTCTTGGGTGCTGCGGGGGCCTGCGGCGCCTCGGCGGCGGCCGCCGGGGCCGGAGCCGCGGGGCCCGGCTTGGGCGCGCCCGGCTTCGGGGCAGCAGGACGCTCCCCCGCTGCCTTGGCGGCGCGGGAGGTGCCCGCCTGCGCCGGGGACGGCGCGGACGGCTTCGCGGGGGCCGCCTTGCGCGGCGCCGCGGGCTTGCCGGCGGCGCGGCCGTTGCCGCTGCCTGCCTGGAAAGCGTCGGTCAGCTTGCGCACGACCGGCGCCTCGATCGTCGAGGACGCCGAACGGACGAATTCCCCAAGCTCTTGGAGCTTGGCCATGACGACCTTGCTCTCGACGCCGAACTCCTTGGCGAGTTCGTATACCCGGACCTTAGCCACTTCGCTCCTTCTAGGTCCGGGTTGTCCACCGGACCGTCGCTACTTCATGGGCGTACTCATCGCGTACTCATCGAGTGCTCATCGCAATCTCGACCTACTTCCGACTCGCGAGGTACCTGACCGCACGGTTTTCCGTGCGCTGTGCGTTTCTTGCTGCTGTGCCTTATTGCAACGGCGGCTGCTCGACGGGCGTCCGCTCGAGGAACCGACGGAGCTCCGTGGTGTCGAACGGTCCCCGGGCCCGGTAGGCCCGGTTGAACGCCCGGCGGCGAACCGCCAGGTCGAGGCAGACCGGTGTCGGGTGCACGTACGCACCCCGGCCGGGCAGCGTACCGCGAGGATCGGGGACACACTCACCCTCGATCTCCACGATGCGCAGCAAATCACCCTTGGCCGCTCGCTCCCGGCATCCCAGACAAGTGCGCTCAGGGCATGCGCGGGCATGCGTCCGGCCAGACACTGCTTAAGTCTACCTCCCCGTGCCGGCCCGACCCCGCTGGGGTGAAGGCCGAACGGCTGCTCAGAATTCCCAACCGGGCGCCGCGGCACCACCGATTTTTCGGGGCCGCGACGCCCGCCGGCTACACCGCGTGCACTCAGTCCTGCGCTGCGTGCTCGGTGTCCGGGCGGATGTCGATCCGCCAGCCCGTGAGGCGGGCGGCGAGCCGGGCGTTCTGCCCTTCCTTACCGATGGCCAGCGACAGCTGGTAGTCGGGGACGGTGACCCGGGCGGAGCGCGCCGCCAGGTCCACGACCTCGACCTTGCTGACCCGGGCCGGCGACAGCGCGTTCGCCACCAGCTCGGCCGGGTCGTCCGACCAGTCCACGATGTCGATCTTCTCGCCGTGCAGCTCGGCCATGACGGCGCGCACCCGGCCGCCCATCGGGCCGATGCAGGCGCCCTTGGCGTTCAGACCGGAGCGGGTGGAGCGCACGGCGATCTTGGTGCGGTGGCCGGCCTCGCGGGCGATGGCGGAGATCTCCACCGAGCCGTCCGCGATCTCCGGGACCTCCATGGCGAAGAGCTTCTTCACCAGATTGGGGTGGGTGCGCGACAGCGTCACCGACGGGCCGCGGACGCCCTTGACCACCCGTACGACGTACGAGCGCAGCCGGGTGCCGTGTGCGTAGTCCTCACCGGGGACCTGTTCCTGCACCGGCAGGATGGCCTCCAGGCGGCCGATGTCGACCAGGACGTTCTTGGGGTCCTTGCCCTGCTGGACGACGCCGGTGACGACATCGCCCTCCCGTCCGGCGTACTCGCCGAAGGTGATCTCCTCCTCGGCGTCCCGCAGCCGCTGCAGGATGACCTGCTTGGCGGTGGTCGCCGCGATCCGCCCGAAGCCGGAGGGGGTGTCGTCGAACTCGCGGGGCTCCTCGCCCTCCGCCAGGTCCGTGAGGTCCTCGGCGTTCTCCTTCGCCCACACCGTCACATGGCCGGTGTTGCGGTCCAGTTCCACCCGCGCCCGCCGGCGGCTGCCCTCGGTGCGGTGGTACGCGATGAGGAGGGCCGACTCGATCGCCTCGACCAACAGGTCGAACGAGATCTCCTTCTCCCGCACCAGCCCCCGCAGGGCACTCATGTCGATGTCCACGGCTACGCCTCCTCCTTGTTCTCGTCGATCTTCTCGTCCTGCTGCGCGTCGCGCTTGTCCGCCTTGTCGGGCTTACGGCTGAATTCCAGCTCGACGCGCGCCTTGGCGATCTCGTCGAAGGAGACCCGGCGGGCGGTCGGCTTGCGGCCCTTCACGCCCGGCACCTCAAGATCCAGTCCGTTCTCGTCCACCGCGGTGATCCGGGCCACCAGCTCGCCGGCGCCTGCCTCGGCGGTCAGTTGGGCCTTGATGAGGCGGCCGACGGCGCGGCGGTAGTGCCGCAGCTCGGTCAGTGGCCGGTCGGCGCCCGGTGAGGTCACCTCAAGGGTGTACGGGGCGCCGCCCATCACATCGGAGTCGTCCAGGACCTGGGAGGCCTCGCGGCTGAGCTCGGCACACTCGTCCAGCTGGACGCCCTCGTCGGAATCGACCACGATCCTCAGCACCCGCCGTTTGCCTGCCGGTGTCACCTCGATCTCTTCCAGATCCAGGTCTCGCGCGGCGACGAGCGGTTCAAGCAGTCCGCGCAGCCTCTCGCTCTGGGTCGTGCTCATCCGGGTGACTCCTCGGCCGCGTGTGCTGTTGTGGGTGGGTCGCGTGTCGGGTCAAAGCCTATCGGTTCCGGCGGGGTACTGACGATTCGGTGGGTCGTCACGGATACTCTCGCCTGCGGTGATCACTACGAAAGACCCCGGGAAGTGCAACGTGCCGAAAGTGGCGTACGCGCGGAGAAGGACCCTGCTGGCCGGCGCCGCCCTCGGGGGCATGGCGCTGCTCGCCGGCTGCGCCGAGGACGACGGCCCCGGCGGGCGGGAACATTCCTCCGCCGCCGACCGGCTGCGCGAGCGCTCCGCCCGCGACAGCACGACCCTGCTGGCGCGCTATGACGCGACGCTGCGGGCGCATCCGGCGCTGGAGCCGCGGCTGCGCCCGCTGCGCGCCGAAGTCGCCCGGCACGCCGAGGCGTTCGGCACGGACCGCACCGCCCCCGAGGGCCCGGCGCGGGACGCCGGTGCGCCCTCGTCCACCCCGTCGCCGCGCGGCGCCCGGCCGTCCGCTCCCCCGGTTCCCCAGGACGAGCGGGCCGCCCGCGCGGCGCTCGCCGACGCGGAGCGCACCCTCGCCGACGCCCGCACCACGGCACTGACCGCCGCGCCCCCGGAGCTGGCCCGGCTGCTCGCCTCGGTCGCGGCGGCCGGCGCGGCACATGCGTTTCTGCTGGCGGAGCCGGCCCGATGACGGGCGCCGGACGGCACGGCGGAGCAAGGACCAGCGAAGGGGCGACCAGATGAGGGCCGCGGCGGTGCACGACAGGGACGGGCAGGACGACGACGCGCACGGTGAGCTGACGGCGGTGCAGGCGGCGCTGGCCGCCGAGCATGCGGCGGTGTACGGCTACGGCGTGGTCGGCGGGCGGATCGCCGGCGAGCGGCGCACGGAGGCGCAGGCGGCGTACGACGCACATCGCGCACGCCGGGACGCACTGCGCCGGGTGGTGCACGATCTGGGCGGTACCCCGCAGGCCGCGGCCGCCGCCTATGAGCTGCCTTTCCCGGTCCCGGACGCGGCCGCCGCGGTCCGGCTGGCGGCGGAGCTGGAGGACCGGCTGGCCGCCGTCTACGCCGATCTCGTACGGGCCGGCGGCGCGGCCCGGCGCAGGGAGGCGGCGGCCGCGCTGCGGGAGGCGGCGGTCCGGGCGGTGCGCTGGCGCGGCAGCGGCGTAGCCTTCCCTGGGCTTGCGGAGCGGGCCGCGGCCGCCGCTCCGTCCGGCTCCGCGAGCGCCGCCGCGGGCGCGCTCTGAACGACGGCCGCCGCGCGGTCTCCGCCCAGGAAAGGGACAGCTCAAGCATGGCAACAGCACCCATCGAACCGCCGCAGCGGTTGGTGAGTTCGCTGAGCGGCGATCCGGACGGTGCGGTGCGGGACTGGCTCGCGGCGCTCCCGACCCTGGTTCAGCAGCGGCTGGACGCCTGGAAGTTGACGCTGGAACGGGTGCAGGCCCCCGGGGGCCGCAGCAGTCTGCTCGCCCTCGTACGGCAGCAGGACGGGACGCCCGCGGCGCTGAAGCTGACCGTGCCGGGGCGGGTGTCCGCGCACGAGGCGGCGGCGCTGGAGGCGTGGGACGGCTGGGGCGCGGTACGGCTGCTGCGCTCCGACGACACCGCCGGGGCGCTGCTGCTGGAACGGCTGCGGGGCGCGGTGTCGCTGCGGGCGCTGCCGGAGGCGAAGGCGCTGCTGGAGGCGGCCGGGACGGTACGGCGGCTGTGGGTGCCGGCCGAGGCGGGCCACCCCTTCGAGACGCTGGCCGGGCGCACCGAGGAGGCGGCGGTGGCGCTGCGTACCGCCGGATCCCTGACCCGGGCCGCCGGGCCGCTGGTGGAGCAGGCCCTGGAGCTGCGGCGCGCCCTGCCGGCCGGATCCGACGAGGAGTTCCTGCTGCACGGCGCCTTCCGGCAGGGCAAGGTGCTGGCCGGTGAGCGGGTGCCCTGGCTCGCGGTCGGCCCGTCGCCGGTGGTCGGCGAGCGGGCGTACGACCTGGCGGCACTGGTGCTGGACCGGTTCGAGGATCTGATGGCCGGCTCGGGCGCGGCCGCGGCGGCCCGCCGCCGGGTGACCAAGCTGGCCGACTCCCTGGAGGTGGACCGCGACCGGCTGCGCGACTGGACGCTGTACCGGGCGGTGGACACCGGCGTACGGGAGGTGGCCGCAGGCGCCCGCCAGCGGGGCGAGCTGCTGCTGGAGTTCGCGGCCTGGCTGTAGTGGACGGACGAACGGGCCGGCCGGGGGGTACCCCGGCCGGCCCGCTGCCGTACGGTCCTTACGCGCTGAGGCGGGCGACGGCCTCCTCGACCGTCAGCTCCTCGCGCTCGCCGGTACGGCGGTCCTTGACCTCGACGACGCCCTCGGCGGCCCGCCGACCGGCGACCACGATGGCCGGCACGCCCAGCAGTTCGGCGTCGGTGAACTTCACGCCCGGCGAGACCCCGGCCCGGTCGTCGACCAGGACCCGCAGGCCCGCGGCGCCGAGCCGCTCGCCGACCTCCAGGGCGAGCTCGGTCTGCTTGGCCTTGCCGGCCGCGACGACATGCACATCGGCCGGCGCGACCTCGCGCGGCCAGCACAGGCCTTTCTCGTCGTGCGACTGCTCGGCGAGCGCGGCCACCGCACGGGAGACGCCGATGCCGTACGAGCCCATGGTGACCCGGGCGGGCTTGCCGTTCTGCCCGAGCACATCGAGCTCGAAGGCGTCGGCGTACTTGCGGCCGAGCTGGAAGATGTGGCCGATCTCGATGGCGCGGTCGATGCGCAGGCCGGCGCCGCACTTCGGGCAGGGGTCACCGGGCTCGACGACGACCACGTCGAGGTACTCGTCGACCTCGAAGTCCCGGCCCGCGACGACATTGCGGGCGTGCTTGCCCTCCTTGTTGGCGCCGGTGACCCAGGCCGTGCCGGGCGCGATCCGCGGGTCGGCGAGGTAGCGGAAGGCCTTTCCGGCCAGGCCCTGCGGGCCGACATAGCCGCGGACGAGCTCCGGCCGGTCGGTGAAGTCCTCGGCGGTGACCAGCTCGACGGTGGCCGGTGCGAGGTGCTCGCCGAGCTTGCCGAGGTCGACCTCGCGGTCGCCGGGCACACCCACCGCGACGATCTCGCCGTCGACCTTGATCAGCAGGTTCTTCAGGGTCGCGGAGGCCGGCACGTCCAGGAACTCGGCGAGCGACTCGATGGTCGGGGTGTCGGGGGTGTCCAGCTCCTCGACGGGGCCGTGCCCGGAGCCGTCGGCCGGCGCGACCGTGACCGTCACGGCCTCGGTGTTGGCGGCGTAGTCGCACGCCGGGCAGTCCACGAAGGTGTCCTCACCGGCCGCGGCCGGGGCCAGGAACTCCTCGGAGGCGGAGCCGCCCATCGCGCCGGAGACGGCGGAGACGATGCGGTAGTCCAGGCCCAGGCGCTCGAAGATCTTCTGGTACGCCGCGCGGTGCAGGGCGTAGGACTGCTCCAGCCCCTCGTCGGTGGTGTCGAAGCTGTACGAGTCCTTCATCTGGAACTCGCGGCCGCGCAGCACACCGGAGCGGGGGCGGGCCTCGTCGCGGTACTTGGTCTGGATCTGGTAGAGGATCACCGGCAGGTCCTTGTAGGACGTGCACTGGTCCTTGACCGTGAGGGTGAAGATCTCTTCGTGCGTGGGGCCGAGGAGGTAGTCGGCACCCTTGCGGTCCTTGAGGCGGAAGAGCAGGTCGCCGTACTCCTCCCAGCGGCCGCTGGCCTGGTAGGGCTCCTTGGGCAGCAGGGCCGGCAGCAGGACCTCCTGGCCGCCGATGGCGTCCATCTCCTCGCGGACGATGCGGGAGACGTTCTCCAGGACCTTCTTGCCCAGCGGCAGCCACGTCCAGATGCCGGCGGAGGAGCGGCGGACGTACCCGGCGCGGACGAGCAGCTTGTGGCTGGCGGTCTCGGCGTCGGCCGGGTCGTCGCGCAGTGTCTTGATCATCAAGCGGGACATGCGCTGGACCTGTGCGGCGTGGGCCATGGGAGATTCTCCTGCGTAAGAAAGGTGACTCCCTGGAGGTTAGCCGCCCGGGTGTGGCACAAGGAAATGCGATACCGCTGCGCTTGGGCTTGCTTCCCACGTTTTTGTCTTTCCCGCCGTGGTGGTGTCTCGCCGTTGTGCTTTGCGGCGCGCCGCACGTGGTCGGCTTTCCCGCCGTGGGGGTTTCCCGCCGTTGCGCTTTGCGGCGCCCCCGACGTTGTCGCTTGTCCCGCCGCGGGAGTTTTTCGCCGTTGCGCCTGCGGCGGGCTGGTTGCCGCTGCGCTGGCTGTTCGGCTGCGGGACCGGCCCTCCGGACTCCGTCCTGCGGTCCGGCCCCTCCCGTTGGGGGTGG
>NZ_SDIF01000132.1 GCF_004122735.1 Streptomyces sioyaensis | reverse complement strand
GTAGCGGACGTGGTCGGTGAGGGCCTCGATCAGAAAGAGCCCCCGTGCCCACCCCCGCGCAGGCTCCCGCATTTGCCGAGGACGGCCGGGGGCTCTTTCTGATCGAGGCCCTCACCGACCACGTCCGCTACCGCAACCGCACGGGCCGGCCCGGCGCGGTCGTCAGCTTCGACAAGATCCTCAAGTGGCGGGAAGGGGCGGCGCTTCCGATGGCGTCGTGAGCGGGCACCAGGTCGGTCGGCCCGTGTGCGGTGCGCGCGGTCAGCCCGTGTGCGGTGCGGTCGGTCGGCCCGTGTGCGGTGCCGTGGCCCGTCCCGTCCGCAGGGCCAGCCGCCGCACCCGGCGCCAGTTCATCGGCGGCAGCCCGCGCGGCACTCCGGGGCGGTGACGGGGCAACCGCACGCGCAGCGCCCGGGGTTCGATCCGGCAGTGGACGGGGGTGGGCAGGGTGACGGCCTCGCCGTCGACACCGGCCTGGATGACGGGGGCGTCCGCGTCGACGACGACGTCCCGGGCGGACAGCGAGGTCAGGCCGGGACCGTTGCGGCCGCGCAGCATCCAGGCCGCCTGCGCCGCGTTGTCGACCTTGACGCCCAGCATCCCCAGGACGCCGGAGTCCAGCCGCTCCCGCAGGCCCAGGCCCGCCGGATCGTCCATGCGGTAGGGGTTGTTGCTCACCAGGACGGCCTGCGGCCCGTCGACGGCGGTGTCGTCCGCCCGGACCGCAAGGTGCGGACCGCTGTGGTGGGTCAGCAGATCCGGCAGCATCTCCAGGGTCGTACGGGCCTTGTCCGCGCGGTACGCCGGGCTCTGCACGACCGCCGCGTAGGCGCCGAAGGAGGCGTTGTTGACGAAGATGCGGTCCCCGGCGAAGCCGAGATCGACGCGCCGTTCGACGCCGTCGGTCAGCGCCTCCAGACACGTCGAGGGGTCCTCGCGGTCGAGGCCGAGGTCCATGGCGAAGTGGTTGCGGGTCCCGGCGGAGATCACCATGAAGGGCACACCGCGCTCCGCCGCCACGCCCGCGACCAGGGCCTGAGTGCCGTCACCGCCCGCGACCCCGAGCAGATCGGCACCGTCGTCGACGGCCCGCCGGGCCAGTTCGGTCACGTCCTGGGGATGCGCGGGGTCCAGCACGCAGACCTCGGCGCCGAGCGCCTCGGCCTTGTCCACCAGTCCGAACGTCCCGACCTTCCCGCCGCCCGACCGCGGGTTCATGATCAGGAAGGGGTGTGCGGGGGGTGTGGCGACGGGCTCCGGCCGGCCCGCCGGGCCGGTCTGCGCCGCCAGCGCGGCCCGGCCGGTGGAGACGGCCAGCGCCCACAGGACGACCGACACGAGCACCACCCAGAGCAGCCCGGCGATCACGTAGAGCACGACGACGGCGAGTGGGGCGGCGACCGTGAGCACCAGGCCGAGCACCCGCGCCGGGCCCCTGCGCGAGAGCAGCCACCACAGGCCGACCGCCGCGACGGCCAGTCCTGCCGCCCCCAGGCCCACCAGCGCGATGCTCTGCAACCCGGCGAAGCCCAACAGCACCAGCACCGCCGCCGCTGCCGCCGTCAGCGCCAGGCGCGCCGTCCAGCGTCCGTCCATCCGGCCCACCTCCCGTCCGCGCCCCGCGCGAGCGCGCGGGGGCACCGCGGTGCGGTCCCTTCCAGCGTCCACCGGCGCGGCCCGGAGCACATCCGGGGCGCGGGGCGGTTGCGGTGGGTGAGCGGCACGCCGCCGGGCGGACGTACGGAGGCGGGGCCCGGGGCCCGGAGCCCGGGGCGGGCGGCGGCTGAGGCGGACGACCGGAGGCAGTTGCGTGCAGTGCCGGCGGCGAGGTGTCAAACCGGGCGAACGTGGGCAGTCGGGAAACTGACTGAAAATCACCCTTGAATGAGGTGGGCAGCGCGGTCTCGCGGTGGGAGGACCTCCCCCGCGGCGTCCCCTGTCCCGGCGAGACCAGCGCGCACCTGATTAACGCGAAGTTGCTCGCATTAATCTTTCTCGGACAATACTTGGCGTGATCCCGCACTGCAATACGGAGCCGTCGTGACGACAGCGCACCACGCCCCGGGCGAGACCCGGCCCGGCGGGCGCACCGCCCGCACCCGCAAGGCCGTATTGACCGCCGTCTTCGAGGAGTTGGGCGAGAACGGGTTCGGCGGGCTGACCATGGAGAAGGTCGCGCGGCGCTCGGGAATCCACCTGGCCACGGTCTACCGCCGCTGGCGCTGCATCGAGGGTCTGATCTGCGAGTTGCTGACCGAGGTCGGCTCCGAGGTGCCGCTGCCGGACTCCGGGACCCTCTCCGGGGACCTGCGGGCGCTGGCCCGCTCGATAGCCGCCTTGTACGGGGAGGGGCGGGTCCGCCGCCTGATCGAGGCGGTGGTCTCCGCCGCGGCCCGCGACGGGCAGGTGGCCTCGGTGCTGCGGACCTTCTTCGACGAGCGGCTGGCGCTGGCCGGCCGGATGGTGCAACGGGCCGTCGACCGCGGCGAACTGCCCGCGAACACCGACCCGGTACAGATGATGTCGGCGCTCGGCGCGCCCTTCTACTACCGGATCCTGATCGCCCGCCGCCCCGTCGACCGGGACCTCGCGGACTCCGCCGCCACCGCCGTCCGGGCGGCCGCCCACGCCGGCGCCTACACGAAGAGGGACGGCGGCCCCGGCAACGGCACGTCCCCCGGCGGCTGAGGCCACCGGGGGACGTACGAGGCGTGCTGCGGGGCTACTTGCCGAGCAGGCCGGCCATCCAGGCCTCGACCTCGTCCGAGCGCCGCGGCAGTCCGGCCGACAGATTGCGGTTGCCGTCGTCCGTCACGAGGATGTCGTCCTCGATCCGCACGCCGATGCCGCGGTACTCCTCAGGCACCGTCAGATCGTCCGCCTGGAAGTACAGACCGGGCTCGACGGTCAGCACCATGCCCGGCGCCAGCGTGCCGTTGACGTACGTCTCGGTGCGGGCCGCGGCGCAGTCGTGGACGTCCAGGCCGAGCATGTGGCCGGTGCCGTGCAGGGTCCAGCGGCGCTGCAGCCCCAGCTCCAGCACCCGCTCGACCGGGCCCTCGATCAGGCCCCACTCGACCAGCTTCTCGGCGAGGACCCGCTGCGCCGCGTCGTGGAAGTCGCGGAAGGCCGCCCCCGGCTTGACCGCGGCGATGCCCGCCTCCTGGGCCTCGTAGACTGCGTCGTAGACCGTGCGCTGGAGGTCGGTGTAGCGGCCGTTGATCGGCAGGGTGCGGGTGACGTCCGCGGTGTAGAGGGTGGTGGTCTCCACGCCGGCGTCCAGCAGGAGCAGATCGCCGGAGCGGACCGCGCCGTTGTTGCGGACCCAGTGCAGCGTGGTGGCGTGCGGGCCGGCGGCGCAGATCGAGCCGTAGCCGACGTCGTTGCCCTCGACGCGGGCGCGCAGGAAGAACGTGCCCTCGATGTAGCGCTCGCTGGTCGCCTCGGCCTTGTCCAGGACCTTCACGACGTCCTCGAAGCCGCGCACCGTGGAGTCGACGGCCTTCTGCAGCTCGCCGATCTCGAACGCGTCCTTGATCACGCGCGCTTCGGAGAGATACACCCGCAGCTCTTCGTCGCGCTCGGCGGTGACCTTGTCGGTCAGCGCGCCCTCGATGCCGGCGTCATGGCCGCGCACCACCCGCACCGGCCCGGTGGCCTCCTTGAGCGCCTCGGCCAGCTCGCGCACGTCCTTGCAGGGGACGCCGAGCAGCGCCTCGGCCTCGGTCAGGCTGTGGCGCCGGCCGACCCACAGCTCGCCCATGCCGTTCAGCCAGAACTCGCCGTTCTCCCGGTCGGAGCGGGGCAGCCGGTAGAGCGTCGCCTCGTGGGTGTCCCGCCGGGGCTCCAGGACCAGGACGCTGTCGTCGGTCTGGTCGCCGGTGAGGTAGACGTACTCCGTCGAGGCACGGAAGTCGTACTCGGTGTCGTTGGAACGGGTCTTCAGATTGCCCGCCGGGATCACCAGGCGCTCGCCGGGGAAGCGCGCGGACAGTGCGGCGCGGCGCCGGGCGGCGTTCGGGGCCTGCTCGATGGGCTGCAGATCGCGCAGCTCGGTGTCGGCCCAGCCGCTCTTCATGTTGTCCGCGAGCTCATCGGAGACGGCCGGGTAGAGGCCGTTCTTCCGCTGCTTGATCGGCTGCTCGTGCTCGTCCGGGGTCTCCGGCGTGAGCTCGTCGGTCACGGTGCCTCCTCTAAAGACTGAACCGCCTTCCATCGTATGTGCGGATCGAAAGCGGTCCAGGGGCAGAAAGGTGTGACCTCTCCGGCAGTCCGGGCATACGGCGCATCCCCGCCGCGGGCCGGCTACTCCTCGAAGTACACCGCGAGCAGCACCACGTCCTCCTCCGACGACGGATCGTCCAGGCCCTGCGGCAGCATCGTGCGCACGATGTGGTCGACGACCGCCTCGGGATCGTGCCGGATCGCCCCGGGGACGCCGGTGGCGGCCGCGTGCAGCCGGGTGAAGGCACGGTCCATGGACTCGCCGGTGCGCTGGAGCAGCCCGTCGCTGTAGAGCAGTACGGTCTCGCCGCCGGCCGGCTCGATCTCCACACTGGGCGCCTCCCAGCAGGCCAGCATGCCCAGCGGCGCGGACAGTGAGGTCTCCACGAACTCGGTCCGCGTCTCGCCCAGGACCAGCGGCGGACAGTGGCCGGCCCCGGCCAGCACCAGCTTGCGGGGCAGGCGCGCACTCCCCCAGCCCTCGCCCGCGAGGTCGTCCTCCATGTCCTCCAGGTCGTCCGGGTACGGGGGAGGGCCGGTGAGGCCGTCCGGCACCGGGAGGTCGGGCGGCCCGCCGGACGGCGGCTCGGTGTAGGCGAACAGCGCGGTGGCGCTGCGGGCCGGCTCGGTCAGCCGGAGCAGCAGTTCGAGATCGGAGAGCACGGCGACCGGATCCTCGCCCTCCATGACGGCGTAGGCGCGCAGGGACGCCCGCAGCCGCCCCATGGCGGCCACCGCGCTCGGCCCGGAGCCGGTCACCGAGCCGACCGCCAGGCCCAGTGCGCCGTCGGGCAGCGGCAGCGCGTCGTACCAGTCGCCGCCGCCGCGCGGGCCGGTGCTGTGCCGCACCGCCAGGCGTACGCCGGGGATCCGCGGCAGCCGGTGCGGCAGCAGCTCCTCGCGGAGGATCTCGATGGCCTGCCGGCTGCGGTGGAGTTCCAGGAGACGGGCGAGGTGTTCGGCGGCGTGCGCGCGGTAGAGGCCGACGAGGTGGCGCTGCCGTTCGGTGGGCTCGGCCGGTTCGTCGTAGAGCCAGACCGCGGCGCCGGTGCGGCCGATGGGCTCGGCGGTGAGCGGGACCGCATAGCTGGCGGCGTACCCGAGACGGGCGGCGACCTCCCGCAGGCGGGGGTCGAGGCCCTTCTCCCCCGGGATGTCGGGTTCGGAGATCTCGGTGCAGGCCGCCACCGCCGCGCTCCTGCGGGGGTCGGGGGCGCGGCCCGCGCCGGGGGCCGGGACGTCGTCGCCGCAGGCGCCCCGCTCCGGAAGGCCGTCCAGTATCCGCGCGTACGACAGGGCGCGGCGCGGGACGGTCTCGATGTGGCCGATCTCGGCGTGGCCGAGGCCGAGACCGACGGTGGTCTCCGGGCCGAGGCCGTCGGCCGGTGCGAGCACGACCAGGCCGCGGCGGGCACCGACCAGGGCGGCGCCGCCCCGCAGCAGCTCGCGCAGGGCCTCCTCCAGCGTGCGGGTGTGTGCGAGCCGTTCGGTCAGGTCGTGCAGGGTGCTGAGGTCGGAGATCCAGCCGGCCAGCCGGTCCTGGACGGCGGTGAGTTGAGCGACGCCGGAGACGTCGGGGGCCGTGCCGGTGACGCCGGCTGACGAGGCGTCGGAACCGGGGTCCCCAGGGGTGCCCGGCGAGCCCTCGGACAGGGCGCCGCAGACGGGGTCCGCGGAGGCATTCGCCGCGTGGGGGGCGACAGTGTGCGCGGGGGCGGGAAGAGCTGGTTCGATTCCAGCCACTTTCGGTACGTGAGGGGCGCTCATGGCCGACGGCTATCGTCGCGCCGGGTGTGACCCCAGGTCAGGCCGCCTTTTGCCAGGGAGTGCGGCATATTGTCGAGTGATGTGGTGCGGTGCAGTGGGCTGCTCAAATTCCTCAATAGCATCGCAAACCCCCATGTCATGCTGCTCCGCTATCAATGCCTCCAGATGTACACGCATCAACGATGTGATGTCCAGCACTGTCCCTATGGGGTTTGTGGTGTCAGCGAGGTCTGGAGATTGGCCTGAAAAGAGCCCCCTGAGCGTCAATTTGAGGTCGACTGACGGCGATCAGCAGCGCGTCATCACCACAGTGGCGGGTACGTACTCGGAAAGGTGCGGGGCCAGTTGGGGCCGCACCGGAACCCTCCGGCGGGCACCGGCGTCTCATACGCCGACGACCGCTACGCACTCCCAAGCGGCGGGGACTGCACGACCCAAGCGCAAGCGCCATGCGCGCGCCACCCCCCGCCACGTTCCACGCTCGGCGTACGGCGTGATGCGCTGCCTTGTACACGCGGTGACCAGTAATCCACGTGGCGTGATCGATGCGCGATCGACCCCGGGCGGCACGGCCGGGCCGCAGGAAACGTCACACAACGGCATCAAGCGGCACGGCGAAACGATGGCGAACCGGAAGCAGTGCCATGTAGTGCGATGGACATAGCCCTCGGCGTTAACGGAAAGGAACGAGCGCTCATGCGCGAGATCCTCGGAAGGCGACGCAAGCTCCTGTTCCGGCGCGGCGGAAGGTCGGCGCTGCTCGGTGCGGCGCTCCAGTGCGCCACCGAGTGGCAGTGGCCCGTACTTCCCGGAGTGGGCCTCAGGTCCGGCGGCCGGCAGCCGGCCGGTGCCCGGCTCGGCCTCGGCGAGCGGCCCGCCCCTCGGTGCAACTGCCCCGACCCCGACTGTGTGGTGCCCGGTGCGCACCCCTTCGACCCCGGCCTGCTGGCCGCCACCACCGATGCCCGGATGCTGCGGTGGTGGTGGACCAACCGCCCCGATGCCCCGCTGGTGCTGGCCACCGGCGGCCGCGCGCCCTGTGCGGTGAGCCTGCCCGCCGTCGCCGGCGCCCGCGCCCTGGCGGCCCTGGACCACTTCGGTGTACGCCTCGGGCCCGTGGTGGCCACGCCCACCCGCTGGTCGCTGCTCGTATCGCCGTACGACCTCGCGGAGTTGGGTGAGCTGCTGCACTCCCAGGACTGGGTGCCCAGCTCGCTGCGGTTCCACGGGGAGGGCGGCTATGTGGTGCTTCCTCCCTCACCGGTCGGAGCCGGCCAGGTCCGCTGGGAGCGGCCGCCGGCCTCCCCCAAACTCTCCACTTCGTTCGAGCGGGGGGGACCCCCGTCCTCGGCCGCGCCCTGGCTGCCGAAGGTGGCCACGATCGTGGACGCCCTGGTCACGGCGAGCACCAGCACCCCCGACGGCGGCAGCCGGCTCGCGTACTGACGCCGCGCCGCGGCCCGGCGCCCGTGGTGTGCGGGCGGTGTCACCCACCGCCCGCGGTCGCCTCACCCGTACGGGTGTGACCGCCCCCGATCCCGCCCGGAAACGGGCTTCGGGTGTCCTGGGGCACCCTCGCCGGCCGATAGGTTCGCACCACCGTCAAGCCGTCGTCGGCGGCATCTCAATCGCAGGTGGGGGCCATGCAGCGTGCGCAAAAACTCCGCTTGACCGGGCTCGCCGGGGCGGCGGTGCTCGCCCTCGTCGTGCCGCTCGGGGTAGCGACGGCCGGTCCGGCCGGCCACCCGGTTCCGGGGGCGCGGTCCGGGACAGCGTTCACGTCCGAAAACAGCCCTTCGATCGAAACGGAAAACACGGTCGATAGCGGGCTCAATCAGGGCAAGAGCCCGGCCCGTGGCGTCGGCTCCCCAAGCTCCAGCAGTGCCCGCACGGGCCTCGCTCCGGGCCGCTTCCCCGGCCACACGGCCCGCTGCGGCCCCGAACTCACCGTTCCCCGGGGCATCGAGGCCCAGACCTGCGTGCTCGGCCAGGCGGGCCGGACCCGGGCGCGTACGTACTACCGCAACCGCACCGGCGACGCCCTGCGCGCCGCCCTCACGCTGCTGCGGCCGGACGGCGGGTCCGTCCAGGTGAACTGCGCGGTGCCGGCGGGCGATGTGCCGGGGGTGTGCGAGACGCCGGCCGCTCCGACCCAGCATGCGGGAGGGCTGCCGTACGCCGCGGTGGCGGAGGTCTCCGACGCGGCGGGGGAGCGGCTGCTGCTGCGTTCCGGCAGCAACTCGCCCATGGAAGACAGTGGTTCGGACCTCTGACGGGACGGCCGCCGAGGGGGCGGGCCGCCCACGGGGCCCGCGGCCGGGGCGCGGGGCCACCGGCGTCCGGACCGGCGAAGCGGATCATTCGCCTCCGGACATGGAAGCGCCCGGTCGCTGGCGACGGGGGATGCACCAGCGACCGGGCTTTTAGAACCGTAACAAGAGATCGGCGGTTCGCAAATTCGATCGTGGAATTCCGGACGCCTATTTACCGGCAAGTACAGGCAGTTGTGACGGGTCTCACGCGCCGGTTTCCCGGAGGCGTCCGGTCCGCTTGGCCGGGGCCGGCCCGGTCAGCTCAGGGTGACCTGACGGTTGGTGAGACCGCCCCGCGCCCGGCGCTCCTCGGGGGTCAGCGGAGCGTCCGTGGCCAGGGCCTTGGCCAGCCGCTCGGCGAACGCCGCGGCGGGCTCGGCGACGTCGTCGGCGCTCATCGACGAGGGCAGGTCCCAGACCGGAACGACCAGGCCGTGGGCGCGGAACGAGCCCACCAGGCGGGTGTCGTCACCGAGCGCGGAGGCGCCCGCGACATGCAGCCGCGCGAGCGCGTCCAGCAGCTGCTCCTCGGGGTGCCCGGTGACCCAGCGAAGGTGGTTCTTGTCCGGGGCCTCGCACCAGTACGCGCCCTCCAGCCCGGGGATCCGCGCGGTCGGGATGGCCGCCGCGTTGGCCCGCTCCAGCGAGGCGGCGACCTCGCCGGTGGCGTTCTCGGGGTTCTCCACCCAGAACTCGAATCCGGTGTGGACGGTCGGCTCAAAAGCCGCCTCCGGGTCGAGCAGGTCCTGCAGCCGCGGGCCGTCGGGCGCGGGCCGTCCGGCGGCGACCGGAGTGCCGGGCTCGGCGACCAGCGCGCGCTGGAGGGTGTCCGCGAGGTCGCGGCTGAGGTCGCCGGAGGCGGTGTCGTTCTGCAGGCCGAGCATGACCGCACCGTTGTCACGGCGCAGCGCGGGCCAGGCCATCGGCAGGACGGTCGCCAGCGTCACCGACGGGACGCCTTCCGGCAGTCCGCCCTTGAGCGTCAACTCGGCGGTGGCGGCGGGCACCAGCTCGCGCAGCGCCACCCAGTCGCACTCGCCGGGCAGCCCCTCGAAGGGGCGCTGCACGAGTGTGGTGGCGGCATGCGCCGCGGCCCGCCCGTGACAGGCCTTGTACCGGCGGCCGGAGCCGCAGGGACAGGGCTCACGAGCGCCGACGACCGGCACCTCACCGTCCTTCATCTGCGGTGCTGCGGCCTGGGACTGGGGACGGCGCTTCTTGGCCATGGCGACGGTGTCTCCTGGTCGATCCTGGGCGTACGGACGCGTTTCGGCGCGAGCCTAGAGGATTGCGTACCCGGTCGCGTCCGGCTGCGCGCGCGGCCGTGTCCCGTGCCGGTGCGGCGGCAACCGGCGGGTCCGGCCCGGCCGCTACACCAGGTCGTCGAAGTCCGGGAAGCCCGGGCCCAGCGGATGCCCGGTGCGCACGGGCGTGCCGGCGGCAAGCGAGGGCGGCAGATCGGGCGTCAGGTCCACGCGCGTAGCGAACGCGTCATGGAGCGAGAGGGCCGCCCAGACCGTGACCTCGCCGACGGCGGTGTCGCGGACGCCCCAGTCCTTGGCGAGCGAGCGGATGATCGCCAGCCCGCGGCCGCCGCGCGCCGTCACCGACGGAGTGGCCGGAAGCGGTCGGGTCGGGCCGCCGCCGTCCGTGACCGCGACGGTCAGTTTGCCCTGGACGTCGATGCGCCAGGAAGCCCGGACGGATGCCGACGGGGTGTCACTCTGCCCGGCCGTTACGGAATCCGGTGCGCCGTTTTCGTATATCGGACGCGCATGGCGACACGAATTGCTCAACAGCTCCGAAAGAATAAGGACCGCGTCATCGACGACCGTGTCCTGAACTCCACTTGCCAGTAGCTCTTCACGCATGCGCCGCCTGGCCATGCCCACACCCACTGGTCCATGGGGTACGGCCATGATCGACGACGTCGGCACCTCTTGTGCCACCACCAACGCCACCCCCGAGACCTCCTTTGCCCCACGCCACGGGATGAATGCCCCAATGGACTGGACCGGAAACCGGCCAAGCGACACTCGGTGACGCACTGGACATAATCGAATACGGGTCGAATGCGCCGGTGCACACCCTGTGAGGGCGTTTAGTTGAGGCCAAGCTGGATTCGTACCTGCTTGGGGCGATTTGTGATGACTGCGTCCACTCCCAATTCCTGGCACAGCTCGACATCGGCGGCGTCGTTGACGGTCCACACGTGGACCTGGTGGCCCGCGCGGTGTGCCTTGGCGACGTAGTCGGGGTGCGAGCGGAGGATCCGGATGCCGGGGCCCGCGATGCCGACGCCGGGCGGGAGCCGGCCGTCGCGGTGCCGGGGGGTGAGGAACTGCATCAGGTAGACCCCGGGGATGGCCGGCGCCGCGGCCCGGACGCGGTGCAGGGAGCGCGCCGAGAAGCTCATGACCCGGACCTGAGGTGTCCAGTCGGCGCGCATGGCCGGTTTCGTGTGCCCGAACCGGCCGAGCAGCTCGACCAGCCGCTCTTCCACCTGTCCGGCCCAGCGCGTCGGATGCTTGGTCTCGATGGCCAGCTCGACCCGGCGGTCCGCGTCGGCGACCAGCTCCAGCAGCCGCTCCAGCGTCAGGACGGCGGTCCGCTCGGGGTCCTCGTGCTGTCGGTCCGGCGCCTCGTTCGCGAACCCCTCGGCCTTCCAGGAGCCGAAGTCGAGCATCGCGAGGTCGGCGAGCTCCAGGGCGGAAACCGAGCCGCGCCCGTTGGACGTGCGGTTCACCCGCCGGTCGTGTACGCAGACCAGATGGCCGTCGGCGGTCAGCCGGACGTCGCACTCCAGGGCGTCCGCGCCGTCCTCGATCGCCTTGCGGTAGGCGGCCAGGGTGTGCTCCGGCGCGTCCTCCGAGGCACCGCGATGGGCTACGACGGACATGGCGGGACGATCCGGACGGGCGTCCTGGGCGGGGCGTACATAGGTCACCGCGTTATCGTGCCACCCACCACTGCCGGGCCGGCGGGTGCATTCCCCAAGCCGCGGAACAGGGGATGCGCCGGTTTTGTCCGGGATAAAGGATGAGGGGACAGTCACAGTCTCGGCTTACGGTGCTCTGACGCGCAGTGGGTAAGGCTGGTACGGAGACTCGCCCGTGTCGTCCGGCCCGAACGGCCCCGGACGTACGGACCGGGTCTCGCGGACGGACGGGAGCTGCCCGACGGACCGGTGGGCCACGGCCCGCGGCCCCGGACCGGCGGACCGGGACTCGCCCGCATCGCCCGGATCCCGGATCCTGAATCCTGGAGTGCCGGGTTCCGCATCGCCGGCATCGAGGAGCTGATGGCCGGCATCGAGGAGCTGTACGACCCGGAGGGCCCGCAAGGCCCGCCGGCACGGAACAACCGCACCACCCGGCGGACCGCCCGGCCCGCCGGCAGGACAAGACCGCACCACCCGGACGCGCCCCCAGGGTCCGGCCGAACTGCAAGCCCCGGAAGAAACGGCGCGCCCCAGGCATCAGACAGCTGAGGCATGAGGCGCACAGGGCAGACGCCCGCGGGACCGTGGACGCCGACAGTCGTGAAGCTGAGGAGAGAGCTGTGAGCACCGAGAACGAGGGAGCCGCCGTCCCGTCGGAGGCCAAGCCGCCGGCCGGGCCGCAGCCGGACGGTGCCTCCGCCTCCGGCGCCCGGACTCCCGGCGCCCCGCCGCCGGCCGCTCCCCCCGTGGCGCCCCCGCCGCCCGACTTCGCACCGGCCGCCGCCTCGTCCCAGGGCGGTGCCGGCTCCGGCGACCCCGGCCGGATGCCGCCGTACGACACCGGACACCCTCAGCAGCACGGCTACGGCCGCCCCGGCGACGAGCCCACCACCGAACAGACCGCCCAGTTCCCCCCGTACGGCACCGCCGCACACGGTGCCCCCGGAGCGGGCGGCGGCTGGGGCGGTCCCCCTTATGGCGGCGGTGGCGGCGGTGACCCCTGGGGCTTCACCGGGAACCCCGCTCCCAAGCGGCGCAACAGCGGTCTGATCGCGGCCGTCCTGGCGGCCGCGCTGGTCTTCGGCGGTGTCGGTGGCGGCGTCGGCTTCTGGCTCGCGGGCCGCAGCGACGACGCCTCGACGACGGTCTCCGCGCCCGGCGACCCCGGAGCGCTGAACCGCAAGCCCACCTCCGTCTCCGGGATAGCGCAGAAGGCGCTGCCGAGCGTCGTGACGATCGAGGCCCAGGGCGCCGGCGGCGAGGGCGGCACGGGCACCGGCTTCATCTACGACAAGCAGGGCCACATCCTCACCAACAACCACGTCGTCGCCGGTGCTGCCGGCGGCGGCAAGCTCACCGCGACGTTCTCCAACGGCAAGAAGTACGACGCCGAGGTCGTCGGCCACGCCCAGGGCTACGACGTCGCCGTGATCAAGCTCAAGAACCCCTCCGGCGCCCCGCTCAACCCCCTTCCGCTCGGCAAGTCCTCCCAGGTGCAGGTCGGCGACGCCACCATCGCCATCGGCGCGCCCTTCGGCCTGTCCGGCACCGTCACCACCGGCATCATCAGCGCCAAGGACCGTCCGGTGGCCTCCAGCGACGGCGGCGGCGCCAGCGCCTCGTACATGAGCGCGCTCCAGACGGACGCCTCGATAAACCCCGGTAACTCCGGCGGCCCGCTGATGGACGCCGGCGGCAACGTCATCGGCATCAACTCCGCCATCCAGTCGGCCGGCAACGGCGGCGGTCTGGGCGGCGAGTCCCAGCAGTCCGGCAGCATCGGCCTGGGCTTCGCGATCCCGATCGACCAGGCGAAGCGGGTGGCGCAGGACCTGATCAAGACGGGTAAGCCGGTCTATCCGCAGATCGGCGTCCAGGTCGCCATGCGGGACACCGGCAACGGCGCGACCATCGCCCAGACCGGCAACAACGGCTCCGACCCCGTCAGCCCGAACGGCCCGGCCGCCAAGGCAGGCCTCAAGCCCGGCGACACGATCACCAAGCTCGACGACACGGTGATCGACAGCGGCCCCACCCTCATCAGCGAGATCTGGCAGCACAAGCCCGGCGACGAGGTCACCCTCACCTACAAGCGAGGCGGCAAGGAGCACACCACCCGAGTCACCCTGGGGCAGCGCACGGGCGACAAGTGACGCGCTAGTCTGATCCCGCGACACCGCACGCCCACGCGCACCGGTGCCGCGGGGAGGCTTGCCCGAGCGGCCTAAGGGAACAGTCTTGAAAACTGTCGTGGCGGCAACGTCACCGTGGGTTCAAATCCCACAGCCTCCGCAGAGGTCAGCGACTTAGCTGGTCAGAAGGGGTGTCCGAGGGGATCGGGCACCCCTTCTGCGTTCAGGGTGTCTCACCCGGGAGCGCCTGTATCCCGGTGGTGACCAGCCTGTGTGGACGGGCTGTGGACGGAGACCGGGCCCCCTGACCGGGCCCTCTCGTTTTCCTGAGCCGCCGCCCGCATGGCCCGTTCGATCAGTGCATTGGCCTGGTCACGCCTGCCGTCCAGCACCTTGGCGTAGAACTTGTACAAGACAGCCACGCTGTGGCCGGCCCGGCGGGCTACCTCGACGGGGTCGACGCCAGAGGCGAGCCAGAACGAGATGCCGGCCTTCCGCAGACAGTAGGGAACCTCTGCGAACGGGCTGGAGACCTGCTCCTCGGTGAGCACCAGCTTCCGGGCCTCCTTCCAGACCTCCGGGTACTCCTTGCTCAGCAGGACTCCGCCCCCTGCCGCCTGGAACAGCCGTCCGCCCGACGCCACCGCGTACCGGTCGATGTGCGAGCGCAGAAGCTTCACCAGCTCGGGCGGGATCGGCACGTCGCGCACGGACGAACGCGCCCGGCGCTTCAGGCCGCGCTCCTCGTAGGACTTTCCGTCGTCCGTCCAGGCGGACCCCACGCGGGACGAACTGCCGGAGAGCAGCACCACGCCCCACCCGCTCTCGGGAAGCGTGCAGTCCGCCGCCCTGAGATTCATGGCTTCGGCCGGCCGAGTGGCTGCGTAATAGCAGCACCCGAAGAACGCTTGCAGATGCTCGCCGCGGGGCCCCTGCATTCCAACGGCATCAATGAGGGCCATGGCTTGCTGCGGGTTGGGGACATAGCGCCAGTTGATCTCGTCATCTGTCGGCGGTGGAGACCAGTCGATGGAGGTCAGTGGGTTAGCCGTGAGGCGCTTCCGTTCCACGGCATACCGAAGGGCATTGTTGAATACCGTGCGGCGGTTCGTGATGGTGGTTGCTGCCGCTCGCTTTCCGTTGAGGCGCGTGCTCAACGCCCTTAGGGCGGCGCGGATCGTCTCGGAGTCCTCCTCCAGCTCAGTCATGGGGAGGGCTTTGGACGTGACCCATGCGAGAGCGGCGGCGAGATGTTCGGGCGGGGGTGTACGGCGCTCGGAGAAGTTGAACGCGTAGCCGCTCAGAGCCCGGCGCAGAACGGCCGGTGCGGGCGCCCCTTTCGTATCCCTGACCAGAGCGGCGGTGATGGCCGCGAGAGCGTCTGCGCGCGTGGCCCGACCCTTCGCCGATGCCGCCTCGATCCATTTCATTTTCGCGTAGTCCTGGGCGTGTTCGAGCCACGTCAACTGGGGTTTTAGTGCAGCCAGTTCAGATTTGGGAAGCCCGGTATCGACATCGAACTGTTCGCCCCTGTGGGCGGCGGACATGAGCTGAGCCCGTCGACCGTCGGCCAGGGTCTTGGTAGGGAAGCTCTGGGCGTGCGGCTTTGTACCGACCTTCCAGCGGACCTGGTAGGGCTTCGGGTACTGCGGGCGCACGCGAATTGCGTACATCTTGAACTCGAAGGTCAGCAGGGTGGACTCCAGAAAAGCGAAGCGGGCCCGGGTGTCGGCCGGGCCCGCTTTGGCGGCCAGGTCAGGCGGCGGGCTGTTCTTCCTGCCCGGTCAGCCAGTTGTCGAGGTCAGCGCGACGGACGCGGATCTGGTGATTCGGAAGCTTGACGATCCGGGGGCCGAGGCCACGGGCGCGCATGCGGTAGAAGGCGGCGCGGGACATGTTGAGTTCGGCGAGGACCTCGGAGAGCTTGAGCAACTTGGGGCTGGGCATGCTGGTGTCTCCTTCGAGGAAGTCTCGGGGCGACGCCCCTCTTCTCAGAGATCCGCTACATCCGCTACATCCGCTACATGGCAGGTCAGAGACCTGTTTTGTGTAGCGGATGGGCGGGATGTAGCGGATAGGTTCCGCTACGCGGTGCGGGCGACGGTCAGGTGGGGGGTAGCGCTGCTATCCGCTACATCGCCCGTATCCGCTACCTCCGCACCGCCGCTGACCTGGGGTGTAGCGGATGTAGCGGACGTAGCGGATGTGGGGGAAGGGGGCGGGCAGTAGCGCAGCCACGCATCGGCGAGGTCCTCGGCGTAGTAGCCCTTCGGGACGCCGGATGAGGTGCGGATGGACCGGGGCTTGATGGGCTTGTTGTCGGCGGTGGGGTAGTCGGCGAGCATCTTGGCCAGGCCGCGGCTCGTGAGTGGCCGGCCGTTCATGTCGCTCCAGGGCGCGTCCTCCAGGCTGTGGAGGATTGCGAGGATGGCGGCGGTCGGCATGCGGTCGGCGCCGCGGAGGACGTGGTCGCGCAAGTCGGTGAGGAGGCGGACTCCGATGGAGGCCGCGTCGTCGTCCTTGGCTGCTGCGACCAGCTCGACACAGGCGGCACGGGCCCGCTCGGGCCAGGTGCCGCCCGCAGCCTCGGCGACGGCGAGCAGTGGTTCCCATACGTCCGCGGGCCGGTCGGAGATGCCTTCGGGCAGTTGCGGCCATGCGTCGGTGACCTGGTCGCGGACCTGGTCGGCCCAGGCGGCGAGGCGCTCGCGCAGGGCGTGGCCTTCCTTTTCGTGGATGCGCTGCCGGTAGGACTCGACCTTTTCGTTGGGGGCTCGCTTGCGCATGCGGATGATGATCGAGCGGGTGAGGATCGTGTCCGGCAGGGAGCCCAGGCCGGCCACGGCGACCGCGCAGAAGGAGGGGAAGGGGGTGGCGGTCTGGTTGGAGCCGTCGCCGACGCATCGGAGGCTGCTGGCGCCGCGGCGGTAGCCGGAGTTGAGGAAGGCTCGCAGTTCCTCGTTGCCGTTGGCCTTGGGGCCGTAGATGGTGTCGATCTCGTCGAAGAGGATGGTCGGCCGGCCCTCGTCGGAGGAGACGACGCGGAAGAGGGCGTTGGCGGAGGGGTTGACCGTCATCAGCGGTCGGGGGACGAGGGTCTCGGTGATCTCCAGTGCCCGGGACTTGCCGCTTCCCGGTTCGGGGGAGAGGAAGGCGATGCGCGGGGTGGAGTCGAAGCAGTCGTGCAGGTGGGCGTGGGCGTCCCACAGGGCCACGGCGACGTAGGCGGCTTCGCGGGGGAACTTGTTGAAGCGGCGGTGGAAGGCTTCGACTTCGGCCAGCAGGGCGGCGCCGTCGATGTGGTCGGTCATGAGGCTTTCCTTGTCTCGCGGGTGCCGGAGTGGCGCCAGGGGCAGGTGGTGCGGTGGGCGTGGTGGTCCTCGATCAGGGCGAGGACTTTGCGGTGGCCGACGGCGCTGCGGTCGCGGCCGCACAGGCACGTCGAGGTGGCGGTGGGGATGGCGCCGCGGCCGGGTGCGGTGACGTGCAGCCAGGCGAGCGGGTAGCGGCCGTCGCCCTGCTGCGGGTCAGGGCGAAGAGCTGAAAGGACGCCTTCGGCGGCGACCTTCGGCGCGCCACTGCCGGAGGGGGTTGGGGTCGGTTTGGCGGGGTTGGTGTGGTCGGTGGTGGGG
>NZ_SDIF01000131.1 GCF_004122735.1 Streptomyces sioyaensis | reverse complement strand
CTTCGACGGCTTCACCGGCCCGCCCGGCCGCGCCGACCACGCCGCCCCCGCCGGGCGGGCCGGTGAAGCCGTCGAAGGGCGTGACGCCGGAGGAGATCCGTAAGGCGCAGGAGGCGGAGCGGTATTGGACTCCCGAGCGCATCCACAGCGCCGTCCCCGTCGAGGCCCCGGACACCGGCGGGAAGGCTCCGGACGAGCAGCGTGCTCCGGCGGTGCGGGGCAAGCGGTCGCTGCGGGAACCGAGCCATGAGGTCGGCGCGGGCATCGCCACGGTCGGCGTGTTCCTGATCCGCAGCAACGACGGATCGCCGACCCCCAACCAGTTCTGTACGGCCAACTCCGTGACGTCGCCGACCAAGAGTCTGGTCATCACGGCGGCACACTGCCTCAAGGGCAACAAGTCCTACAGCAAGGTCGCCTTCGTCCCCGGCTACCGCGCGGGTGCCTCGACGGCCGGCCAGGCCGGGGAGACGCCGTACGGCATCTTTCCGATGCAGGAGGGCAAGGTCTGGATCGACGGACGATACCTCTCCCCCTCCCCCTATGACGATGTGGACTTCGCCTTCCTCCGCGTCGGGCCGAACTCCCGCGGTCAGCTCCTGGAGGACGCGACCGGCACCGGCAACGCGCTGACCACCACCTCGTCCGCGAACCTCGCCCGCAAGGACGTGACCCTCATCGGTTACCCCGGGGGCCAGAAGACGCCGCTGCAGTGCACGAACGACACCAGCGCCGTCAAGAACCGGTTCATGGAAATCAAGTGCGACCGATTCCGCTCGGGCGTCAGCGGCGGCCCGTTCCTCGACGGCTTCGACGGCAGCCGCGGCAAGCTCGTCGGGGTCATCGGCGGCTACAACACCGGTGGACTCTCCGACGACATCTCCTACTCCGCACAGTTCGACGACGACGTCGTCCGGCTCTACGACCAGGCGGTCGCGGACGCGGAGCCGGACGAGCCCAACCTCATGGGCAGCGGCAGCACTTGGCAGCACGCCACCGTCCTGGCGGCCGGCAGCTTCCACACCGCCTCGGTACGCGACCAGCGCAGCGACCTGATCGTGCGCTGGTCCGATGGTGAGGTCTCTCTGTACCCGGGTAACGGCAGGTTCGGCTTCCGCAAGGACGTCCAGCTCCTCAAGGACAAGGACTGGCAACAGGCGGAGGTCATCACCGCCGGCGACTTCACCGGCGACGACACCGACGACCTCTTCGTCCGCTGGGCCAACGGCAGGATGACCCTCTACAAGGACGTCAACGAGACCAACAAGCTCACCGACGAGATCCAGCTCCGCGGCCCCAACAGCGCCTGGACGCACGCCGCGAACATCACGGCCGGCCGCTTCGGCGGCGGCAACGCGGCCAAGGACGACCTCGTGGTGCGCTGGGACGGTGGCGGAGTGACGCTGTACACCAACGTCGACGCCGACGGCATCCACGCCGAGAAGCAGCTCGCCAAGAGCAACACCACCTGGCCGCACGCTGCGGACCTCGCCACCGGGGACTTCACCGGCCCCGCGGACGACCAGGATCTGTTCGTCCGCTGGAGCGACGGCGAGGTCACCGTCTACGAGGACATCGCGGCGGCCGGACTCAAGAAGGAGCACCAGCTCCGCCCCGCGAAGTCCACGTGGCGCAGTGGCCTGCTGGCCACGGTCGGCGCGTTCGGCGGCGGTTCGGGCCAGGACGACGTCATCGCACTGTGGCCCCAGGGCAAGCTGAGCCTGTACGCCGACACCACGGCCACGTCCCTGGCCCGGGAGCACAACCTCGTCCCCGCCATGGCCGACTGACCTCAGCGCAGAAATGCTGCGGCGCCGTACGGGAGGTCCCGTACGGCGCCGCGTCATCCGGTCAGCTGGTCAGCTCGACGTCGGGCCGGTCGGGTGAGCCGTCCCCGGCAGGCGCGAGGACGACGCCCGCCACCGTGCGGGCGGCTGCCCGCGGGGACGGCGCGACGGTGCGCTCGGACAGCGGAAGCGGGGCGGGCGCCGGGTCCTGGAGGCCGAGGAAGGCCCGGTTGACCACCCGCTCCGCGGCACGGCCGTCGTCCCACATGCAGAAGCGCGCCCGGAACGCGGCACGCAGCTCCCTGGCCCGCTCGTCGTCCCAGCGGCCGCTGCGGAACGCCTCGATCAGCTCGTCCTCGCTGGTGGCGACCGCCCCCGGGGTGTCTCCCGGCGTGCCGGAGAGCAGGTCGAAGGTGACGCCGCGGGAGCGGACGTACGTCTCCCAGTCGTCCGCGTAGGTGATGATCGGCCGGTCGAGGTTCGCGTAGTCGAACATGATCGACGAGTAGTCCGTGATCAGTGCGTCCGCGGCGAGGCACAACTCCTCGACCGAGGGGTGCCGGGAGACGTCGATCAGCGCACCGCGCTCCTGGAGTTCCTGGAGGTGCGGGTCCTGCCCGTAGAAGTAGTGGGTGCGGACGAGGAGGACGAAGTCCGGGCCGAGCTCCCCGGTGACCTTCTCCAGGTCGAGCTGCGGGACGTAGCCGACCTGGTAGTCGCGCACGGTCGGGGCGTAGAGGACCGCCGTCCGGCCGGGTGCGATGCCCAGCCGGGCACGGATGTCGAGGACGTCCTGGGCACCGGTCCGGAAGAAGACGTCGTTGCGCGGATAGCCGGCATCGACCGACTCGAAACTGCAGGGGTAGACCCGCTCCCACTGCTCGCTGGTGTGCTGGTTGGCGGAGACCGACAGGTCCCAGCGGTCGGCGCGTTCGAGCAGCTTGCGCATGCTCATGCCCTTGACGGCGGCCGGGTACTGCTGCTGGTCGATCCCCATCCGCTTGAGCGGAGTGCCGTGGTGGGTCTGGAGGTGGATCTGGCCCGGGCGCTTGACCACCGTGTCCGCGAAGTTGACGTTGTTGACGAAGTACGTCGCGCGCGCCATCACCTCCCAGTAGCGCTGCGAATTGACGACGACATGGTCCATGCCGTCCGGCACGGTGTCCACGACGTCCTCGCGCACGACCCACACGCCCTTGAGGTGCGGGGCCAGCTCCTTGGCCTTTTCGTAGATGGCCAACGGATTGCAGGACGGGGTGCGGTTCCAGTAGGCGCTGAAGACGGCCAGGTCGGGGTCGAGGGGGCGCTTCAGCTGCATCCGGTAAAAGCTGGAGGTGGCTCGCTTGCTCACTGCACGCTGGGCCTTGCGCAGGCGCTGTTGACCGTTCTTCCGGGTCCGGCTCATCAGATTCAGGGCCTGGAATACGCGGTACGAACCGCGTTCCAGGGCCTGGAACTGAAGGGCGTCGACCTCCGGGGGCGGGGTGAATCCGGCGGGCTTGTGGCGCCGGTACATCGCTGCGGCACGACGGAAGTACTCCGGCCGGTCCTGGACGAGGACCCGGCTTTCGCGTGCGCCGGTGAACAGGAAATGGCTGACCATTCTCTCGAAGAACAGCGGCCGCAGCGGAGTGAGGTCCGGCCGGCCGTCGAGAAAGTCGAAGAGCCGCTGGTACTGGTCGAATATCGTGAAGTGCTTGCGGCCCGGCGTCTTCATGGAATTGCCGTGGCGGCGCTGCCGGTAGTCGACACAGGCGTGGTCCAGACACACGGCACGTTCGGCGGTGAGCATGGTCGTGTACACCATGAGGGCGTCCTCGTAGAGCCCGTCGGTGTACCGGAAGCCGTTGTCGACGAAGAAGCGGCGCCGGAAGGCCCGGTTCCACACCACGGCGAACATCTGGAAGAACTCGGTGCGCTCGGCCGGCCGGAACACCTCCGCCCCAGCCTCGGCGAGGAGTTCACGGGCGGCACTCGGCTTGACCGCATGCCACCAATAGCTGCGCACATGGTCGAAGAGCAGCAGGTCCGGGTCCTCGGAGTCGGCAAGGCGGTCGGCCATGGCACGCAGCGCGCCCGGAGTGAGGGTGTCATCACTGTCGAGGAACAGCAGATAGTCCCCGCTCGCCCGCTCCACCCCGGTGTTCCGGGCCGCACCGATGCCACGGTTCTCCTCGTGGCGCACGGTGATCACCCGCGGGTCGCGGGCAGCGTACTCCGCCAGGATTTCACCGCTCCGGTCCGGCGAGCGGTCGTCGACCGCGATGACCTCGAAGTCGGCGAAATCCTGCTCCAACAGCGAGTTCAGGCACGCGCGAAGGTAGCCCTGCACGTTGTACACAGGAACGACGATGCTGAAGCGTGGGGCGGAGCTGAGGCCCGTTTCGGGCATGGCGGGGTTACTCCTAGAAGATGTCGGCCTCACGACACAGGCCTGAATTCTTGTGACTGAGAGTGTGACAACCGAAAGGGCGGACAGGTTGCGCCCGGGCCGCGCGACCTTCCTGTTGTGTCCATCACACTCAAGGTCATCAACGGGCGCGAAGCATCCCGGCGGAGTGGCCGGCGGCAGCTTCGCGGGCGGGCCGCCGCGCCCCCCTACGCGCCCGGTGACGTACTTCACGACAGCCGGAACAACGAGCCGCGCACGCCTGACGTCCCTCTACATACACCTTTATTTGCTGCGACCGAAAACCTCCCACGGACCCGGCTTGCCCTCTTGGCTGTCGCGAGTGATGACCGGGAGACGGAAACTCGGAAGGACGTATTCACGTGTCGCTTTCCCTCGCCAGTGGCATCGGCGTCCTCGGCAGCGTGCTGATCGCGGTATGCGCCACGCTGGCCGGTCGCCCCCGGCGTATCGCTCACCGTGTGGTGCTGGCTCTCGGGTGGCTGTGGGTCGCCTGCGTCATCGGCTTCACCTTCGGCACCCGGTCCGGCGGCGGACAGGCCATCAATATCGCGCTGCTCGATGTGGCGAACCCCGTGGACCGCCTCGATTTCCTCCTGAACATGTTGCTGTTCGTCCCTGGCGGCATTCTCCTGGCCGCGCTGCGCACCGGTGTGTGGCCGGCCGGAGCGCTCGGCTTTCTCGGTTCCCTGGCCATTGAGGTCACGCAGTATCTGACCGCGTCCGGACGGACCGCGGACATCAACGACCTGCTCTCCAATACCTCGGGGTGCATAGCCGGTTATGCGTGCGCGGCGGCCGTGCGAAAGGCCGCACACGAAATCGGCCGGCGTCACCGGTACGCACACGAGGTCGACAGGCTTTCCCGCCGGTAGCGCAGGGCGCCCCGTACGCTTCCCTCGTCAAGGTGGCGTGCGAGGGAGGAGTGGACCGCGGTGCGTGTACTGCTGGGCATCGCCGGTGCCGTGATCGTGCTCGGGATCTTTTCCTCGGTGCTGCACTCACTGGTGATCCCCCGGCCGACCCGGCCGGGCTTCAGCCGGTACGTCCAGCGTCTGGTGCAGTGGCCGTTCCGGCTGGTGGCCGACCGCCTGCCGAGCGTCGGGGCCAGGGACCGGGTGCTCGCTCCCATGGCGCCCATGGCCATCGTCGTCACCCTGATCAGCTGGCTGGTGGCCTTCCTGATCGGATACGCGCTGCTGGAGGCGGCGGTGAGCCGGCTCGGCCTCAGGGAGGCACTGATCGAGGCGGGCTCCTCGCTCTTCACCCTCGGCTTCGCCAGCGGCAACCGCGTCTCCCTGAACGTCATCGACTTCTGCGCAGCGGGCACCGGCCCGATCGTGATCGGTCTGCAGGTGGGCTATCTGCCCGCGCTCTACGGCGCCTATCAGCGCAGGGAGACCGAGGTCACCCTGTTGCAGGCCCGGGCCGGCAGCCCGCCGTGGGGGCCGGAGATCCTCGCCCGCTATGCGCAGGTCGATCTGCTGGACGACCTCACCGAGCTGTTCCGGAACTGGGAGCGGTGGAGCGCCGGGGTGAGCGAGAGCCACACCACCTACCCGATCCTGATCCACTTCCGCTCCCCGAGGGTGTCCCGCAACTGGCTGATCGCCCTGCTGGCCGTGTTGGACGCCGCGGCCCTGCAACTGGCCTTCACCCCCTCCCGGCGTCAGGCCGAGGCGCGGATGGCGCTGCGGGCGGGCTTCGTGTGTCTGCGCGAGATCGCCGACACCGAGGGCATCCCCTATGACCGTGACCCCCACCCGGACGACGTGCTGCAGTTGGACTACGAGGACTTCCTGCGGGGCGTGGAGCGGATGAGGTCCCAGGGCTACCCCATGGAGCGCACACCGCAGGAGGCGTGGCCCCATTTCCGTGGCTGGCGGGTCAACTATGAGCCGCTCGTCTACCGCCTGGCGCGCGACATCGAGGCGGTACCGGCCCCGTGGTCCGGGGCGCGCCGTACGGAGGTGGCCACCTACGCCCCGCTCACCCCGATCGACCGCCGCCCCGTCGGGTAGGGCGGGGCGTCGGATCGGCCCGGCGCCGGCCTCAATCCCGGGGCAGCAGTGAGCCGAGCGGTCCGAGATCGAGGTTGAGGTCTTCCATGCGCAGACCGTGCTGGTCGCACAGCTCGGTCATCCGCACTTCGAGATGCATCAGCGTCTCCCCGATCCGCTCCACCTGCTCGTCGCTGAGATCCCCCTGCTCCACCCGGCGGATCGCCTGCCGTTCCATCAGCTGCCGCAGGAGTTCGACCACGGTGAGCACCAACGAGACCAGATCTCGGCCGACTTGGTCCCGGTCGATGTCGAACCTGCTCGGCCCGCGGTCCGTCCGCTCGGTCACAGCGGTCCCCCGTCCGCCCACGGCGCGGGCATCCGCTCACTGACCGACGACAGCAGTGCGTGCAGGGAGAGCCGCACCAGGGGCACGTCCGCAATGGCGATGACCAGGTCCCCGCTCACCACGACCCCCGTGGAGAGCACCCGGTCCAACAGGTCGACGAGCGGGACACCGAGGGGGCCGGCGAGCGGGCCGGGCGTGTCCCAGGGTACGGGCGCGTGCGCGGACACGCTCACACCTCCCCGACGAAGGAGTACGGCACCCAGGGGCCGGACAGCTCGATCTGTGCTCCGGTCCGCGTGCGCCAGGTCTCCACCGCCTCGGCCAGTTCCTCCGCGCGGTCGTGCGGAAGCAGGTACGCGGCATTGAGGATCTGCCGCCGGGACGCGGCCCCGGTCATCTCCTGGCCGTGCGGACGGAGCCGGCGGGCCGCGGTGGCCAGCCGGCTCAGCGCGGCATCGACGTCTTCGGCGGTCTGCAGCGCACGGTCGTGCCTCTGCTCCCGTGCCTGGTGGAGCCCTCGCTTGCGTTCCAGATAGGCACGGCCCGCGCCGGCCTTCCCGCTGCCCTGCGGAGTGTCCGGGGGCGTCCGGTCGAGCGGCCGGGGGGCACCGGCGGGAAGCGAGACCTTCACCCCCCACTCGGCCTGTCCCTCGATGCGGTCCAGCACCGCGGTGAAACGGGCCGCGTCCTCCCCGAGGGCCTGACGCGCGCGCTCGTCGCTCCGGTAGAGGGTGGCGAGCGCCAGCGGTGCCGTGGGTCCGCAGGCGGCGGCCGCGACCACCACCTCGTGGTGGGCGCGGGCGCACCGTTCGAGCTGCGTACGGTCCGACAGCCGCTGCTCCCATGCCTCCTGGGTGAATTCCGCCGTGGGCACGTGCTGGACGACCGCCGTGAGAGCCCCGCACCGCAGCGCCCGTACGGGAAATCCTTCGGCGAGCCCGGGCAGCCCGGTCAGCGCGGCCGCCCTGAGCTGCCGGCACACGGCATAGACATAGGTGGCGGTCTCGGCGGTCGTCGTCGCGTTCCCCGGCGTTCCGGCCTGCTGCGTCGTCATGTCCCTGCCGTGTCCTTCGTCCTGGAGGGGTCCGCCGAGCCGTTGCCGTCGCCGGACTCCAGTGCGTCCACCCGTTCGCGCAACCGGCGGTTCTCCGCGCGCAGTTCACTGTCCGCTGCCTTGGAACTGAGCGCGGGATCCGTCTCCCACCAGTCGATGCCGGCTTTCCTGGCCGTCTCCACCGAGGACACGAACAGACGCAGTCTGATGGTGAGGAGCTCGATGTCGAGGAGGTCGATCTTGATGTCGCCGGCGATGACGATGCCCTTGTCCAGGACGCGTTCGAGGATGTCGGCGAGGTTGGTGGTGCCCGGGCCGTTGGCGGGCGGAGCGCCCGGCCGGTAGTCGACGTCTGTCATCGGGTCACGCTTCCCGGCACACGGCCACTGCCCGACGCAGGGGCAAGGGGGACCTCGGTCGGCCTCACGGTCTGTCACCTCTCCTTCGGCACGTAGCCGGTCAGCACCCGTGCAACAGGTCGAGCAGCTGCTCCTCTTCGCGTTCGAACGCCTCGGCGCTGAGGTGGCCGGCTTCGAATTCGTGGTTCAGCGCAGCGAGCCGGGCGCGGACCAGCGACGGGTCGTGCAGCTCGTTGTCGGCCGCCTGCGCGAGTTGATCGGCCACCCAGACCACTCCGCGCACGGGCGCGAGCGGCAGCGTGAGCACTGCGCTGATCAGCCCCATGTCATGCCCCGAGAGGGGTGGCGGAGGGAAGCGGCTCCAGAAAGCTGTAACAGGGCAGGGGGCCGGCCACCCGCAGTACGACGTGGTCCTGACGCTGCCGGGCCAGCCGTTCGGCCTCCGCGACGAAGCCGGCGCCGTCGCCCCGGTCCACCAGGAACGACACATTGACCTGGCAGCCGGTGACCTGCGGCCCGGCGCAGACGGCATGCGCGGAGGACGACAGTTCCCGCACGATGTCACGGCCCGCTTCGGACGCCCGGCGCGCCAGTGCGGTTGCCACCGCCTCGCCCAGGCGGACGTTCGCCTCGTAGCTCGGCCGCCGGCGGGCAGCCTCGCGCAGTCCACGGATCGTGGCGTCGCCCTTGACGAGCGCGGGCAGTGCCTCGTCGGCCGGCAGCGCTTTGACGTTGATCTCGACGCGGCCCGCGACGCCTTCCAGTGCGGCCAGCTGACGGTCCTCGGCCTCGCTGAGCTGCCGGCGGATCACCGACTCGTCCGGTGCCACCATGCCGAAGCGCATCGGGAGGACCGGCCCGTCCTCCGCCAGTGCCAGCAACAGTTCCTGGTGCGCGAGCAGATCGCGGCGGCGGGCCCGGAGCCGCGGCGGTGCCTGACTGATGACCGCGGCCAGCCGCCCCTCTTCGACCCGTCCCACGGTTCCCGGAGGGTCCCCGACTCCGCCCAGTGCGGGCGGCAACGGATGACCGGCCCGGACGATGCCATAGACGTAGATGCCCTCGTCCGTCACTGTCACGGTGTTCAGTCCTCCTCTTTGCGCCGCCGGCGGGAAGCGGCACCCGTTCGGGCGGCACTGCGCCGACGCCGCTGCGGCTGCGACTCCTCCTCGGATTCCTCGTCCGAGTCGCCGCCCGCGCCCACCGCGGAGCGGACGGATTCGCCGACGGATCGGGCGGCGTCCTTGACCTTGCTCTTTCCGATGCTCTTGGCGGCCTGGCCGCTGAACAGCTCGGGCACGGTGACGCTGCCCGAATCCCGCTCCAGATCCAGTCGATTGCACGCCTCCGCGAACCGCAGGTACGTATCGACGCTGGCGACCACGATGCGGGCATCGATCTTGAGGATCTCGATCCCCACCAGGGACACCCGGATGAAGACGTCGATGACCATGCCCCGGTCCAGGATGAGCTCCATCACGTCGTACAACGTGCCTGCCCTGGGCGGGCAGGGAACCACCTCACCGGACAGTCCGGTATACGTCGTGGTGCCCATCTGGGGTGTCCTTTCAGCAGGTGGCGGCGGTGCCCTCACTCATCTGCCGCACCGCGCCGATAGCGGCGGGTCCGGTAGTACTCCAGCAGCTCGCCATCGGCGTCGAGCCGCACCTCGTACGTCGCGAGGAGGCTGGTGGTATCGGGGATGCGGAGCAGCTCCAGCACGTCCACCTCGACGCACCAGCCGTGATCGGTCCGGCGCACCGCCGTTACACCCTCGGCCCGATGGCTGATCAGGTCCTGCAGCAGTTCAGCAGCACGGCGAGCCATCGCCCCGGGCGCGCTCCCGGACTCCTTGGTCCGCTTCCGGGCAGCCGTCGACGATGACCGAGTCCGTGTTCGGGATTGCTCTGCCATGCACCCCAGTCTCATCGCCATCCCGGCCTGCGCATCCTGAGCGCGGCCGGATGACGGCGAGGGCGGATCCCTGCGCGCGGCGGGGCCACCCGGACGGGTGGGGGCAGCGCTCCACGCGTCCAGCCGGGGCCCGGACCGTGCTGCTCCGACCGGCGCCACCGCCCGCCGCACAGCCTGCGGTCGTCGCCGAGGGAGCACGGTTGCCCTGATCACCTACACTCGGCGGATGGCGAAGTATTTCGACGTGCACCCGGAGAATCCCCAGCGACGCACCATCGGCAATGTGGCGGACAGTATCCGCTCCGGCGCGCTCGTCGTGTACCCGACCGACTCCTGTTTCGCGCTGGGGTGCCAGCTGGGCAGCCGGGACGGCATCGGCCGGATCCGGTCGATCCGCAACCTCGACGACCGGCATCACTTCACCCTCGTGTGCCAGAACTTCGCGCAGCTGGGGCAGTTCGTGCACATCGACAACGATGTGTTCCGCACGATCAAGGCAGCGACGCCCGGCAGTTACACCTTCATCCTCCCGGCGACGAAGGAGGTGCCCCGCCAGCTGCTGCACCCGAAGAAGAAGACGGTCGGCGTCCGGATCCCCGACCACGCCGTCGCCCAGGCCCTGCTCGCCGAGCTCGGGGAACCGCTGCTCTCCAGCACCCTGCTCCTGCCCGACGAGGAGGAGCCGATGACCCAGGGCTGGGAGATCAAGGAGCGGCTCGACCACGTGGTGGACGCCGTACTCGACTCGGGCGACTGCGGCACCGAGCCGACCACGGTCATCGACTTCTCCGGCGGCGGACTCGACATCGTCCGCCGAGGAGCGGGCGACACCACGCGGTTCGAGTAGACGCTTTGAGGGCGTGGCACCGGCCATGCCCCTGACTGCCGGCCGGTGTTCCTTGCGGGAACGTGACGTTGCCGGCCCGTACCGAGAAGGCGCCGAGCGCGGCAGAGCCCGCATAGCCCGGAGACACCGGCCACCCCCGCGCGTCCGATCACGACCTCCACGCCGCACGCTGCCCGCAGCGTGCGGCGTGCGGTAGGTCGAGCCGAGTCCGCTCGCTCGTCGAACGCCGCCGTACGCAGGCGAGCCGTTGAGGTCGGCCCGGGGGCCCTGCCCTGCCATGCCACCGCCCGCCGAGGACACGTGCGGGGTTGCGCACGCGGCCAAGCCGCAAGCCGTCACGCCGTCACCCGTGCCGTTACGCCGTCATGCCGTCATGCCGTCATGCCGTCATGCCGTCAAGAAGCCTTCCCCACAGGGGTCTTGGCGTCGTCGCGCAGCAACGCGGGTGATAGATTCTCAACACGTGTTTATTTTCTTGGAGTCGGCCGTGAAGCCTGCGGTGGGGGGCACCTCGTGGCGTCCGCACCGCATCGTGGAGAGGGAGCATCATGCGCATTCTCATCACCGCACAGGCGAGTTATTCCCACCTCGCCCCTCTGGTGCTACCGGTGGCGGAAGCAGCACAACGGGCAGGTCATGAGGTAGCCGTCGCCACCGGTGCCGACGTGGTCGAACACGTCGAGAAGCGGGGGATCACCGCGTTCACGCTGCCCGGCGTCAAGGGCCTGGGGGAGGTACTTCAAGGGGGAGCGATCCCGCGCCCGGTGGGTATGGAGCAGGTCGGTTCCGTGACCATAGAACTGGAGCCGGAGTTCTTCGCGGGAGCCTTCGTCGGGCTTCTGGCCGCCCCCTGCGCCCGCGACCTCCTCGACCTGGCGCGGGAGTGGCAGCCGGATCTGATCCTCCATGAGTCGACCGAGTACGGCGGCTATCTGGCCGCTGAACGCCTCGGCATACCACACGGCGCGTTGGACATCGCTCCGATGGCGCCCTACGCCCATCCCGTCGTCACGGAAGAGCTCAACCGGCAGCGTGCGGAATTCGGCCTGGAGCCGGTTTCCGACGCCTGGCACCCCTTCCGTGCCTTCCGCGCCGGAGTCGTTCCGGAAGACTTCTACCCGAAGGACAGCCGGCTGCCCGGCGCCCGCCACTATCGGGTTCCGGCCCAGCAGGCACGGGGCACCCTCGACCCGGACATCGCCCAACTCCCCGCGGACCGGCCGCTCGTCCTCGCCACCCTCGGCTCGAACGTTCCGCGGTTTTCCGAGGGTGCCACCGCTCTGCTCCGGACCATCATCGAGACTCTCGGGGAGCTGCCGGTCACCGGTGTCGTGGCGCTGGGAGCGGACCGCGATCCGCAGCTGTGGGAGGGGCCGCGCGCCGACAACGTCCATCTGACGTCGTTCGTCCAGCAGGAACTGCTTCTCCAGTCCAGCGATCTGTTCCTGACGCACGCGGGCTTCAACGGGACCCGGGAGGCGCTGACGGCCGGAGTGCCCATGGTGGCCGTGCCGTTGTTCGCCGAGCAGTCCCAGAACGCCGGGCGGCTCCAGGAACTGGGCGTCGGGACCCGGCTCAAGGCCCAGGACGTCACCCGCGAGGCGCTGTCCGCGGCCCTGCGCACCGTGCTGGAGGACCGCTCGTTCCGGTCCCGTGCCCAGGGACTCCAGCGTCGGGCCCATGCGCTGCCGGATCTCGACCGGCTGGTGGAGGACGCGGCGGCGCTGGTCTCCTGAGCCGGGCGACTGCCGCCCGCCACCGGCCCGGCCGGGCCGGGCCGGGCCGGGCCGGGCCGGATCTTGGTGGGGAGCGCGCACGGCGGCCGTCGAAGCGACCCTCGGCGGCCCCGTGCGTGCCCGGCGCCGTACGCGACGCCCGGTCGCGATGCGGCCGCGCCGGCGAAAGCCACGGCGCACGGCCCTGGTGCCACGGGGAGGTGCTTGTAGCATCGGGTCCCGGCACCGGAAAGGGGACCGACTGTGACCTGCGCCGATGCAGTGACGAACGCGCCCGAACGGGCCGCGCCACGGGAGACCGTGACGCGCGGCCCGGACGCGGAGGACGCGCTTCCGGAGCGTAAGGGCGAGCGCACGCGTCGGCGCATCCTGGCAGCCGCGCGGCGCAAGTTTGCAGAGGTCGGCTACGAGCGCGCCACCATCCGGGCCATTGCGGCCGAGGCCGACGTGGACAAGTCGTCCGTCATCCAGTACTTCGGCAGCAAACAGGAGCTGTTCCGCGAGGCCGTCCGCTGGCACATCCCGCACGACGAATTCACCACCGACGACCCCGGCCACATGGTGGAGAACCGGCTGCGCGGCATGTTGGGCAATTGGGCGGCGGAACAGGACAGCCCCATGGCGGTACTCCTGCGGACCAGCATGACGAGCGAGGACGCCGCGGAGCTGCTGCGCCGGCATCTGACCACGGAGGTGACCGACCATTTCGCCGGGACCATCGACGCCCCCGATGCCCGGCTGCGCGCCGCGCTGTTCGGCGCGATCATGATGGGCATCGCCAGCCAGCGCCATCTGCTGCACCTCCCCGACCTGGCCGAGGCCGACGTGGAGGACATCGTGCGCCTCGCGGCTCCCTTGCTCCGCGGCCTCATCGCCCCCGAGGGGTAGCCGCCCGCGCCGTCAGTACGGCGGGGGGCAAGGAGGCCAGTGAACTCCTCCTGATGTAGGGGAAGTTGAAGTGAGCACGAACGCCTTGCAGCGCACGGGGCTCAGTAGGCGGGGAAGGCCCAGCCGCCGGGGTAGAAAGGCTCCCGGTCGCCGCGGAAGGCAGTGGAGGCGTGTGCCAGCGCGCCCGGTCGGAGTTCTTGCACGAGTCCGGCGGCCGCGAGTGCGTCGAGTGTGGTGCCGCCGAGGAAGGCCGCCCCGAGCTCGGCCGAGGTCAGGCGCAGGTCGGGGGCGGCAGCCGTGCGCGCGCAGCCGGCGGTGCCGCCGTCCGCCTGCAACCGGTAGCGGCCGGCGTTCCACGGGCAGAAGGTGTCCTGGACGTCCAGGACCACGTCCAGCGCCGTGGCGTACCGACGCCCCGCCAGAGCGCGGCCGACGTCGACGAGGCGTACCCACAGGCGGTCCACTTCGGTGGTGCGCACTGCCCGGGGGTCGGTCAGCAGGTGCGGCAGGGGCTCGTCCACCGCGGCCTCGTACTCGATCCACGGCACCAGGTCGATCCCGGCGAGGAAGCGCCACAGTGCGGCGTACGCCGGCCGGGAGACCGCCGCCAGCTCCACGACCCGCACGGCGCTCGCGTTCGTGCCGAAGATGTCCCGTTCGCTCTTGAGCCGGTAGAGCGCGTAGCCGGTTGCCCGGCCGTCCGGTTCCCGGTGCACGGCGTACCGCAGAGCACCGGCGCCGCCGCGGGCCTGCGGCTCGTCGTCGAGACGGCTGTCCCACGCTCGCTCGGCGCGGCCGGGCCAGCCGACCGTGCGGAGGCGCACCTGCTCATACACCGTCTCGATGTGCGGACGGGCCTCCTCGCGGTCCAGCAGCCGGATGCTTCCCGCCCCGAAATCCGTGCCGGGGCGGAAGTCCATGGCGCGCTTTTCCGCGCGCAGTTGAGCCCCGCGGGAGGACGGCCCGTATCCGTACCGGCCGTAGATACCGGCCTCGGCGGGACGCAGTGCGGCAATCGGCTCGCGGCCGCGCTCGTGCAGGTCGGTGAGCTGTTTGCGCATCATCGCAGTGAGGATGCCGCGGCGGCGGTGGGTGGGGGCCACACCGACCCAGGTGATCCCCGCCACCGGAAGCACGGCCCCGGGGACCGTCAGCGAGCGGGTGTAGGCCGCGGTCCCGGCAACGGGGAGGTCGCCGTCGAATGCCGCAAGGGTGCGGTCCAGCTCGACGGTTGCGCGTTCCCGGGCGATGTCTTCGTCGGACCGGTCCTCGCCGTAGGTGTTGGCGATGACGCGGGCCCAGGTCGCGAACTCGGCATCCGTGACGGGCCGAAGCGGAAAGGATTCGGGCACGGCCCCTGTGTAGCTGATGGCGCGACATGGGCGCGAGGGGTTTTCCCCGGCGAGGGCGCCGCCGAGCGTGCGGGCGGCGGGCGACAGCGGTGCGGTCCGGGCGCCGGGCCGTTGCGGGCCTGCCGGTGACAGGCCCGCAACGGTATCCGCGGGTGCGGTGATCAGAGCCGGTCGAGGATCTTGTTCATCTTCGCGACCTCGGCGGTCTGGTTCTTGATGACGTCGCCGGCGAGCTTCTTCGCGGTCGCATTGCGGCCGTTGCGCTGCTCGTCCTTGGCCATGGTGATCGCGCCGTTGTGATGGCCGATCATCATCTGCGCGAACTTCCTGTCGAAGCCCTTGCCCTTGGCGGCCTTGAGGTCCGTCATGTCCTTCGCGGACATCATCCCGGACATGCCGTCCTTGCCCCCGGAGCCGTGGTCCATGCCGGGCATGCCGTGCGCGGACGACGCCGGGGCGCCCCAGGCCTTGAGCCATGCCCGCATGGTCGTGATCTCGGGGCCCTGGGCCTTCTCGATCGCCGCCGCCAGGGTCTTGATCTCCGTGTCGGAGGCCCTGCCATCAGCGAGTTTGGCCATCTCGACGGCCTGCTCGTGGTGCGGGATCATGCTCTGCGCGAAGGTGACGTCCGCATCGTTGGACGCCCCCGGGGCGGGGTTCGCCCCGGACTTCTTCGCGGCGGACGGCGCACTCGTGCTCCCGTGATGCGTGCCGCTCGTCCGGTCGTTGCTGCCGCACGCGGCGAGCAGCAGGGCTCCCGAAGCGAGGACCCCGACGGCCGCGAGGCGGCAGTTCAGGGGACGTCGGACGGTGCGCTGTACGGAACTCATGTCGATACACCTCATGTTGTCGGTGGTGCGGAGGGGTGGCGCGTACGCGGCTTCGCGGGACGCGCGCAGTGCGCGGCCGCGAGGACGGGTCGGCCTAGATCCGCAGGACGGACAACCGGGTGAGATCGGGTGGGCGAGGTGGAGGGTTGGGCCGCAGCGGCGCGACGGCCTTCGCGAGGAGGTCCGCCAGCCATCCGGGTGTCCGGGTGAGGGCCACGCCCAGCAGGATCGTGAGCGCCCAGGTCCCGAGCACAGCCATGCACAGCGAGGCCATGTTCATGCCCGTGCCGGGTCCGGGAGCGTAGTGCGAGGACGGGTCGTCGGTGGCAGTCCCGGAGTGGGTGGAAGGCCCGGAGTGGGTGGAAGGCCCGGAGTGGGCGGAAGGCCCGGTGCCGGAGTGAGTGGCGGTCCCGGGGTGTGCGGAGCGGGTGGGCGGTGCGTGGGGCGTAGAGGTGTCGGGGGCGGCAGGTGTGCCGGACATCGCGGCCATGCCGGTGGTGTGGCCTGCCGCGGCGTGGCCACCGGAGCCTGCGGTCCCGTCGGGATGGCCGACGGTGTGCATCACGAAGACGCCGAGCGCGAGCACCACGACCAGCAGGAGATGCGCCATGGCGCCACCTGCTCGTACGTACCGTCTCGTGTGCACCGCTGCTGGACCTCCTGAGGAGGAGCGTACCCAAGCAGGCGGATCGAGCCGTGCTCCGGGGGCCTGCGCGCCCCGGCGGCTAACTGCCGGCGGGCGGTTCCCAGACCGCGCAGTCATGGGCGAAGAGCACGCGTCGTGGGTCGAGGGCGGCGAGGCGGTCCCACCACCGAGGGGTGGGCGGCGGCACGTCCGGAGCGTCCGGTGCGGCGAGGCGGGCGAGGTGGTCCGCGGCGAAGTCGGATGCGCGGTCGTACGCCTGGCCGGCCAGGATCACGGTGCCGTCGCCTCGCCGGACCACCAGGGATTGGTGCCCGTCGGTGTGTCCGGGCGTAGGGAGGATCCAGATGCCCGGCCGGATCTCGGCCTCACCGGTGAGTTCCTCGTAGCAGGCGCCGGGGAAGTCGATGAGCTCGTCGATCGTGTAGTCGCCCCGGCGGGCGGTGGCCAGCTCCACGTCCTGCACCAGGATCGGCTTGCCGGCCAGCGAGGGATTCCCTCCGCAATGGTCGAAATGCAGATGGCAGTTCACCACCAGCGAGATGTCGGCGAGCGTGGCTCCGGCCGCCGACAGGGCAGCCGGCAACGCCCGGCGCCGGGGGCGGTAGTGCGCTTCGGTCTCGGGGTCCGCGTGGCCGATACCGGTGTCGAAGAGCAGCAATCCCTGGTCGTACCGGACCAAGTAGGCCAGCACCGGCTCCACCCGCGGTAGCGGGCCGCCGGTCTCCGACGCGGGCCGGACGACATGTCCCAGGCCCAGGCGGCGTACTGCCGTGTCGTTCCCCATCGGGCCATCCTGACAGCCCGTCATGCCGGTTCGCCGGCCGTTCCGCCCGGTCCCCCGGCCCCCGGCC
>NZ_SDIF01000130.1 GCF_004122735.1 Streptomyces sioyaensis | reverse complement strand
CGTCATGCCCGGCGCCCGCATGCAGATGATCGTCGTGATGAAGTTGACCGAACCGAGGATCGTGCCGAAGCCGGAGAGCACCAGGCCCACGATCCACATATCGGCGCCGACTCCGGGGGAATGCACGGAATCGGAGAGCGGCGCATAGGCGAACCAGCCGAAATCCGCCGCGCCCTGCGGCGTCAGAAATCCGCCCACCGCAATGAGCGAACCGAAGAGATAGAGCCAGTAGGCGAGCATGTTCAGCCGCGGAAAGGCGACATCGGGGGCGCCGATCTGCAGCGGCATGATCCAGTTCGCGAAACCGGCGAACAGCGGCGTCGCGAACATCAGCAGCATGATCGTGCCGTGCATCGTGAACGCCTGGTTGAACTGCTCGTTCGACAGGATCTGGTGGCCCGGCCGGGCCAGTTCGGCACGCATCACCAAGGCCATCAGTCCGCCCAGGCAGAAGAAGGCGAACGCGGTGACCAGGTAGAGCGTGCCGATCGTCTTGTGGTCGGTGGTCGTCAACCACTTCACGGGAAACCTCATGCCCGGTAGGTGTCCGGCACCGCCGCGCACTTCACCGCTCGCCGGGCCCGGGGCCCGTACGCGGGGGTGGGAAGTCTCACCCGGCCAGGTGTGAAGATCTGAGCCATGCCGGACACCAAGGGTTCATGAGCACGGACGACGCCTTCGCCGAGGCCTATCGCGCGCACTACTGGGCGGTCAGCCGCTTTGTGGCGCGCCGGCTGGACGGACAGGCACACGAGGTCGAGGAAGTCGTGGCGGAGGTCTTCTCCACCGCCTGGAGACGCCGCGCCGAACTTCCTGACGCGCCACTGCCCTGGCTGTACGGAGTGGCCCGGAACTGTCTGGCCAATACCGTGCGGGGGCGGGGCAGATACCGGCGGCTGCTGCACCGGCTCGGCCACCACGAGGCGGCGCAGCGGCGGCAGACCGTGGACAGTCCGGACGCGGAGCGGCCCGGCTCCTGGGTGCACGAGGCGTTGGCCCGGCTCTCCCCCGCCGACCAGGAGGTGCTGCGGCTGACCGCCTGGGAGGAACTGACCGTCGGGGAACTGGCGGTGACCCTCGGATGCGGGCAGAGCGCGGCCGCCATGCGCCTGCACCGGGCACGCGGCCGGCTCCGTACGCAGATAGAGCGGATGCGGCAGAAGGACACGGCCCGGACGAAGGACACCCCCCGGACGAAGGACACCGGCCGGACGACAGACGCCCCGGATCCCCGTCCGGCCGCCCCTCTCCCCCTCACCCCCCAGCCCGTACCGACCCGAGCCGGAAGCCGCCGCCATGCCTGACGAACTGGAGCTCACGACTGACGAGCTGGAGCTCATGACCGACGAACTGGAGCTGCTGCGGCAGGCCGACCCCGCCCCGGCCGGCGAGGGTCCCTGGCGGGACCGCGCGCTGACCGCGCGGGCAACGGCCCGGCTACAGGAGCTGACGACCGGACCCGGCCCCTCCGCCCGTCCGCGCCCCGTGCGCCGGCGGCGGCTGGTGCTGGGCCTGGCCGCCGCGTCGCTGGCCGCCGTCGCCGCCCTTGCGCCGACCTTCTCCGGCGCCGGCAGCAGCCCCGCCGTCGCCGCGCCCGCCGCCCTCACCCTGCACGCCGGTGCGCCGTCCGTGTCCCTGGACACCCTCGCCCGCCGGGCGCAGGCCGCGGCGCGGACGGCCGGCGCCGCGGACGGGCCGCGGCGCGGCAGCCATCTGCAGACCTGGTACATGAGCATGGAGTCGGGCCCGGACGCCGCGCCGCCGGTCACCGTGCCCGAGGAGCGGATCACCCACTGGAACGCCGACGGCAGCGGCTCGGAACTGGTCGTGGCCACCGACCCGCGGCACCCGGGCCGTCCGGTGATCCACGACAACGACGGCCACTGGCAGACCGTCAGCGACGGCAAGGTCCTGCACGACACGACCTATCCGGCGGGCTCGGAGGCCCGGCACAGCGGCCTGGCCTCCCGTACGCGGCCGTCGACGGACCCCGCGGAGCTGCGCGAGCAGCTGTCGTGGCTCTACGGCGGCCCGGACGACACCCGCACCACGGGGCAACTCCTCACGGCGCTCTCCTCGTTCCGCCAGGAGTGGACGCCGGGGCCGCGGGAGACGGCAGCCATCGTCCGGATGCTGGCCGACGCGGGCGGGCTGCGCCCGGCGGGCGTGGTCACCGACCGGCTGGGCCGGCGCGGGCAGGCGTATGTGTACGACGGCCCCGACGGCACCGCGAACTCCACGCGCCAGATGGTGATCCTCGATCCGCGCACCGGCGAACTCCTGGGCCTGGAGGTCACCTTCACCAAGAACCTGCCGGAGTTCAGGATCAGGTCCGGGGAGGTGATGTCGTACGAGGCATGGATGCCGTGAGCTGACGGCTTGCGGCGGAACCGATGTGGGCAGAGTCAGCCGCATGCGGATCCTGAGCAATGACGAACTGCTCCGCCACGAGGCAACGTCGTTGCGCGATGTCGCGTCGCGGACCCGGTGGTATGTCCAGGCGTTTCCCGATCTCGGCGACGGCGAGAGCCGCAAAGTCCAGATGGCTGTGCTGCACGCCTGGATCCGCAACCGCTACCCGGTCAATTTGCAGTTCATGAGTAACTACGTCGCCACCGTTGTGACAGCGGTCGGGATGGCGGCAGCCTCTGTCACTGCCGGCGCGGTGGCCGCACTGTTCGCGACGGATACCGGCGGTTCCGCCCGTGCGCCCTGGTGGCTCTTTCCCACAGCCACCTGGGCCGCCGTCTGTCTCAGCGCGCTCATCGTGACCCGTAACGACATGCGCAGGCTCGTCTCTCTCTTCCGTCGGCTCGGCCTCCGAGGCACGATCTGGCGCGTCACCCATCCGCAGATCGCCTATTGGTTCGTGCCGTGCATCGTGCTTTCCACCGTTGTCGTCACTGCCGCGGCTTCCTGGCTGACCATTGCGACTGCGCTGTCCGCCTCGAAAGGACAGCAATTGATCACCGCTGCCACCGGGGTATTCGGTGCGATCCTGGGCTTACAAGCGGGCCGCTGGGTCCGCGTGGTGGAAAGACTCCTGAGCCGCAGATTTCGGCAGCCTCATCGACCGCGTCCCCTCGACGCCGTGCTGGTCGCACTCATGGCGGCTACCGCGGCGTGTTTCCAACGGCAGGCACGGTGGTGGGATCCGCGCAGCATCAAGATCATCAGGAACCGGCTGGCCGTCGCAATCGAAGCCGCCGGCGACACCGCGACCGTTCGACGCAGGACCTCCCTCATGGAGGTCGCGGCTAGACGCCAGGCGAGACAGTTCCACGCCGCTTTGGCGGAATTGATCCGACGCCACGACCGTGCGATCACTCAGGTACGCACAGCCCAGGAGTACGAAGCGATCACCGCCTCGCTGCGCAGAGGGGTCCTCGCCCTCGCAGCAGGTGACTTGGCGGCCCTCATGCAACACAGCGCCGCTGAGCCGCCGACGTCCCGGGCCGCCCGGATCCTGCGCCGTACCGGCTCCAGCCTCGTCCTGGCGGCTTTCGCTGTGGTCATCCCGCTGCTGCCCGGAGTGGACGGCGCCACGGGCGGAGGCGTCCGCGTGCTGCTGCTCATGACGGCCGCACTGGCCCTCACCCCGGCCAGTGACGGCGCCTCCGGCTCCATCCGGTCCGCCCTTGAACGATCCCTGTTCACCAAGGGCACCGCATGACCACGACCGTTCCAGCGAGGACCCGTACCAGAGACCCCCGGGGGGGCAGCCCCGGCCTGCCGCCTTCGCACGCCGCGCCCGAGTGGCGGGGCCGGCGGTCATGGCTGATCCTTGAAAGAACGCGACGATCCACATCGGCGCGGCGGTGCAGAGTGCCGCCGCGCCGTTCGCGTGCCTGCCCGGCCCTGCGCCGTACGCCACCCGGCCCGGCGCCGTACGCCACCCGGCTCCGCGCCCCGCGCCCCGCTCCGGTTGCCCCAGGCCCCCCGGCCGCCACGACGGGCACGGTGCCCCCCTGGCCGCCACGACGGACACCCGTGCGCGTGACGCACACCACAATGCCCCAATGGTTGCAGCGGATCATCGCGATATGGATCACAGAGGTGCATGCCGGAAATCGCTCGGGGAACGTGCGTTTCCCCAGCAAGGAGCGGGTATACGGCCGACTGCGCGGTCGTCCGCACACTGTCCGTGATGATCCGTTCTGCCCCTATGGTCGATCTTTGCCCGTCGCTCCATGGCGGGCTCCGGCCCGCCACCCCATGGCGGGCGGTCCATGTCGTCGTCCAAAGAGAGCGCAGGCGAGCGAGCACGTGCCGACGCAGTCCCCCGTGGTCCCCGGGCCCCGTAAACCCGTCGGCAGCCGTGCCGATACCGCACCCGACCCGCAGCAGAACCAGGCGGCGGATCCGGCACAGCCGGCCTCGGGCGAGGTGACCGTCGTCGATCCCGCCATGGTCAAGCGCGCCGTGTCGGCGGCCGCGCTCGGCAATGCGATGGAGTGGTTCGACTTCGGCGTGTACAGCTACATCGCGGTCACCCTCGGGCACGTCTTCTTCCCGTCCGGGAATCCGACCGCGCAGTTGCTGTCGACGTTCGGAGCGTTCGCGGCGGCCTTCCTCGTACGCCCCATCGGCGGCATGGTCTTCGGGCCGCTCGGTGACCGGATCGGCCGGCAGAAGATCCTCGCGATCACCATGATCATGATGGCGGCGGGGACCTTCGCCATCGGTCTGATCCCGTCCTACGCCTCCATCGGCGTCGGCGCGCCCATCCTGCTGCTCGTCGCCCGCCTGGTGCAGGGCTTCTCCACCGGCGGCGAATACGGCGGCGCCTCCACCTTCATCGCCGAGTACGCGCCCGACAAGAAGCGCGGATTCCTCGGCAGCTGGCTGGAGTTCGGCACGCTCGCCGGCTACGTCGGCGGTGCCGGCCTGGTCACGCTGATGACCGCGCTGCTGTCCACCGATGCCCTGAACTCCTGGGGCTGGCGCATCCCGTTCCTGATCGCCGGTCCGATGGGCATCATCGGCCTCTACCTGCGGATGCGGCTGGAGGAGACCCCGGCCTTCGCCCAGTTGGAGAAGGAGGCGCGGACCAAGGAGAAGGAGCGACGCGAGGCCGAGAAACGGATCGGCATCCGCGAGATGATCTTCGGCCAGTGGCGGTCGATGCTGCTGTGCGTCGGCCTGGTCCTGGTCTTCAACGTCACGGACTACATGCTGCTGTCGTACATGCCGAGCTATCTGACCTCGGAGCTGAAGTACGACGAGACGCACGGGCTGCTGGTCGTGCTCGCGGTGATGGTCCTGATGATGGGCGTCCAGCCGCTCGCGGGCCGGCTCACCGACCGCTTCGGCCGCCGCCCGGTCATCGGCGCGGGCTGCGTCGGCTTCCTGGTGCTGTCCGTGCCGGCCCTGCTGCTGATCCGGCAGGGGTCGCTGGCCGCCATCGCACTGGGCATGGCCGCGCTCGGCCTGCTCCTGGTCACGTTCACCTCGGCGATGCCGTCCACGCTGCCCGCGCTGTTCCCGACCAAGGTGCGCTACGGCTCGCTGTCGATCGGCTTCAACGTCTCCGTGTCGCTCTTCGGCGGGACGACCCCGCTGGCGGTCACCGCCCTGATCGGTGCGACCGGCAACAAGATGATGCCCGCCTACTACATGATGGCGGCGGCCGTGATCGGCGGCATCGCCGTCCTGCTGATGTCGGAGAGCGCCCGCAAGCCGCTCCCCGGCTCGCCGCCGGCCGTCGAGACCGAGGCGGAGGCGCAGGAGGTCCGCGAGGCGGCCCACCGCGCGGCCACGGCCGGTTCGCCGGCCTGACCGCAGACCGACGCCCCGTACCCCGAAGCACTCCGGGGCCGGGCCGCGGACATCGGCCGCAGTCATCGGCCGCAGACGTCGACCACAGACATCGACACGCTGCGGGCGCTTCCGCGGCCGCCCGCGCGACGACGGCCTGTACGACCCCGCCGGGGTGGTACAGGCCGTTGGCGTGTACACCCCCGCGGGGTGGTGCGGGCCGTCGGCGTGCGCGGAGCCTCCGAGCCGAACTCCGCACGAGAAGGCCGCCGTTCTGGCAAAATCCCCTCCGTGTCGAACACTTCATCGATTACGTCCGCACGGATGACGTACACCCGCATCGGCCCGCTCCTCCACGAGATCGGCATGGTCTCCAAGGAGAAGATGGACAGCGTCCTTGAGGCCTTCGCCGACTTCGCGCACCACGAGCTGGACCACTACGAGGCCGCCTGCGCCCTCGAACACTTCGGCGTGGCGGTCTCGGTCCACGCCGACGACATCGACTCCATCCACGACGACTACGCGAGCCTGCTGGCGGAGGCCGAAGAGGTCGCCGGGGGCGCGGTCACCCTCACCAACGTCCGGCTCGTCGAGGGCGAAGGCGAGCTGGAGGGCGGCCGCTTCGACCGTCTGGAGTTCGAACGGAACGGCGAGCCCGTCTCCCTCTCCGCCGAGCACTTCGCGGACGACTACTACGACCACGAGGCAGCCTGCGAGGCCATTGCCCTCACCGCCCATGACGACGACCCCCGCTCATGGCACTACGTCGACTTCACCCGCAAGCCGAACGCCGGCTACGACAGCATCATGGTCCTCGCCACACCCGACCAGGCAGCAGCACTGCACGAGCAGTTGGGCTTCACGTTTCCCTTCGGCGCGTGACCGGCCATCAGTTGGCGGGTTCATGGGTTGTTCATGCCCCTACCAGTCCAGGTAGCATGATCACGACCTCGGGGGAGTCGTCAGCGCAGCGCACATTCCTGCATTGCAGACCTTTCCCCTGCGGCCTCAAGCGCAAAGTCTGACATGGGGGAATAATGAGAGTACGCAGGTTCCTGACAGTTGGAGTTGCCGCGGCTGCCGCTGTGACGTTCGGTAGTTCACCGGCATTCGCCGGGACAGACGTCGACGTCCGGACAGTGGGTAACGGGGGTTTTGCAAAGTTCTACTCTTACGGTGACTACGTCGTAGTCTGCGACCGCGCGGCGGATGGCATGGCCGTGGATGCGGTTCTGCAAGAGGGGGGTTTCACTCACCACTTCACCGCCAGCAGGGGAAAAGGCACGTGTGAAACTGAAACACGACGGAACATCCCCGAGGGTGCCACCGTAAAACTCTACGTTTGCCTGCTCGATGGCCCCCATTCCCCCGGCGCCTGTTCGGAGAGCCGATACGGCAAAGCATGAGAGCATCATGGCTGCGGGGGTCGGCAACACAGCGCACGTTCCCATAATTGCCGCCCCCCGGGGCCTCGTAGATCACGTCTGCGAATTGCTGCGCCCCGACGCAATCGATGCGGCGGGCGCGCGTCACATCCTCCCGATGCGCGCTACGGAGACGCACCGCGCCACCTCCGCACCTTCCATAACTCCCAGGTTTCTGCGCCTACTTGCCTGCTTTCTCGTATGTCTCGCGGATTTCGGCAGGCAGCCGGCCGCGCCTGCTTGACTTGGTCGCCGCTCCCTCTTGCCCCGTTCTGGTTGCCACGGAATCGCGGATCCAACACTCCTCGATCGTTGCCCCGGGCCGCCCGTGCGACAAGATGGGGCGACGAGCGTAGTCAAGATCAACGTACTGGCCGTGCCCGCCGAACAGCAGGAAACCCTGGAGGAGCGCTTCGCTTCCCGCGCCGGCACCGTGGATTCCTCCAACGGCCTCGAGTGGTTCGAGTGGTTCGAGCTGCTGCGCCCGCAACGGGTGGTCTGATGTACCGCTGTGCCGCTCGATGCCGCTGACACTCCGCTCACACCCCATGCGGCAAGATGGGCGCATGAGCGTAGTCAAGATCAACGTGCTGACCGTCCCCGCCGAGCAGCGGGAAACCCTGGAGAAGCGCTTCGCCTCCCGCGCACACGCGGTCGAGAGCTCAGACGGCTTCGAGTGGTTCGAACTCCTCCGCCCCGTGGAAGGCACCGACAACTACCTGGTGTACACGCGGTGGCGTGATGAGAAGTCGTTCCAGGCGTGGATGGAAGGGCCCATGAAGGCGGCCCACCAGGGGGGCAGCGACCGGCCGAAGCCTGCCGCCAGCGGCTCCACGGTGTGGTCGTTCGAGGTCGTGCAACAGGCAGCACCCAAGAGCGAATAAGTCCCACAGTGGTGGCTCATCGCAGCGTCCGCTCCTGGGCTCCGCACTTGGAGTGACCGACTGCGGAGCACAGTCTGCTACGGCTCTCCATCGTGATCTCAGCCGTGGCAGGGCTTGTCACAAACAGAGCCACTGATCGCCGCCGCTCAGCCGGGGCGTCGGACCCAGCCCCTCACGAGCTGGCCGGCGCCCCCGGCATCACACAGGCACCCAGGCACAAGCTCGGCGGGCCCGACTGACTCAACGCCTCCATCGGCAAACCGTGAGGAATTCCTGATGGTTCATCAAGGACGCCTACGCGACTGCGGGACGGAGCGGATCGTCGATGTCAACGGTAATCGACACCCCGGAGGTGGAGCGAAAAACGGCGGTGTTCCCCGAAACTCGGATGTCGGTGAAAGGGTTGGAATCCTCGAAGAAGAGGGCCCAGACCAGGGTGTGATCGGCATGCAGCCGTCCACAGAAGCCGTACGATCCGTGGGACACCCCCTCGCCAGCCCAGAGAAATCCTCCATCCGCCAGAGGAACCGATCGGTTCCTGCCGATGTCAGTCACCCAGTCCGGGTCCTCCGCCAGCACCTCTTCGAGATCGAAGGCTCCCCCGAGCCTCATTCCGCTCGCTGCGTCGACATCGAGGGAGACTTCGTATGATCGCCCGTCAGGGAAGTGGAGACCGTCAAGGTCCGGCAACTGGTATTCCGCCCAGAGGCGCTCGATCGCACTCAATTTTTCTTCTTGCATCCGCTCTTCTTCTTACGCTTTGAGACGTGCGTATGTGGCGGCCGTTCCGTAAGCCCCGTAGGCGGAACGGGATTACCTTGGGCATCCCTGTTGAGCCCGGAGTTCATACGCTTTCGGAAGGCTTCTTTCCAAGTGACGCCGTTGGGCGATGGCGGGTACGGGTCATTGGGATTGACCCTGTGGATCGTAACAGGCTCGCCTATTTCCCGGGCGGCGTCGAGCCGCCGGTTGTCGTAGCTGACGAGCTGACCGTCGACTTCCATGACGGTGAGCCCCGCCCCCGGACGCTTCCAGTCCCATTCCCCGGCACGCATGCGGTCGGCATAGTCGTGCGGCGAAACCGTACGCTGAGAGAAATTGATATCCGCCGGATCGGCCCACTCGTGCTCGCCCTCCGGGGAAAGTCCGAACGGGTCACTCCAAGTGTGGGGGTTGATGACGTATGCGGCCGGATTGGGGGCGGGCCCGAGCCCGAGGGGGTCCGGCGTGAGGTAGCGGGCGGTTTCGGGGTCGTAAGTCCGGAAGTAGTTGTGGTGGAGCTGGGTTTCAGGGTCGAAGTACTGCCCGGGAAAGCGGAGAGGAGTGTGGGCGGTCGCGTCGGCGCTCCATGTGGTGGAGCCCCACAGTGTGGTTCGGGTACGGGCGGCTATGTGGCCCTGCTCATCAAGGAGTTCGGTGGGCGTACCGATGATGTCGGTGACGATCGCGAAGAAGCGTTCGTCGACCTGTGTGTCGGAGAGGTGTTTGCGTTCCCGCTGAACCAACGGAACGAACCCCTGGTGGTCCCAGGTAAGGGTCAGGCCGCTCGTGGTGGTCTGTTCGCAAAGGGTGGCGCCGTCCCAGGTGAAGTCCACCCGCTCCACGACCGTTTGCTGGTCTTCGGCGAGACGCTGTTTTGACGAGCGGCGGCCGAGAGGGTCGTAGGTGTACTTCCAGCAGGTGCCGTCGGGGGTGGTGCAGCCGATCAGGCGGTCGTTCGTGTCCCAGGTGTAGCGCCAGGTGTCGGCCTTGCGGGAGAGGCGGGTCTTCTGACGCAGAATCGTGCGTCCGGCCGCGTCGTATTCGTAGCGGATGCCCCCCGCGCGATCCAGGCGGGTGCCGGTGTAGGTGCGCTCACCCCGGGCCTCGGCGACCGGGTGGCGGTCGGGCCAGGCGGCGTGGGTCTGGTTTCCGGCCGTGTCGTAGGCGTAGGTCTCGGTCCAGTTGTGGGCGGAGACGGTGGTGACCCGGCCGCCGGTGTCGAGTTCGAAGCGGCGACCGCCGTTGAGGTGGTCGTCGATGCCGGTGAGATGTCCGTCCGCGCGGTAGGTGTACCTGCGGTGCTGGACGGTCTCAGCGCCCGAGGTGACGTGCTGACCGGTGAGACGGCCAGCGGCGTCGAAGCTGTGGGCGACGGTGATGTCACCCAGGGTGCGGGAGAGTTCCTGGCCGAGTGCGTCGTGGACGAAGGTCAGGGTGCGTCCGGAGACGTCGAGTCCGGTTCGTTGTCCGGCTGCGTCGTAGGTCCATCGGCTCACCGCTCCGGTGGGGGTGGTGCGGGATATTCGACGGCCCAAGGCGTCGTAGGCGAAGGTGGTGGTGCGGCCGTTCACCGTCTCGGCCACCACACGCCCGAACTCGTCATGGTGGTAGGAGAGTGCGCTGTCCGGCCCGATGATCTGGGTCGCGCGCCCGGCAGCGTCGTAGTGGTAGGTGGTGACCTCGCCGTCGACGACCTTGGTGGCGGTACGGCCCAGAGCGTCGTAGGTGAAGTGGATCGCGTGACCGAGCGGCGTGGTGCGTGAAGTCAGCCGGTCTGCCGCGTCGTACGAATAGGTATGAGTGCGGGCATCGAAGTCCGTCTCGGATATCAAGCGGCCTGCTGCGTCGTATTCGTAGCGCCAGGTCAGGCCCTGAGGGTTGATGACCTCCCTGAGTTGTAGCGCGGTGTCGTGCACGAACTGGTGGCGTGCACCGTCCGGATCCGTGCGCGCCTTCAACTGGTCGAAATGCCCGTACTCGTAGGTGGTGGTCCGGCCCATGGGGTCGGTGTGGGAGGTGCAGTTGCCCTCGCCGTCATAGGTCCAGGATTCCTCGCTGGTGTCCGGGTTCAGACGGTGTGCGAGGAGCCCTTCGGGTGTCCAGCGATAGCGGGTGATGTGACCGAGCGGGTCGGTGACGGAGGTGGTGCGGCCGAAGCGGTCGCGGCCGAAATGTGTGACGGCACCGAGCGGGTCGGTGACGGTGAGCGGGAGTCCCGCCATGTCGCACTCGATACGGGTGACGTTGCCCAGCGGATCGGTGACCGAGGTGACGTGGCCGTAGTTGTCATGAGCGAAGCGGGTGGTGTGGCCGGCCGGGTCCGTGACAGCGATCCGGTTGCCTTTGGTGTCGTACTCCTGACGGACTATCTGGCCGTCCGCACTGGTGACCTCCGCCGGGAGGCCGAGGTCGGTGTAGCTGGCCGAGGTAGTCGAGCCGTCCGGACGGATGACGGAGAGGAGGTGCCCGCCCTCATCATGCGTCAGGTGGGTCATGCCGTTCAGCGGGTCGGTGATCTGTAGAGGGTTGTCGTGCGTGTCGTAGGTGGTGCGTGAGGTGTTGCCGAGCGGGTCGGTGATGGCGACGACCTGGAGTCGGTCATTGATGAGGTACCGGGTGACGGCGCCCTGCCCGTCGATGAGTGTGGTGGTGCGGTGGTCGTTCTCCGCATCGGGCTCGCTGTAGGCGAACCTGTTCGCCACGTGCCCTTCGGCGCCAGACTGGCTGGTGCAACGGTGGCGGTGGTCGTAGGTGTACTCGTAGCGGGAGTCGTTGGAGTCGGCCCAGGCGGTCATCCGGTGCTCGGTGTCGTACTCGAACCGGGTCACCGCGCCGGTGGAGTTGGTGACGGCGATGAGGTCGCCTGCCTGGTCGTGCTCGTAGGACCTGATCAGCTGGTCCGAGCCCCCCTCAGCCGCGCCGACCAGGTGCAGGGCGGTGAGGCGGCCCTCTTCGTCGCATGTCAGCTTGAGCTCGTAGCCGGCGCTGTGCCGGATCGCGTACGGGATGCCGGTCTCGTCCGCGTAGTCGAACGTGATCCGGTGCCCGTTGCGGTCCGTGATCTCATCAGGCAGAGCTGTGCCGGGCGCGTGCAGGGCGTCGCTGAAGTAGCGAGTCTGCCCCGTCTCCGGGTCGTTGACCGCCCAGTCGCCCTGGACCGTTCGCATAAGCGGCCAGCGCGGACCGTCCTGCGGCAGTACCCGCTCACCCGTCTCCGGGACCGGGTAGCGAAGCAGCATGCCGGTCTCCGTGACGAAGATGACCTCGTCGTCGTCGATCTCCAGGTGCTGGTCGACGGTGGAGGACCAAGAGGGGCCGATGTAGCGGCCAATACGGGTCGAGGACTCGTACTTGCGGGTGAAGGTCAGCGGCAGGGCGCCGGGCAGGGTGATGTCGCTCTGGGACAAGAACACCTTGCCCGACGCCAGGTCGACGGGGTCGGTGCCGTCGGTGCATTTGCTCTCGTCGCGACGGGTCTTGTCGTTGGCGTGGCCCGACTCGGCTTCGTCACGGGCGCCACGGGAGGCACCACCGCTGCCGTGACGGCCGCCGCCACTCGTGGTGTGCGGGGCGTGCGGCATGTCGTGCTTATTGCCCTTGAGGAGCTTGTTGAGTTCCGCGGCGTGCTTGGCGTCGTTCTCCGCGTGGTTGGTGGCGACCTTCTTCAGCCGGTCCCCCGCCCCGTGGTACAGGTCCTGTACGGCCTTGCTCGCATCCTTGGCCAGGGTCTTGCCCAGCTTCTCCGCGCCGTCCTCAAGCGCCTTGACAATCCGGTTGCTCACTCGAAGCTCACCGCCGCAGCCTTCGACTCGAACTCAGCGGCGTGCGACGCCACCGACCGCGCATGCCCGCGAAACAACTCGGCGCGCTTGTGCAACTCCTCCGGATGGATGGAGAAACTCTCCCCCACACCACCCCCACCCCCGGCGGAGACACCGAGCGCCGACTCGGCGGACTGGAAAACCATGCCGCTCACCGCCTTGCCGACCACCGCCACCAAGGGATCGATCGCCGCCTCGATGACCTGGCCGATGATGTACTGCTCCAACTGCTGCTCAAGGAAGTTCACGAGCTTCTTGCCGGCCGCGATGACCAGCGCCTCGGCCGCCTCCGCGATCCCGAGGGTGGCAACCGCTGCCGCCTGGTCGGCCACGAACGTGATGGCCAGCACGATGAGTTCGGTGATCGCTTCCATCTTCATCGCCACGATGGTGTCCGCCGCGATATCCAGTGCGGAGGCCACCGTGTGGCAGGCGTTGACCAGCTCCGTCATATGGCTGCCTGAAAGCTGCCCCCACTTGGCCAGCAGCGCCTCGTACGACGCCCCCTGATACACCTCGGCCATTTGATGGATGGTCGCGGTCGAGTCCTTGTGGGTGTCGTCCAGCTTCTGGGCGAAGTCCCTGACATGGGACGCAAATTCGCGAACTTTGTCCTCATTGACGTTCGGCCAGTTCACCCCGATGAACTGAAGGAACGACACCACCTCATCAGGCAGCTCAATCGCCATAATTCCCCCCTCGGCAATGCGCCACGACAGCCCATCAGACTCTGCTCAAGAGCGTGTAAGAAGAGGGCAAACATGTGCCCTAAAAACCTTCAACAGTAAGCTTGTTGGTGAGGAGCCTTCTGAGAGTCCGGGCCTGCAGCAGCTCCCAGCGACGGACGCCATCGGGGGCGGCGTCATGCAGAGGTGGATGTGGCCTACCGGCGCCGACGGCGCGGAGCGGCCCAAGCCTGCCGCGTCCGGGTCGACCCTGTGGTCGTTCGAGGTGGTGCAGCAGGCCGGGCCCCGGCAGGGGTGAGCTGTCGGCGGCAGCATCGGAAATCCGTTGCGCGGCACGGCGTTCCGGTCGTGACAATGGCGCCATGCGTGATGCCGCCGCTCTTCATCCCCCCTGGACCGTCCGTGCGGAGGCGGCCGGGTCGCCGGACGCCGGGGCGCTGTTGCGCGAGTACTACACCGAGGTGGCCGACCGCTACTTCACGCTGTACGAGGGCCGCCGGTCGACGCCGCAGGAGATCGAGGAGGGGCTGGCGGAGTACCCCAGTGCCGATCTGATGCCCCCGCGCGGGGTGCTGCTGGTGGCCCGGGCGGGTGGGGTGGTGGCGGGCTGCGCCGGGGTGCGGCTGCTGGACGCGCGTACCGCGGAGCTCAAGCAGATGTTCGTCCGGGCCCCCTGGCGCGGGCGGGACGGCGCGGGGCGGCTGCTGACGGCGGCCGAGTCGGCCGCGGCGCGGCTGGGCGCCGAGCGGATCCGGCTGGACACCCGGCGGGACCTGGTGGAGGCGGTCGCGCTCTACCGGCGGCACGGCTTCGCGGAGATCGAGCCGTACCACGACGACCCCTACGCGGAGATCTTCTTCGAGAAGCGGCTGGCCGGCGGCCCTGAGCCCGGCTGAGCGTGCGGACCGGCGCCGGACCGGCCCGTACCCATGCCCCTGCCCACCCCCGTGCGCATGCCCGTGCCCAAGCCCACGCCCGTATCCATGACGCCCGTGCCCGTGCCCCTCAACCCCCCTACGATCCGGCTCACTTCGCCCGGTCGGGTGGGTGTGGGGCAGGCGGATGGGTGCGGGGCAGGGGTTGTCGGGCGTCGCCGTTGTGCGGCTCCTCGGCGTCCGAGCCGCACAGCTCCGCCGTCAGCTCCCGGACGAGTTCGGTGAGGTCGGTGGGCCGGTCCCTGGTCCACCAGTCGCCCAGCAGCTCCGCGAGCGACTCCTGACGGGCCGCCGAGAGCCGGTCCGCGCCCTCCCGTCCGCGGTCGGTGAGCTGCAGCAACAGTCCGTCGCGGAAGGCGAGTCCGCGCTCCTCGATCTGCCGGACGCCCTCGGCCACCACTCCGAGCGGAACGGTGCTGCGTTCGGCGAGCAGCCCCGGCTCCACCGAGCCGTAGCGGTGGATGCGCAGGATGAGCCAACTGGCGGCCGGTTTGAGGTCGAGTCCGGCCCGGGCGGTGATCTTCTCGTAGATGTGTTTCCGGCCCTCCAGGCTGCCGAGTTTGGACAGCGCACGGGCGCATTCGTCGCGTGAGGACCGTTCGACAGGGTTGGAGGAGATCACCTCGCTGGTGTCGGGGGCCGTGACACTCCTGCGCAGCGGTTCCTCCTTGAGGAACCAGGCCAGCACGAACGCCACCAGGACCAGCGGGACGGCGTAGAGGAAGACATCGGTGATGGAGACGGAGTAGGCGTTCAGGACACCGGCGAGCTCGCCGGCCGGCAGCCGTGCCACGGTCCGCGGATCCTCGGCGATCCGCGCCGGGTCGACGCCCGCCGGCAGGGGGCGTCCGGCGAGGGCCGCGGCGATCCGCGGGCGGAGGTTGTTGGCGAAGACCGTGCCGAAGAGGGAGACGCCGAACGAGGCGCCGATGGAGCGGAAGAAGGTGGCGCCGGAGGTGGCGACGCCCAGGTCCCGGTAGGGGACGGCGTTCTGCGCGATGAGCACCAGCACCTGCATGACCAGGCCCAGCCCGAAGCCGAAGACGAAGAAGCAGACGCTCATCTCGGCGACGCCGCTGGACGGTTCGAGCCGGTGCAGCAACAGCAGGCCGATCACCACGACGCCGGTGCCGGCGATCGGGAAGACCTTGTAGTGGCCGGTGCGGCTGACGATCTGGCCGGAGCCGGTGGAGGCCAGCAGCATGCCGAGCACCATCGGCAGCATGTGGACACCGGACAAGGTCGGTGTCACGCCCTGCACGACCTGAAGAAACGTCGGGAGGAACGTCATCGAGCCGAACATCGCGAAGCCGATGACGAAGCCGATGACGGCGGTGAGCGTGAAGGTGCGCAGCCGGAACAGCCGCAGCGGCAGCACGGGCTCGGCGGCCCGGCGCTCGATGACCACGAACACCGCCAGCAGCACGGCGCCGAGGACACCGAACCCGATGATCTGCCAGGAGCCCCAGGGGTAGCTGACGCCGCCGAGCGAGGCCATCAGCACGAAGCAGGCGGCGCCCGCGGCGATGGTGACGGTGCCCAGGTAGTCGATCCGGTGCCGGGTACGGCTGCGCGGGAGGTGCAGCACGGCGGCGATGACGGCGAGCGCGACGATGCCGACGGGCACGTTGATGTAGAACACCCAGCGCCAGCTGAGGTGATCCACGAACAGGCCGCCGAGCAGCGGACCGAGCACGCTCGCACCGCCGAAGACGAAGCCGAACAGGCCCTGGTACCTTCCGCGTTCGCGGGGCGGCACGATGTCCCCGACGATCGCCATCGACAGCACGATCAGGCCGCCGCCACCCAGCCCCTGAAGTGCCCGGAAGGCGATCAGCTCCCCGATGTTCTGCGCGATACCGCACAGCACCGAGCCGATCAGGAAGATCACGATGGCGGTCTGGAACAGCTTCTTGCGGCCGTACTGGTCACCGAGCTTGCCCCACAAGGGCGTCGCCGCGGTGGACGCCAGGAGGTAGGCGGTCACCACCCAGGACAGATGGTCGAGGCCGCCGAGTTCGCTGACGATGGTGGGCAGTGCGGTGGCCACGATGGTCTGGTCGAGCGCCGCGAGGAGCATGCCGAGCAACAGCGCGCCGATCGCGACGAGGATCGTCCGACGGGACCGGATCTCGCCGGGGACGGCAGGAGCGCTGGTGTCCTGCGCCATGAGCCTCTCCCTCTGTGCCGGGGTGCCGAGGTACCGGGTGCCGGGGCGCGGGGTGGCCCTTCCTTCCCATGGGGACCGGCCTTCGGACTTCTTCCATCCTGGGCGGAGGTGCCGGATATGGCCCGCCGAGCGGTGTCCGCTATCCGGGGCCGTACGGGGGACGGCCAGGGCGGGCCGGACGGATGTCGTCGAGCGCCTGCGCGGGGCGGGTGACGTCTGGATAATCGCTGCCGGTTCGAGGCGTCGAGGGAGGGACCACTCGTGACGGCACGGAACTGCCCGCACTGCTCCGCCCCGGTACGCGGCGACGGCCGGCCGGCCTGTCTGTGCGCGGCGGTCGGCGCGGACGACTTCGATCCGCTGCGCGTTCGGCCGTACGTGTCACTGCCCGACGGGGAGAAGGACGGGGAGAAGGACGCGGGCGAGGACACCGGCAGTGGCTACTACGGAAGGGGCTACGGCACCCGCGGCAGCAGGGACGACGGCGGGGTGGGTGGTGCCGGTCCCGTCCACGTGGAGGGTCCGGGTGCCGCCAGGACGGGCGGGACCACGGCCGGGCCACGCGGAACCACCACCGGACCGGGCGACCAGCTGGACGACTTACCCGGGGTGGACGCAGCGGTGTACAGCGCCGATACCTCCGCCTCCACCACCTTCTTGGCCTCCTCCCTCTCCTCTACTCCCTCGGCCCGCCCCTCCTCCGCCC
>NZ_SDIF01000013.1 GCF_004122735.1 Streptomyces sioyaensis | reverse complement strand
CCGCCGACGTGACGCCGTCCGCCGAGGCGACGGACATGGGGCTCGCGGGCTGAACCGCCCCCACCCCCACGGCGGGGGGCCGCGGCGGGGGTCCCGCCCCGGCCCCCTTCCTTTTTCCGTCCTTTTTCGGGTCCGGCCCGGGCCGGGCCGCCCCGCGTCCCCCCCGCGCGCCGGCCCCCGCCCCCGGCCGCCGTCCGGCCCGCGCATCCGTGATCCCGCGCCCGCGACGCCATGCGCATGCGCGCACAATGGGCTCTTCGCACTGCCGGCCTGGCGCGGTGCCACAACGGGGAGTTGACGCATGCAGAGCACGAACGGCGGGGCCACGCTCGTCATAGCGGCGGTGGTCGTCGGTCTGGTGATACGGCGGCAGTTACGCACCCGCCCGGTACGCCGTAAGGGCTCGCTGGTCGGGCCGGCCGTCCTCGGTGTGCTGGGTGCCGTGGGGATCGCCTTCGGGATCGCCTCGGTTCTCAAGGACCACCCGCTGAGCGCCCTGGCCGTCGTCCTCCTGGTGGCGAGCCTGGCCGTCGCGGCGGGTTTTGGGGCGGCCAGGGCACGGACCGTACGGGTGTGGCACGGCACCCCGGACGGCCCCCGGGACGAGGTGTTGCGCAAGGGGACGGCGGCCACCACCGGGCTCTGGCTGGTGGCGGTGGTCGCGCACGTCGCGCTGGGCCGGTGGATCGACCATGCGGCCGGAACCGGGGTGCTGGGCGCCGCGTCGCTGTATGCGTACCTGGCGATCGGCCTGGGGACGCAGAACATCCTGGTGCGCCGGCGCGCCGCCCGGCTGGCCCCGAGGGTCGCGCCCGGGCAGCCGGCCGGCGTCTGAAGACCGACGTCTGACAGTCGATGTCTGACGGCCGATGTCTGACGGCCGGTGACTGAAGGCCGCGCGGGCTGGTCGGGCTTCTGGCTGGTCGGACTGCTCGGAACGCGGCGCCGTCCCCCTCCGCGTCACGGCGCAGGGGGACGACCGGGCGTCAGCGGGACTCGTGCAGCACCATGGCCGAGCCGCCGCCACGGCGCTTGGGTTCGGCCACCGCCGTGATCTTGCCGCGGGGCAGGAACTCCAGCGCGGCCACCGCCCCGATCTCCGGTGAGGGGGTGAAGGCCTTCGGGGCCAGGACGAACCGGTGCCCCATCGCCTCCAGCTTCTTGCGCTCGGGAGAGTCGAGGAAGGCCGGTTCGGCTTCCGTCTGCGCCGCGTTCCGCTGCGAGATACGCGGTGCGGCGACCGCCTCCGGCAGCGACATGCCGAGGTCCAGACGGTTGACCAGGGTCTGCAGCACGGTGGTGATGATCGTGGCGCCGCCCGGCGAACCGACGGCCATCATCGGCTTGCCGTCCCGCAGGACGATCGTCGGCGACATGCTGCTGCGCGGACGCTTGCCCGGGCCCGGCAGGTTCGGGTCCGGCGTCCCCTTGGTGAGGGGCGCGAAGTCGAAGTCGGTCAGCTCGTTGTTGAGCAGGAATCCGCGGCCGGGCACGGTGATGGCCGAGCCACCGGTCTGCTCGATCGTCAGGGTGTAGGAGACGACGTTGCCCCAACGGTCCGCGGTGACCAGATGCGTGGTCGAGGGCCCCTCGTGCGGTTGCTTGTTCCCGGTCTTCCCCTGGCAGCCCGAGTCCGGGTGGCGGGGGTCCGCCGGGGCCAGCGGGCTGGTCAGTGCCTTGTCGGAACGGATCAGGCAGGCCCGGCTCTTGGCGAACTCCTTGGCGAGCAGGGGCTTGGTGGGCACGTCCGAGAACGCCGGGTCGCCCACCCAGCGGTTACGGTCCGCGAAGGAGATCCGGCTGGCCTCCAGGTAGTGGTGCAGGGCCTGCGTCCTGTCGGCCTTCGAGAGGTGGAAGTTGTCCAGGATGTTCAGCGCCTCGCCGACCGTGGTGCCGCCCGCCGAGGACGGCGCCATGGAGTAGACGTCCAGCCCGTGGTACGTGATCCGGGTCGGGTCCCGGCGTTCGGTCGTGTAGCGGGCGAGGTCGTCCGGCTTCATCAGGCCGGGCCGGGCCTGGTGGTGGGCGCCGGATGCCACCGGCGGCTTCTGGACGGTCCGCACCACGTCGCGGCCTATGCTGCCGCGGTAGAGCGCGTCCACGCCGTCACCGGCGAGCTGCCGGTAGGTCCGGGCGAGGTCGGGGTTGCGGAAGCGCGAGCCGACCACGGGGAGCTTGCCCTTGGGCAGGAACAGGTCCGTGGTGGACTTGATGTCGCGGAAGCGCTTCTCGTTCATGGCCGTCTGGGCCCGGAACTCCTTGTTGACCACGAAGCCGTCGTCGGCGATCCGGGTGGCCGGGCGCAGGGCGTTCGCCAAGGAGACCGTGCCCCAGCTCTTGAGCGCCTTGTCCCAGGTGGCCGGTGTGCCCGGGACGCCGACCGACAGCCCCGAGTTGATCGCGTCCTCGGTGGGCAGCGGCTTACCGGTCTTGGGGTCGAGGAACGAGTCGGCGCGCATGGTGGCCGGCGCGGTCTCCCGGCCGTCGATGGTGCGCACCTTCTTGGTCTTGGCGTCGTAGTAGACCATGTAGCCGCCGCCCCCCACTCCCGCGGAGTAGGGCTCGACCACGCCGAGGGCGGCAGCGGTTGCCACCGCCGCGTCCACGGCGTTGCCTCCCTTGCGCAGCACCTCCAGCCCCGCGCGGGAGGCATACGGGTTGACGCTGGACACCGCGCCGCCGCTGCCGGTGGCAACCGCCTTCTTCGCGGGCGCCGGCGGTGTGGCGTCGGCCGCGGACGCGGTCCCACCGGCACTGCAGGACGTGGCCAGCAGGGAAAGACTGAGCGCTGCCGCGGACGCGGCAGCGACAGCGGCACGACGGACAGCCATACGGCCTCCAGGATTTCGCTGTGGTGTGCAGGGAATTCCCGAAACCCTGGCACCGTTCGAGTGGCGGATCAACGCTGAGCTGCAAGGTTTGCGTGAGATCTGAGGTTTCCCCTCGGTAACCTCCGAGAGGTTGGGGGACGCGGCGGTCCGCTTCGGAGCCGTGGGCGGACATCGGCACCGGCGGCCAACTACGCCTCTCCCCCGGCCTGTTGACGACTTTGCAGGTGAGTCGGCAACCGGACGGCCAGGGGGACGCGCGCCCGAGCGCGGGAAGCATCCCCGCCTCGCCGCGCCCGGCTCCCCTCCGGCGTCCGCGCCCGGCGGCTCCCCGGCGTCCGTGCCACCACTCCGGTGGACACGCGGCCGCCACGTCGGTGAACACCTGGTGGGCAGGCTGTCAATGCGTACCCTGACGTGGCCGTCTCGTAGATGGCTTGATCCTTTCGCGGTACGACAGGAGCACACGATGGCCGCCTCCGCCCCTGCCGGTTCGTCCGGGACCGCAGTGCGGCATCGCTTCCGGGCGTGGATGCTGGAGGGGCTGGCCGACATGGCCAAGCACCACCCCGGCCCGCATGCCACCCCGCAGGGGGTCGTACGGGGGCAGCGGTGGTGGCGGGTGATGTGCCTGACCGGTGTGGACTACTTCTCCACCCTCGGCTATCAGCCGGGCATCGCCGCTCTGGCTGCGGGACTGCTGTCGCCGGTGGCCACCGTCGTGCTGGTCGTGGTGACGCTCGCCGGGGCGCTGCCGGTCTACCGGCGGGTGGCCGAGGAGAGTCCGCACGGCCAGGGGTCGATCGCGATGCTGGAGCGGCTGCTGACCTTCTGGAAGGGCAAGCTGTTCGTCCTGACCCTGCTGGGTTTCGCCGCCACCGACTTCCTCATCACCATCACCCTGTCGGCGGCCGACGCCGCCACCCACCTGGTGGAGAACCCGCACGTCAGCACCGTCCTTCAGCACCGGCAATTGGTCATCACACTGGTCCTGATCGCGCTGCTCGGTGCGGTGTTCCTCAAGGGCTTCCTGGAGGCGATCGGGGTGGCGGTCGTCCTCGTGGCCCTCTATCTGGGGCTCAACGCGGTCGTGGTCGTCGTCGGACTGTGGCATGTGATCACCGCCGCGCAGGTCATCCCCGACTGGTCCCAGGCGCTGACCGCCGAGCACGGCAACGTCCTGGCGATGATCGGCGTGGCGCTGCTGGTCTTCCCGAAGCTGGCGCTGGGCCTGTCCGGCTTCGAGACCGGCGTGGCGGTCATGCCCCATATCGAGGGCGACCCGTCCGACACCGAGGAACGGCCGGTCGGGCGGATCCGCGGGGCGAAGAAGCTGCTCACCACCGCTGCCGTCATCATGAGCGTCTTCCTCATCATCACCAGCTTCGTGACGACCCTGCTCATCCCCAAGGAAGCGTTCCAGCCCGGTGGTTCGGCCAACGGGCGTGCCCTGGCCTATCTGGCCCATGAGTATCTGGGCTCCGCGTTCGGCACAGTCTACGACGTGTCCACCATCGCCATCCTGTGGTTCGCCGGCGCCTCGGCCATGGCCGGCCTGCTCAACCTGATGCCGCAGTATCTGCCGCGCTACGGCATGGCGCCCCACTGGGCCCGGGCGGTCCGTCCGATGGTGCTGGTCTTCACCCTGATCGCGTTCCTCGTGACCTGGCTCTTCGACGCCAACGTGGACGCCCAGGGCGGCGCCTACGCCACCGGCGTCCTGGTCCTGATCAGCTCCGCCGCGATCGCGGTGACCATCGCCGCCCGGCGCGCCCGCGAGCACGGCTGGTGGCTCGGCTTCGCCTTGATCGCCCTGGTGTTCGTCTACACCACGATCGCGAACATCATCGAGCGCCCCGACGGCGTCAAGATCGGCGCCTGCTTCATCACCGGCATCATTCTGCTGTCGTTCCTCTCCCGCCTCGCCCGCTCCTTCGAACTGCGGGTGACCAGCGTGGTGCTCGACGACATCGCACAGCGGTTCATCCGCGATATCGCCCAGCGCAAGATCCGCTTCATCGCGAACGAGCCCGACCAGCGTGACATCGCCGAGTACCGCGACAAGCTCCAGCAGATCCGCACGGACAACGACATCCCGACGTCCGAGGACTTCATCTTCGTCGAGGTCACCGTCGGCGACCCGTCCGAGTTCGAGAGCGAACTGCAGGTACGCGGCGAGGTGCTGCACAACCGCTACCGCGTGCTCTGCCTGGAGAGCCCCGCCGTCTCCAACGCCCTGGCCGCTCTGCTGCTGCACGTACGCGATGCCACCGGACATCGGCCGCACATCTACTTCGAGTGGACCGAAGGCAACCCCTTCGCCCAGTTCCTGCGCTTCTTCCTGTTCGGCCAGGGCGAGGTCGCCCCCGTCACCCGCGAGGTCCTCCGCGAGGCCGAACCCGACCGGGCCCGCCGCCCCCACGTCCACGTGGGCTGAACGACGGCGCGCACCGCCCCCGCCCCACTCCCCCGCCGTCGCCGGAGCGCCATGCTAGTCAACTTCCGCTCTATACAAGGGAGTTGACGGCCGGTGGGCAATATGACGGCCGCCGTATCTGCCGCTCCCCGCCCCGCCTCGTGCCGCTCCGACTGAAGAGAAGAGGAGTGGGTACACGAGGGCCACCGTTGATCAATGGACAAGGGGAGGGGCGCGTGGTGAAGACCGATGAGTTGAGCGTCGAGGTGTCCGTCATCGATCCGCAGGTGGCGGTCGTGGCCGTCCAAGGGGAGCTGGACACGGAGACCGGCACCGTGCTTCATCATCAGCTCGCCAACCAGCTCGTGCACGGCCGGCAGCACCTCGTGGTCGACCTGCGGGCCGTCCCGTTCATGGATTCCTCCGGCCTGAGCGTCCTGATTCGGGCGGGCAACGACGCCAAGCGGGTCGAGGGAAGTCTGCGGCTGGCCGCGGTGTCCCCCGAAGTCCTGCGTCTGCTCGACCTCACCGGGATCAGTGTGACCATGCCCGTGCACGCCAGCCCCGAGGAGGCGCTCTTCGCGCTCGCGGCGGCCGCGCTGCCGGATGCGGCGGCGTCCGGGCCGGAGGCCGGCGACACCCCCGGCGAGTGAACGGGGTCGTGCGCCTCGTGGCGCGGCGGGCTCGGCACCTGTACGAACGCCGAGACCGGGCGCTGAACTGGCAAGTCATCCGCATGAGAGTGTTCTTGCTGGGTAGGCGGCCGCTGTGCGTTCGCGTGTGCCGGATGCGCAGGGAGGCATGATGACCACCGTCGTGAACGACACCACAACCGAGCAGCACTCCGACCTGGCCACAGAACTGCCGGAGGTGGAGTGCCCCAGCACGGTGGCCCCGAGGGACGCGAGGGAGCTGTCGAAGCAGTTCTTCGACCGGCTGCGGTTCCTCGACGAGGGCACGCACGAGTACCAGTACGCACGGAACACGCTCATCGAGATGAACATGTCGATGGTGCGCTACGTCGCGCGTCGCTACCGCAATCGTGGCGACGACATGGAAGACATCATCCAGGTCGGCACGATCGGACTGATCAAGGCCATCGACCGCTTCGACCTCTCCCGTGAGGTCGAGTTCTCCACCTTCGCCGTGCCCTACATCCTCGGCGAGATCAAGCGCTTCTTCCGCGACACCGGCTGGGCGGTGCACGTCCCGCGCCGGCTGCAGGAGCTGCGCAGCGATCTGGCGAAGGCCAAGGAAGAGCTGCACGTCCAGCTCGACCGCGACCCCACGGTCCAGGAACTCGCCGCCCATCTGGACCTGTCGGAGGACGAGGTGATCGAGGGGATCGTCGCGGCCAACGGCTACTCGGCCGGCTCGCTGGACACCCCCACCGATCCCGACCCCTCCCACCAGCGTCGTGCCCTCGCCGACGTCCTGGGCGAGGAGGATCCGGCCATGGGGACCGTCGAGGACCTGCATGCCCTCGCGCCGCTGTTGCAGGAGCTCGACGCGCGGGAGCGCCAGCTGATCGAGCTGCGCTTCGGGCAGGAGATGACCCAGTCCCAGATCGGCGCCGAGCTCGGCGTCTCCCAGATGCACGTCTCCCGCCTGCTCACCCGCACCCTGACCAAGCTGCGCGCCGGCATGCTCAGCGACCGCTGACCGGGACCGTTCCCGTCGGGCGGGCTCCGGCCGTAGAGGCCGGGTGCCCGCCCGCGGTCGTCGGGGCGGCGGCGCGACGCGTTCGTCCGGCGTCCCCCGTCGTGCGCCACCGGGCCATGCCCCGTCGTCGCCACCGGGGCATGGCGAGGGAGCACGCACCGCGCCGGCGGTATGCGGGCCGTGGTGTCGTACGCGGTCCCTACGAGCCCGCGGCCGGGGTGGGGTGCATGATGGAAGTAATCGAATAGACGCACGTGAAGAGGCGTAATTCGTGAGCGACGGATTCCTGGAGACCGGCTACGGGAGCGACGAGACCGGTGGCGAGGACGTACGGCCCGACCGCGAGGGGCAGGCCGAGGCGTTCGATGCGATCGGTGACCGCTATGACGAGGCGTTCCCGTTCAAGGAGGGACAGCTCGCGGCCGGCGAGTGGCTGATCCGGTCGCTGCCCGGCGGCTCCCGCGTCCTCGACCTCGGCTGTGGAACCGGCCTTCCGACCGCCCGGCAGCTGGTGGACGCGGGGTGCGAGGTGGTCGGCGTCGATCTGTCCCGTGGGATGGTCGCGCTCGCCCGGAAATATGTGCCCGATGCAACGTTCCACCGGCTGGACATCGCCGATCTGGAGCCCGGCGGCCCCCACGACCTGGGCCGCTTCGACGCGGTCGCGGCGTTCTTCTCCCTGCTGATGCTGCCGCGTGCCGAGATCCCCCTCGCGCTGCACACGATCCACGACCTGCTGGTCCCCGGTGGCCTGTTCGCGCTCGCGATGGTGGAGGCCGACGTCGACTACTTCACGATGCCGTTCCTCGGCAACACCATCCGGGTGTCCGGCTATCTGCGGGAGGACCTGCGCACGGTCATCGAGGCGGCGGACTTCGGGGTCGTCGAGGAGACCTCGTACACCTACGCCCCGTCGATCTCGGACGTACCGCCCGAGGAGCAGCTCTTTCTGCGCTGCCGGCGGCGCGACTGAGGCCGGCATGTCCTGGCACCCACAGGACGGACATCCACGAGTGACGGACACCCACGAGTGATGGAGCCCCGCACCCCCCACCACGGACCCGGCAGGCTCCCCGCCGGATCCGGGGGGCGCCCTGCGGAGGGTGCCCGCGGGGAAGCGGAGCGTGGCCCCGAGGCGCAGACGGACCGTCTGCGCTACCTCGAATCCGCGACGCGCCGGATCGCGTGGGGCAGCGACCGGGACGAAACGCTGGGGGAACTGTGCCGGGCGGCGATCCCCGCGTTCGCCGACGCGGTCCTCGTCCACCTGCGGGATCCGCTGCCGAGCGGGGAAGCGGAGCCGGCCGGGCCGATCGTCCTGCGGCTGGACAGCATGGCCCAGGGGCCGGAGGTTTCGGTGACCGAGGCGCCTGCGGGGACCGCCGAGTTCGTGCCGCTGACGGTGCGCGGACGGTTCGTCGGGATCCTGCTGGCGGGGCGGCCCGTGTTCGGCGACGCCCCCGGGCTCGTGCCCACGGTGACCGCCCTGCTGGAGCCGGTGGCGAGCCTGCCGGCGACCACGCCACCGGGCCGGCGGCTGATCGTCGCCCCGCTGTACGGCCGCCGGCACGTCCTGGGCACCGTCGCCCTGCTGCGCGGGACCGGCCGGCCCGCCTTCGCGGAGGACGATCTGCTCGTCGCCTCCCAACTGGCCACCCATGCCGCGCTGGGCATCGACAAGGCCCGGGAGTCCGGCCAAGAGGCCTCCATGGCGGACGCGCTCCAGCTCACGATGCTGCCCTCGTCGCTGCCCCGGACCACGGGCGTCCGACTGGCGAGCCGGTATCTGCCGGCTTCCGACACCGCTCAGGTGGGCGGCGACTGGTACGACGCGATTCCGCTGCCCGGCAACCGCGTCGCGCTGGTCGTCGGCGACGTCATGGGGCACTCCATGACCTCCGCCGCGATCATGGGCCAGCTACGGACCACCGTGCAGACCCTCGCCGGGCTCGACCTGCCGCCCGAGGAGGTACTGCACCACCTCGACGAGCAGGCCCAGCGCCTGGGCAGCGAGCACATGGCCACCTGCCTCTACGCCGTCTACGACCCGATAGCGCAGCGGCTGCTGATCGCCGACGCGGGCCATCCGCCCCCGGTGCTGCTGCACCCGGACGGCTACGGAGAGGTGCTGCAGATCCCGCCCGGCGCACCGATCGGGGTGGGCGGCGTGCCCTTCGAATCGGTGGAGATGCCCGCGCCCACCGGAGCGACCCTGCTGCTGTACACCGACGGCCTTGTCGAGTCCCGGGAACGGGATGTCTGGGCAGGGGTGGAGCTGCTGCGCGCCCGTCTGCAAGCCGCCGCCGAGGCGCTCGGTTCCCCGCCGCTGGACATGCTCTGCGACGCGGTGCTGAACATCCTGGAGCCGGAGACCCTGGACGACGATGTCGCGCTGCTCGCCGCCCGGTTCGACGGATTCCCGCCGCTCAATGTCGCGTACTGGTTCCTCAGCCCGCAGCCCGAAACGGCGGGCCGGGCCCGGCAGTTGACCCGCCGGGCACTGCACCGCTGGGGGCTGGACTCGATGCTGGACGCGACCGAGCTCATGGTCAGCGAGGTGGTGACGAACGCGGTGCGCTACGCCTCCCGGCCGATCGCCCTGCGGCTGCTGCGCACCGATGTGCTGCGGTGCGAGGTGGGCGACGATTCCCCGCAGGTGCCCCGGATGCGGCGCGCGCAGGCAGGTGACGAGGGCGGGCGCGGCCTGTTCCTGGTCGACCAGTTGGCGCAGCGCTGGGGAGCGACGCGGTTGAGCACGGGCAAGGTCGTCTGGTTCGAGCAGCGGATGCCCGAGGGGCGCCGCCCGAGGACGCCCAGCGCGCCCTGACTCCGGTCCGCGGTGGCTGCCGGCCCGGGTTCAAATGGCCATCGCCTCCTGGAGCCACCGGTTCACGCGGTACGGCAGCCACCACAGCAGCGGTCCGGTGCGGGCGATCAGCCGTTCCGCCAGGAAGTCGGCGGTGATGGCGTCGGGCACGGCCGACTGCAGGGCGCCGTAGGCCAGCGTGTCGATCGCCTCCCGGTACGCGGGCTCGTCCGCGGTGAAGCGGCGCAGGTCGCCCCACCGGCGGTCGCGGATCTGGACGAAACCCGGGCCCTGGCGCCACAGGCATTTGCAGAGATAGTGCTCCCTGCGCCACTGGGTGAGCGCGGCCGCCGGGTCGGCGGGGCCGGTGAGGGTCCCGGGCGGCTGGAGGTGGCTGAGGTCGCGCCAGCCGTCGTCGGGCTCCGCGGGCAGGCGCAGCCGCCACTGCACCAGGACCGCGCGGGCCGTCAGGTCGCGGATCAGGCACAGCCGTTGGACGGCGTGCGCGGCGGCGTCGGGCTCGTCGACCGCGGTCAGGTCGATGTCCTCGGCGAACCGCACACGGCGGACGCCGAGTTCCCACAGCCGGTCGGCCTGCTCCGTCGGCGGGCCGGCCGGAACGAGGGCGCCCAGGCTCATGCCCGGCAGTGCGCAGGCGGCTTCGTCGTAGTCCCGCCAGGCGCTGAGCGTCGGCCCGGTGGGGGTGGCGGTGCGGTGCATCGTGTCTCCTTGTGGACCGGCGTCAGACGTGGGCGACGGCGCGGGCGGCGTCGTCCGGCTGTTGCTGCGGGGCGGGGGCGGCATGGGTGTGGCGCATGTAGTCGAGCCGCAGCAGGTCCTCGTTGACGGCCGCCGGTGCCAGATGGACGTACTGGCCGCCGTCGGTGAAGACCAGCCCGAGCGTCACCCAGCGCTGGAGGAGGGCGTGGACGGCGGCCTCGTCGACGGTGTGTGCCGGCAGCCGCGCGGCGAGCTTGCGGGTGAGGGCGGCGGGGGCGTGCGGCTGGTCGAGGAGCCGGAAGGCCGCGGTCTCCAGCGGCTCGGTGAGTTCCATGGCGCCCCAGTCGAAGGCGCGGCGGCGGCTGACCAGCACGATGCGGTCGCCGAGGTCGGCGTGGGTGAGCCGGGCGTCCGCGTGGTACTTCTTCCAGGCGCCGAGGGCCTCGTTGAGCGCGGTGACGGTGGGCTCGGTGATGCCGCGTTCGGGTGCCTCGAAGACATAGGCCAGATCGAGCAGTTCGGACTCGGGCAGGTCGTAGGTGAAGCGGTAGTGCACCTCGGGGCGCAGGCCGGTGAAGCCGAGTTCGGGCCGGTTGAAGTACGGGCTGAAGCGTTCGATCGCGATGCGCGCGGACCGGTCGACCGGCGGGTTGAGGTGTTCCAGTGCCGGTATCTGGGCGATCACGGGCTCGTAGTCGGCGGCGGTCTCGCCGGGGAAGCCGTGGAGGTAGTTCCAGCAGACGGAGAGTCCGGTCTCGGCTCCGTCGCGGAGCATCCGGACGTTCTGACAGCCGCTCACGCCCTTGTCCATCAGGTCGAGCACCCGGCTGTTCAGGCTCTCGATGCCCGGCTGGACGTAGATCATTCCGGCCTCGGCGAGGGTGCGCAGCTGGGGGCGGCGCATGTTCGCCTTGATCTCGATGTGCATCCGCAGGTCGTAGCCGCTGTCGATGATGCGGGGCAGGACGGTGGTGAGGTAGCCCATGTCGAGGATGTTGTCGACGAGGTACATGTCCAGCACCCGGTGGCGGCGGGCCATGTCCATGATCTCGTCGAGGAAGGTCTCGGGGCTCTTGCTGCGGAACTGCATGAACGAGCCGTTGAGGCCGCAGAAGGTGCAGTGGTGCTTCTCGCCCCACCAGCAGCCGCGGGCCCCCTCGACGACGAGCTTGGGCTCCACCCAGTTGCTCGCCACGGAGGCCGCCAGCCGCTCGAAGTAGCCGTTGTAGTCGGGCGGGAGGATGGTGGCGGGCGGCAGCGGGCTGGTGCTCATCGGGTTGGCGGTGCTGGTGCCGTCGGCCTGCCGGTGGCACAGCCCGGGGACGGCGGACAGCTCGGTGCCCTCGTCGAGGGCGGTGAGAAGCTGCGGGAAGGCCGCTTCACCCTCGCCGCGGACCACGAAGTCCAGGAAGTCGAAGTTGCGGTGGGCGGCGGCGCCCTGCTCGGCGTCGCAGTTGGCGCCGCCCATGACGGTCTTGATGTGCGGGGCGAGGCGCTTGACGTATTTGGCGGCGGCCAGCGCCGCGGTGTTCTGCTGGAAGGTGGAGGTGAAGCCGACGACGTCGGGACCGGCCGCGACGATCCGCCCGGCGATCTCCTGGACGAACTCCGGTACCACGCGGTGCAGTTCGTGCGACATCTGCAACCGTTCCGCGCCCAGTTTGCCGCGCATCGCCGTGCTGAACTCCTTGGCGCGCCACTGGGGATCGTCGTAGAGCGCGGAGGAGAACACCCAGTCGCCGCATCCCATGAAGTACGAGGAGAGCGCATAGAACTGGTAGTCCTCCCCGGTGAATGCGGTACGCCGGGTGATCCAGTCGGTGAACTCCAGGTTGGCGTGCAGGACCTCGGCGTGTCCGGAGGTGCGCTCGTCGACGCTTCGTCTGAGGATTCCGAGTGCGAGCGAGGGCAGATCGATCGGGGACCAGGGCATATTGACCAGCAGGACACGCATATCGGCTCCACGTACGGCGGCGAATGGGGTGGCGGGCGGCCGGCGGCCGGCCGGTGCGGTGCACGGTCCGGCCGGCCCGGTGGCGCCGGGCCGGCCGGGGAGGATCAGTCCTCCTCGGTGTCCTCAGCGGCGCGGAACGGGACGGTCACCGTGATGCCGATGCTCGGCCGGCGGTTCTCCTCGTCGCCTTCGAGCGGGTCGTTGTGGATGATGTCCTTCTGCATGACTGTTCTCCTGTTCTGGCGAATTACGGAACGTGCGTCGTGCACTCGGGGGCACCGGATGGGCCGGTGCCCCCGAGAACCCCGTCCGCTGCGGAACGGGGAGTTCGACGGGCCGCGGGAGCACGGCGCAGGTGCTGGTCCAGGAAGCCCATGGCGCGCCGCAGTACGGCGACGTGGTGTGCGCCGGTGTATCCGTCGTGGCCGGTCTCCAGCCACAGGGACTCGTGCGGCACACCGGCCTCCCGCAGGGCGGTGAGGTAGCCGCGCACCTGGCCGGGCGGGCATTTGGCGTCGAGGGTGGCGGCGATCACCAGCAGCGGGGCGCGGACCTCGGCGGCGTAGGTGAGGGGTGAGCTGCGCGCGTAGCGTTCGGGCACGTCGTCGGGCGTGCCGCCGAACAGCCGCTCGTCCAGGGCCCGCAGCGCGGGGGTGCCGGTACGGTGGGCCGCCACGCAGTCGGCGACCGGTTTGACGGCGACCCCCGCCTGCCACAGGTCCGGGTGGGTGCCGAGCGCCAGCAGCGCCAGGTAGCCGCCCCAGGATGTGCCCCACAGACCGAGCGCGTCCTCGCGGGCCAGGCCGCGGCGCAGCAGATCGGTACGGACCGCGACGAGGTCGGCGACCTGGGTGAGCCCGACGCCCGCACCGAACGCGGTGCGCCAGCGGGGCCCGTATCCGGTGGAGCCGCGGTAGTTGACCCGGGCGACCGCGAACCCGGAGGCGACCAGGGAGTGCACCTCCTGGTCGTAGGCGTCGCGGTCGTGGTCGGCGGGGCCGCCGTGCACCAGGAACACCAGCGGGGGCCGCCGGCCGGGGGCCGGGTCCGGTTCGCTGAACAGGGTGTGGACGGGCCCGTCCGGGCCGGGGGTCCACAGCTCGCGGTGCCGGCCGGGTGCCCGGGCGGGCAGGGTGGTGAGCGCCGGGAGGCGGGTGCCCGCGGTGGAGCACATCCGCGGCGGGGTGGCCGTGTCGGTCCAGAGGTAGTGCACGTCGTCGCCCGGGTGCGGGGCGGCATCGAGCAGGGTGCCGGGCGGGGACGGCACCGGGGTCAGGGTGCGCCGGTCGAGGTCGGCGGCCGCGAGGGTGGAGCGGCCGTGGCGGTCCTGGCGGACGAGGACCCGGCGCCCTTCGGGGTACCAGCGCGCGGTGATCTCGGTGTCGAACCGGCACCAGTCCTGTACTCGCAGCCCCGCGCCGGGCCGCCACGTGGCCAGCCGGTAGTGGTCGTCGGCCTCCTGGACCAGCAGCAGTTCGGTGCCTGCCGGGGACGGTGCGAAGCCCAGCGCCCACAGTCGGCCGGTGCGGCCGGAGAACTGGTCGAGCAGGGCCCCGGAGCAGGTGAGGAGGGTGACCGCCCGGTCGGAGCCGGCCGCGCCCGACAGGACCAGCAGCCCGCCGGACGGCGAGATGCCCGCCAGCAGCGCATGGCCGTCGACGGTGTGCACCGCCCGGGCCGGACCGCCCGGAAGGCCGAGGTGCACGGTCATGGCGTGGCCGTCGCCGAGGCCGATGGCCACCGTCCCGGCGTGACTGACGGCGAGTCCGTGCGGCAGGCCCGGGGGCAGACCGGTCAGGCCGGGCAGCCGCGGCCCGCCCTCGAACTCCTGGAAGTACCAGCGCCCGGCGCCGCGCCGGTTCTCGGCGAACCACCACACCCGGGCGTCGGCGTCGAGGGCGCAGTGCAGGGTGCCGTCCGGGGTGTCGGTGACCTGGCGTGCGGTGCCGGTGGCGGCGTCCCAGGTGAAGATCTCGCAGCGGCCGCCGGCGTCCGCGGCCAGAGCCATGCGTGCCGGGTCGCGCGGGCAGACCTCGGGGAGCGCCGGCCGGTAGACCCGGAAGCCGGTGCCGGCGGACGGGGCCGCGGCGGGGCGTGCCGCGTTCGGGCTCATACGGGCTCCTCCCCCGTGCCGCGGGTGAGGGCCGGTGCCGCCCAGGTCGCATGGAGCGCGACCGCGGCCAGCAGGACGGCGCAGCCCACGAGGGTGGCCGCGGGCCCGATCCGGTCGGCGGACAGCCCGGCGAGCGCCGGTGCCAGGGCCGCGGCCGCGCCGGACGCGGTGGCCAGCACGGTGCCGGTGCGGGCCTGGAGTCCGGGAGGGGTGACCTGGATGATGCGGGCCTGCAACACCACGGTGGCCAGCGGCGTGAGCAGACACAACAGGCCGAAGAGCAGGCCGAATTGCCAGGCCTCACGGGCCGCCGCCAGGGCCGCGGCGGGCGGCACCATCAGCCAGGACACCGCCACCAGCACCCGCGTGGGCGAGCGCCGGCCGGCCAGCCGTGGCGCGAGCAGCGCACCGGCCAGGCCGGCCGCCCCGGCGAGCGCGAGGACGAGACCCGGCCCGGCAGCGCCGCGCCCCTGGCCCTGCAGGGCGAAGACCGTCGTGTAATACAGCGCGACGAGCAGCGCGTTGACGGCCGAGAGCCACCCGAGCGCCAGCCGCAGGAGGGGCTCGCGCCGGATCAGCGCCACCCCGGCCCCGGCTTCCGCGGCCGCCGCACGCCAGGTCCGGCGCGGGCTGCCGGCCGGCGGCCGCTGTTCTCGGGGCGGGGACAACTCGGTACGCAGGGCCCGAATACAGCCGGCCGCGACGGCGTACGAGAGGGCGTCGGCGAGGAACGGCAGCCAGCGCCCGGCCTGGAAGAGCACCCCGCCCAGGGCGGGCCCGAGGATCAGCGCGCCCCGCTCCCCCGCCTGTAATCGGGACAGCACCCGCTGGTGTTCCGCCGGCGGACACACCAGGGCGACGGTGCCCAGCGACGCCGCCTCGTAGCAGGAGGTCGCGGAGCGCTCGACGAGTACGGCGCCGATGAGCACGACCATCGGAACCGCGCCGGACCGGACGGCCAGCGCGACGCCGGTCATCGCGGCGGCGGACACCAGCGCGGCGCCCACCATCACCTGCTTTCGGGCCCCGCGGTCGGCGGGTATCGCGGCGAACGGGCCGAGCAGCAGCGTGGCGACCGCGCACAGCCCGGCCACGGCCCCGACCTCGGCCGGGGTCCGGCCCAGGCTCAGCAGCAACAGCGGCAGGACGAGCCCGGACATCTGGCTGCCCAGCGCGTCACAGGTGCCCGCGGACCAGAACAGCCGCATGTCGCGGCGCACTTGGGCCGGCGGAACGGCGGACACCGCCGCCGAGACGGAACCGGTCACCGGGCACGGCCCGGGGCCGGTCTCGCCACGCCGGAGCCGGCACCGACGCGCCCCGTCCCTGCCAGGTCGTACGCGGGGCGGTCCACCGGGACGTCAGGGCCGTCCGACGGGACGTCAGGACCATCCACCGCGCCGTCCGGAACGTCCGGCGGAGCGGTCCGGGGTGAGGCCGGGCGTAAGCCGTGCGGTGAGTCGTCCGCCGGGGGTGCCGATGTGCGCCGTTCCATGCGAAGCCACCTCGTATCCGTGGGTCGACCATGAAGATCGACTCACCAAAAGGTCAACTTACGGAGGAAATGTGTCCGAAGTGTGCCGGAGCTTAACCAGGCGGTGACGTGGGCCACAAGGTGTTGGTCCATGAACCTTCGGACGGCTTGCCACCAGCCCCCGGGGCGGTCAGCGGGCACTGGCCGCGGCGGCCGGCCGGTACCCCAGGACCGGGTCGCGTTCGACCGCACCGCTGGACGGCAGCAACGCCACGGCCAGCACGACCAACGGCAGCAGGGCGGCGGTGAGTTGGAGGGGAAGACTCCGGGACGGGGAGAGCCCACCGGGCGGGGCGGGTCCACCGGGCGGGGCGGGCACCACGGACGCGGGGAGCACCGCGCCGCTACGTCCCAGACCGGTCGGAGCGCCACATCGGACGTACTTTCCGGACATGCCCTCCCAGGTCCCCAGGGGCCCTGGGTACCCGGGGCCCTGGGGCACCGTCGCGCATCCCGCCCCGCGCTGACGCAGGCGCCCTCTACTGCCGCCGGTGTACCCGGGCGAGTAGCAGGACGGTGTCATCGGCCGGGGAACTCGCGACGAGATGGGAGAGGATGCGGTCGGCCGCGACCTCCAACGAGCCGGGCATCCGGCCCAGTTCCTCCTGGAGCCGGTGCAGACCCTCGTCGATATCGCGGCCCCGCGCCTCGATGAGGCCGTCGGTGTACAGCGCGAGAACGGCATCGTCGGGCAGGCCGAAATCCGCCGTGCGGAAGGTACTGCCGCCGATCCCGAGAGGGACTCCCAGCACCTCGTCGATGACCTCGATCCGGCCGCCGGGGTGCCGGACGAGGGGCGGCGGATGGCCGGCGCTGGCGAGCCGGGTGTGGCCGGTGCGGGGGTCGTAGCGGATGTAGAGGCAGGTCGCGAGCTCGATGCCGGCCTCCTGGGCGCACTGGTCGAGTTCAGCGAGCAGCTCGGCCGGTTCCTGGTCGTGCCGGGCCAGCGCCTTGGCCGTGATCCGCAGCCGGCCCATCGACGCGGCGGCCGAGACCCCGTGTCCCATGACGTCACCGACGACCAGGGCGACCCGGTGGTCGGGGAGCGCGATCACGTCGTACCAGTCGCCGCCGACCTCGGTGACGCGGCTGCCGGGCAGATAGCGGTGCGCGAGGTGCAGATACGGGCTGGGCGCCAGGAAGCTGGGCAGCAGGGCCCGTTGGAGGGTGAGCGCGATGTTTCTCTCCCGGCTGTACAGCCGCGCGTTGTCCAGGCACAGCGCGGACCGCGAGGCGAGCTCTCCGGCCAGGCTGAGGTCCTGCTCGGTGAAGTCCGCCCGGTGGACGGACCGGCCGAAGATGGCGAGTCCCTGGACCGTTCCCCGGGCGACGAGCGGGGCGAGGAGGAGAACGGCCAGCCCGCTGTCGGCCATCAGCCGGGCCCGCGAGGCGTCGAGCACCGTCCGCGCCAGGAAGTCGTCGTTCACCGGCACACAGAGCGGACGGCCGGACCGCAGCATCTGGTGGATGGCCGAGCCCGGCGGGTAGTGCACCTCTTTCAGCCCGCTGACCAGCTCCGTCGCGGGAGCGGGCAGCACGGTGCCGGAGGCGATCCGCCGGGTGTCCACGGGCAGCGCCGGGTCGAACGCCTCGCTCTCGTTCGTCCAGTCGACGAGCTCCACGACGGCTCCGTCGCAGAAGTCCGGCACCGCGGCGTCGACCAGCTCCTGGGCCGTGACCTCCACGTCCAGGGTCGTGCCGATACGGGCCGAGGCCCGGTCCAGCAGCGCCAGCCGCTGACGGCTGGCGGTGGCCTCCACAACGGCCTGCTCCTGGTCGGTCACGTCCACCAGCAGCCCGCCGACGCCGGGCCGGCTGCCGACGGCCCGGGTGAGCGGGAAGAAGCTCACCGACAGCACCGTGTCCCGGTCCGGGTGGCCGCGGGTACGCATCCCCACCCGCACCCCCGTGACGGTCCTGCCCTCCGTGGCGACGGAGCGCAGCATGCGCTCGTACTCGCCGTCGTCCGAGGTGATCATGATGTCGGTGAGGTGGCGCCCGAGGTGTTCCTCGATGGGCAGCCCGTTCATGTCGGCGAGTGCCTGGTTGAGGTGGCGGTAGCGCAGTTCCTCGTCGAGCATGACCAGGCCGATGGGGCAGGTCGCGAAGAGGGCGTCGAGGAAGGCGAGGTTGGTCTTGACCCGGTCCAGCTCGTCGCTGCGGCTCGACAGGGCCATCACGACCGTGCGCCCCGCCTCGCCGGTCACCGCGAAGACCCGGAATCCGCAGTCGAAGTCCGTGCCGTCCCGGTGTCTGACGCGCTGGCGGCCGCGCCAGTAGCCCTCGGTGCGGCCGCGGTCGGCCATGCGGGCGCATACGTCGTCGGCGCCGCCGGCGGCGGACCCGCGGAACAGGAGCCCGCCGGGCCGCGACAGCGCCTCGGCGGCGCGGTAGCCGAAGAGGTCCTGCGCGCCCGGGCCCCAGTAGCAGATCCGGTTGTCGTCATCGAGGCCGCACACGGCCACCGCCACGTGCTCCAGCAGCGACCCGGGCTCGGACCAGAGCGGCCCCCGGGCCTTCGCGTCGCTCGGCCGATCTGATGACACCGGCATTCCCTTCCGGCCGCCGCGCAGGCCGGCTGCCCCGCCCTGCGCGGCGGAGCGGCTCTCTCAATTCTGCGCTCGTCGCGCCCGTACGGACACTTCGGACCGCCGCGGGGGCCGCCGGGACCACCCGTGGGGGCCGGGACCACCCGTGGGGTGGTGCCCGCCGCTCACCGTCGAGGGCCACCGACGACAAAGTCGCCCCAAGCCCCTATAAAGCCGCACAAAGCGGGCGTAGGCTGACCAGGACGCCGTATTGCACCGCGAGCGAGCGATGGAGGCGTCGTATGACCGACCCTTACGGCTTCCTCAAGACCCCTCGCCGGCCCGTTGCGGCGCGCCCCGTCGAGGAGCGGCTGCACGACTGGCACGAGGTCTACGCGGGGCAGGCGCTGCTCCCGCTGATCTCGGAGCAGGCGGGGCGCTGCATGGACTGCGGCATACCGTTCTGCCACAACGGCTGCCCGCTGGGAAACCTCATCCCCGAGTGGAACGCGTACGCACGGCGGGGCGACTGGCGGGCCGCGGCCGAGCGGCTGCACGCGACGAACAACTTCCCCGAGTTCACCGGGCGGCTGTGCCCGGCGCCCTGCGAGGACGCCTGCGTACTGGCCCTCAACGCCGATCCGGTGACGATCAAGAACGTCGAGCAGGCCATCGCCGACCAGAGCTGGGAGCGCGGGTACACCGCGCCGCATCCACCGCAGCGGCTCAGCGGAAAGAGCGTGGCCGTCATCGGCTCGGGACCCGCGGGGCTGGCGGCGGCACAGCAGCTGACCCGTATCGGGCACACCGTCGCGGTCTACGAGCGCGCCGACCGCATCGGCGGGCTGCTGCGCTACGGCATCCCCGAGTTCAAGCTGGAGAAGTGGCACCTGGAGCGCCGCATCGCGCAGATGGAGGCGGAGGGGACCAAGTTCCGCACGGGGGTGGACATCGGCCGCGATCTCGACGCCACCGAGCTCACCCGGCGGCACGATGCGGTGGTCGTCGCCGTCGGCGCCATGGAGCGGCGCGAGCTCGCCGTCCCGGGCCGCGAGCTGGCCGGCATCCATCAGGCCATGGACTATCTGACGCTCGCCAACCGCGTCACGGAGGGCGACTACGCCTCGCCGCCGCTCACCGCCGAGGGCAGGCATGTGGTGATCGTCGGTGGCGGGGACACCGGCTCGGACTGCCTGGGCACCGCCCTGCGGCAGGGCGCGGCCTCCGTGGTGCAGCTCGACATCAACCCGGAGCCGGGCGACACCCGGCCACCGGCCCAGCCCTGGCCCGTCTATCCCAAGGTGTTCCGGATCTCCCACGCGCACGAAGAGGCCCGGGGCCGGGAGGGCTCGGACCCCCGGCTCTTCTCCTCCGCCACGCTCCGCTTCGACGGGGACACGTCCGGCCGGGTGCGCGCACTGCACCTGACGGAGGTGGAGCCCACGGCCAGGAAGCCGCGGCCGGACACCGAGCGCGAGATCCCGGCGGAGCTGGTGCTGCTCGCCCTCGGCTTCTCCGGTCCGGAGCGCGGTGGCGGACTCATGGAGCAGCTCGGGCTCACGCTGGACGACCGGGGGAATTTCGCCCGGGACACCGGCTTCGCGGCCGAGGTGGCGCGGCGGGACGCGTGGCCGGCCCGCCGCGGGGCGGATGGGGTGTTCGTCGCGGGCGACGCGGGACGCGGCCAGTCGCTGGTGGTGTGGGCCATCGCCGAAGGACGGTCCGCCGCCGCGGCCACCGACCGCTATCTCACCGGCTCCACCGAACTCCCGTCCCCCGTCTCCGCCATGGACCGGCCGCTGGTCGCCTACGGGGAGTGAGACACGATCAGATGGATCCCGTAGCCACCGAGGGCGGCGCAGAGCGCGAAGCAGAGAAACGCGGTGGCCCGTGCCAGCGGCTGCACCGCACTGCTGCGCCCCGTCCCGTTCATCCGCGGACCCTGGGAACGGGCCAGCGCGACGATCCCGAGCGAGAAGACCACCACGAGCAGGGTGACCAGGGCCAGGCTGACGACGCAGACCACGACGAGGCCGTGCCAGTCGATGTGCATGTCTTCACGCCTCTTTCTGTGACGCCCCGGCGGGGCCGTACTCGAAGGGGCCGGCCGGCCGCCGGCGCCACGGTCACGCCATGAGGTCGTCGGTTTGGTCCTGCTGCGCCTCGCCGGGGACTTCATTGACGTTCTTGGCGTCCACGGGGTGGCGCCGGGACAGCGCGTACATCCCGCCGACCGCGGCCAGGGCGCCGCCCGCCGCCAGCACGAGACCGGCGGTGCCGTGCCCCGCCAGCCAGGCCGAGGTGCCACCGACCGCGGCGGCGGCCGGAAGCGTGAGCACCCAGGACACCGCGATCCGGCCGGCGATCCCCCACCGGATCTCGGCCAGCTTGCGGCCGAGGCCGGCGCCGAGGATCCCGCCCGCGCAGACCTGCGTCGTCGACAGCGGGAATCCCATGTGCGAGGACGTCAGGATGACGGTGGTGGCCGTGGTCTCCGCGGTGAACCCCTGGGGCGACTCGATATCGGTGAGCCCCTTGCCCATGGTCCTGATGATCCGCCATCCGCCCGCATACGTGCCCAGCGAGATCGCCAGCCCCGCGCTGAGGATCACCCACCACGGCGGGTCCGCGCCCTGGCCCAGCACACCGGCGGAGATCAGGGCCAGGGTGATCACGCCCATGGTCTTCTGGGCGTCGTTCGTCCCGTGGGCCAGTGCGACCAGGGAGGCGGAACCGATCTGCCCGGTCCGGTACGCACGGTTGACGGAACCGCGCGGCGCACGACGGGTGATCACATACGCGAGGTACGTCGCCAGCAGGGCCGCCACACACGCCACGGCCGGAGAGATCACGGCGGGGAGCACGATCTTCTCCACCACCTGCCCGAACCGGACCGCGCTGGTGCCCGCACCCACCCAGACGGCCCCGATCAGCCCGCCGAACAGGGCATGCGACGAACTCGACGGCAGGCCCGCGAGCCAGGTGAGCATGTTCCACAGGATCGCCCCGAGCAACCCGGCGAAGATCATCGTGAGGCTGACCTTGGTGTCGTTCACGATCCCGCCGGAGATCGTCTTGGCGACCGTCGTGGACAGAAACGCGCCCGCCAGATTGAGGACCCCCGCGATCACCACGGCGACCCGTGGAGCCAGTGCCCCGGTGGCGATGGAGGTGGCCATCGAGTTGGCCGTGTCGTGGAACCCGTTGGTGAAGTCGAAGGCGAGCGCCGTGACGATCACCGCGACGAGCAGGAGCGAGACGCCGTCCACCGAGACCTCCAGTCCAGAAACGCACATTCCGGACGCGTGACGTTACAGTAAGTAACGACCCCGGCTTGCCGAGCCTCGCCGTGCGGCGGCGGCCGACCACTGCACCAGCCGCCATGCCCGCTGCCCACAGGCGGGCGCGCACAAGCCGATGGGTCCGGCCGGTTGCCCGGCCGAACCCATCGGCTTGTGTGCGCGTCAGTTCAGATCACGCAGCGGGATCAGTGACCGCCCTCGTCGACGACGGCGACCTCCTCGATGTTCTGCTCGATCGTCTCACCCGACACCGCGGTGCTCCGGGCCCAGAAGTAGATCCCCACGGCGAACGCCGTGACGAGCACCATGTCCCACCACATCGGGAGGTGGCTCTGGCCACCGAAGCCACCCTGCCAGGAGATCAGGCCCATGCCGATCAGGTACACCGGAAGCCACTGCGCGGCCTTCCAGTCCAGGCGCGGGGCGTTCGGCAGCTGCTTCTTCGTCGCGTACCAGGCGTAGCTGCCGAGCAGCACATACCCGATGATGATCGCCCAGCCGAGCCGCTGGAGGGTGTCCCAGCCGGCCCAGTAGATGATCAGGCTCGCGACGACGAAGGCCAGCGGCGAGATCACATTGCCGCCGGGCAGCCGGTACGGACGCTCGTGGTTCGGCAGCCGGTCACGGAACACCCCGAAGGCCAGCGGGGCACCGGCGTACATCAGCACGCTCGCCGAGGTGATGAAGGAGACCAGCTCCTGCCAGCTGGGGAAGGGCAGGAAGCAGATCACGCCGGTCACGAACGAGATGATCAGGCCGAACCACGGCACGCCGCGGCCGTCGGTCTTCTCGAAGAGCCTGGGCGCATAGCCGTTCTTGCTCAGGCCGTAGGAGATGCGCGAGGTCGAGGTGGCGTAGATCAGGCCGGTGCCACCGGGGGAGATGATCGCGTCCGCGTACAGGACCCAACCCAGCCAGCCCAGACCGATGACGGTGGCCAGACCGGCCCACGGGCCGCTGATGCCGGCGTAGTCGAGCTTGGCCCAGCCGTGCACGAAGGAGGCCACCGGCAGTGCACCGATGTAGACCACCTGGAGCGCGACGTAGATGACCGCGCCGATCAGGACCGACCCGATCGTGGCGCGCGGCAGGTCACGCTTGGGGTTGCGGCTCTCGCCCGCGAGCTGGATGGCCTGCTCGAAGCCGAGCAGCGCGAAGATGATGCCGCTGGTGCTGATGGCGCTGAGCACGCCCTTGGCGCCGAACGGCGCGAAGCCGTGCGACGTGAAGTTGTGCGGGTGGAAGTTGGTGGCCGCGATCACGAAGATCGCCCCGAGGGGAACGGCGATCTTCCACCACGTGGCCGCACTGTTGGTGTGCGCCAGCACCTTCACACCGAGGAAGTTCACCGCGACGAAGACCGCCATCAGGAAGACGGCGACGATGAAGCCGCTCGTGGTGAGAGTCCCGTTCGAGTGCAGGAAGCCCTGGGCCCAGGACCAGTGACCGGCGTAACCGATCATGGCCTCGACCTCGATCGGAGCCACCGTCGCCGCCTGGAGCCAGGAGAACCAGCCGAACGACATTCCGGCCAGACCGCCGAAGGCGTAGTGCGGGTAGCGCGCCGTGCCGCCGGCCACCGGGAAGAGGCCGCCGAGCTCGGCGTGCACCAGTGCCAGCAGGACGATCGCGACCGCGCCGATACACCAGGAGATCAGCGCCGCCGGACCCGCCACCACTACGGCCTTTTGCGCTCCGTACAGCCAACCGGATCCGATGATGGATCCGACGGAGGCCCACATCAGACCGATGAGTCCCACATCCCTGCGGAGGGTGCCGGACTCACGTGGCCTGACCGGAGCGATCTCGTCAACGCTTGCCATAAGAGGCCTTTCAAGACAGGACTGGCTCAAAATTTGCCTCAGATTAGGGAGCATTCAGAGCCCTGCAAAGAGCCATTGGCTGAATAGTTATATTCCATGACCTTCCTTTAGGAAGTCATTACCTAACCCTCGACTCGACACTGTGGACATTCGACGGAAGATAGGCAGGGAAGGGTTCTACGGGCGGCCGGCGTAGCACTCAGCAACAATCCGGTCACCCATCCGACTGTCGGCGCCGAGTCCATTTGAGGAACTCTTGAGGTTTCTCGGCGCGGCATTGCCGTGACCGGAGAAAGCCCAGCTCGCGCGGCCGGAAATTCCCCAGGGGATCTTCGCCGCACCCCGCCCCTCACCCGGCGTCAGCGCGTGGACCGGACGATCAAGGGCGCTCCCCACCCCGGCATACCAGGTGGTCAGGCAAGTGGTCGGCCCGCCCGGGCACCGGGCTCCCACCCTCCGGGTCACCACTCCCCCATGGCCGCCGCGTCCCCCCTCCAGGCAAATAGGTGGATGAGGAATGCAATAGGGGAAGGGCACCGAAGACGCGGCGACTTCGACCGGACAACGCCCGCGGCGACCACCCCCGACCGGATCTGGAATTTTCTGCACGCGTCGGCTCCCTGGATCCCAAAGAAGCTTTCGGAGTTCCGGTCGAAGAAGTCGACATGCCCTTCCCGTGCGGGCAGATAAACGTTGTAGAGACCATCAAGACGTACCTCAAACCTTCCTCAAGTCGCTCCTCGCACAAACGACTCGCCCTCAACATCCGCCGGAGAGTTAGGGAGTTCCGCGCCGCCGGCGACACCCGCCCGGCGCACTGCCGAGCGACCAGGCGCCCATGAATACTGCAAGGGGCACAACTGGCCGACTGCGTACGTCACTTGGCGGACGTATGCACCACGGGCCGCAGGGGCGGATCAACTCGGCCGGGCCCCGGCCTCGTTACGCATTGCGTGGACTGCTGTTCGATATCCGGGCACGGGGCGCCGCGGCACCGTCCTCGCGGCCGGCAGAGGGAGCCATGGCGACGGAAATGGGCGTCGCACAGCCATGCGATATCCCGGCGTGGTGTTGTCAGGTGCAGGAGTACGCAAGGTACATATGAAGCATGGCCCGAATCTCCGGCCGCTTCCCGTGGCTCACCTCGGAGCGCAGGTTCACCGGTCGGCACCCGGACGACGAGGGCCGGCGTGAGCGGCGTGACGGCTCGCCGACGGCACCGGGGGGACGCCTGCGCGCGCTGGCGAGTACCCGCAGCGTCGCCGGTCAGATGTTCCTCCTCCAGGTCCTCATCGTGCTGCTGCTCATCGTGGCGTCGGTGACCGCGTTGCTGCTCCAGTCCCGCAGCGACAGGTTCCAGGGGGCACGGGACCGTTCGGTCGCCGCGGCGGAGGCCTTCGCCCACAGCCCGGGACTGGTGGCCGCGCTGCGCAGCCCCGACCCGTCCGCGGTGCTCCAGCCGCTGACCGAGGCGGCCCGCAAGCGGGCCGGCGTCGACTTCATCGTCGTCATGAACCGCGCCGGGATCCGCTATACGCATCCCAGGCCGGAGCAGATCGGCAAGCACTTCGTCGGCACCATCGGACCTTCGCTCGCCGGCCACGTCACCATCGAGAGCGTCGTCGGCCCGCTCGGCCACGAAGTGCAGGCGGTCGTCCCCGTGCAGGACGCCCGGGGCACGGTGGTGGGCCTGGTGTCGGCCGGGATGCGGGTCAGCCGGGTGAGCAGCGCGGTGGACCATCAACTGCCGGTCGTACTCGGCGCCGGAGCCGCCGCCCTCGCGCTGACCACGGCCGGCACGGCGCTGGTGACCCGCCGCCTGCGGCGCCAGACCCACGGGCTCGGCCCCGTGGAGATGACCCGGATGTACGAGCACCACGACGCGGTGTTGCACGCGGTGCGCGAGGGCGTGCTCATCGTCGACGCGGACGGGCGCGTGCTGCTGGCGAACGACGAGGCGCGCCGGCTGCTCGGCCTGCCCTCCGACGTGGAAGGGCACCGCGTCAGCAACCTCGGGCTCGACCCCCGCACGGCCGAACTTCTGGTCTCCGGGCGCGTGGTCACCGACGAGGTGCTCCAGGTCGGAGACCTCCTGCTGGCGGTGAACATCCGGCTCACGGATCCCCGCGGGGGACCGTCCGGCACGGTGGCCACCCTGCGGGACTCCACCGAGCTGCTCGCCCTCGCGGGAAAGGCGGAGGCCGCCCAGGGCCGGCTGCGGCTGCTGTACGAGGCGACCGTCGCCATCGGCACCACGCTCGATGTGCGGCAGACCGCCGGGGAACTGGCCCAGGTCGCGGTCGACCGGTTCGCCGACTACGCCACGGTCGACCTCGCCGAGCCCGTCCTGGCCGGTGAGGAGCCGCCGGCGGGCGCGTACAGCGAGGCCCCGGAGCTGCGCAGGGTGGCGCTGTCCGGTCTCCCTGAGGACCATCCCCTCTACCGGGTGAACGAGCTCCACCGGTACACCGTGCCCAATCCGATGGCCACCGGGTTCATCACCGGACGGTCCGTGCTCGTCCCCGATCTGCGGGACGCCGAGGAGTGGCGCGCCCAGGAACCGGAGCGCTTCCGGCTGGCTCTGGAGCACGGGATCCGGTCCCTCATCACGGTTCCGCTGCGGGCCCGCGGTGTGCTCATGGGGGTCGCCAACTTCTGGCGTTCCCGCGACAACACCCCCTTCGAGGAGGGTGACCTGACCCTGGCCGACGAGATGGCGGCCCGGGCCGCCGTGTCCATCGACAACGCGCGCCGATTCACCCGCGAGCACGCCATGGCCGTCACCCTGCAGGAGAGCCTGCTCCCCCGCGGCCTGCCCGAGCAGGACGCCCTCGACCTCGCCCACCGCTATCTGCCCGCGCAGACCGGGGTGGGCGGCGACTGGTTCGATGTCATCCCGCTGCCGGGCGCCCGGGTCGCCCTGGTCGTCGGCGATGTGGTCGGTCACGGCCTCCATGCCGCCGCCACCATGGGCCGGCTGCGGACCGCCGTGCAGAATTTCTCCAGCCTCGACCTGCCGCCCGACGAGCTGCTCAGCCACCTGGACGAGTTGGTCCACCGCATCGACCACGAGGTGACCGCGGCGGACGACGAGGCCACGGTCGCGGGCGCCACCTGTCTGTACGCGATCTACGACCCGTCCTCCGGGCGCTGCACGATGGCCCGGGCCGGCCACCTCCCGCCGGCGCTCGTCCACCCCGACGGCACCGTGGAGTACCCGGATCTCCCCGCGGGGCCGCCGCTCGGCGTCGGCAGCCTCCCCTTCGAGGCCCTGGATCTGCATCTGCCCGAGGGCAGCAGCCTCGTCCTCTACACCGACGGCCTGGTCGAGGGCCGCAACCACGACATCGACACCGGCATGCAGAACCTCGCCACGACGCTGGCGCAGCCCGGCCGGAGCCCGGACGAGATCTGCGAAACCGTCCTGAGCGCGCTCCCCCCGGCCCGGCAGCGCGATGACATCGCGCTGCTCGCGGCGCGCACCCATCTGCTGGACCCCGAGCGCATCGCGGAGTGGGAGGTGCCGTCCGACCCCGCGGCGGTGGCCGAGGCACGCGCGAACGTCACCCGACAGCTGGCGCGGTGGGACCTGGACGAGATGGCGTTCGCCACCGAGCTCATTCTCAGCGAGCTCATCACCAATGCCATCCTCTACGCCACCGGTCCGCTCCATGTGCGACTGCTCCACGACCGCACCCTGATCTGCGAGGTCTCCGACACCAGCAGCACCTCCCCGCATCTGCGCTATGCGGCCGAGGAGGACGAGGGCGGCCGCGGGCTCTTCCTCGTCGCCCAGATGGCTCAGCGATGGGGCACCCGGTACACGCCCGAAGGCAAGATCATCTGGGCCGAACAGACCTTGCACTGAGCGGTCGCGGGCGGCCGCGCCGAGCGGTGGCGGACGGCCGTCCCCAGCGGTGACAAGCAGCCGCGCCGAGCGGTGGCGGACGGCCGCGCGTCGTCCGGGGACGTACGCGAGGCCGCCCGGCCCGCTCCTCCTCTCACCGCGTCTTGCCGCCCTTGACGTCGACCGGCCGGTCGTCGTTCAGCTCGCTGAAGAGCTTGTGCGCCTGTGCCCGGTCCCAGAGCACGGCGCTGCCCTTGCGGGTGCGGAAGCCCAGGCTGGACACCGGAACCTCGATCTGCTTGCCGTGCCCGCCCGTGACGCCCTGGACCGCCCGGAACATCTTCGCGAGGTCCAGCAGGCCGGTGTCCCGGTCGACGATGAGCGTGTCCAGCCCGGCGTTCAGCGCGCCGTAGAGCGAGAACGGGTTGAGCACGGTGCCCGGCTTCCCCGCCCGGTGGGCGAGCGCGGACAGGAACTTCCGCTGGTTCTGGCTGCGTCCCAGGTCGCCCTGGGCCTCCTGGTGGCGCTGGCGGACGAAGGCCAGCGCCGCCTTGCCGTCGAGGGTGTGACAGCCCTTGGTGAAGTTGGCCCCGGACTTCTTGTCCTTCAAGTCCCGGTCCAGGCACATCGGGACGCCGCCGACCGCGTTGACGAGGTTCACGAAGCCCGCGAAGCCGACTTCCACGTAGTGGTGGACCGTCACGCCGGTGTTGCGCTCGATGGTGCGGACGAGCATCTTCGGACCCCCGACGGCGAACGCCGCGTTCAGCTTGTTCTTGACCGGGCCGTAGTGCTTGCCGGTCATGGGGCTGGTGTGGCCCGGCACGGTCAGCCAGGAGTCACGTGGCAGGCTCACCATGGTGGTGCCGCCCGCGCCGGTGTGCAGCAGAATCATCGAGTCGGTGCGCCGGCCGCCGGCCGATCCGGTGTGCAGATCCCGCTTCTCCTCGTCGGAGAGGCCCTCGCGGCTGTCGGAGCCCACGATGAGGTAGTTGGTGCCCTTGCCGGCCCGCGGCCCCTGGCCGGGTGTACCGAGGTCGACCTCGGTGTTGAGCTTGGTGTCGGCCCAGGCGAGGGTGCCGGCCGGGACGCCCAGCAGCACCACGAGCACACCGATGACGAGCCGCCGCACCGGCCTCCTGCGCCGGGAACGATGCGACCGCGGCCCGGCACCGGCCCTCTCCTGATCCGTACGGCCGTCTCCTCCTCGGTCCGGAGGGCCGTCCGCTCGCTCCGTACGGCCGTCTCCGCCGTCCGCGCGGCCGTCGTCCTGCCACGACGAGGGCGGGCCCGGCGGGGCGGCGTACCCGTCCGCAAAGGGCTCAGCCGGGTGCGGGTGCGGGGGCGGGGGCGGGTCCTCGTGCCACAGGGGTTCGGCCGCGTCCACCACCTCCCCCGCCACGATGCGCCGGCCGCGCCAGGATCCGCCCGCTTCCCACACGTCGTCCAGTTCTGCGTCCCGCGTCACGTACGGACGGGCGCCCGCACCGTGCGACGGGTGTCCGTCCGGAGCGTACGGGCCCGCTCCGAACACATCGCTGTCGGCCCAAGGGCCCCGCGAGTTGCTCATGTGTGCACTCTCCTCGGTCACTTCGACGACAGACTGCTCGGCTGTGGGACGGGCTCCTTGAGCAAGTGCTGGTTGGCGGTGCCGGAGCGCTGCATGCGGTGCCACTTCAGCCGGGTGCCGAGCAGGGCGGTGACCACGGACTGGATGACGACGAGATACAGCAACTGCCGGTAGAAGAACAGCTGGAGCGGCAGGGCCCACAGCGACCGGAGCGGTTCGTGGTCCAGCCGCAGTGCGTAGGCGGCGGTGATCAGCTGGATGACGAGGAAGCCGAGCCAGACCCCGACCGCCTGCCCGGTGTCGCCGAAGCACAGGCCGTACAGGGCGAAGACATCGACGACCGGCGCGAAGAGCGGTAACACGATCTGGAACAGGGCGAGATAGGCGAGCCCTCGGCGGCCGAAGCGTCCGGCCGGGCCGACCTCCACCACGGCGTGGCGGTGCTTCCACATGGATTGCAGGGTGCCGTAGCACCAGCGATAGCGCTGCCGCCACAACTGGTCCAGGCTGCTGGGCACTTCGGTCCAGGCGATGGCCGTCTCCTCGTAGACCACCCGTCGGCCCATCCGCCACAGCGCCATCGTGAGGTCGGTGTCCTCGGCGAGGGTGTCGTCACTGATACCGCCGATGGCCAGCAACGCGTCCCGGCGGAAGGCACCGATCGCGCCGGGAACCGTGGGCATGCACTCCAGCACCTCGAACATGCGCCGGTCCAGGTTGAACCCGAGGACGTACTCCAGATGCTGCCATCTGCCCAGCAGCCGCCGCCTGTTGCCCACCTTGGTGTTTCCGCTGACCGCGCCGATCGTCGGGTCGGCGAGCGGCTGGATGAGGCGGTGCAGGGCCTCCGGCTCGAAGACCGTGTCCGCGTCGATCATCACGATGATCTCGCAACGCGCGTAGCGCAGGCCCGTGCTGAGCGCCCCGGGCTTACCGGAGTTGGGCTGTTCCACCACGCTCACCCGCGGATCGGTGATGCCGCGGGCGATCTCCACGGTCCGGTCCGTCGACCCGTCGTCGATGACGATGATCTGCAGGTCGCGGTGGGTGGAGGCGAGCAGGGAACGCACCGTGGCCTCGATGCCCGCCTCTTCGTTGAAGGCGGGCACCAGGACCGTCACCGGGTCGTTCACCTCGCGCAGCCAGGGCGCGCCGGAGCGGTGCCGGCGCCGGCGCCGCACATGCACCCGGGCGAGGAGGGCGAGCAACACCAGCCGGAGCATGCCCAGTCCGCCCGCGATGCCCAGCGCCCAGGTCATGGAGCGGGCGAAGGTGTGCCCGACAGACTGCGTCCACATCAGTGCCTTCCCCTGCGCCCGTTCCGCGAAGGAAGCCGTCGAGGTCAGCGAGGGCCGTCCGAGTCCGCCCGTGACGGTGGTGAACTCTCCCACGTTCGGGTCGGCGAGCAGCTGCTTCGCCTCCTGGTATCCCAGGGCGGTGTGGCTGTACTGGCGTACCACCCCCAGCGGGGGCTTACGCGACCGGGCAGTGGCGGCGACCACGACGTACCCCTGGTCGGTGGCGCGCCGTGCGGCCGGCCATTCGGCGCCGCACAGGGTGTCGGCGGTGGTGGTGTGCGGCAGGCGCAGCAGCCGGGTGTTGACGTCCGCGGCTCCCGCCAGGGCGGTCTGGGTGAGGGCGAGTTCCCAGTGCGCGCGCAGGTGCGAGGCGCTGCCCAAGTCGCCGCCGGTATAGGTGTACGAGCCGATCTCATGGCCCTCGTCGCGGATCCGTCGCACCAGGTCCGGATGGCGGGCCGCCTGATTGCCGTAGAGGAAGAAGGTCGCCCGTGCGTGCCGTGCCCGCAGCAGGTCGAGCAGGCGCGGTGTCCATACCGGGTCGGGCCCGCCGTCGAAGGTGAGCGCGGCGGTACGGAACGGCATTTGCGCGGTCTCGGCTCCTTTGCCGGTGATCCGCAGCACGGGGTCCCCGTTGTCCGCGGACTTCGGTATGGGGCTGGTGCAGGCTCGTCTGTGCCGGGCTCCGTCGACCTCATGGGTCGTCCAGCCCTCGAACAGCAGCGAAGCGGCGACGATGGGGAGGATCAGCAGCAGCAGTAACCAGTGCCAGCGTGGGGGGCGGCGCAACGCATGCCGCCCCTGCCCTGACAACGCCACAATGGGCCCTTTCTGTCGAGCGGACGTGCCACATGAGAGGCGTGTGCGTCCGCGCAGGCAGCCATGGCGCCTGCGCGGACGCACACGTCCCGGGTCAGTGCCGGGGAGGCTTCACGCCCGGGGGCGGAAGCGCACCGGTCCGGCTGTGGTCACGGGGCAGGAGTGGTGCGGGAAGGGGCCCTGGAGGGGTGGTGACCGATGGGGACAGCCCGTCCGGAGGTGTCGGGAGTCGCCGAGGGACCGGCGCGGCCCGGCGCTCTGGGCGCCGGGCGTGACGTGTGGTCCGGGAGCGGGTCGGCCTTTCCCGGCGCCGGCTTTCCGGCCGGCTGCAGGAGGCCGCCGAACACCACGGCGAGGAGGACGAGATATCCGGTGCACATGCACCCTACGGTCAACGCTGCGTGCCCCAGGAAGCGTCTGCGCCGACCTGAGTTGTCGACAAATACGGGACGATTCCCTTGCTTACCGGGGCGACTGCTGTGGGGGGTAGCGGTTCGCATGGAGCGTGAGTGTAACCAGTTAACCGCGAATGAGAATAGGCAAGGTCAGCCAGCGTCTTCCGCCCTCCGATGACGGTGGCAAAGACCATCGGGCGAGCCGGGACTCCCGCTCCCCCTTATGATCTCACTCGTCAACATACCTATTCACGCGCATCGATGGTTCACAGCGAGCCGGATCGATGCCCCCGTGGAGCCCGGCAACCCCACCCCGGCCCATCCATACTGTGAAGTAACTCACGCCAAGTCGCGATAGTGTCAAGTAATTGAACTGCTTACTGCGCACCATGTTCGTTTTGCTCCCGACTGACCGGTAACGAGCCTCTTGTGCAGGCCGGTGCCGCATCGTCGCGCGGCTTCCTCCACGGCCACCGCACCCCCACAGCCGCCACCGCCCGGGCGCACCGCGCGGCCCCCGGCACACCCTCGCATCAGGCGCTTTGACGTCGCCGCGGGACGCCACCCGGAGCCCACGCCCCGCGGCCGGAGCGGCGCCCAAGTCATGTGATTCCGCGGCATGGTGAGATACCGATGAAATACCTGGAGATATCCCGGCCCGCCACGCTCCCGCACCACCCTGCACTCGCGACCGAAACCAAACGAAGAAAGACACGAGACAGGCCGGCCATATTGCAGGCAATTCTCCGTCCGTTGAAATTGCCATGCCCGTTTACGGTTGAGAACGGTCACGGATGGATACCCGGTATTCATTCCCCGGATGACCGCCACCGATCATGGCCGGAATGCTTGCACCGTCACCTCCTTCACCTTCTCCCGGATACCGCCATATCTGCAGCAGTGATCAGCGGACTTCCTCCCCGCACCTCAACGAACCGGCATTGACGGTCTGTTACGGGAGGATTTCCTGACCATGGCGGCAAAGTCGTCAACCGGACGCTCCCGCACGGCTCCGCACGCTCGGGCGCCGGGGCCGGCCACCCGCCTCACCTGCCCGCACCGGGCAACCGGCGCGCGATCGTGATGCCCTGTCAGGTCCGTGACACCGGGGCACACCAGGCCTCGCGGCGACCCAGCACGGTCAACCCGCCCCGTCGGCAGGCCAGGAGGCGACGGCCTGCACGTACCCGATCCCTGGGCAGCCGTCACGTCGACCCTCGTTTACCTGCCGTATCCCCCATGTTTCGTCCGAGGTCATAGTCTGTTCGGAAGAATGGGCGCCTAAGCGGCCCGGGGTACTGCGCGTGCGCTCGCCTTTCCCGCCTTCCGACAGCCCGGGCAGCCGTCCGCCAGAAGTCGTCGGAAGTCACCGACAGCAGTACGGCGAGGACTTCGAACGGCTCCCCGGCTGCTTCCGCAGAACCAGGACACCCCCGCCATCCGACCCGCCGAAACCCTCAATCCCCGCTTGCCACAATGCCGTTGGCAGGCGAACTGGGAGGGCGAACCGGGACGCAGTTCCGGCGGTGCGGCGCACGACGGCGGTCATCGGAGGATGACTGCGGGAGAACCGCGGATTTCCTGCTATCCCACTCCCGCCGCCGCGTCCCGCTCGGCGTACTTCTTCAGCGTCAGCAGTTGTTTGCGCATCATGACCAAGTCCCCCCAGGCGAGGAGCCTTTGCTGGAGGCGCCGGATCAGCGGGCGTCGCGATGCGCTGTCGACCTTCACCAGGAGCCGGCAGGCGTCGCCGTGCGGAAGGACGACATAACTGACGGCCATCTGCCCATACCTTCGCGCCGGCGCCTCGGGAAGCACCCCGGTGATGTGCTGGTCCGCTGCGAAGTCCACGATGTCGAAGACCAGGAAGCGCTGCCCGACGGCCAAGGGGGCCGGCTCCGGCGTGAGGCGATCGGGGCTCTTCCGGCCGCGGAAGTCGATCCAGTCGTAGCTGTACGGCGCGATCGTCAGCTGGCGGACCCAGCGGAACACCGTGGCGCACGGCGCCGCCACCTCAACGGCCCGGGTCCATCCTTCGTAGGGGACCGTCAGAAGTCCGTCGCACGGATAGTGCGCCTCGCGCTCGGCGGCAGTCGCGCCCCAGACCCTCCCGGTGAAATCCATGTCAGGACAATACGCCATTCGTAGGGAGGAGTCGGCCGGGGTGGCCGCGCCGCGTTCCGGCCGTCAGGTTGACCAAGCGCCGGGCAAAATTTAGGCAAGAGCGTGATAAAGGCTGGGCAAGGACCGACATGACGGATGTTCTGCCGGGGTCCACGCCGTGGAGGTCATGCACTCTGAAGCTATCGGCGGCTGCCGGCAGCTACCGGCGGCAGCGTTGAACGGAAGCGGGGCCCCCTCCTCGCCGGGTCGATGGTGGGGCCGGTACGGGCGGGGCGGCGCTCAACGGGGGTGGTACCACGGCGAGTTCGAAACAGCTTGTTGATCGGCTGGGGCAGTAGGCTGACTGAATCCGTTCGGTCCGTCGATCCGTTCCGGTCATCCCGGGCTCGCGCGCTGACCGGCCTCCGGCCCTGCACGGAAGAAGGTGACGTACATGGACCGCCATAGGTGACGCACATGGACCGCCCTGTGGGCGCCGTTCGTTGCGGAAGAAAGCCGCCGGCCCATGGGTTGAGGTGGAAGGGGACGGCGCGCCGCCAGGAGGAGGAAGGCGGCGGGGGAGGGCGGCGCCGAGACACTGTACGCCGCCGACTCACCCAGGGGAAAGGGGAGTTGAGCGTGGAGCGCCCGGTCCTCGCCGTATCGCGGTGTCGGCGGGTGCGCGCCGGAATCGGGCAGCTGCCGTGCGAGCGCGCCGGCGAGCCCGTCGCTGTGCTCTTGGGTGAGCAGGGAGAGCCGACGTCCCAAGGGGGTCGCAGGCCTGACCGCTCTGCTCGCCGACCAACAACATGTTCTCGGGTCAGAGAAGTTCTCTGGAAGAACGGGGGTTGCGGTGCTGGAGAAAACGCACTTAGAGCAGTGGGGAACCCGGAGGAACGGGAGCGTCGCGGGGTGGGACCGGCAGGCCGGCCGGGGCGCGCCCGGGGAGCCGTCCGCACCCCCCGCGGTACGGGTGATGCTGGTGGCGGAGCAGTCGGTGACCCGCGCCGGGCTTCGTTCCATACTGGCTTCGGCGCCGGAGTTGCGCGTGGTCAGCAGCTTCGGCGATCCGGAGCAGGCCGCGGACGCCTTCCGCGAAGAAGCGCCGGATGTCATCCTCGTCGGCACGCGTGAGGGGCTGGCCTCGGACGCGGCCGCCGCACAGAAGCTGCTGTCGGTGCACGCCGCACCGGGCGCGAAGGCGATTCTGCTGCACCCCGCCGCCACGAGCGTGGAGGTCTCCCAGGTGCTCGCGGGCGGTGTGCACGGCTGTATCGATCCCGCGATGGACGAGGACCAGATCATCCGGGCCGTGACCACGGTCGCGCTCGGCGGCGCGGTGTTCCTGCCGGCGCCCACGGTCCAGCCGGTGGAAGTGACCCTGGCGATCGACGGGCCCTCCCCCACCGAGGCCCGGCTGACCGAGCGCGAACGCGCCGTCCTGGGCAAGCTCGCCCGCGGGCTGAGCAACTCGGAGATCGCCTCCGAACTGTTCCTGGCCGAGGCCACCGTGAAGAAGCATCTGACCCAGGCGATGCGGAAAATTGGCCAGCCCGACCGGCTGCGGGCCGGTCTGTACGCCTACCAACATGGCATCTTCGGATAGTTGAGCGGGGTATCCGACGGGCGACCATTGGAGTATTCCCGGGTGACCAACGACGAAGCGCAAGCCTCCGAAGGTGTGTTCTGCCGGACGCCGGCCAGCAGTTAATTTGGCTGCACTCTTTCGTACGGGCTTGCTCTCCATTACCCGATGGGTGGCGAGCCATGTCTCGCCCTACACAGCGGGGGTTTCGTTGAGTGACTTAAGCGTCAGCCATGTCGAATTCTTTGTCGGGGACGCCCGGCAAGCCGCCTTTTACTACCGCACTGCCTTCGGATTCGAGGCGATCGCCGAGGGCGGTCCGGAAACCGGTCTCACGGACCGCAGATCGATTCTGCTCGCCCAGGGGGACATCCGTCTCCTCATGACCTCCGACCTGACCTCAGACGGGACGGTCGCGCGGTACGTGGCCCGCCACGGGGACGGGGTGGCGAACATCGCGCTGCGGACCGGGGACGCCGAGGGCGCGTTCCGGCAGGCGGTCGGGCACGGTGCCGAGCCGGTGGCCGCGCCGTCCGTCGTCGAGCAGCCGGACGGCGCGGTCACCACGGCCGCCGTCAAGGCGTTCGGCGACGTCGTGCATTCCTTTGTGCAGTACGCACACGAGGGGCAGCTGCCCGGCCCCCATCTGCGTGCCCTGGAGACTTCCGGGAAGGTGGCGGGCGGCGAACAGCTGCATGCTCTCGACCATTTCGCCGTCTGCCTTCCGGCCGGTGAACTCGCCCGCACCATTTCCTTCTACCAGCACGGACTGGGATTCAGCGAGGCATTCGAGGAGTTCATCGAGGTCGGCGACCAGGCAATGGAATCCAAGGTGGTGCGCAGCGCGTCCGGCGCGATCACCTTCACCTTTCTCGAACCCGATGTGCGGCGTAAGCCCGGCCAGATCGACGCATTCCTCGATGCCCACGGCGGAGCCGGCGTCCAGCATCTGGCTTTCGGCACCTCGGACATTGCCACCGCGGTGAAGAAACTCTCGTCCTACGGCGTCGAGTTCCTGCACACCCCTGCCACGTATTACGACGCGGTGGAGGGCCGGGTGGGTTCCCTCGGTGGCGATCTGGACGTCCTGAAGGAGCTGTCCGTGCTCGCCGACCGGGACGACTGGGGACTGCTGTACCAGATCTTCACCCGCTCCCCGCACGCCCGGGGGACGTTCTTCCTCGAACTCATCGAGCGGCGCGGGGCGCAGACCTTCGGCAGCGGCAACATCAAGGGCCTGTACGAGGCGGTCGAGCGGGCGCAGGCCGGTGCCGGCGCCGGTGCCCGGTGACCGGCGGCACGATGGACCGGCCGCTGACGGTCGACGAGTACGCCCCGCTCGCTCAGGCGCAATTACCCGCGGCGACCTGGCACTACGTCGAAGGCGGCGCCGGCACGGAGAGCACCGTGGCGGCCAACCGCGCCGCGTTCGACCGGGTCCGGATCCGGCCCCGGGTGCTGGTCGATGTCGCCCGGTGCGAGCTGTCGACCACGGTCCTGGGCGACCCGGTCGGGGTACCGCTCGGCGTGGCCCCCATGGCGTATCACGAACTCGCCTGTGACGAGGGTGAGTTGGCGACAGTGCGGGCCGCCGGGAGCCTGGCGGCGCCCACCGTGGTCAGCATCTTCGCCAGCCGGACCTTCGAGGACATCGCCGCGGCGGCCGCCGGCCCGCTGTGGCTGCAGCTCTACTGGCTGCACCGGCGCGATGTCCTGCAGAAGGTGGTACGACGTGCGGAGGCCGCCGGGTTCCGCGCCCTGGTGCTCACCGTGGACACCCCCCGGCTCGGCCGGCGGCTGCGCGAGGCGCGGCACGGCTTCCACCTGCCCCCGCACATCGCGGCACGCAATCTGGACGGTGCGGTCACCGGATTCCTGCACGACCGGCACGACGGCAGCTCGGCCCTGTCCCGGCATGCCGACGCCTTCATCGACCCGTCGCTGAACTGGTCGGACCTCGACTGGCTGCGGTCGCAGACCCGGCTGCCGCTGGTCCTCAAGGGCGTGCTCACCGCCGAGGACGCGGCGCACGCCGCCGAACTCGGGGTCGACGGGCTGGTGGTGTCCAACCACGGCGGGCGCCAACTCGACGGCGCCACGGCCACCTTGGACGCGCTGCCGGAGGTGGTGCGGGCGGTCGCCGGCCGCTGTCCGGTGTTCCTCGACGGCGGTGTCCGGCACGGGACCGACCTACTCAAGGCGCTGGCCCTGGGCGCCCAGGCGGTCTTCGTCGGCCGTCCGGTGCTGTGGGGCCTGGCCGCCGACGGAGAGGCGGGTGCCCGCCAGGTGCTCAGCACGCTGCGGGACGAACTGGAGGACGCCATGGCGCTGTCCGGCTGTCCGTCCCCCAAGGACCTCGACCCGACGCTGCTGGCCCGCGGGCCGGCCACGGCAGCGCAGCACGGATTCCACGGCCCCGCGGAAGGATGAACGATGACCACTGACGCATTCCGGCTCAGCCCCGACGACCGCAAGCTGCTGCCCTCCGACGAGGAGGTGGCCTTCTACCAGGAGCACGGCTGGTATCTGTCGCGCAAGCTGCTCACCGACGACGAGGTCGACACCCTGGTGGAGGCGAGCGAGCGGTTCTACGGCGGTCACCGCGACCGGACCCTTCCGGTCCGCCCGCCGCGCCTGGCGTACTGGGAACCGTCCCGGGGTGATGTGCACCGGCACAACGACTACATCTTCTACGAGGACGACACCGTCCGCCGCATCCTGTCCAAGCCGGTCATTGCCGCGGTCGCCGCGCGGATCGCCCGGACCAGCCAGATACGGCTGTGGAACAGCACCCTCATCTACAAGCCCCCGCGCCCCGAGGACGAGGGCACCATCGTGCCCTGGCACTTCGACCGGCACTACTGGCAGACCTGCACCTCCGACGAGATGCTGACCGCGTTCATCCCCTTCCACGACTGTGACGAGGAGATGGGCACCATCACGATGGTCGACGGCAGCCACCGCTGGAAGGAGGTCGGCGGGAACGACGCGACCACGCGGCACTTCGCCGAGCGGGACCGGTCGGAGCTGGACGAGATGCTGGAGGAGAACGCCGACTTCAACAACGAGACGGTCCGCAAGATCCCCGTCGTCATTCCGAAGGGGCACATCAGCTTCCACCACTGCCGTACGTACCACGGCAGCGGGGTCAACCGCAGCGACCGTCCCCGGCGGGCGATCTCCTTCCACCTGCAGGACCGGACGAACCAGTACCGGCCGTTCGAGATCTCCACGGGCGAGCGGGTCGTCTACAACAACGACGTCCTGGTCCGGCAGACGCCCGACGGCCACCCCGACTACACGGACCCGGAGTTCTGCCCGGTGCTCTGGCAGGAGCAGGCGTAATGCGGGGGCCCGGACCGGACACCGGGCTGCGGGCGGCCGATCTCCACTCGTCGCTCTCGGACCCGCTGCTCGACGTGATGAACTTCCTCAACGAGGTGACGCTGCGGTACCCCGACGCGGTCTCGTTCGGTCCGGGCCGTCCCTATGACGGGTTCTTCGAGGTGGACCGGATCAGCACCTACCTCGACACCTATACGCGGTACCTGGAACAGGACCTCGGGCGCACTCCCGAGGAGGTCCGCACCGCGCTCTTCCAGTACGGACGGACCAACGGCCAGATCCACGAGCTGGTCGCCCGGACGATCGCCCAGGACGAGGACATCCACACCGATCCGTCGGGCATCGTGATCACCGTGGGCTGCCAGGAGGCGATGGTCCTGGTGCTCAGGGCGCTCCTCGCCGACCCGGACGACGTGCTGCTGGTCACCGACCCCGGATATGTGGGGATCACCGGCGCGGCGCGGCTGCTGGGGGCCGAGACGGTGCCCGTGCCCGAGGACGGGGCCGGGCTGGACCTCGACGCGCTGCGGAGCACGCTCGCCGCGGTGCGCGCCAGGGGGAAGCGGCCGCGCGCCCTCTATGTGATCCCGGACTTCTCGAACCCGTCCGGGACGTCGATGCCCACCCCCAAGCGACACGAGCTGCTCGACCTCGCCGCCGAAGAGGATCTGCTGCTGCTGGAGGACAACCCCTACGGGTTCTTCAGCCGCACCGGGGAGCGCCGGCCCACCCTGAAATCGCTCGACTCCCGGCACCGGGTGATCTACTTCGGTTCCTTCGCCAAGACGTGCTTCCCGGGTGCGCGGGTCGGCTATGTCCTCGCCGACCAGCCGGTCACCGGTGACGACGGGCGGCGCACCCTCCTCGCGGACGAGCTGTCGAAAATCAAGAGCATGGTCACGGTCAACACCCCGGCGCTCGCCCAGGCCGTCATCGGCGGCATGCTCGTCGCCCATGACTGCCGGCTGCGGGACGCCAACAAGGACCTCATTGACTTCTACCGCGGGAACATGGAGGCGCTGCTGGGCGCGCTCGCACGGCATCTGCCCCAGGACCGGTGGCAGGTGCGCTGGAACGTGCCGGACGGCGGGTTCTTCCTCGTACTGACCCTTCCCTTCGCCGCCGACAACGCGCTCCTGGAGGAGTCGGCGCGCGACTACGGGGTGATCTGGACCCCTATGAGCTCCTTCTATCTGGGTGCCGGGGGCGAGCATCAGATCCGGCTGTCGGCCAGCTATTTGACGCCAGATCAGATCGAGGAAGGGGTGCGCCGGCTCGCCTCGCACCTCACCCGCCGGATGGGCCAGGGGTAGCCCGTGGCACTGCCAGAGCTGCGCACCGCCGCGGTCGTCGGCACCGGCCTCATCGGCACCTCCGTCGCCCTCGCCCTCACCGCGCGGGGCGTGACCACCTACCTCATCGACCGGGACGGCGCCGCGGCCCGCACCGCCGCCGCACTGGGGGCCGGTACGGCCGGCGCTCCCCCGGCGCCGGTGGACCTCGCGGTGCTCGCGGTGCCGCCGGGGAAGGTGGCGGAGGTGCTGGAGGAGCACCAGAAGGACGGTCTGGCGCGTGCGTACACCGATGTGGCCAGTGTGAAGGGCCGTCCCCAGGCCGAGTTGGCGGCCCGCGGGTGCGATCTGACCTCCTTCGTCGGCGGCCATCCCATGGCGGGACGGGAGCGCTCGGGTCCGCGGGCGGGCCGGGCGGACCTCTTCGACGGGCGGCCCTGGGTGCTCACGCCGCACCCGGCGACCCGGTCCGCGGTGCTGCGCCGTGGACTGGAGCTGGTCAGGCTGTGCGGCGCGGTGCCCGTCGTGCTGGCCCCGGACGCACATGACCGCGCCGTCGCGTTGGTCTCCCATGTGCCGCATCTCCTCGCCACGCTGATGGCGGCCCGGCTGTGCGACGGCGAGGACTTCGCGGTACGGCTCGCCGGCCAGGGGCTGCGCGATGTCACCCGGATCGCCGCGGGCGACGCCGGTCTGTGGACGGACATCCTCGTGACCAATGCGGAGGCCGTGGCGGAGGTCCTGGGCGAGCTCGCCGAGGACCTCGATGCGGTGCTGCGGGCGCTGCGGACGCTGGCCGCGACTCCCGCAGGTCCGGCGCGGTCCGGCCCGGCGGCGGAACTGACCGGTCTGCTCCGCCGCGGCAACACGGGCCATGCCAGGATCCCCGGTAAACACGGCGGAACTGCCCTACCATACTCATCAGTTCGGGTCGTCCTGCGGGACCGGGCGAATGAGCTGGCCCGGCTGCTGGCCGACGCTTCGCTGACGGGGGCGAACATCGAGGACATCCGCCTGGAGCACGCGACCAACAAGGACGCGGGCCTGGCGGAGCTCCTCGTGGCAGGCGAGTCGGCCGGCCGGCTCGCGGCCGATCTCACGCGCCGCGAGTGGACCGTCCACGTCTAGTGGCCGTGGCCGGTGAGTGGCCGTGGCCGGTGAGTGGCCGGTGCGCGGCATCCGAACGACAGCGGGCCGAAAGGGCCTTGGCGAGCGAATCCAGGAGTGCGACTGTGCGGGCAGCGGTGATGTTCGGGGCAGGGGACGTCCAGGTGAGGGAGGTGCCCGACGCCCGGCTCGACCGGCCGACCGACGCGTTGTTGCGGGTCACCCATGCCGCGATCTGCGGAAGCGACCTCTGGCGCTACCAGAAGCTCGCGCCGACGCCGGACGGCATCAGGCTCGGGCACGAATTCCTCGGAGTGGTCGAGGAGACCGGCGCGGAGGTCACCTCCGTACGCCCCGGCGACCTGGTGCTCGCCCCCTTCAAGTGGTCCGACGGCAGCTGCGAGTTCTGCCGTGCCGGGCTGCACAGCTCGTGTCTGCACGGCGGGTTCTGGGGCGGGGCACTGGACGGCGGTCAGGGCGAGCGGGTGCGGGTGCCGCAGGCGGACGGCACGCTCGTCCCGCTGCCGATGGAGCCGGACGACCCGCGGGTACCGGCGGTCCTGGCGCTGGCCGATGTGCTGTGCACGGGGCATCACGCCGCTCTCTCCGCGCGGGTGGGTCCGGACAGCACCGTCGCCGTGATCGGTGACGGCGCGGTCGGGCTGTGTGCGGTCCTGGCCGCCGCCCGGCTGGGCGCGTCGCGCATCGTCGTGCTGGGGCGGCACCCCCGGCGTACCGACCTGGCCCGCCGGTTCGGGGCCGTCGAGGTGGTGCCGGAGCGCGGCCCGGCGGCCGTCGAGCGGGTCAAGGAGCTCACCGGCGGCCATGGCGCGGACGCGGTGCTGGAGTGCGTCGGAACGGGCGCGGCGCTGCGGGACGCCCTCGACATGACGCGTCCCGGTGGTGCCGTCGGCTATGTGGGCGTGCCGCAGGACGGCGAGGGCGTCGACGTACGGCGGTTCTACCGCCGCAACATCACCCTCTCCGGCGGGGTCACCCCGGCCCGGGCCTATATCCCCGAGCTGTTGCCCGATGTGCTGTCCGGGCGGCTCGATGCCGCCGCGATCTTCGACCGCACCGTCGGGCTGGACGGTGTTCCGGACGGCTACAAGGCCATGGCCGCACGCGAGGCCCTGAAGGTGCTCATCCGTCCCTGAGTGCCCATCCGCTCGTGAGCCCCGCTTCCCGGTACGGCCGCCGGGAAGCGGGGCTCACGAACGTGTGGGCCGCGTACGCCTCAGGTGACGCGGCGTACGATCGGCCATCGCCGCGTACGCCTCACGACGCGAGCTCTCCCTCGAACACGGTCACCGCCCGGCCCAGCAGCGTGACCCGGTCGTCGCCCAGCTCGACGCCCACCCGCCCGCCGCGCGCGGACAGTTGCACACCGGTCAGCGCGGTACGCCCCAGCCGTCCGGACCAGTGCGGTGCGAGGACGCAGTGGGCGGCGCCGGTGACCGGGTCCTCGGGGATGCCGGCGGCGGGGGCGAAGACCCGGGAGACGAAGTCGTGGTCGTCGCCGTCCGGGGCACCGGCGGTCACGATCACCGCTCGGCCGCTGAACCCGGCCAGCGCGGCGATGTCCGGGGCCAGTTCCCGCACCGCGTCCGCCGTCGGCAGCTCCACGAGCAGATCGTGCCGGGCCCGGCCCGTCCACACCGGCCCGGCCCCGAGGGCCTCGGCGAGCCGGGACGGCACGGCGACGGCGGTCGGCGGATCCGCGGGGAAGTCCAGGGTGAGGGCGCCCTGGTGGTGCCGGCGGGCGGTCAGCACTCCGCTCAGGGTCTCGAAGTGCAGATCCTTGTCAGGGGCAGTGGGCCGGGTCCCGTAGAGGATGTGGGCGGTGGCCAGCGTGGCGTGGCCGCACAGGTCGACCTCCACGGTCGGGGTGAACCACCGCAGTCCGTAGGTGTTTTCCCCTGCGGGGTGGACAAAGGCCGTCTCCGAGAGGTTGAGTTCGGCGGCGACCCGTTGCATCCAGGCGGCGTCGGCCGGCTCGTCCAGCAGACAGACGCCGGCGGGATTCCCGGCGAACGGCCGGTCGGTGAAGGCATCGACGATGAAGGCACGCATACCTCCGACGCTACTGTCGGCGGGCCGCCTTGAGGGAAACGGGTACCGGATGGCGCTCTTCGGACCACATCCCGGAGCCCAACGGGGCAGGGGCAACGGTCCGAGAGGAGGGTGTCCGCCGCCCTCGCGATCATTAGGATTCATCACCGATCGTTGTACGGGACAGCAACCGGCCCCGCCTCGTCCAGGCGGTGGGCCCAGGACGCACCGGCGTCCGGAAGGGCAGGCATGGACAGCACTGAGGCCAAGGTCCCGCCATTGCTCCTCGCGGTGCTCATCTCGCTGAGTGTGGGCGGCCTGATGTCCTCGGACATCAACCTTCCGGGGCTGGCGCAGACCGCCCACGCCCTGGGCACGTCCGTCTCGGCGGTGCAGGCGACGTTCAGCCCCTACCTCGTGGGACTGCTCGTGGCCCAACTGCTGTACGGGCCCTGGTCCGACGCGCTCGGCCGGCGGCGCCTGGTCATCGGCGGCTTCTCCCTCTATGCGGTGGCCTCGCTGGCCTGCGCGCTGTCGCCGAACATCGCCGTCTTCGCCGCGGCGCGGCTGCTCCAGGCGCTCGGCGCGGGCGCGGGACTCGTCCTGGCCCGTGCCATCGTCGGCGATCTGTACGGCCAGCAGACCGCGGCCCGCGTCTTCACCACGATCATGCCGGTGGTCGGCGCCTCACCGGCCATTTCCCCGCTGATGGGTGGCTATCTGACCACCCTTCTGTCGTGGCGCTCCCCCTTCTTCCTGACGGCGCTGATCGCGCTGGCCACCGTGGTCGCCGTCGTCCTCAGGGTGCCGGAGTCGCTGCCGCCGGAGCGCCGGGCGCGGCGGCTGCGGACGACGGTGGGGAACTACCGGCATCTGCTGGCGAGCGCCAAGTTCTGGGGCTTCGGCCTGAACCTGGGCATGGGGTACGCGGTCTACACCGGCTACCTCGTCGCCTCCCCGGTGATCTTCCAACGCCTGGGCATGAGTACCGAGATCAACGGCTACTGCTACATCAGCATCGCCGCCGCCTACATCGCGGGCAATCTGCTGTCACGTCGGCTGGTCGCGCGGCACTCGATCGAGCGGCTGCTCGTCCGGGGCCATGTGATCTTCTCGGGCGGTGCGTTGGTGCTGCTGGCGCTGGGGCTGACCGATCCGCAGACGCCGTGGCCGCTGCTGGTCCTGATGACGGCGGTGACCATCGGCAACGGCTTCCTGTTCCCGATGTCCGTGGCGGGCGGGGTGACCTCGTTCACCACCATGGCGGGCGCGGCCTCCGGTCTGCTGGGGGCGGTGCAGATGGCCGGCGGAAGCTTCTCGTCACTCGTCGTGAGCCGGATTCCGCCGGATGTCCGGTCCTTCTCGATTCTGGTGGCGGTCTTCGCCTTCACGGGCCTGATCGCCTTCCACTCCCTGCGGGCCTTCGCCGCCCGCCCCACCACCGGGTCCGGCGCGGTCCAGGAGGCACCTGCCGCGCCCGTGACCTCCACAATCCCGAACGAAGACTGAGGAGAAACACCGATGGGTCAGGTCTCTCGCCGGCTGGAAGAACTCGGGCTGACGTTGCCTCCGCTGCTGCCGAAGCTGGCGAATTACGTGCCGGCGAAGACGGTCGGCGAGCTGGTCTTCGTCTCCGGCCACGGTCCGCTCAACCCCGACGGATCGGTGAAGTACCGGGGCCGGCTGGGCGCGGACTTCACGGTGGACGACGGCAAGGAAGCCGCCCGTCTCGTCACGATGAACATCCTCTCCGCCCTCCAGGCCGAGCTCGGTGACCTCGACCGCATCCAGGAGTTCGTCAAGCTTCTGGTCATGGTGCAGTCGGCGCCCGATTTCCAGGAGCAGCATGTGGTCGCGGAAGGCGCCTCGGATCTGCTCACCGAGGTCTTCGGGCCCGAGTGCGGCTCTCATGCCCGTTCGGCCGTCGGCATGATGAGCCTGCCGTTCGGCATCGCGGTCGAGATCGAGGCCGTGGTACGCATCGCCCCCTGACCGGCCCTGCGACGCCCCGGCCGGGTTCGTGGTCCGATACGGGCCGCACGACCCGCCGGGACGCGCCGGCACCTGAGCCGCCCGGCCGGGCCTGCCCGCCGTTCGGGTGAGCGGTGCGGGCGGAGCGGTCGGAGCCGGTCGTTGCGGATCCCCGACCGCTGCCCTGCCGTGGCCCGCCCCGGGAGCGGCGAAGCGGCACGGCGGCGCTCCGGGCCTGCGGTGGAGCGGCGATGTCCTGGCGGGCGCAGACGCCGAGCCTCTCCTAGATTGGACGGGTGGGGGCCGTGAGCGGGCGGAGATGGGGCAGGAGCGCGTGCGGAGACCGGAGCTCGACCATGCGGCGCTGTTCGCCGCGACCCCCAGCGCGTGCCTGGTCCTCGATCCGGATCTGGTGATCGTGGACGTCAATGCGGCGTACCTCCAGGCGACGAACCGGACCCGGGACGATCTGGTGGGGCAGTTCGTCTTCGACGCCTTTCCGGACAACCCCGCGGACCCCGATGCCGAGGGGGTGCAGAACCTGTATCCCTCGCTGCGCCGCGTACTGGCCACCGGGGAGCAGGACACGATGGCGGTCCAGCGGTACGACATCCCCCTTGCCGACCGGCCCGGGGACTTCGAGGAGCGCTGGTGGTCCACGATCAACACCCCGGTCCCCGGACCGGACGGCAGGGTGGCGTGGATCATCCACCGCGTGGAAGACGTGACCGCGTTCGTCCTCTCCCGCCGTTCGCGCCGGCTGCCCGGCGGGCGGCTGAGCGAGCGCGAGGAGGCGATGGAGGCCGAGCTGTACGTCCGGGCACGGGCGCTGCAACACCTCAACGAGGAGCTGCGACGGGCCCACGCCCGCGAACGCCAGGTGGCGCTCACCCTCCAGGAGGCGATGCTCCACTCCCCGGACCTCGCCCGGCACCACGATGTCGCCGTGCGCTACCTCCCCGCCATCGGGTCCCTGAACATCTGCGGTGACTGGTACGACATCGTCGACCTCCCCGGCGACGGATTCGCCGTCGCGGTCGGCGATGTCGTCGGTCACGGGCTGGAGGCCGCCGCCGTCATGGGCATGCTCCGCAGCGCCCTCAGCGCCGCCGCCCGGTCGGTCAACGGCCCCGCCCAGGCCCTGAAAGTGCTGGGGCTGTACGCCCGGTCCGTCGAGAAGGCCCTGGCCACCACCGTCGTCCAGGCGCTGATCGACATCGCCGGCCACCATCTCACCTACAGCAGCGCCGGTCACCCCCCGCCCGTCCTGCTGCACCCCGACGGCAGCCACGAACTCCTGGACCAGGCCACCGACCCGCCGCTGGGCGCCCACCGCGAACAGGTGCCCCGCCTCCAGGCCCATGTGCCGTACGCACCCGGGGACACCCTCGTCCTCTACACCGACGGGCTGATCGAACGCCGCGACGAGGACATCGACGTCAGCCTGGCCCGCCTGACCGACGCCCTCGCCCCGGTCAGCAGGTTCAGCCCGGAACGCCTCGCCGACGCGCTGCTGGCCCGCCTCGGCGTCAGCGCGGGCGCCCCCGACGACATCGCTCTGGTCATCGTCCGGCTGTAGTTCCGCTCTCCGGCGAACGCCGGGTGCTGGTGAACTACACGTATATTCACGGCAGTTGACGCCACGCCAGGTGACCACCGCCTGAGGCGCCGGAAGTTATCGCCCCTGTTCCACCAGCTGCTTCAGCTGCTGGAGGTCGGTCCGCAGGCCCCGTTCGATCGCGGCCGCCTGGGCGAACCCCTGTGGTCCGCCGAACGCCTCCTTGACCGTGCCCGGGTCGTACTCGAACCGGGCCTGGAGCCGCGTGTGCTCCTGGTCGATGGGCAGCAGCGAGAAGGTGCCCGCCAGATCGGGTCCGCTGGTGGTGTGCCACATCATGACCTTTTCCGTGCGGTGGTCGGTGATCTGGACATCGCACTCCGTCGCCCGGCCCCCCGCGTCGAGGTCCAGATGCGTCCGGTCCGTCCCCTGCGACCGGGCTTCGCGCACACCGTCGACGCACTGCGGATAGGTCTCCGCGCGGTGGAGGCAGTCCCAGGCCGTTTCGAGGGGAACGCTGATGTCGATGTGTTCTTCGAGAGTGCTCATCGCGCACCTCTCAGCTCGGTTCACGGCTACCACTCCAGGGTGCTCCGGGCGGGAGCCGGAAGCGACCCGGCGCAGGCCCTACTCCGACGTCTTCTGCCGCGACAGCGGGATGTCGTCCCGTTCGGCGGTGAGCCGGTCGATCACCTCGACCACCCCGTCCACGCTTTCGCACATCCGCACGGCGATGGGGACCAGGCTGGTGCGCTCCAGGGTGCCGGTGAGGGTCACCGTGCCGTTGGCGACATCGACCGTGACCGTGGACGGCGGCACACCGAGCGTGCGCGTGAGCACCTCCTCCAGCACCTCCTCCTGGATGGCGCGGTCGCGGCGCAGGAACAGCCGCACGAGGTCGCTGCGGCTGATCACGCCGATCAGCCGGCCGGCGTCATCGATCACGGGCAGCCGCTTGACCTTCTTCTGCTCCATCAGCTTGGCCGCCTCCACGACGCTCCAGCCGGGCCGTGCCACCACGGCGGGGCTCGTCATGATCGCTTCGGCGGTGGTCGACCCGAGCTTCGCGATCTGCCGGCGCAGCAGATCGGCTTCGGATACCACCCCCACCACCTGCTCGTCCTCGTCGAGGACGGGGACAGCGGTGATCTCGTACTCGTCGAGCAGACGGGCGATCTCCTTGAAGGTCGTGCCCCGTTGGACGACGACGGCATGGGGAGTCATCAGGTCTGCCACACAGCGGTGCCTCATCTTCGGCCAGTCCCTCCGGGTCTGCCCGGGCCGCCTCCGGTGGCGCCACGAGCGGGTCATCCGGTACTGACAAGCCTGCCTCGCGAGGGGCGGGCCTGCCGTGCACCGGTGCAACATGAATGGGTGATCAGGGGCCGGGGAGGGGGAACCGTCCCGGGCCCGGGGTGATCGCGGGGCCGTTGTCAGCCGACCCCGGCGGCCGGGCAACGGCACTGTGTGCAGCGCGCGAGGCACGGACCGTGAGGGCGGAACCCCGTTCCGTCCCGCGTGCGGCCCTCCGGTGTCGGGAGCCGGGGGCCGGCGGTCCGGTGCCGTGCTCGCCGCGCTCAGTCATGGGGGACCACGGCGACCGGGCAGGCCACGTGGTGGATGGCGGCGTGCGCCACCGGTCCGACGCGGGGTGCGAGGAGCGGGCGGTGCAGCCGGCGGCCGACGGCCAGGAGTGCGGCCCCGAAGACCGTTTGGACCAGGGCCCGGGTCGGGCTCTCCGGGAGGACGGTCTGCTGGACCAGCACCTCGGGAAACCGCTCACACCACGGGCGGATGGCGTCCCGCAGCTCGATGTCCGCCTCTTTGGTGAGTTCCTTCTCGGCGTCGGGGTCGATGCCCCAGGGGGTGTAGGCATGCACGGGCAGCGGGCGCCCGTGTACGGCCTGCAGCGGAAGGCCACGGCTCGCCGCGGCGTCGAAGGCGAAGGCGAGCAGCCGCTCGCAGGGCCCGCGGAGGCCGAGGCCGACGACCACCCGTGCGTCGGGAGCCGGCGTGGTGCCGTCCGCGCGTGCATGACCTGGCGGTTTCGCCCGGTCACCGGCCCGGACGAGGATGACCGGCCCCTTCGCCCGGCCCACCACGTCCAGACTGACGTCCCCGAGCACATAGCTCTCCCAGACCCCGAGGGCCCGCGAACCGAGCACGAGCATCTGCGACTCGGCGGCCGCCTGCAGCAGCGCCGCCTCGGCCTCGGACCCCACCAGATCCTCGATGATCTGCAGCCCCGGGTGGCGGGCACGTACCTCGTCCCGGGCCCGGCGCACGATCTGCCGGGCGCCGGCGTTCTGGTCGCGGTCCGCGGGGGTGTCCGGCGCCTCGGCGGCCAGCAGTATCCAGGCATGGAGCAGCCGCAGGACCGACTGCCGCCGGTCCGCCTCGTCAGCCGCCCAGTGCGCCGCCGCCAGGCTCTCCGGCGAGCCGTCGAGCCCGACGGTGATGATTTCCGGCTCCATGGCTGTCCTTCTTTCGCGCTCCGAGGTCCGACCGCACCGGCCCGTCCGGGCGCCCTCGGCGGTCCCGTGGGAGGTGGCTGCACGTCCCACGGAAAGGCGGCGTACGGGTCCGTCGGGGCAGTGGGTTGCCCATCGGTGCTCCTCCTCGGCGTGTGCCCGCGGGCCGGGCGATGTGCCCACCCCACCTACCGAGCCTGCTGGATGCCCCGGTCCGGCACCAAGGAGTCGATGGGCGCTGCAAGGAGACCGAACGGCCCGCCGACGGGCTGCCATATGGCCCTTGACCTGGCGGGCCGCATCCGTTCCGCCACACCGCGCCGGGCGACCTCATGGCCGTCGGACCGGACGAGCTCGTGGCCGTCGGACCGGACGACCTCATGGCCGTCGGGCCGTACCGACCGCGGTGCGCACCCCTCCGCCTCCTCGCTCATGGCGCCTCCAGAGGTACGACGTCCGGCCCCTGTCCCCATCGTGGCCCCTCGTGCAGGGGCGTGCCAGGCCACACGGTCGCGGGCCGGCTCCGTCGGCCACACCGGAGTGGCCCCGGGCGGTGCCGCGTCCGGTACGCGCACGACGGAGGGGCGGGCGCCTTCCCGGTGTGCGGAGGGGCGGGCGCCTTCGCCGTACGCGGACTGCCGGCGCCGCCACGGGGTACCCGGTCCGGAGAGGCGGGCGGGGGCCCGTCGGCAGGAGGGGAACCGCATGGCCATCGCCAAGACCGGCATCCTGGTACTGGACTGCACGGAGCCCGCGCCACTGGCGGACTTCTATGCACAATTCCTCGGCGGAGAAGCGCGGATCGGGAGCAGCCCGGACTACATCGAAGTCGTGGAGGGCGGCAGGATCCACCTCGCGATTCGGCGGGACCCGGGCGCGGCGCCGGCCAGTTGGCCCCGCCCCGACGACTCACAACAGGCTCATCTGCACTTCCTCGTCCCTGAGGACAACATGGACGAGGCCGAGCGCGAAGCCGTCGCGCTCGGCGCGCGGCCACTGGAGACGCGCGAGAACCACGGGCCCTACGACGCCCGCCGCTATGCGGATCCCGCCGGCCACCCCTTCGTCCTCGCCGCGAGCGAGGGGCACGCGCTGGGGCAGGCGAACTGAACGAGCGACGGCCGGCGACGGACCGGTAACGGCCGGGGGTGGCGGGAGGAACACGTCCCCGCACCGGCAACGGCAACGGCGACGGCCCGGCGGATCACCGTTTCGGATGATCCGCCGGGCCGTGTGTCGCTCTCCGGGCCGTCCGGTCAGACGACCCAGACGACTCAGACGACTCAGACGGCGCCGTGCTCCTTGCGGCGGCGCAGCAGCAGGAGCGTGCCGGTGACGCCACCCGCCACCACCGCCGCGCCGATGGCGACCGGGAGGACGGCGGAGCCGGCGGAGTCACCGGACGCGGCGGTGTTCTGCATCGAGGGGCCCGGGTCGATGGTCGTGGCGACCGGTGCGACGTGCCGCAGCGGGCCGACCGATTGGACCGAGCCGTCGGCGTTGAGGAGCACCTGCTTGTTGTTGGGGTGCCGGAAGTCGAACATCCCGTTCAGCGAGCCCGCCCGGGCGTCGAAGGACGCATCGCCGATCTGCCCGGTGTGCCAGTTGTGCTCGATGAACTTGATGATCGAGGTCTGCTCGGTCCGGGTGTGGTCGATCTTGTTGACCTTGCTGTACGGCGAGATCACCAGCAGCGGCTGCCGGGTGCCGGGACCGCAGCGGTCCTGGTAGCCGCCGGCGGCCGCGGGGCCCGCCTGGCAGGCCGGGCTGTCGGTGGCCTTGCCGTTGGAGCCGGTGCTGGTGTCCTTGGAGCCGTTGCGCGGCTTGACGAAGGCGTGGTCGTACCAGCCGTCGGAGTCGTCATAGGCGATGACGACGGCGGTGTCCTTCCACTGCGGCGACTGCTGGATGCGGTTGATCTGCTGGACCAGGAAGTGCTGTTCGTCGATCGGGTCGGAGTAGGCGGCGTGCGCGTCCTGGTACGCGGGGGCCTTGAGGAAGCTGACGGCCGGCAGCTTGCCCGCCTTGAGCACGGCGTCGAAGTCGCTCAGGTCGTAGTTGTGGTTGGCCGGTCCGTCGTGGCCGACCTCGTTGACGCTCTTCGGCGGCAGGTGGTGCGGGTTGGACGTCGACTTGTAGTACTCGAACGGCGAGTGGTGCGGGCTGTAGTCGACGGCCGCCGCTCCCCCGACGTTGGCGTGGGTGGTCCCGCCGCACTTGGCGAAGTGCCCCGCCTGGCCGTCCCACGCGGTGCTGGGCCGGAAGCCGCCCTGGAACCATCCCCAGCTGACATGACGGGAGTTGAGCACGTCACCGATGTTGCGCCCCTGCATCGCGGCGAGCGCGTTCTTGCCGGTGTGGTCCTTGTTGGAGCAGTCGTCGTAGGCCGGATCCGGGTCGTTGATCATGGTGCCGACGCCCTTGGCGTCCGGCGACTGCACGGTGTGCGGATCCGGCGTGTCGGTCTGCTTGGGGTCCTCCGTGCCGGAGGCCGGGTCCATGGAGACGACGCCGTGCGTCTGCCCGGAGATCAGGTTGATCGCGCCCGGTGAGGAGGGGCCGTAGACCGAGCTGAAGGAGCGGTCGTTGAGGGAGTAGTGCTGGGCGTAGTTCCACAGCCCGGTGACGGTGTTGCCGTCGTAGTAGTCCATCACCAGTCCGGGCTCGCCGTAGAGCCCGCCGGAGCACTTGCCGGAGTCGGTGTTCTCGACGAACTTGTCGGCCTTGCCGCCGTTGTACGCGTACTGCTCGGGCCCGTAGTCGTGGGTCTGGTCGCAGGTCACGGCCTGCGCGGGGGTGAGCCGCTTGGGCGCGTACTGGTTGGGGTTGTGCTTGAGCAGCCCGGCCGTGCGCAGGTTGTCGATGTCCCGGGGAGTGCGCGGCGAGGCGGTGAACTTGGTGCCGTCGGTGTTGGCGGCCTTCGGGTACGTCGCGAAGTAGTGGTCGAACGAGATGTTCTCGTCGAAGAGCACGACCACGTGCTTGATGGGCGTGGCCGTACGCGAGGAGTCGGGCGCTCCGGCCGCCGCCCATGCGGGCCCGCCGGCACCCAGGGCCGCGAGGGCCGCGGCACCCGTGAGGGCCCCCAGACTCCGTATCGTTGCTCGTCTTCCCCTACTGGCCATGCTGGTTCACCCTCCGGGCAGGGACGTATCGGTGCCGTACGGCCGGATGGTGTGCCGGTCCGGCGGCGGTGCGGCAGAGCCATGATGGCCTGAGAGTGAACACTGGGTCAGGTATCCCAGGCCAAACCTTGACCGCGTGTTGACCCTTCGGTTTCCGGAGCGGCCGCCGGTCATGCCAGCAAGGCCCGGCCGTACCAGTCCGCTTCGTCGCGGACGCCGGGCAGCGCGAAGAAGTATCCGCCGCCGAAGGGCTTGATGTAGTCCGTCAGCGGCTCGCCGGCGAGCCTGCGTTGCACGGTCTCGAACTGGCGGGCAAGGTCTTGCTGGTAGCAGCAGAACAGCAGGCCCATGTCCAGATTGCCGTTGCGGTCCGTCCCGTTGTCGTAGTTGTAGGCACGGCGCAGGAGGCGCTGGTCGTCGGTGGCCGCGGTCCGTGGATTGGCCAGCCGGATATGGCTGTCCAGGGGGATCACATCGCCCTTGGGGTCGCCGGGATAGTGCGGCGTGTCGTGTTCGGCGTCGCCGTCCAGGGGTGCCCCGGTCTCCCGGGCTCGGCCGAACATCCGCTCCTGCTCGGTCAGCGACACCCGGTCCCAGAACTCCACCAGCATGCGGATCAGACGCACCACTTGGTAGCTGCCGCCGACCGCCCAGTCCGGCTCGCCCGCTCCCCGCCGCACCCACACCAGACGGTCCGTCTCGCGGGCGGAGCGGGCGTCCGGGTTGGCCGTACCGTCCTTGAACCCGAAGAGGTTGCGGGGCGTCCCGGACGGCCGGGGCGGGCTGGTGAAGCCGTCCAGCCGCCAGCGCACCTGCATCCCACCGCGGGTGTGCCGGGCGAGGTCGCGCAGGGCGTGCAGGACGGTGTCCGTATCGTCCGCGCACAGCTGGATGCTCAGGTCACCGTGGCACCACTCGGCCCGGAGGTCGTCGTCGGGGAAGGTGGGCATGGTGGTCAGGCGGCGCGGCGCGCGGCCGGGCAGCCCGAACCGTTCGTCGAAGAGGGCCGCGCCCACGCCGACCGTCACCGACAGCGCGCCGGCGGGGACCTCGGGCCCCAGGAGGCCCGAGTCGGCGGGCGGGCCGGTGATGCCGACCGGTGCCGGCAGTCCGCCGCCGGTCAGGAAGCGGGCCCGGGCCGTGACGGTGCGCAGCAGATCGGCCAGTTCGCGGCGGTCCCCGGCGGTCACGTCGAACGCGGTGAACGCGGTGACCCGGCGGGGCGGCGCGAGCACCGAGGCCTGACGGGTGCCGTGGAACGGAACCGGGAGCGCGGCTTCCGCCAGCAGCCCCGGGCCCGGCACCGGCACCGTCGCGCCGGCCGCCGGCAGGCCGTCGCCGGGCGCGGCACCGCCGGTCGCGAGACCGGCCCCGGCCAGTGCCGCACCCCGCAGGAATCCCCGTCGCCCGACACCGTTCATGCCCGTCACACCGTTCTCCGCGCATCGCACAGCGTCGCCACCGACGCCAGTCGTTCCACCAGATCTCCGAGCGCCGCGTCGACGCGTTCCCGCCGGGCCCGGTCCAGACGGGCCGGCGAGGTCCACCGGCCGCCGCGCCGGAAGCCGTCGAGCAGCCGCTGTGTGCGGTCCAGTTCGGCCTCCAGCTGCCGCAGACCGGGGTAGCGGGTGACCAGGAGGGGGCGCAGCCGGCTGAGGACGGCGCGGGTCCCGTCGAGGTTGGCGCGTGCGGTGGCGAGGTTGCTGCCGCTGCCGTAGTCGGTCCGCCCGGTCAGCTCGAACTCAAGGGTGTTCTCCAGGATCTCGTGCGCCCGCAGGCCGAGGTCCGCCGGATCCATCCGCGCCTGCGCCCAGTCGTCCCGGAGCCTGCGCACGGACGCGACGAGCGCGGCGGCCGGTGCGCGCAGGGTGGCGGCCGACTGCCCGTGCCACAGCCCGTATTCGATGCGGTGGAAGCCGGTGAACGCCGGGTCCCGGTCGCCCTTCGGCAGACCGGCGCCGGTGCCGTTGATCTGCTGGTCCGCGTCGCCGAAGGTGCCGTACGCCGCGCCCAGCCGTTCATAGGCGAGGTGGGCGGGCAGCCAGGCGTTCCGGGCGCCCGCGAGGTCCCCGCGGGCGACGGCGTCCCGTAGCGTCGCGGTCCGGCCGACGAGGTCGTCCAGCCCGCGCCCGACCCACTTCTGGTAGTCCAGTGCCGGGGGAATCAGGTCGTGTTGGGTGAGCGGAGCCGCCGCCGGCCCCGCAGGGCCGCCGCCGTCGATGCGGACCGTGGGCCCGGTGACCGCGTCGGCGTCGTCCGGCAGGCACATGAACGCGTAGGTCCCCTGGCCCAGCCGGACCCGCAGCCGGCGGGTCGTCCCGGGGCTTATCCCCTCCACCTCGCCGTACACCGCCCCGTTCCGCGGGGACTTGAGATAGACCTCGGCCGCGGTGTCGGAGGTGTTGTGCAGCTCGAAGACCTGCGTCCCGGGGCGGGGGTGTGCCCAGCCCCGGCCGCAACCGCTCGGCGAGACCTCGACGGTGGTGTGCGGCAGCCCGTCCGCCGCGGCCCGGCCGTCCCCCGCCGCGTCACCCGGGCCGTCGGCCGGAACCAACGTCACCAGCAGGCCGCCGACGAGGAGCGCACCGCCGATGCCCCGCACACGGGCGGACCGCAGCCATGGGGGGCCGGTTCGTGGCACTACCGGCCTCCCGGGGTCGTTCACAGCACGCGCTCGCGTACCTGGTGCAGGCAGAACAGGGCCACGGTCCCGGCGCGTCTCCTGCCGTGCCCGACGGCAACGCTGCACATGCTAAGCAGCGCACGCCGCCCGAACACTCATTCCCCCGAAGAGATACCAGAACTTCCCCCGTGGTTCACCGGACGGTCGCCGGTCGCCGTCCGGCCCGTCGGACGTCGCGCGCCCACCCGCACGAGTCGAGAGCCGGCCGGGTCACTGCGTCATGTGCGGTACGCAGAGCGGTCGTTGGCCGGCGGCGGGCGGGGGCGGGGCGCACGGCTTCCGCAACCTGGGCCGCCGGCCGTGCGGGCGCAGCCCGAAGCCCCGTCGGCCGTGCTGCGGCGGCTTCGCGCCCGACGGCGTCATGCGCTCCGCCGACGGGCGGTACGTCACGGTGCGTATCCGTCGGAGGCCGCATATCGGGACCGGGCGGCTCCGGAATATCGGGACCGGCGCCTGCGGACAGCTCCGGATGACTCCGGCCGGGCGCACCCCGCCGGACCACCCGATTGGCCCAATGTTCCGGGTGCCCGGCCGGGGCCTGGGGCCGCCGGGAATGGCGGGACACGGTGCCCTCATCGACCCGCTTTCCCGACCGGGCGGAAAGGCCATTCGAGGCTTCCCTGTGTTTACGATCCCTGGGAGGAAATGGGCGCTTTTTGTGCCCGCGGCCCCGTTGCTGCCGTGCATGTGCGCCTTGCTGTCGTCGCAGGCGGTGAATCCGCTCGCCCCCTTCCCACTTAGGGAGCTCGATATGGAATCCGGCGCCAACGTCTGGAACTGCCCGTTCGACTATGCCGAGGGCCTTGAATTCGACCCCACGCTCAAGCGCCTGCTGACCGAGGAACCGGTGGCCCGCATCCGGCTGCCGTACGGGGAGGGCGAGGCGTGGCTCGTCACCCGGTACGAGGACGTCCGCACGGTGACCACCGACCGGCGCTTCAGCCGCAGTGCCATCATCGGGCGCGACTTCCCCCGTATGACGCCCGAGCCGATCGTCCAGGACGAGGCGATCAACGTGATGGACCCGCCCGCCAGCAGCCGCCTGCGGAGCCTGGTCTCCAAGGCCTTCGCGCCGCGTCAGGTGGAGCGCATGCGGGTCCGCACCCGGCACGTCGTGGACGAGCTGCTGGACCGGATGGCCAAGCACGGCTCGCCCGCGGACCTGATGGAGAGCCTGGCCTCCCCACTGCCGCTGACCACGATCTGCGAGGTGCTCGACATCCCCGAGCGCGACCGCGGCCAGTTGCGCGCGCACGCCCGGACGATGATGAACGTGAGCCTCGACAACCGGGACAAGGCCGTGCGGGCCAAGGCCGAGATGCGCGGCTACTTCGAGACGCTGACCGCGAAGCGTCGTCAGCACCCGGGAGACGACCTGATCAGCGCGCTGGCCACCGCGCGCGACGGCGACGAGATCCTGGGCGACCAGGAACTCACCGTCATGGCCATGGTCCTGCTCATCACCGGCCAGGACACCACCACCTACGAGATCGGCAACCTCGCGTACACGCTGCTGACCCGGCCCGAGGAACTGGCCATGCTGCGCTCCCGCCCCGAGATGCTGCCGCAAGCGATGGAAGAAATGCTGCGGTTCATTCCGTTCCGCAAGGGTGTCGGCATCCCCCGGGTCGCCACCGAGGACGTGGAGCTGAGCGGGGTGACGATCCGCGCCGGGGACATCGTGCACGTCTCCTATCTGACGGCCAACCGGGACCCCCGGAAGTTCGACCGGCCCGACGAGCTGGATCTGGAGCGGGAGGGCAAGCCGTCCCACATGACCTTCGGCTGGGGCGGGCACCACTGCCTGGGCGCCCCGCTCGCCTTCACGGAGCTCGAAGTCGCCCTCGGATCCCTGCTGGAGCGCTTCCCGGAGCTGCGGCTCGCCAAGCCGCCCGAGGACGTGCGCTGGAACACGACCTCGATCTGGCGCTATCCGCTGGAGTTGCCGGTCGCCTGGTAAGGGCGGCCATCGCGGCGGAATGCGGATCTCACCCGGCTGGCGTACGGTTACTAGTCGGAAAGATGATCCATCTGCACGGGGAGAGGTCATTCTTCGACTGGCCCGCCAATTCTCTCAAGAGTCGTCAACCCCGGGCCTCCGGGCCCGCCAACGGTTCTTTGCCGTTTGACCAGGCACCGTCCCGCGGCGGGTTCACCGGCCGAAATCGACTCGAATTACGAGGGGAATTGCACAAAGGCGGTCCCTGGTCTGCAAGGAGTGCATCCCATGGCGGTTCTGTGCAAACCTGCAATCGCGGTCCCTGAATACGTCATCACCCAAGAGGACACCCTCGAACTCGCACGACGGCTGCACAAGGACCACTCGCAGCTGAAATTGGTACTGCGGCTGATCGAGCACACCGGCGTCCTCAAACGGCATTTGATCCAGCCGATCGACAAGGTGCTCAAGCACCCGGGCCTCGATGCCCGCAACGCGGTGTACGAGGAGGAATCCAAGGCCCGCGTCCCCGCGGTGGTGCGCACGGCACTCGACCAGGCCCAACTGGAGCCGCAGCAGATCGACCTGATCGTCTATGTGTCCTGCACCGGCTTCATGATGCCGGCGCTGAGCGCGTGGCTCATCAACACCCTGGGCTTCCGGCCGGAGACCCGGCAGATACCGATAGCCCAGCTCGGCTGCGCCGCGGGTGGCGCCGCCATCAACCGGGCGCATGACTTCTGCACGGCGTACCCCGACGCCAACGTGCTGATCGTGGCGTGCGAGTTCTGCTCGCTGTGCTACCAGCCCACGGACCTGGGGGTGGGCTCGCTGCTGTCGAACGGCTTGTTCGGGGACGCGGTCGCCGCCGCCGTGGTGCGGGGGAACGGTGGCACCGGCGTGAGCCTGGAGCGCAACAGCTCGTACCTGATCCCGAACACCGAGGACTGGATCTCCTACGCGGTGCGCTCCACGGGCTTCCACTTCCAGTTGGACAAGCGGGTGCCCGGCACCATGAAGCCGCTCGCCCCCGCCCTGCGCACCGTGGCGGAGCAGCACGAATGGAACGCGGGCGACCTGGACTTCTACATCGTCCATGCGGGCGGCCCGCGCATTCTGGACGACCTGTGCCACTTCCTGGAGGTGCCGCCGGAGGCCTTCCGTTTCAGCCGCGCGACGCTCACCGAGTACGGCAACATCGCCAGCGCGGTGATCCTCGACGCCCTGGGCCGGATGTTCGACGAGGAATCGGCGCTCGACGGGCAGCGCGGTCTGCTGGCGGGCTTCGGGCCCGGCATCACCGCCGAGATCGCCCTGGGCACGTGGACCTCGACCCCGGTGACCGCCAGGTGAGCGCGCGCGCCCGGTGCGCCCGGTGGTGGCCCGCCGGGCGCACCGGGCGGTCCGCTCCCGCCCGCCGCCGGGCGCCCGGGGAACGGATGCGGGGCCCGGGGCCGCAGGCGCGGGGCCCCGGCGGCGGACGGGAGGCACGGCTACGGCGGACGGGAGGACACAGCTGCGGCGGGCGGGAGCGCGACAGCAATTGGCACATACGTCTCTTTTGCGTTGAATGGGAATATCTTTACAGATATGTCGGCACGCTTTATGCAGAAGAAGAAGGCGGCTTGCCTCCATCACAGCAGGTGAGAGGGCCTGCGGGGCGATTCCGGGCCGGCCGGGCCGCGGTCTGTCCGAGCCACCCGGGCGCCGGGCCAGGCGGCGGGCGGAGCAGCTGCCCGCCACGACGGCGGAGCTCGCGCACCGCCCCCCTTCTGCTGCCCCCTGACCACGGGCCGCTCCGGGAGTGGGCCGCAACGCGAGGAGAAGAAGACCATGGCACGTGCAGTGGGTATTGACCTCGGTACGACGAACTCGGTGGTCAGTGTGCTGGAGGGCGGCGAGCCCACGGTGATCACCAACGCCGAGGGCGCCCGGACCACCCCGTCGGTGGTCGGCTTCGCCAAGGGCGGGGATGTGCTGGTGGGCGAGGTCGCCAAGCGACAGGCCGTGACCAACGTGGACCGCACCGCGCGCTCGGTCAAGCGCCACATGGGCGAGGCGGAGTGGCGCTTCCCGGACAGCGGCGACATCGACGGCAAGCGCTACACCGCGCAGGAGATCTCCGCGCGGGTCCTGCAGAAGCTCAAGCGCGACGCCGAGGAGTACCTGGGCGAGGACGTGACGGATGCCGTCGTGACCGTTCCGGCGTACTTCAATGACGCCCAGCGCACCGCCACCAAGGAGGCCGGGGAGATCGCGGGCCTGAAGGTGCTGCGGATCGTCAACGAGCCGACCGCCGCCGCCCTGGCCTACGGCCTCGACAAGGAGAACGACCAGACCATCCTGGTCTTCGACCTCGGTGGCGGCACCTTCGACGTCTCGCTGCTGGAGATCGGCGACGGCGTCGTCGAGGTGAAGGCCACCAACGGCGACACCCACCTGGGCGGCGACGACTGGGACCAGCGGATCGTCGATCACCTGACCAAGCAGTTCAAGAACGCGTACGGCATCGACCTGTCCAAGGACAAGATGGCCACCCAGCGGCTGCGGGAGGCCGCCGAGAAGGCGAAGATCGAGCTGTCGGCGGCGACCGAGACCACGATCAATCTGCCGTATTTGAGCGCGTCGGCCGACGGCCCGCTGCACCTCGACGAGAAGCTCACCCGCTCGCAGTTCGAGCAGCTGACCTCCGACCTGCTGGAGCGCTGCAAGACGCCGTTCCACAACGCGGTGCGGGACGCCGGGATCAAGGTCTCCGACGTCAATCACGTGATCCTGGTCGGCGGCTCGACCCGGATGCCCGCGGTGACCGAGCTGGTCAAGGAGCTGACCGGCAAGGACCCACACAAGGGCGTCAACCCGGACGAGGTCGTCGCCGTCGGTGCGGCGCTCCAGGCCGGTGTCCTCAAGGGTGAGGTCAAGGACGTCCTCCTGCTGGACGTCACCCCGCTGTCCCTCGGCATCGAGACCAAGGGCGGCATCATGACCAAGCTCCTGGAACGCAACACCACGATCCCGACCAAGCGCTCCGAGATCTTCACGACGGCCGAGGACAACCAGCCGTCCGTGCAGATCCAGGTCTACCAGGGCGAGCGCGAGATCGCGGCGTACAACAAGAAGCTCGGGATGTTCCAGCTGACCGGGCTGCCGCCGGCCCCGCGCGGGGTCCCGCAGATCGAGGTCTCCTTCGACATCGACGCCAACGGCATCATGCACGTGACCGCGAAGGACCTGGGCACCGGCAAGGAGCAGAAGATGACCGTCACCGGCGGCTCCTCGCTGCCGAAGGACGACATCGACCGGATGGTCCGCGACGCCGAGCACCACGCCGAGGAGGACCGCCGCAAGCGGGAGACCGCGGAGACCCGCAACCAGGGCGAGCAGCTCGTGTACCAGACCGAGAAGTTCCTCAAGGACAACGAGGACAAGGTCCCCGGTGAGATCAAGACCGAGGTCGAGACCGCGGTCGGCGAGCTGAAGGAGAAGCTCAAGAACGAGTCCACCGACGGCGACAACACCGCCGAGATCCGCACCGCCACCGAGAAGCTCGCGGCCGTCTCCCAGAGGCTGGGTCAGGCCATGTACGCCGATGCGCAGGCGCAGCAGTCCCAGGGCGCCGGGCCGACCGCCGAGGGCTCCGGCGAGGGCGGTTCGGGAGCGGCCGGCGGCGAGCAGGACGACGTCGTCGACGCGGAGATCGTGGACGACGACAAGCAGGAGGGAAGCGCACGATGAACCGCCCGCCCCACGTCCGTGGCCTCCCCCACCCTCCGCTGGCGCTCGTCGGACACGGACCGGAGGAAAGCCCCGGGCCGGTCCCGCCCCGTACCACCGACGGGGAGGGGCCGGCCGAGCGGGAAACCGGCAGCCCGCCCGGCGACGCCCGGGGTGCCGAGCGGCCGGTTCCGCCGGAGGCGACGCTCCGCGCCGACCTCCGGGAGCGGACGGCCGATCTGCAGCGGCTGAAGGCCGAGTTCGACAACTACCGCAAGCGGGTCCACCGCGATCGTCTGGCGGTCGGCGAGATCGCCGTCGCCAATGTGCTGAGCCGATTGCTTCCGGTGCTCGACTCGCTGGCCGAGGCCACCGAGCGCGGCGAGGTGACCGGCGGTTTCCAGCGCATCGCCGAGGCGCTGCACGCCGAACTGGCGGCGCTGGGCCTCCAGCCCGTCGGCACGGCGGGTGCCCCCTTCGACCCGCAGATCCACGAGGCCATCACCTACACCCCCGACGAGCGGCTCGCCAGTGCCCTGTGCACCGAGGTCCTCCGCCAGGGCTACCGGGTCGGCGGGCACCTGCTGCGCCCCGCACAGGTGGCCGTCGCCGGGCAGCCACCTGCGGGATAGCCATGTCCGCCGGGTGCAACCGGCCGTCACCGCACGGGCATTGCAACTGACGACCCGTCACCTTACCCTTCCGGCACACCCCCACCGCACCGGGGCGCTCGTTCGGTCTCACCCCTACGACGCGTACGCGGTGCAGCGGGGCGGCACGCCGCGAGCCGCGTGCCGGGAGGACAGCCATGTCCGACGACAGCGCTCGAAGGAACTCCCTCACCCGCCGTACGCTCCTGGGCGGGGCCGCCGCGGGGTTCGCCGCGGCGGCGGGGTTACGCCCCGTATACCGCATCCCCGCGGGCAGCGCCGCGGCCACCAGCACCCCTCCGCCGGACTTTCCGGCCGGCATTCCGCTCGCCCAGCAGGCCTTCCGGAACTGGTCGCTGGAGATCGTGGTCGAGAACGTCTGGACCGCGTCGGCCCGCACGCCCGACGACGTCGTCACCCTCGCGAACTGGGCCCATCAGCACGGCTACCGGCTCCGCGCCCGCGGCAAGGGCCACACCTGGTCACCGCTGGTGATCCCCGCCGGGGCCGACACCGACCGTACGGTGCTCGTCGACACCACCTCCCACCTCACGGCGGTCAGCGTGCGCCCCGGCAGCCCAGGCAGCCCCGGCAGCGTGACCGCGCAGGCGGGGGCCACCCTCGACGCCATCCTCGCCCGCCTGGAGGAGTCGGGGCTCGGCCTGGCCACGACCACCGCTCCGGGCGACCTCACCATCGGCGGGGTGCTCGCCATCGGCGGGCACGGCACCGGTGTGCCCACCGCCACCGAGAACCCGCCCGCGGGCTCCGGCTTCGGCACGCTGAGTTCCCAGGTCAGCTCGCTCACCGCCGTGGTGTGGAGCGCGCCCGAAGGCCGCTATGTCCTCAAGACCTTCACCCGCAGCGACCCGGATATCCGCGCCTTCCTCGTGCACCTGGGGCGCGCCTTCGTCACCGAGGTGACGATGACCGCCGCAGCCAACACCCGGATCCGCTGCCAGAATTGGTACGACGTGAACGTCGCCACCGTCTTCGGACCGCCCGGCACCGGCGGGCGCACCCTGGCCTCCTACGTGGACCGCACCGGGCGGATCGAGGCGATCTGGTTCCCGTTCACCGATGTGCCGTGGCTGAAGGTGTGGAGCGTGGCACCGTCCAAACCGCTGTTCGCCAAGCAGCTCGACGCTCCCTACGCCTACACCTTCGCCAACCGCGTCACCGAGGACATGTCGAAGCTGCTCGGGGAGATCGCCGCGGGCGGGGGCGACAAGACCCCCGCGTTCACCAAGCTCGCGATGTCCATCGTCGGGTCCGGGCTGATCGTCACCGGCACCTGGGACGTCTGGGGCTGGTCGAAGAACAGCCTGCTGTACGTCGAACCCACGACGCTGCGGATCGTCGAAGCGGGCTGGGCGGTGCTGACGTCCCGGGCGAACGTGCAGCGGGTGGTGCATGAGTTCTACGCCCGCTACCAGAGCGTGCTCACCGCGCACCAGAGCCGCGGCTCGTACCCCGTCAACGGCCCGATCGAGCTGCGGATCACCGCTACGGACCCGGCCGACGGTCCGCTCCTGTCCCCGGCGCGGGCCCATCCGGACCACCCCGAGTGGGACACCGTGGTGTGGCTCGACTTCGCCACCTATCCCGGCACGCCCGGCGCCGGTCCCTTCTTCCGTGAACTGGAGCAGTGGATCTGGCAGAACTACACCGGTTCCTATGCGACGGTGCGGCCCGAGTGGTCCAAGGGCTGGGCCTATACGGACGGCGGGCCGTGGACGGACCCCGCCGTACTGGGCGGCACCGTGCCGGCCGCCTTCGGCGACTGGCACACGGCCGGGGAGAAACTGAACTCCTACGACCCGGGGCGGGTGTTCTCCAACGCCTTCCTCGACACCCTGCTGCCCTGACCCGCGGACGCCCCCTAGGTGGGGCGGAGGGTGAGCCCGCCCGAGGGCCCGGCGGCGGTGCACGGGGCGAAGCCGGAGCCGATCGAGTCCAGGAGGGTGCGCAGCCAGCGGGAGTCGTCCGCGGAGGCGGGCCGCAGCCGCATCTGCCGGGACTGCAGCGGGACGATCCGCAGCTCGTGCAGCCGGCCGGTGTCCGGGTCCACCGAGACGAGGTAGAGCAGCCGCAGGTCGTCCCGGTAATGCTCGTAGCCGGTGATGCCCTCGTAGTCGTCGATGAGGTCGCCGCACCCGTGGATCACCAGCTTGCCGCGGTACGCCTCCAGGGCCCGGGGGTGGTGCGAGGAGTGCCCGTGGACGACATCCACCCCGCCGTCAAGGAGGACGTGTGCGAAGGCGGCCTGGTCGCGGGGCACGTGATAGCCCCAGTTGGAACCCCAGTGCACGGAGGCCACCGCGATGTCGCCCGGCTGCTTCAGCTGCCGTATCCGGTCGGCGATGCCGGATGCGGCGGCCCGTGAGGGCCCGGCCACGAAGGCGACCCCGGACCGGTCCCCGGTCGCGGCCCAGGTGCCGGGGATGCCGCTGGACGGCATCCCGAACGAGAAGACCAGGACCCGACGGCCGCCCCCGACGGGGACGATCGCCGGGCGGCTCGCGGCAGCGTCGTCCGCGCCGGCACCGGCCGTCCGCAGCCCCGCCTCCGCCAGCGTGGCGAGGGTCTCCGCCAGGCCGCGGCGGCCGAAGTCGAGGACGTGGTTGTTGGCGAGGACGCAGACGTCCGGGCGGGCGGCGGCCAGGCACGGCAGGTTCGCCGGGTTCATCCGGTAGTGGATCGCCTTGTCGGGTGCGAAGTCGGAGTGCCGGGTGACGCTGGTTTCCAGATTGAGCACCCGGGCGGCGGGCGCCGCCTCGTCGAGCACCGGCAGCGCCTCGCCCCACGGCCAGGAGAAGGCGGTCGGACGGGGCACGGGGCCGTTCGCCGCCTCCGCCAGCGCGACGTAGTCACGGGCGTCCCGGGAGTAGCCCTCGCGCAGTGCCGGGTCTCCGGGATGCGGCAGGATCTGGTCGACGCCACGGCCCAGCATGACGTCACCGCAGAGGAACAGCGTGAGCAAGTCACCGCCCATTCCCCCAGGTTAGGCCGGGACGGCCGGGGTTTCTCGGCGGGCGGGCTCCCGGCTCCCCCGGCTCCGGGCCTAGGTGCCGTGCGGCCGGGTGGTCAGACGGGGAGCCCGGCACCCTGGTGGGCCGGCTGTCCGGTGAAGTAGTGCACGTACTCGTGCCGCAGCCGGAAGCCGGCGGTCCAGGCGAGGAGCCGGCTGGGGCGGTGGTCGCGGGAGCAGGTCCAGCTGGGGGTGTGGCCGCGGGCGGCGATGTCCCGGCACAGGGCGGTCACACAGGCCAGGGCCAGGCCCCGGCGACGGTGGGCGGGGTCGGTGAAGCAGGCGACGTCCTCGTACGCGGTGCCGTGGACGTAGGTGCAGGCGACGGCGAGCATCCGGCCCCGGTAACGGGCCGCCCAGCCGAGTCCGGAGGCGGCGAGCCCGGCGGGGCCGCCCCAGCCGGCGTGGATCCACGCCGCGTCCGCGGTGAGGGCGGTCAGCGCCGGCGCGTCCTCGGGTGCCAGTCTGCGTACCGTCACGCCGTGCGGCGGGCGCGGCACCGCCGCCGGCACCCGGTGCACGAAGAGCATCCGCTCCCACGGCACGATCAGCCCGAAGGCGCTGCCCAGCGCCGGCAGGAAGCAGCCGGCCGCCCGTACGTAGTGCGCGTCGAAGACCGCGAGGGCATCGGGGGCCAGCGCGCTCGGATCGCCGCGGAGCAGCACATGGCCGGCGCAGGCCACGGCCACGGTGCGGGGCTCGACGGCGCGGTCGGCCCACCAGCGGCCGGTTCCGGTGGCCCGCACATGTTCGGGCAGCGCGGCCGTCCCCGGGGCGCCGGCGGCGAACCAGCGGGTGAGAGCGGGGAGTTGGTCCGGGGCAAGTTCGATCAACAGGGAGTTCCTCGGATGTCGCGAGCGGCCCGGACGGAGCCTCCGCACCGCGCGGTGAGCTGCCGGACGACCTCACCGGCGCCACGGGACGGTGGCACCGACCGCGAGGACGGTCCGGCCACCAGGACAGTACGGGAGCACCAGAACATTTCAGGCGCCATCCAGGCCGAGGCGGGAGGTGGATACACCGAACGGACCCCACCGCCCCGGAGCCCGCGCGGCTCCTGCCCTCTCCCGGCACCCCGTGCCCCGCCTTCGGCCCCCTGCGCCATGTGTCGCCGACCGGATTCGCACGGTGACCAGCGCAGATGCGGCCTGGACTCCGGGCGGCGGTGTGACACAGTGGGAGGTGACTCGACCGCGTGTCGGTGTGAGTAAGAGAGGGCATGTCATGTCCCTGGATTCGGACCGTCTCGACGCGGTCACCGCGCACCCCAGGTCCCCGCCTCTGCGGAGCGAGGAGTACGAGGACCTCTTCGATCAGGCGCCGGTGATCTTCGCTGCGCTGAGCGGCCCGCACCATCTGCTGGAGGCGGCCAATCCGGCGTTCTTCGAGGCGATCGGAGGCGACCGCAGCCGCATCGGTGTGCCGCTCGGTGAGCTGATCCCGGAGCTGGCCGCGCAGGGCGTCCTCGACCGCCTCGACACCGTGTACCGGACCGGCACCCCGTATCGGGCCCGCGCCGGACGGCTGGTGCTGGGTGCGCCAGGGGCGCAGCGGGAGGGGTTCTTCGACTTCACCTACGAGCCGCGCCGGGACCCGGTCGGCCGGGTCGACGGGGTGCTCGTGATCGCGGTGGAGACCACCACGTTCCACCACGCCCAGCTTCTCGCGGCCGAGCAGCGCGTCCTGCTGGAGCGGATCGCGCGGGACGCCCCGCTGAGCGAGATCCTGACCGGTATGGCGCTGGCGATCGAGGAGCTGTCGCCGAACATGATCGTCTCGGTGCTGCTCGCCGATGCCGACGGCCGGCATCTGCGGCACGGCACCGGCCCGAGCCTGCCCGCCTTCTACAACGCGGCGGTCGACGGCATCGCCATCGGTGAGCGCGTGGGGTCGTGCGGTACGGCCGCCTTTCTGCGGAGGCCGGTGATCGTCGCCGATATCGCCACCGACCCGCTGTGGGAGGACTACCGCGAGCTGGCCGAGCAGGCCGGGGTCGCGGCGTGCTGGTCCACCCCGATCATGGGCGCGTCCGGCCGGCTGCTGGGCACCTTTGCGATGTACCACCGCACCCCCAAGGCCCCCAACGACAAGGACGTGACCCTCAGCTCGGCGTTCGCCCGTATCGCGGCCCTGGCCATCGAGCGCCACCAGGCCAAGGAGGCGAGCCGCGCCGCCCAGGACCGGGAGAAGGAGGCCCGGGAGGACCTGGCCTTCGTGCTGGACGCCAGCACCGCCATCACCCGCGAGCCGCACTTCACCGACTGCCTGCAGGGCCTGGCCCGGCTGACCGTGCCGACCCTGGCGCCGCTGTGCACCGTCCATGTGCTGGAGGACGGCCGGACCCGGCGGATCGCCGTCGCCGCCACCACCCGCTCCGACGAGGATCTCCTCGCCTTCCCCGCCGTACGCGACCGGGTCGACGAGGCGGTGGCGCACGTCCTGGCCTCCGGCCACTCGGAGACGGACCACTCCGGCGCCGCCCGCGGCGCCCGCTCCGGGATCCCCGGCACCACCGGTTACGTCTGCGTACCGCTGGCCACCCGCGGCCGCACCTTCGGCGTGCTGACCCTGCTGGCCACCGGCCGGCCGCTGGACGGCCACATCGTCGCCCTCGCCGAGGAGCTGGCCAGCCGGGCCGCCGTCAGTGCCGACAACGCCCGCCAGTTCTCCGACCGCGTCCAGCTCGCCCGTGAACTGCAGGCCGGCCTGCTCCCTCCGGAGCTGCCCCGGATTCCCGGCGCCGAGCTGGCGGCGTCCTACCACCCGGCCGGCGAAGGGCTCGATGTCGGCGGCGACTTCTACGACGTCTTCCCGCTCCCCGGTGACCGCTGGGCGGTGATGATCGGCGACGTGTGCGGCCGCGGCGCGGCCGCCGCCACCACCACCGGCATGGTCCGCCACACCGCACGCGCCGCCGCGCGTCTGCTGCACGACCCGGCGGCCGTGGTCCGCGCCATCGACGACGCGCTGGCCGGCAGTTCGGTCAGCGCGGACCACTTCGTCTCGCTCGTCTACGGAGAGCTGCTGCCCGGCACCTCCCCGCTCACGCTGGAGCTGCTGCGCGCCGGCCATGTCCCCCCGCTCGTCCGCCGCACCGACGGCACCGTCGAACAACTCGCCCAGTCGGGCCTGCTCCTGGGGGTCGGCCCGGAATTCGACGGCTCCCCGTGCCGGGTCGAGCTGTCTCCGGGCGACAGCCTGGTCCTGGTCACCGACGGCATCACCGAGGCGCGCTCGACCACCGGCGAGTTCTTCGACGAGCACCGGCTGACCGACGCCCTGATGAGGGCCGACTCCTCCGGTGCCGCCGGCCTCATCGCAGCGGTCAATGCCGCGGTGACCGCCTTCGCGGGGCCCTCCACCCCCGATGACCAGGCCGCTCTGGTCCTCACCGCCGTCTGAACCCCGCTCCGGTGGCGACCGCGCCGACGGACCGCTCGTGCCGCTCCCCTGCCGAGTCGGACGGATCGTGCCTATTTTGGCCTCATGGACCAAGCGCCCCGCGACGCCGTTGACCACCCCGACCCGCTGCGCCGGCTCACCCTCGACGAGCTGCGGCTGCGTACCAGCATGAAGTGGCGCACCTACCCGGCCGACGTGCTGCCCCTGTGGGTGGCGGAGATGGATGTGCCGCTCGCCGACCCGGTCGTGCAGGCGATCACGGAGGCGGTGGCCCGCGGCGACACCGGCTACCCGGCGGGGACGGCCTACGCCCGCGCCCTGGCCGACTTCGCCCGGGCGCGCTGGGGCTGGACCGGGCTCGCCGTGGAGCGTACGGCGATCGTGCCCGATGTCATGCTGGGCGTCGTCGAGATGCTCAAGCTGGTCACCGGCCCGGGAGACCCGGTGGTGGTCAACTGCCCCGTCTATCCGCCGTTCTACCAGTTCGTGACGCACATGGACCGGCGCGTGGTGGAGGCGCCGCTGGGCGAGGACCTGCGGATCGACTTCGCCGTACTGGAGGAGGCCTTCCGGCACGCCGCCGCGGGCGGGGGCCGCGCCGCGTATCTGCTGTGCAGTCCGCACAATCCCACCGGCACGGTGCACAGCGCCGAGGAACTGGCGGCGGTGGCGGCGCTGGCGGACCGGTACGGCGTACGGGTCGTCGCCGACGAGATCCATGCGCCGGTGGTGGCTCTCGACGCCACCTTCGTGCCCTATCTGAGCGTGCCCGGGGCGGAGGGCGGTCTGTCGCTGATGTCGGCGTCCAAGGCGTGGAACCTGGCCGGTCTCAAGGCCGCCCTCGCCGTCGCCGGACCCGCCGCTGCCGACGACCTGGCCCGCCTCCCGGAAGAGGTCAGCCACGGCCCCAGCCACGTCGGCATCCTGGCCCACACCGCCGCGCTGCGGGACGGCGGCGACTGGCTCGACGCGCTGCGCGGCGGACTCGACGACAACCGGCGGCTGCTGGCCGGCCTGCTGGCCGAGCGGCTGCCCGGGATCCGCTACCGGCCGGCCGCGGGGACGTTCCTCGCCTGGCTCGACTGCCGCCGGCTCGGCCTCGGCGACGACCCCGCCGCGGTCTTCCTCGACCGCGGCAGGGTGGCGCTCAGCTCCGGTCCGCTCTTCGGCACCGGCGGCGCCGGCCATCTGCGGCTCAACCTGGCGACCTCTCCCGACGTGCTCACCGAGGCCGTCCGGCGGATGGCCGTGGCGGTCGCCTGACACCGCGGCGGGCCCGGCCGTGGCGGTCACCTGACGCCGTGACGGGCCGGCTGCGGATTCCGTCCTCGTCCGGCGGGGCGTCCGACGGCACGTCCGGCGGGGCGTCCGACGGCACGTCCGGCGGCGCGTCCGGCGCTCGTCACGCGTCACCGGCCAGTGGTCACTCATCACTCGCCACTCGCCACTCGCCACTCGCCATGCAGGGCACCCCCTGTCCGCGCTCCCGCCGTGCGGCACAGAATTCCCCTCCCCTCCACACCACTTGACAGTCCCACCCATTGGGACAGAATCTCGTTCAGTGGGTTAGTTGAATGCCGTAATTGCCATAAGTGCGGCAGAAGTCCCAGTGACAGGGCCGGAATTGGCTGGCTAGGGTCACCGGCGAGTCGGATGCACAGCAGGAACCGGGAAGGGCCGAAGGCGACAATGAGCAAGGCAGTGACGCCGGAGTCCGGCCGGGCATCCGGCGGCGGGGGTGCGGGCGAGCGGGCGGCCGGCGCACTGGACAGGGGGCTGGCGATCCTGACCCATGTGGCGCGCCACCGCGGCATCTCCACCGCGGACATCGCCCAGGCCCTGGGGCTGACCCGCAGTACGGCGTACCGGCTGGTCGACCGGTTGCAGGAACAGGGCTGGCTGGCGCAGGCCCCGGCCACCGCCCGGTGGCAGTTGGGGCCGGCGGCGGTACGGCTGGCGTCCGCGGCGGTGGCTTCGACCACGCTGCGGGATGCGGCCGCGCCCGCGCTGCGCAAGCTCGGTGAACTCACCCAGGAAACCGTCAGCCTCGGGGTGCCCAACGGCCTGACCATGGTGTTCGTCCATCGTGAGCGCGGTACCCGGCCGGCCACGGTGACCGCGGAGCTGGGCGCGGCCCGCCCGCTGCACTCCACCTCGCTGGGCCGCGCCTATCTGGCGGCGCTGCCGCAGCAGAAGTTGGAGGACACCCTGATCGAGCTGGTCCGTGACCCGCTGTCACCGGTGACCGCGGCCACGGTCTCGGATCTGCATGCCGAGATCGAGCGCACCCGGGAGCGCGGCTGGTCCCAGGACCTGCGGGACTTCGACGAGTCGAGCTGCTGCTGCGGCGCCGCCGTCCATGACCACACGGGGATGCCGGTCGCCTGCATCAGCGTGGCCGGGGTGGCCGAGCGGATGGGGCCGCTGATTCCGGCGTACGGGCCGCTGGTGGCCGAGGTGTGCCGGGAACTCTCCTACGATCTCGGCTATCTGCCGGCCGCTTCCTGATATCCCGGGCTGTCGGCCCCGGCCCCGGTGCCGTCGCGCGCACCGCCCCGCACCGGGTTGACCAGGCACCCGATCCCCTCCACTTCCGACTCCAGCACATCACCCGGCCGCAGGGCGCGCGGCGGCCGCATGAAGTCGCCGCAGCCGGCCGGGGTTCCGGTCAGCACCACGTCGCCCGCCCGCAGGGTGAAGAACCGGCTGAGGTAGGCGATCAGCGCGGGGATGCGGAAGACCATGTCGGCCGTCGTACCGTCCTGCACCGTCTCGCCGTTGACCCGGGTACGGATCCGCAGCCGGTGCGGGTCGGGGATCTCGTCGGCGGTGACGACCACGGGCCCCAAGGGGCAGAAGGTGTCCAGGCCCTTGCCTCGCATCCACTGCCCGTCGCGCTCCTGCAGGTCACGGGCGGAGATGTCGTTGGCGACGGTGTAGCCGAAGACGTACCGCAGCGCGTCCGCCTCGGGCACCCGGCGGGCCTCACTGCCGATGACGACGGCCAACTCGGTTTCCCAGTCGACGCGTTGGGTCAGGTCCGGGTCGAAGACGATCGCCTCGCCGCTGCCGATGACACTGGAGGAGAGCTTGGGGAAGAGGACGGGCTCGGTGGGCCGTTCCCAGCCCATTTCCGTGAGGCGTTCCGGGTAGTTCGGGCCGACGCCGTACAGCGCGCCCGGCCGGTAGGGCAGGGCCGGCACCGGGTCGGTGCCGATCGGCAGTTCGCTCCAGGACCAGGGCAGGGCGCCGCCGGCGATGACCTCCGCCAGGGTGACGGAGGGCGGCGCCAGCCGCCAGGGGTGCTGCGGCGCGAGCCGGCCGACGAGCCTGCGGCGCCCCTGATGGGTGAGGGTGGCCAGATGCATGGGTGAGCTCCAGGGCGATGCGGCGCCCCGCCGCGGGCACGGCAGGGCGGTCTGCTCAAGGGGATGGAGTACCGGACAAACGACGCCCCGGATCAAGGGTCTTCCGTCATCGGGGGCGGGCGCCGCCCGGTCCGTCATGCCGGCCCCTGCCGTGTGACCTTCCTTGCCATGTTCTCCTCCTTCAACACCGCATCGGGTCCCACTGGTTGGGACATGTGGGCAATCGGTGGGAGGCGGTGTGCCGACGGTAAGCGAGACCGTGCGCCGACCGCAATGGCCGATGCGCTTTCGTCGGCAGCAGGTCGTATGGGACGAGCGGGCGCGCCGCCCGGGAGGGGGCCGGCCGGGGGCGCGCTCCCGGCCCGCGGGCGCGCCGGATCGGCCACCGCCCCGTGCCCGCCGGGTCGTTACCGCCCACCGGCTTGTTGCCGCCCCCGCCCCGACAACCGTTTTGGACTGCGCGACGTTTCTCCATACGATCCGTCGATGATCACAAGAAAACGGCTGGCGGCCGGGGTGTGCGGCCTGCTCGCCGCGATGACCGTCGCGCTTCTCCCCACACCCGCCCTCGCCGCCGGTGAACCGGATGCGGACTCTTCTCCCAAGGTCGAGTTGACCCTCGACGTCAGCGGCTCGATGCGGGCCCGCGACATCGACGGGCAGAGCCGGATGGCCGCGGCCAAGCAGGCCTTCAACGAGGTGCTGGACGCGGTGCCGGACGACGTCCGGCTGGGCATCCGTACCCTCGGCGCCAACTACCGCGGCGAGGACCGGAAGGTCGGCTGCAAGGACACCCGGCAGCTCTACCCGGTGGGGCCGCTCGACCGGACCGAGGCGAAGACCGCGGTGGCGACGCTCACCCCCACCGGCTGGACGCCCATCGGGCCCGCCCTGCTGGGCGCGGCCGACGACCTCAAGGGCGGCGACGCGAGCCGCCGGATCGTCCTCATCACGGACGGCGAGGACACCTGTGCCCCGCTCGACCCCTGCCAGGTGGCGCGGGACATCGCCGCCAAGGGCATCCATCTCACCGTCGACACCCTCGGGCTGCTGCCGGACGCCAAGACCCGCAACCAGCTGAGCTGTATCGCCGAGGCGACCGGCGGTACCTACACCTCGGTGGAGCACACCAAGCAACTCCGGGACCGCGTACACCAGTTGGTGGACCGGGCGGCCCATCCGGTGGTCACTCCCGAGGCGACCGAGGGGGCGGCGGACTGCACCGGCGCCCCCAAGCTCAAGCCCGGTCTCTACAGCGACCGCGAGAAGTTCGCCGAGCACCGCTGGTACCGGGTCGACGTCCGGCCCGGCCAGGAGCTGCGTGCGTCGGTCAGCGTCGCCGCCGACCGGGCGGTCAACAACGACTACGGGGTCCTGCTGCGGGCCTCGACCGTACACGGCCGGGAGATCGTCCGCGGCTCGGAGGCGGGCAACGGCCGTACGGATGTGATCTCCTCCGGGCTGCGCTATCCGAAGGCGCCCAGCGAGGGCGCGGACGAGGACGCGCCCGCGGCGGAGACCGTCTGTCTCCAGGTCAGCAACTCCTTCTCGGCACGCGCCTCGGTCAAGACCGACCCCGGCCTGCCGGTCGAGCTGACCGTCGACCTGGTGGACGGCCCCTCCGACGCCTCCGACGCCGCCTTCTTCGGGCTCGGCCACGGCTGGTGGCTGCTGATCACCCTGGCCCTGTCCGGGCTGGTGGCCGGTCTGCTGTGGGGCTGGATCTCCCGTTGGCGCGTCACCGTCTGGAGGACCAACTGATGCGTACCGTACGCACGCTGATGACCGCCGTACTGGCGAGCGCCGGCCTCTTCGGCATGGCGGGCACCGCCCTCGCCGACAGCCCGTCCCCCTCGCCGAGCGGCAGTGCCGGGGCGGAGGCGGCCGCGCCGACCGAGGCCGGCACCTCCTTCCGTACGGCGACCGCCATCAGGCCGGACCAGCCGGCCACCGCCAGCGCCTCCACCGGTGACTACCTCTACTGGGTGCTGCCCGTGGACGCCGGACAGCGCGCCACCGTCAAGGCCAAGGTGACCCTGCCGCAGGCCGCCCGGCACGGCGCGGCCACCTGGCAGCTCGATGTCTACGACGGGCTGCGCCGACGCCAGGCCTGCACCTACGGCGCCCAGACCAGGGCGGCCGCGAAGGACACCGGCTCGGTCGAGCTGTCCTGCACGCTGCGCACGGTCCGTGCCTGGGCGGAACCCTGGGCCAACGACCCGCTGCCGGGCAGCTATTACATACGGCTGACGGTGGTCGATCTGTCGAAGGACGACCTCGGTCTGCCGCTACACGCCGAGGTCGACGCCACCACGGCCGACACCGGCGGCGCCCGGGCGGTGGACGGCACGCTCGCCGCGCCCCTGGTGCCCGGCGCCTCCACCGCCACACCGCAGGACAAGGAGAGCCCGGCCGCACGGCCCGCGGCCATGAGCGAGCCGGACGGCGGCTGGTCCTCCGGCTGGTGGTCCGACCGCTGGATCTGGACGGCGGCGGGCGGACTGCTCGCGGCCCTCGCCGGGATCTACGGGTACCGGCTGACCCGGGGCTCGGGCCGCCCGTCACGGATCCCACCGGGCGCCTGACCGAACGGGGCGGCCATGGCACGGTCATGGCCGCCCGACGGCTGGCGGCATGGCCCCCAACGGCCGGGGCCATGTCCACACTTGGGCCGGTGTGACGGCTGCGCCCAGGCCAGGATCCCCGGCCGCGCCCAGGCCAGGTCCCGGCCGCGTTTCCACGGGGTCAACCGGGCGGCAGCGCCCCGTCAGGGCCAGCGGCCAACGACCAGGGGCCAGGAGCCAGAGGCCAGGCGTCAGCAGTCGCAGCAGCTGCAGCAGTCACAGCAGTCGCAGTTGCAGTCGCAGCAGTCGCAGTCCTGGCAGCACCCCTCGCGCTTCTTCCGCGACCACGGGCCCTCGTACTCCTCCGCACAGCAGAGCTTGCAGGTGCAGCACAGTCCGATGGCGACCGCGCAGCCGGCGAAGAAGCCCCGGGGCTTCTTCGGCTGATGCGGGAAGTGCGGCATCCCGCCACCCCCGCCGCCCGGGCCTCCCCCGTAACCGCCGCCCGGACCCCCGGGCGGCACCGGACCGCCGCCGTGCGCGTGCTGCGGGCCGTTCAGCTGCTGACCGTGGACGTAGGGGCCACCGGCGGCCGGTGCCTGGCCGTACGGGGGCGGCCCGCCGTATCCGTTCCCGTACGGGCCCGGGCCCTGACCGTCGTACGGCCCCGGCGCTTGGTGCCCCTGGTGGGAGCAGGCGGCCGTCCCGAAGGCGCGGTCCACCGACCGGCGCAGCTCATGGACCAGCAGCACATGCACCAGCTTGGAGTCGCTGAACTCCACCTCGCGCAGCGCGAGTCGGATGCCGTGCAGGGCGTCCTCGCACAGCCGGCGGGCCTGGGCAGGGGTGGCGCCGGTGGCGGTGAGCGGGTTCCAGGCCCCCTCGGCGGCGTCCGCCGCGCGGTCCTCCACGGCGTCGAGGAGGTGGGCCAGCCGTCCGAAGAGCCGGCCCGCCTCGGCCAGTGGCGCGGCGTTGCCCGGCCGGCCCGCCAGCACCGCGGTGTGGGCGAAGGCGGCGGCCGTCGCCGTTTCGGTGGGTTCGGTGATGACCGTCAACGGGGTGCCGGGGCCGGCCAGTTCCTCGATGCCCAGCTGCCGGTCGACCGCGTCGACGAGCAGCGCGGTGTCGAAGCCGAGGGCGGCGCCGGTGCGCGCCCCGGCCCGGTCCCAGCCCGCGGCGACCTTGCGGGCGGCGGCGGCCACCGGCCGGCGGCGCAGCAGTCCGTTCCGGTCGGCGACATGGTCGCGTATCTTCGCCGAGGCGAGCACCAGGGACACCGACGCCGCCAGTCGTGCGCCCTCCCCCTTCGCCACCGAGGCGGTCCGCATCCCGCGCAGCGGGCAGGGCCCGGCGGTACGGCGCGGTGCCTGAGCGGGGCCGGACTGGGCGTCCGTCAGCACGGAGACGATCAGCCCGTCATAGTTCGTGACGACCCGGGCGAACTGCCCGTGGTCGCCGCGCAGGGCGAGACAGAGCCCGCACAGGTGGGCCATCCACTCGGCCTTGAGCCCTTGGGACAGCCGATGGGTGCAGGGCCTGACGATTCCGAACATGTGGAAACCCCCGTAAGACGTCGGCAGGGCACGGCCTGAGCCGGTGCGGCAGGCCTGGCCGACCATGCAAAAGCGTAGCGAGTGTGCCGTTGACCTGGACACACGCCCCCGGTGCGGGTGCGGACGGAACTGACGGGACGTCAAGACACCGCGGACGGACGGGCCGCGCGAACGGGGGGGCCGGGCTCGGCCCGGAAGTGCCGCGGCCGCTCCGCCCCGCCAGGGGAGGGCGAGGCGGAGCAACCGCGGGGCCCTGGTCCACAGGCAGGCCGGGCCGGGCCGGGAATCGGGGAAAATCCCTCGGCGCACCCTTGAGTACGGAGCGTGCCGCGGGAGTGTTCAACCGGATTCGCGATCCGTCGAAGCCGGGCCCCCGCCCCGGCGGGCAGCCGGGCGGTCGTCAGCTGAGGATGCCCATGCCCAGCAGGCCGAAGAGCAGGGCGCCGACCAGGATCCGGTAGATGACGAAGGAGTTGAAGGAGTGCTTGGCCACGAACTTCAGCAGCCAGGAGATCGAGGCGTAGGCGACGGCGAAGGAGACGACGGTGCCGATGGCCAGCGGTGCGACGGCGGCGCCGCTGCCGATGGCGTCCTTGAGCTCGTAGATGCCGGCACCGGTCAGGGCCGGGATGCCGAGGAAGAACGACAGCCGGGTGGCCGCGACACGTTCGAGGTCGAGGATGAGGGCGGTGGACATGGTCGCGCCGGAGCGGGAGAAGCCGGGGAAGAGGAGGGCGAGGATCTGCGAGCAGCCGACCCACATGGCGTCCTTGAGCGAGGTGTCGTCCTCACCGCGCTTGTGCCGGCCCATCTGGTCCGCCGCCCACATCACCCCGCTGCCGATGATCAGTGAGCCGGCCACCACCCAGAGGGAGGCGAGCGGGCCCTCGATCAGGGGCTTGGCGGCCAGGCCGACGACGACGATCGGGATGGTGGCGTAGATCACCCACCAGGCGAACTTGTAGTCGTGGTGGTAGCGCTCCTCGCGGTTGCGCAGGCCCCGGAACCACGCGCCCACGATGCGCACGATGTCCTTGAAGAAGTAGACGAGTGCCGCGGCGATCGCGCCGACCTGGATGACCGCGGAGAAGCCGACGACGGCCGTGTCGTCGACGGGGATTCCCATCAGACCCTCGGCGATCTTGAGGTGACCGGTGGAGGAGACCGGGAGGAATTCCGTCACCCCCTCGACGGCTCCGAGGACGACGGCCTGGCCGATGCTGATGGCGCTCATGGGATCCATTTCTGGGAACGGTGCGGACGGCGGGCGCGGGTGCGCCGCGGTGGGCTGGGCGTGGGGCGGTGCGGCCGGGTGTGCGCCGGGGACCCGGTGGCATCGGCGTCGTCGGCGACGTTCCCGGCTCGGCCGGGGCGGGTCCCAGGGGTGACTCCGGCGTCGCCTGCACACAGGTATGTCCCGGCACACAGATCGGTGAGGTGACTGTACTGGGGGTTGCGCCGTCCGGCCGAAAAAACTGACTCCACGGTCCGCCGCGGAGCCGGCCCGGCGGGGCGGGAGGAGCGGCGCACGGCGGTGAGCGGCGGCGGCACCGGGGAGAGAAGGGTCACCACGGCGGGCCGGGGCGCCGGCCGGCCGCCGGGGCCCGGTGCGGCCGCACGGTGCCCCTGACCGGCGGCGAGCCGGGCGCGCGCGGCGAGGCACACAGCCATGCGGTCAGTCCCTCCCGTAGGGAGCCGGGGTGCGTCCCGCGCCCCCGGGCGTCTACAGTGCCACCCAATGGTCTACAACACTGTAGACGACCAGCGGCGCGCACCCCGCCCTGGCCGGGCACGGGCTCCTGAGACCCCGCGGGCCCGCCGGAGGCGAGGAGCCACCCAGCATTGTGGGCCACCGGCCCCCGCACGCTCACATCCGGAGCACTTCACAGCAACTCCTCGTAGGGTGCCGCACCATTCCCCTCAGCCCACAAGATCAGCCCACAAGAGGAGCCAGGATGCCGCTCACCATGATCAGTACGGCCATCGCCCCCACCACCATGGCGAGAAGGCCGCGACGGCCCACTGATTGCTGGGAGGCCGTGTCGTGAGCCTCGCTTCCCGCTCCGTTCACCCCCCGGCCACCGGCCGCCCGGCGCCCGCACGGCCCGCCGCCCCCGCGCCCGCGTCCGCCGACACCCCGGGCGACAAGACGCCGCCCGCCCCGGAAAAGCCGCGGGACGCATTCTTCGACAACGCGAAATATCTGGCCATCGTGCTGGTGGCAATCGGCCATGCCTGGGAGCCGCTCTATGCCACCAGTCGGAGTGCGGCCGCGCTGTACATCTTCGTGTTCGCCTTCCACATGCCCGCTTTCACCGTCATCTCCGGTTATTTCTCGCGCAGTTTCGATATGCGCCGCGACCGGCTGCAACGGCTGATCACCGGCGTCGCCGTCCCCTATCTCCTTTTCCAGACGGCCTATGCGCTGTTCCGTTACGCGGCCGGCGACATCCCCAGCTTCTCGGTCAGCCTGGCCGACCCCTGGTTCCTCACCTGGTTCCTGGTCGCCCTGTTCATCTGGCGGCTCACCGCGCCGCTGTGGCGGATCGTGCGGTGGCCGGTGCCGCTGGCCCTCGCGATCGCCGCGGCGGCCTCCGTGTCGGATCTGGGCAGCGATCTGGATCTGCAGCGGGTGCTGCAGTTCCTGCCGTTCTTCGTCCTCGGCATGCGCCTGAAGGCGGAGCACTTCAACCGCCTGCGCTGCTGGCCGGTGCGGCTCGCGGCGGTGCCCGTCTTCGCGGGGGCGCTGACCTTCGCGTACTGGGCCGTGCCGCGGATGAACGACGCGTGGTTCTACCACACCGACAGCGCACAGAAGCTGGGCGTGCCGTGGTGGTGCGGCGTCCTGATGCAACTGGCCATGTTCGGCTGCTCGCTGGTGCTCACGGCCTGCTTCCTGGCCTGGGTTCCGGGCCGCCGGGCGTGGTGCACCGCACTGGGCGCCGGCACCCTCTACGGCTATCTGCTGCACGGCTTCCTCGCCAAGGGCTCCCGCTGGTGGGACTGGTACGACGCCGACTGGATCCACACACCCTGGGGCGCCGTCGTCGTCACCCTGCTCGCCGGCGCGGTGGTGACCCTGCTGTGCACCCCGCCGGTGCAGCGGGTCTTCCGTTTCGCCATGGAGCCGAAGATGCGCTGGGCGTTCCGGGCAGAACCCCGGCTCGGCGCGGCGCCGGGCCGTACGACATGACCCGGCAGAAAGGGCGAAGCTGAATGACGAGGACCGCTCCCCGCATTCTGGTCGTCGAGGACGACCACGGCCTGCGCGACGTACTGGCCCGCGGCCTGCGCGACGAGGAGTTCGACGTGGTGACCGCCGCCGACGGCGCGGCGGCGCTGCGCACCGTCGACGCGTCGGTGGACGCGGTGGTGCTCGATGTCGGGCTGCCGGACTCCGACGGGCGGGACGTCTGCCAGGCGATGCGGGGGGCGGGCGTCACCGTCCCGGTGATCTTCCTTACCGTGCACACCAATCTCACCGACCGGCTCGCCGGTTTCGCCTCCGGAGGCGACGACTACCTCGCCAAGCCGTTTCACCTCAGCGAGCTGGTGGCCCGCATCCGGGCGGTGCTGCGTCGCCGCGGGGGTGCGGACGGCGGCCTCGTCGGCGGCGACGGGGCGCTGCGGCTGGACCCGGTGCGGTACCAACTGACCGTGCACGGGGAGACGGTCGCCCTGACGCCCACCGAATTCCGGCTGCTGGCCTGCCTCATGGCGGACCCCGGGTCCGTCGTCCGCCGCCGGGCCCTGCTGCGCGCGGGCTGGCCGGAGGGCGCACAGGTCAGTGACAACACACTGGACCAGTATCTGTGGCGGTTGCGCCGCAAGCTGCGCGAGGCGGGCAGCCCGCGGGGCATCGACACGGTCCGCGGCATCGGATACCGCTTCGCATGAGGCGCCCCCAGCGCACCCTGCGCGGTCGGCTCGCCCTGATGGCGCTGATCACCGGCGCGGTGTGGGTCGCCGTCCTGACCGCGGCCTTCAACCTCGCGCTGGACAAGCGGCTGCATGAGCAGGCGGACGAGGTGCTGCGCACCCGGGCGGAGGCCGTGGCGACCACCGTGGAGGCCCGGCCGGACGGGCGGCTGGTGGTCCATGAGCCCGCCCAGGACCAGGCGCTGGACTCCGGCGTGTGGATCTACCAGGGCCGGCGGATCAAGGAAGGGCCGCCGGGCGCACCCGCCGCACTGCAACAACGGGCGGATCAACTGGCCGGCCGGCACGAGGTGTTCACCGACGTCTCCGTCGGCGCCGACGGCGGGCCCGGCGCGACGCGGCTCTACGCCCTTCCGGTGCCGGCCGCCTCCGGCCCCGGGCAGGCCGGCACCGTGGTCGCCTCCGTGAGCCTGGACCCCTACCGCAGCACGGCGGACACCGCGCTGGCCGGTTCCCTGGCGCTGGCGGTGCTGCTGCTCGGCACCGTCTACCTCCTCACCCGGCTCGTGGTGCGGCGCGCCCTGCGGCCGGTCGCCGAGATGAGCGACCAGGCCACCCGGTGGAGCGAGGCCGGCGCCCCGGAGAGGTTCGGCGCGGCCGGCCGGCCCGCCGAACTCGCCGCGTTCGCCACGAGCCTCGACGCCCTGCTGGACCGGCTGGCCGCGGTGCTGCGCCATGAGCAGCACCAGGCCGCGGCGCTCTCCCATGAGCTGCGTACCCCGCTGGCCCGGATCATCGCGGAGACCGAATGGCTGGCCCGGCGCCCGCGGACCGCGGCCGAGCAGGACCTCTCGCACGGGACCATCGCACACTCCGCCGCGACCATGCGGCAGATCTGTGACGTGCTGCTCTCCGAAGCCCGTACCCGCGGCACGCTGACCCCCGGCAGCTGCCGCTTCCCCGCTCTCGCGGAGGAACTCGCCCGGCGCCTCGCGGCCGACCACCCCGGCGCACCCGCCGTGGCGGTGACCGGCGATCCGGTGACCGTCGGCGTACCGGCGGCGGTGGCGGAGCAGATCCTGATGCCCCTTTTGGACAACGCCCGCCGGTACGCCGCGCACACCGTCACGCTCCACTGCACGGCCGACGCCGTCCGGGTCACGCTGTACGTCGGCGACGACGGTCCCGGCGTGCCCGAGGAGTTCCGCGGCGCGCTCTTCGAACCGGGCCGCCGCGCCGACCCCGGGGACGGGCACGACGGCGCGGGCCTCGGCCTGGCGCTGGCGCGGCGGCTGGCCCGCGCGGCCGGCGGCGATCTCACGCTGGCCGCCGCCGGCCCCGGCGCACGTTTCGCGGTCACCCTTCCTGGGGGCTGACCTCCCCGCTCTCGGCCACGTCCCGCTTCGTGCGGACGAGGTAGAGGACGAGCCCGAGGATCACCGCCAGGAACAGGATGCTGGTGCCGACGGTGCCCAGGCCCAGACCGCCGTCCTGCCGCGGCTGGGAGAGGTAGTCCCCCATCGAGGCGCCGAGCGGCCGGGTCAGCACGTACGCGATCCAGAACGCCCAGATGGTGTGGAAGTCCAGGGTGAAGCGGGCCAGCGCCACGGCGGCGATCAGCGCGGCGAAGACGACGGCGGAGAACCAGTACCCCAGGTCCAGCCGCTCGGCGGTCAGATCGCCCGCCGAGGTGCCGAGCGCGAAGGTGAACAGGATCGCCAGCCAGTAGAAGGCCTCCCGGCGCGGGGTGCGGATGGTGTGGATCGACAGCGTCCGCTCGCTCAGGTACCAGGCGCCGAAGGTCAGGGCCAGCAGCACGGCGAACACCGCCGTCGTCGTCTCCAGCGGCACCCCGAGGTTGTCGGTCAGGTTGTCGCTGATCAGCGTGCCGACCACGCTGATCAGGACCACGGCGAGCCAGTACAGACCGGCGCGGTAGGCGCGCGCCCGGAATTGGAGGACCAGGGCGACGGCCAACAGGCCGGCCATCAGGTACGAGGTGTTGGTCAGGCCCATGCCGAGGTTCTCGTTGAGCAGGTCGGCGGCGGTCTCACCGACCGTGGTGCACAAGACCTTGATCACCCAGAAGTAGACGGTGACCTCGGGGACCTTGTTCAGCATCGACTGCCGGTGCCGGGCGGGCGGCCCGGCGGGATGCAGGTGGGTTTCCGTATCGGTGCTCATGCTGCCGGACGCTGTCAGGGGCCACCTGAAAGCTGCCTGAACGGCTCCGGTCCGCGCGGCCGCCGTTCCGCGGGCCGCCGCGGGCGGAGCAGAGGGGCTGCCGGCCGGGGCGCCCCGGCCGGCAGCCGCCGCGCGCACCCCGCGGCCCCGGCGGCCGCGGCGGATAGCATCAGTACTGTCGGCGTGGCTCATACGTGCGATGGCGGCTCTTTTTCGGGCCGGCCGGCTGCTTGACACCGACGGGCCCGGATCCGTCCGCGAGCGGGCCGTCCGCCCGATGAGCCCAGGCCACCCGAACCAGCAGAGGCACCACTCATGGATCCAGCCGCCGCGGCCGCACCGCCCCGTACGGGCATCAGCCTGCGCCAGTTGCTGATGTCGCTCGGCGAGCCCCTGGTGGAGCTGCAGGCCGCGCCCGCCGGGCTGGACGTGGAGATCCGCAGCGTGGCACTGCTCGACCCCGAGGACCCGCCGCGGGCGCACCCCGGTGAGCTGATTCTCGCGATAGGCGCCCGGGGCCGCGCCGCGTTCCCCGCGCTGCGGGTCGGCGGACGGGACGGCGCCGCCGCCGTCGCGGTGAAGCTGGACGCTCCCGGGCAGGCCGCGGCGCTCACCGAGACCGCCGTCGAAGCGGGCGTGGCGCTGCTGTCCGTACGGGGCGAGGCGCGCTGGGAGCAGGTGGACGCGCTGGCCCGGGCGGCCCTCGAAAGCGCTCCGGAGGGACGTCACGGCGAGGGGCTGGAGGAAGGCGATCTGTTCGCGCTCGCCCAGACCACGGCGATACTCACCGGCGGCATCGTCAGCATCGAGGACACCACCAACCGTGTGCTGGCCTACTCCCGCTCCACCGACTCCGACGAGGTCGACGATCTACGGCGGCTGTCCATCCTCGGCTGGCAGGGCCCGGAGGCGTATCTGGGGCAGCTGCGGAAGTGGGGGGTGTTCCAGCGGCTACGCGCCTCCGACGAGGTGATCCGCATCGACAGCCACCCCGAGCTGGGGATCCGCCGCCGGCTCGCGGTGGCCATCCGGTCCGGCGAGCGGCAGCTGGGCACGATCTGGGTGCAGGAGGGCTCGGCACCGCTGACCGAGCACTCGGACCAGGCGCTGCTGGGCGCCGCCCGGGTCGCCGCGCTGCATCTGGTGCGCCGCCGCCGGGAGCTCTCCGCCGATCTGACGCTGACCCGTACGCTGGCGGCCGGCCTCCTGGAGGGCAGCACCGGCCCCCAGCCGCTGGCGAGCCATCTGGCCCTGGACGCGGCCCGCCCGGCCGCCGTCCTGGGCTTCTCGTGCGGGGCCGCCGAGTCCGCCGCACCGGAGCTGACCCGCGCCGAGGTGAGCAATCTGATCTCGGTGCACACCGCGGCCCGGCACCGCAGTGCCCTGGTCACCCAGGTCGACGCGCGGATCTATGTGCTGCTGCCGCAGCTGCCGCGCAGCATCGACACCGGCACCCTCCGTGGCTGGGCGCAGGCGATCACCGAGGCCGCCCGCCTCCATCTGGGGCTGTCGCTGTGCGGTTCCGTCGGCTGTATCGTCCCGGGGCTCGGCGAGGTGCCCGACTCGCGCCGGGAGGCGGACCGGATCCTCGACGCCATGGTGACCGTCGGCGTCACCACCACGGTCGCCGCACTGCCGGACATCCAGGCGGAGGTGCTCGTCAGCGAGGTGCTGGCGCTGCTCGACGCGCACCCCGAGATGCGTGACCCCCGGCTGACCGCGCTGGTCACCCATGACAGCCGGAACCAGGGGCAGTTGGCGGAGACCGTCCTGACCTATCTGAACGCCTTCGGCGACGTCCGGGCCGCCGCCGCCGAGCTGCATGTGCACCCCAACACGCTGCGCTACCGGATCCGCCGGGCGGAGGAGCTGACCGGCCTCGACCTCAACCGGCCGGACCAGCGGCTGCTGGCGATGCTCCAGCTGCGGCTGCCGCCCGCCGGCTGAAGCGGAGCACGGCGCGGGCGCCCCGCCGGCGGCACCGGGCCCGTCGCCGCCCGTACCGCGCACCGCGCCCAGTGGTCCACAATTCTCCTAAAATGGGCGATATTGCTCCATTGAGCAGACAGGTTCGCCATGATGACCTCGGACAACGCCCCGCCAGGTGGGCCGGATCGCGCAAGCGACCTCGCACAGGCAGCCACCGCCGAACTCGACGGACAGGGGCGGGTCATCGCCTGGACCCGGGCGGCGGAGCGGCTGCTGGGCTACCGGGCCGAGGAGATCCTCAACCGGCCCGCGACACAGCTGCTGGCGATACCCGGCGATGAGGCGAGGGTGGCCGCCGTGGCCCGGTGGTGCCGTGCCGCGGACGGCTGGGGCGGATCGGTGGCGGCACGCCACCGCGACGGCCGCAATCTCCAGCTGGCGGTCCAAGCCACCCCCGTCCTCGACGGTGCCGGCCACGAGCGGTGGTCGGTCCTCGCCCTGGAGGAGTGGCGGCTGCCGGGCGGCGGGGTGAACCAGCTGGTGCTCGAACCGTTCCTGGCGCATGCGCCGGTCGGGATGGCCGTGCTGGACACCGCGCTGCGCTACGTCTGGGTGAACGACGCCCTGGAGCGGCTGATCCCCCTCGACCGGCGGCTGGGGAGGAGGGTGGCGGAGGTGCTGCCACCGCTGGAGGCCGAGGCCTTCGACGAGCGGATGCGGCGGGTGCTGACGACCGGGAAGCCGGTCATGGATTACGAATTCCGCAGCCCCACCTACGCCGACCCCACCCAGGAGCGCTCCTACTCGGCGTCCTTCTTCGGGCTGTCGGACTCGCAGGGCCGGCGCATCGGCATCTGGTACATGGTCATCGATGTCACCGAGCGCTGGCGGGCCCAGGAACGCCTGGCCCTGCTGAACGACGCCAGCGTCCGTATCGGCAGCACGCTGGACGTCACCCGGACCGCACAAGAACTGGCCGATGTCGCCGTACCGGCGCTCGCCGACTTCGTCGCCGTCGATCTGCTGGATTCGGTCCTCAGCGGCGGGGAACCGGTTCCCGGGCCGGTCGACAGCACCCCCGTCATGCGCCGCTCGGGTCAGCAGTCGGTCCACGAGGGCTGCCCGGAGGCCGGCCTGGCCGTGGGGGAAGCCGTCGGGCGCTCCCCCACGTCACCCATCGCCCGCTGTCTGCTCACCGGCGAGTCGCTGGTGGAGCCGGTGCTGGACGTCGCCACCAGCGTCTGGGTCACCGAGGACGCGGCGCGGGCCGAGGTGATCCGTGAGTTCGGCTTCCGCTCGGTGATGGTGGCGCCGGTGCAGGCCCGTGGCATCACCCTGGGCGCGGCGACGTTCTTCCGGTCCCGCCGTCTGGGGCCCTTCGTCGCGGACGACGTACGGCTGGCCGAGGAACTGGTCGCCCGGGCCGCCGTGTGTGTCGACAACGCACGCCGCTTCACCCGGGAGCGCACCGCGGCGCGGGTGATGCAGCAGAACCTGCTGCCGCACGAACTGACCGGCGGCTCCGCCCTGGAGGTCGCGTCGTGGTACTTCCCGGCGGACGCCCCGAGCGGGGTGGGCGGCGACTGGTTCGATGTGATTCCGCTGTCCGGGGCGCGGGTCGCCCTGGTCGTCGGGGACGTGGTCGGACACGGCCTCAACGCCGCGGCCACGATGGGGCGGCTGCGCACCGCCGTCCGCACGCTGGCCAACCTGGACCTGCCGCCCGATGAACTGCTGGCCCGGCTGGACGACCTGGTCATCGGCCTGGTGAAGACGCACGGCAGCGAGCCGGCGGCGGACGCCGGGAGTGCGAGCGTGGCCTCGACCTTCATGGGGGCCACCTGTCTGTACGCCGTGTACGACCCGGTCAGCCGGCGGTGCAGCATGGCGCGCGCGGGGCATCTGCCGCCGCTGATCGTCCGTCCGGACGGCACCGTCGACTCCCCCGACCTGCCGGCCGGACCGCCGCTCGGTCTCGGGACGCTGCCCTTCGAGGCCTTCGAGCAGGAACTGGCCGAGGGCAGCCTGATCGCGCTCTACACCAACGGGCTGATCGAGACCTGCGACCGGGACATCGGCGTCGGGCTGTCCCGGCTGAGCACCGCCCTCGCGGTCCCCGGACCGGCGCTGCGGGACATCGGCGGGAACGTGGTCAACGCCCTGATGACCGGGCCGCCGTCGGACGACGCCGCACTGCTGCTGGCCCGGACCCACGCCCTGGGCGCGCACCAGGTCGCCTCCTGGGAGCTGCCCGCCGACCCGGCGGAGGTCGCCCGCGCCCGTACCCTCGCCGGCGAGCAGCTGTCGGAGTGGGGAATGGACGAGCTGCTGTTCACCACGGAGCTGATCGTCAGCGAACTGGTCACCAACGCCATCCGCCATGCCGCCGGACCGATCACCCTGCGGCTGATCCGGCAGGACGCCCTGATCTGCGAGGTCTTCGACACCAGCAGCACCTCGCCGCGGCTGCGGCACGCCCGGACCACCGACGAGGGCGGCCGCGGGCTGTTCATCGTCGCGCAGCTCACCCGGCAATGGGGCACCCGCTACACCCCGACCGGCAAGATCATCTGGACCGAACAGAGCATGCCGGACGGCTCCGAAGCCTCCGGTGAACCGCTCTGAGCCCCGCTCGCCCGGCCGGCCGTCCGAGGGCTGCCGCGCTCAGCCGGCCCGGGGAGCGGCGCGGACCGTGTCACCCCCGTCCCCGGCCGCCGCCGCGGGCACATGCCCGCAGTCGTCCCCGGCCGGCACCGGCCAGCCGACGAGACCGTGTGCGGGCAGGTCGACGTAGTCGCAGTCGGCGTCGGCCACGACCTGCCGCGGCGGCTCCCCGGCCGGCCGGGACGTCAGATGGGCGGTCACATAGGCCGCGCTGGTCCGGACGATGTCGCGGGTCAGCCCCAGCGGAAGCAGCGAGCGGGTCTCGGCGATCGCCTCGTCCTCGCCGGCCCGCAGCACCACCCGCACGTCGGGCGCCACGGCGTGGGCGGCGACCGCGACGGCGATGTTGTCGAGTTCATGGGAGCCGACGGCGGCGAGGGCGCACGCCCGTCCCAGCCCGAGCCGCGCCAGCACCTGGCGGTCCTCACCGTGTGCCAGCACCACGGGTATCCCCATCGACCGCGCGAGGCGGAGGTTCGGGGCGGCGGGCTCCCGCTCCACGCCGATCACCGGCACCCCCAGCTGACGCAGCGTCTGGCACAGCCGCAGCCCCACCTGACCCAGTCCCACCACGATGACGTGACCGGAGCGGGGCAGCACCCGCGGCCCCAGGACCCCGACCAGCCGCGGGCCGAACAGCCGGTCCACGATGCCCGCGGTCAGCAGCGCGGTGAAGCCCACCGTCACCAGCATCGCCACACCGGACACCACCTCGTACCCGGGGTGGCCGTCGTGCGGTGCGGCCGGACCCACCCCGGCGACGACCCGCGAGGCTTCCAGGAAGGCGGTGCTGACCGGCCGGTGGAACACGCTCACCAGCCACGCCCAGTCCAGCGCCAGCACGGCCACGATGCCCAGCAGCCCGATGAGCAGCAGCCGGGCGTCCGCGTCATGGGGCTGCAGCTGTCCGCGCAGCCGTCCGAGCAGCGCCCGCCGCCGGGCCGCCGCACTCGCCCGCCACGGCGTCTCGACCAGCCGTCCCCGCTGCCGGCGGACCGCCACCGCACCGTGCCCGTCGTCCCGTACGGCCAGCGCCTCGCGGTCCACGCACAGACCGGCCAGCGTCGGCGCCAGGAGATCGGCGGGCGAGATCGGTACGCAGTCGTGCAGGAGCAGCCGCAGCTGCTGCGCCACGGTGCGGTCGAAGACCGTGACGACGATCCGGACGCGGTCACGGACATGGCGTACCGCGAGGGCGTAGCGCAGGGCGGACAGATCGTCGCCCACCAGGACGGCGACGCCGTCGGGCCGTGCGGCGAGCGCACGGCGCAGGTCCCGGTCGTCGGGTGCGGCGAGGTGGTCGACCCGGTGGCCGCCGCCGTCCAGCGAGGCGCAGACCCGGCGGGCCAGCGTGGTCGCCCCGATCACCACGAACCGCTCGCTCGGTGGCGTATCCGGAGATGCCGCACACCTTTCACCCGGCGTTGGGTCAGCGGACCCGCCGTCGTCGCCCACCACCGGTGGAGTGGAGGAAGAACCGGTGGTCACAGCGGTAGGAGTCTGTCGGGCGGGGGGAAGGGCGGCCATGGAGTCCCCTTGCGCGTCGGCCGGTGGTATGACCGAACTCACGCTAGGGCGCGCGGCGTCCCGGGCATCTGTGCTGCTGACCAAGGGTTCCCGCGTGGCATTGTGCGAGCGCACCAGTTGCCGCTCAAAGCCCGCCGGGGCAAGCCTGGTTGATGGCTTCCATACCGGGCGGAATGGCGCTTCGCGGCAACGTGAGCCGGTTTCTTCGCGCCAGCACATTGGTCGGACGGACAGCCATTGAGAACGAATTTGTCCGTTCTCACAAATACCTCGCGGCGCACCGCCACATACGCTTGCGCAAATCCAATCCGGACGTGATGCGGCTCACCTCTCATGAGGAGGACGGGCAATAGCGTGGCGGCGCCATCAAGCGCTCCCCCATCCGCGCAGGCATCCGTGGGCCGCGACCCTGTACGTCGCGCCTTGGAACTTCGACAGGGCCATGATCGCCACCTGCCAGCACCCGGCCCTGTCGTGCGTCCGGATATTTGAGGCGATCAGAGTCACCACATGCAGGACCCTCCAACCCTCATTGGATGTTCAGATGTCAACTTCTCCCTCCAGCTCTGTAGCTGCCCCGCCCGCCCCGCCGGGGAACGGGCAGGCTCCAGAGCAGTCCGGCCTGCAGTCGGGCCTCAAGAACCGCCATCTGTCCATGATCGCCGTTGGTGGAGTCATCGGCGCCGGCCTGTTCGTCGGCTCCGCCTCCGGCATCGCCGCGGCCGGCCCCGGCATCCTGCTGTCGTACGCCCTGGTCGGCGCGCTGGTCGTCTTCGTGATGCGGATGCTCGGCGAGATGGCGGCCGCCAACCCGACCTCCGGCTCCTTCTCGGCGTACGCGGACCGGGCGCTCGGCCGCTGGGCCGGCTTCTCCATCGGCTGGCTGTACTGGTTCTTCTGGGTCGTGGTGCTCGCGGTCGAGGCGACCGCCGGAGCGGCGATCCTGACCAGCTGGGTCCCGGCCGTCCCGCAGTGGGCCTGGGCGCTGATCGTGATGGTCGTCCTGACCGCCTCCAACCTCGCCTCGGTCTCCTCGTTCGGTGAGTTCGAGTTCTGGTTCGCGGGCATCAAGGTCGTCGCCATCGCGGCCTTCATCGTCCTCGGCGGACTGGCGATATTCGGTGTGCTGCCCGGCACCCACCACGCGGCCACCGGATTCGGGAACCTCACCTCCCACGGCGGGTTCCTCCCACACGGACCCAGCGCGATCCTCACCGGTGTGCTGATGGTCGTCTTCTCCTTCATGGGCAGCGAGATCGTCACCCTCGCCGCCGGTGAGTCCGAGGACCCGGAGCGTGCGGTCACCAAGGCCACCAAGAGCGTGATCTGGCGAGTTGGCATCTTCTACCTCGGCTCGATCCTCGTGGTCGTCTCCCTGCTGCCGTGGAACTCCCCCGCGATCGCCAAGAAGGGCTCCTACGTAGCGGCCCTGGACTCGATCGGCATCCCGCACGCCGGCCAGATCATGAACGTCATCGTGCTGACCGCCGTGCTGTCCTGCCTCAACTCCGGTCTCTACACCGCCTCCCGGATGGCCTTCTCCCTCGGCCAGCGCGGCGACGCCCCGAAGTCCTTCGCCCGGACGAACTCCCGTGGCGTCCCGCAGGCCGCGATCGTGGCCTCGGTCCTCTTCGGCTTCATCGCGGTGGGCTTCAACTACCTGTGGCCGACCACGGTCTTCCAGTTCCTGCTGAACTCCTCGGGCGCGGTCGCGCTCTTCGTCTGGCTGGTCATCTGCTTCTCGCAGCTGCGGATGCGCGGCATCATCCAGCGCGAGAACCCCGAGAAGCTGCTCGTCCGGATGTGGCTGTTCCCGTACCTGACCTGGGCGACGATCGCCATGATCTCGTTCGTGCTGGTCTACATGCTCACCGACGACAGCGACGGCGGTGGCCGGATCCAGGTGCTGCTGTCGGTGCTCGTCGCCGCGCTGGTGGTCGCGATCTCGCTGGTCCGTGACCGGCTCGGCCGCGGCGCCGCCGAGAAGGCAGCCGTCAGCTCCCGCTAGCCGCGCAACGTGCCGTACGGGCAGAGGTGCCCTCCTCCGCACCTCTGCCCGTACGGCACGTCTGCACGTCCATACCTCCGCGCCTCCTCACGTCTGCACGTCCGTACCTCCGCGCCTCCTCACGTCCACCCCTCAGACACCTCGGACGCCTCCGCACCGAACCCACTACCCTCGGCCGCATCTCAGCCCCGACGCACCAGGGAAGACCGCCGCAGACATGCCCGTGTTCAGACGCCGCAAAGGCAGCCTTCCCCGCCTCGTTCCCGAGCTCGACGACACCCAACTGGGCCAGGTGCGGCGACGCGTCGAGACCTGCTGGTCCCGCGGTTCGCTGGACACCGCGGTCATGGCCCTGATGGCGAACGTGATCGACGACGCCGGCGAGGACTGGGACCGCAAGGCCCACCGGCTGGCGGTGCTCGCGGGGTCCGCGGGACGGTCGCTGCCCGGCATCTGGCGCCAGCACCGCCCGCAGCACCACGGCGCACTGCTGCTCCACGCCTGGTCGGATCTGCTCCACGCCCGGCATCAGGACGCCGCCGTCGATCTGGACGCCACCCGGGAGACCTGCCGGCTCGCGTCCGAACTGATCCCCGCCGACCCCACCCCGTGGACCCTGCAACTGGCCGTCCTCCGCCTGGAGCGGCGCCCCTCCTCGGAGCTGTCGGCGATCTGGCGCGAGATCAAGGCCCGCGATCCGTGGAACCGTGAGGCACATCTGCAGGCCCTGGGCTATCTGTCGCCGGACGAGTGCGGCTCCAGCGCCCTGGTGCTGGATCTGCTCGACGGCGTCCGCTCCGCCATGCCCTCCGATGCCCCGGCCGCCGGACTGGAGCTCACCGCCTTCGTCCGCAGCCATCAGCGGGCGGTCGCCGAGGGCGGGCTGGCGGCCGTGGGTGCCGGCGAGATCTGGCGCCGCCCCGACGCCGCCAGGGCACTCGATCATGCCGCGCACTACTGGACGAGCCCGGGATTCCTCGGCCACGCGGCCGCCCTCGCGGATCTCAATCTGCTGGCCTATGCACTGCTCAAGTCCTCCCGGACCGCCGAGGCCGGGGCCGTGCTGCGCGCCACCGGAGGCGTGGTGGTCCCCTGGCCGTGGAGCCTGGACGGCGACCCCGTGGAGCGGTACGCGCACTACCACGGGCGGTATGCGAGCGACGAGCGGTGAGCCCGACGCGGTGCCGCGGGCGACGGGGCTGACGGCAGGACCGGCCGGCACAAGAGGCGGCCGGTAACTCTGCCCCGCTGAAAGGCGCGTGCCGGGGCGCGGAGCATATGTGCGAGCGCCTACCCGGAACGGGTGGTTTTGTCGGCTCTTGCGGCGTATCGGGAGTGTCCGGCTCGCTTCCAGGGGATCCCCTCACGGAAGAGGGTTGGGAGATCCGCATGCGCGACAGCGTCAGCACCGGCCGCCCGGCGGCATGTGACCGCCGGCGCATGCTGCTGTTCCTCGCGTTGCTGGCCCTGCTGTTCGCCACGCTGACGCCCTGCTGTGTGCACGCCCCGACCCTCGATCCCACCGGCTGCCCACCCCGGTCCGGCGCCCCGGCCGAGGGACCGTGCCTGCCCGCCGGACCGGTGCTGGCGTCGAACGACGGTGCCGGCAAGCATCCGGGCAGCGGCGTCCGGCGCCTGTGCGACGCGACGCTCTGTCATCCGCGCCCGCACCTCCCCACCGGCGCCGGCGGCAAGACGCTCGGGGACTCTCCCGTGACGGAGATCAGCCCGGCCCCTGGAGATGCCTCCTCCGCGGTGGTCATGACGGCCGCCGCTCCCGCCGCGCCGAAGCGAGCGGACGTCCTGCGCTGCTGATCCGGCCCGGTCGCACTCAACTCCCCCTGTTCCCACGGGACATGGGGCGAGTGCGGCCTGCCGTCGTCAGCGCTCAGGACTTCCACCGCAGGAGATGTGGCATGCCCCTCGACGTCTTCACCGCGCTCGGCGCGCTCGTCCGTGCCGAAGCCAGGCGCACCGCACCGGAACCCAGGACCGCACCCACCGACGCGACCGCGCCCCGGCCCCCGGACAGCCCGGCTCCCCCGCCGGACGGCCCGTCGGCCGCCGCCCCCGACACCGCTCCCCCGGCCCGCGGGTGCCTGCTGTCCCGGATGGTGCGGAAGCTGGCGGCGCTCTTCCGTCGCCAGGTCGGAAACTGACGGATCCGGCGAGCACACCAGGAGGCCGGCCACCCGGCCCCGCGGAGCCCGCGTCGGGCTCACCGCTCGCACACCGCCCGCGGCCGGTCTTCCGGTTCCGGCGCGAGCGAAGCAGCGCCCCCGCAGGGCCGTGTCAGGTGAGTCCGGCCAGCGACAGGAACTCAGCACGTGAGCGGGCGTCGCTGCGCAGCGTGCCCAGGAGGGTGGACGTGAGGGTGCTGGAGCCGGCGGCCTGAATCACGCCTTCATCGCCGGCTACCTCCAGGGCCTTGAGGTCAGGGGCGTGGAAGCCGCACTGGCGCCTCGCCCGGGGGAATGCTGCGTCGAGCTCGGCCCGACCACAGAGTGACGCACCGGCAACACCGTGCAGTCCGCCGCCCCATCGGAGCCGACGCACCCGCCCGGCCGGGCCGGTCCCGCTGCGGGCGGCCTCGTACGGTGCGGCCGCCCGGCCACCGGCACACCGGCCGGCGCACCGTTTGTCCCTCCCCGCGGTGGGCGCGATCCTGGGGGCATGGCCACCGTTGCAGGCCCGGACACGGTGTCCGGCTGGGCCGTCCACCACCCTGGCCCGATCACCTCCGGGCCACTGGTCGCCGTCCGCCGCCCCACCCCCGAGCCGGGCCCCGACGACCTGCTGCTCAGGGTGGAGGCCTGCGGCGTCTGCCGTACGGATCTGCATCTGGCGGAGGGCGATCTGCCCCCGCACCGCACGGCTACCGTGCCGGGCCACGAGATCGTCGGCCGGGTGGCCGCCGTGGGCGAGGCGGTGACGCGGTTCCGGGTCGGCGACCGGGCCGGCGGGGCATGGCTGCGCGGCACCTGCGGGGTCTGCCGGTATTGCCGGGCGGGTCACGAGAACCTCTGCCCGGACTCGCGGTACACCGGCTGGGACGCCGATGGCGGCTTCGCCGTGGCTGCGCTCGTGCCCGCGGACTACGCCTACCCGCTGCCGGACGACCAGGACGCCACCCAGCTGGCGCCGCTGCTGTGCGCCGGGATCATCGGCTACCGCGCGCTGCGCCGCAGCGCACTGCCCTCCGGCGGCCGGCTCGGCATCTACGGTTTCGGCGGCTCGGCGCATCTGGCCGCGCAGGTCGCCCTCGCCGAAGGCGCCACCGTCCATGTGCTGACCCGGTCCCCGCAGGCCCGCGAACTCGCCCTCGAACTGGGCGCGTCCTCGGCGCGAGGCGCCTACGACAGCCCGCCCGAACCGCTGGACTCGGCGATCCTCTTCGCGCCGGTGGGCGATCTCGTGCCGGTGGCGTTGGCGGCGCTGGACCGGGCGGGAACCCTCGCCGTGGCCGGGATCCATCTCACCGACATCCCCCCGCTCACGTATCAGCGCCATCTCTTCTACGAGCGCCGCCTGTGCAGCGTGACCGCCAACACCCGCCAGGACGGCCGGGAGTTCCTGGCGGCCGCGGCGCGGATCGGCATCCGGGTCACCGTCAGCCCCTATCCGTTGAGCCGCGCCCCGCAGGCCCTCGCGGACCTGGCCGCCGACCGGGTACAGGGGGCCGCCGTGCTGACGCCGGACTGATCCGGGGCCCGCGGCCCCCGGGCAGGTCCGCCCGCGCCACCGCGGCCCGCCACGGACGCGGCGAGCACCTCCCCCGTCACCCGCCGTGTTCCGCCTGTCGACTAGCTCCCGCCTCCCTGCGTGCCGCACCATGGAGACAAGGCGGTAATTTCCGACTTATCCGATGAGGCGGTGGCGGGGCTGACGCCCTGGCCCCCGAGGGCGGATACGGCGACCGTGGCTTACGACGACGGCTTCCGGCGTACGGAGGCGGTGCAGGCAGTGACCGCACGAGTCCTTGGGTCTACCGGGGCCGAGCTGACCGCCGTCTATGTGCCGGCCGAAGCGGACGGCGAACTTCAGCTGGCCGAGATGGTCGGCGGCTCCGGCGTCCCGTACGGACTGCCGACGCGCTACCCGCTGTCCGGCACCTCGCCGGTCGCCACGGCCTTCCGTACCGGCGTCCCGCTGTGGCTGAGCCCGGCCGACCTCGCGGAGTACGGCACCGCCGGTTCCCCCGGGACCAGCGGCGCGGACGCCTGGAACGAGACCGGGACACCACCGGCCGACGTCTCGCTGGCCGTGCTGCCGCTGGGCGGGGAGACCAAGCGGCTGGGGTGCCTGGTGGTCGTGGAGCAGGCCGCCGGGGCCTTCGACGCCGACCGCCGGCACCTTCTGGAGCTGCACGCCGACCAGGTGGCCGCGGGGCTGGAGGCCGTGGGCGCCCGGGTCATGGCCCGGACCGAGCGGCGGTCCCTGCTGGGACCGGGGCTGGACACCCTCCGTGGCGGCGCCTTCACCCTGATGCTGCGCACCGGACGGATGGAAGCGGACCGGCAGGTGCTGGAGCTGTTCGGCATCCCTCCCGAGCAGTTCGACCGGCGGGTGGAGACCCTGCTGGCACACACCGCACCGGACGATGTGCCCGCCCTGATGTCGCTCGTGGAGCCGGACCGGCATCCCGTCCCCGGCCAGCAGCTGTCGATCCGTATCCGCCGGACCAATGGCGAGCTGCGCTGGCTGACCCTGCGCAGCCGGGTGCTGGTGGACGCCGACGGCACCCCGGAGCGGATGCTCGGGGTGGTCGCCGACGCCTCGTATCTGCGCCCCACCGCCGACGAGGTCTCCATCGTGCAGCGGCTGTCCGCCGCGCTGGGCGGCGCCACGACCGTCCGGGACGTCAGCCGGGTGGTGGTCGCCGCGCTGCGGCTGCCGCTGGCGGCAAGCCGGGTCGCGGTGGCCGAGCTGGAGGCGGACCGGCTGGTGGTGTCCGTCCTCGATCCCCCGGAACCCACGGACTGGCCCGCCTTCTGGCAGTCCGAGTGGCGGTCCGAGTGGCCCGATACCTCGTGCCAGTCGATGCCCACGCTGGAGAGCGTGCTGCGGTCCGGCCATGTGGCCCTGTGGCCGCCGGGGGCCGCCCTCGAACCCGGCCTTGCGGACCTCGGGCCCGGCGGTCTCGCCGTCCTGCCGCTGCCGGCCGACGGCCGGATCGTCGGGGTGTGCCTGCTGGGGTGGGACAAGGAGCATGCGTTCGGGCCGGAGGAGCGGTCCCTGCTGACCGCGACCGCCGGTCTGGTGGGGCAGGCCTTGGTTCGCGCCCATGCGCTGGACGCGGGGCACGAGCTCGCCACGATGCTCCAGCGCAGTCTGCTGCCCCGCAAACTGCCGTCGCTGCCCGGAGGGGTGGCCGTCGCCCGCTATCTGCCCGCCACGATGGGGCTCGAAGTGGGCGGTGACTGGTACGACGTCATTCCGCTCGCCGACGGTCATGTCGCGCTCGTCATCGGCGATGTGGAGGGCCACAGCGCCGGTGCCGCCACGATCATGGGCCAGATGCGCACCGCCATCAGGGCCTACGCCGTGGAGGGCCATCCGCCGGATGTGGTCGTCTCGCACGCCAACCGGCTGCTCCTGGGCATGGAGACCGATCTGTTCGCCACCTGCTGCTATGTGGACCTGGACATGGAGGAGGGCATCGCCTGGTTCGTCCGGGCCGGACATCTGCCGCCGCTGTTGCGGCTGCCCGACGGCAGCACCGAGGAACTGCCGGTCGAGGGCGGGCCGCCGCTGGGCGTGGCCGCGGACGGGGAGTTCCCGCTGACCGAGGTCGGGCTGACCCCGGGCACCGTGCTCGTCCTGCTCACGGACGGCCTGGCCGAGTCGGCCACCCTCCCCCTCGACGAGGGCATCGGCCGGGTGTGTGCGGCGCTCGGCGCCGCCGATCCGGCCGATGCCGGGCGGCTGGCCGATGAGCTGCTCGGCAGTGCCAAGCGGCGCGACGACGACGTGGCGCTGCTGGTGCTGCGCTACGACGGGATGCGGATCCGCCCCACCCGGGTGCGCTGGGCGGTGTGGCGCCTGCCCGACGCGGTGATGCACGCCCGCCGCTTCACCGCCCGCACCCTGCGCACCTGGGGCGTGACGGAAGAGGTCGACGTGGCCCTGCTGGTGGTGTCCGAGCTGGTCACCAACGCCATCGCGCACACCCAGGGCGAGGTCCGGCTGGATCTGACGCTGGCCGCGGACCGGCTGCGGGTCGCGGTGAACGACGCCTCGCCCCGCGCCCCGGCCAAGCCGACGACCGTGGACTGGGAGGCGACCGGCGGCCGCGGGCTGCTGCTCGTCGAGGCGATGTCGGCGTCCTGGGGTTCGGTGCCGCTGAGCGGCGGCAAGCAGGTGTGGAGCGAGATCACCCTCCAGCCGGGCGAGCGGCTCGGCGCGGCGGACGCTCCGGACGGCACGGACGTCCCCCGGAACGGTGAGGAGGTGCGCTGAGGTGCGTGCACGGCTGCGCGGAGCCGGCGTGATCCTGGCCGGACTGTGCCTGATCGCGGGCCCGGTCGCGTGCGGGGAGGCCGGCGGGGTGCACGAGCCCGGCGGGCCGTCCGGCGGGGCCGTGCGGATCGGTGTGCTGCTCCCGGACAACACCTCGCGCTTCTACAAGTTCGACCGGCCCCTGATCGAGAAGGAGATCCACCGGCTGTGCCGCGAATGCACGGTGGAGACGGTCAGCGCACAGCACGATGTGGCCACCCAGCAGCAGCAGATGGACGCAATGATCACCAAGCGGGTCGAGGTGCTGGTCCTCGACGCCGTCGACTCCAAGTCGCTGCGCTCCTCGGTCGACGACGCGCACAAGGCGGGCATCCCCGTCGTCGCCTACGACCGCCTCGTGGAGGGGCCGGTGTCGGCGTACGTCTCCTTCGACGGTGCGAAGGTCGGCAAGTTGCAGGGCGAGGCGCTGCTCAAGGCGCTCGGCAGCAAGGCGCACGACGACCAGATCGTCATGATGAACGGCGCGTCGACGGACCCCAACTCCGCCTGGTTCAGGCGGGGTGCGCTGGCCGCGCTCCAGGGGAAGGTGAAGATCGGCAAGGCGTACGACACCGCCGGCTGGCGGCCGGAGAACGCCAACCTCAACATGTCCGCCGCCATCGCGGCGCTCGGCGCCGACAGCATCAACGGCGTCTACTCCGCCAATGACGGACTCGCCGCCGGCATCATCTCCGCCCTGCGGGCGGCCAAGATCGATCCGCTGCCGCCGGTCACCGGCCAGGACGCCGAACTCGCCGCGATTCAGCGCATCGTCCAGGGCGATCAGCTGATGACCGTCTACAAGCCCTTCACGCCCGAGGCCGACACCGCCGCCGCCATGGCCGTCGCACTGGGACGCGGCAAGAGCCTCGGCACCATCACCACGCACAAGGTCAACAGCCCCACCACCCAGGGCATTCCGTCCGTGCTGCTCACCCCGATCCCGGTGACCGTGCATCACATCAAGGACACCGTGGTCAGGGACGGGATGTACACCATCGAGCAGATCTGCACCCCCAAGTTCGAGGCCGCCTGCCTGAAGGCGGGGCTCACCAGGTGAGGCAGGTACCCATGGAGTCCGGTGCATCCGTCCGGCGACCGCCGTCGCCGCCGCTGCTGGCGCTGCGCGGCGTCTTCAAGCGGTTCGGCGCCGTCCAGGCGCTGGCCGATGTGGAACTGGAGGTCCGTGCCGGTCAGGTCGTCGCGCTGGTGGGCGACAACGGCGCGGGCAAATCCACGCTGATCAAGGTGATCGCGGGGGTGGACCCCGCCGACGAGGGGGCGGTCGAGTGGGACGGCCGGCCCGTCCAGATCACCCGGCCCCACGAGGCCCAGGCCCTGGGGATCGCCACCGTCTACCAGGACCTCGCGCTGTGCGACAACCTCGATGTGGTCGGCAATCTCTTCCTCGGCCGCGAGATCCACCGGGCCGGTGTGCTCGACGAGGTGGAGATGGAGCGCCTGACCCTGGACCTGCTCGACACCCTCGCCATCCGGATGCCCGATGTGCGCCTCCCGGTCGCCTCGCTCTCCGGAGGCCAGCGGCAGACCGTCGCGATCTCCCGCTCGCTGCTGGGCGAACCGCGGCTGGTGCTGCTGGACGAGCCCACCGCGGCCCTGGGCATCGAGCAGACCGCCCAGGTCCTCGACCTCGTGGAGCAGCTGCGGGAACGCGGTCTCGGTGTGCTCCTGATCAGCCACAACATGGGGGACGTCAAGGCCGTTGCGGACTGGATCGCGGTCCTGCGGCTGGGGCGCAACAACGGGTTCTTCGATGTGACGACCACGTCCCACGAGCAGATCATCTCCTCGATCACCGGAGCCACCGACAACGCCGTGACGCGCCGCGCCTCCCAAGGGTGGGGGGCGTAGCCGTGAGCCGGACGTGGACGCTGCGGAAGCAGAAGCAGGCCGGTGCGCAGGCCGGCGGGGCCGTCACCGCCGCCGACCGGCGGCAGCTCGCGGCCGGGGCCGGTGCCGGGGCCGGCGGCCAGAACCCCCTGGAGATCCTCAAACGCCGGTTCCACAGCGGTGAGCTCGGCTCGGTACCGGTCGCCCTCGGCCTGGTCGTGGTGTGGATCATCTTCGAGAGCCTCAACGAGAACTTCCTCTCGCCGCGCAATCTGTCCAATCTGAGCGTGGACATCGTCGGTCCCGGAATGATCTCGATCGGCGTCGTCTTCGTGCTGCTGCTCGGCGAGATCGACCTCTCGGTCGGCTCGGTGAGCGGCCTGGCGGCGGCCGTCTTCGCGGTGCTGAGCGTCAACCAGGGCATGCCGGAGGCCCCGGCGCTGGTCCTGGCGGTGCTCGGCGGCACGCTGATCGGGGCCGTACAGGGGTTCTTCCTCGCCAAGGTCGGGGTGCCGGCGTTCGTGGTCACCCTTGCGGGCCTGCTGGGCTGGAACGGCCTGATGCTCTACATCCTGGGCGCCAGCGGCACGATCAATATCGACGAAAACGGTCTGGTCGCGAAGCTGACCAGCTACTACTTCACCAATGTGGCCGCCGCGTACGGCCTGGCGGCGCTCGGCACCGCCGCGTTCTTCCTCGCCTCGTACCACGGTGTGCGGCGGCGCCGGGCGGCCGGTGTGCCCTGCCGGCCGATGAGCGAGATCGTCCTGCGCACGGGCGTGCTGGCGGCGATCTCCCTGGCGGCGGCCTGGGTGCTCAACCAGTTCCTGGGGCTCCCGCTGGCCCTGCTGATCTTCCTCGTGATGCTCGTGGGGCTGGACTACGTCCTGCGCCGCACGCCCTACGGCCGCATGATCTTCGCGCTCGGGGGCAGCGTCGAGGCGTCCCGGCGCACCGGCCTCAATGTGAGCCTGGTGCGGATCTCGGTCTTCATGGTCTCCGGGACGATGGCCGCGATCGGCGGCCTGTTCCTGGCCTCGCGCGTCACCTCGGCGAGCCAGACGTCCGGCGGGGGCAATCTGCTGATGGACGCCATCGCCGCCGCGGTCATCGGTGGCACCAGCCTGTTCGGCGGCCGCGGCCGGACCTGGTCGGCACTGCTCGGCGTCCTGGTCATCCAGTCGATCGCCTCCGGAGTGGCCCTGATGGGCATCCAGACCGCCGTGCAGTTCATGATCACGGGCGGGGTGCTGCTCGTTGCCGTGGTCATCGACTCGCTCTCCCGGCGGGCACAACGGGCGCACGGGCGGGTGTGACGCGCCCCGGGGCGGCGGGAGTTTGAGCCCCGGCCGGCCGCGGAACACCTCAGCCGATGTCCGCGATCCTGCACGCCCTGTCCGTCACCGGATCCATGACCTGGGAAATCACCTGGGCGCTGATCCTGGGCTTCGCGCTGTCCGCGGTCGTCCAGGCCGTGGTGCACCGCTCCACCGTGCTCGGCCTGCTCGGCGACGACCGGCCCCGCACCCTGGCGATGGCCTCCGCGCTGGGCGCCGCGTCCTCGTCCTGCTCGTACGCCGCGGTCGCACTGGCCCGCTCGCTCTTCCTCAAGGGAGCGAACTTCACGGCCGCGATGGCGTTCGAGATCGCCTCCACGAACCTGGTGATCGAACTCGGCGTGATCCTGGCACTGTTGATGGGGTGGCAGTTCACGGCCGCCGAGTTCATCGGCGGCCCGGTCATGATCGTGCTGCTGGCCCTGCTGTTCCGCCTCTTCCTGCGGGACACCCTGCTGAGCCCGGCCCGCCGGCAGGCCGAACGGGGGCTGGCCGGGTCGATGGAGGGGCATGCCGCCATGGACATGTCCGTACGCCGCGGCGGGTCCTTCGCCCGGCGGCTGTTCTCCGCCGAGGGATACACCTCGACCTCGCACGTCTTCGTCATGGAGTGGGCCGCGATCCTCAAGGACCTGGTGATCGGCCTGCTGATCGCCGGCGCCATCGCCGCCTGGGTCCCGGACAGCTTCTGGCGCGCCTTCTTCTTCGAGGGGCACCCGCTGGCCGCGAAGCTGTGGGGGCCGCTGATCGGCCCGTTGGTGGCGATCGCCTCGTTCGTCTGCTCCATCGGCAATGTGCCGCTGGCGGTGGTGCTGTGGAAGGGCGGTATCAGCTTCGGCGGGGTGGTCGCCTTCATCTTCGCCGACCTGCTGATCCTGCCGATCCTGCACATCTACCGGAAGTACTACGGGATCAGAATGGCCCTCTTCCTGCTGGCCACCTTCTACGCGGCCATCGTGGTGGCGGGCTATTTCGTGGAATTCACCTTCGGCGCACTGGGGCTGATTCCCCGTCAGGCCGACGCCACGATCCCCATGTCCGGCGTCTCCTGGGACTACACCACCTGGCTGAACATCGCCTTCCTTCTGCTCGCCGCCGCCCTGGTCCACCGCTTCCTGCGCACCGGGGGCCGGTCCATGCTCCGCGTGATGGGCGGCGCCCCGCCCGACAGCCGGGGGACGCACCCCGTGCCCGACGACAGCGGTCGCGGCCCGCACTGACGAAGGTCGGTCGGTCAAAGGACGAAAGTCCGATGCCCCGGCGACCGGTGCCGCGCACGGTGGGTTGTAGGCGCGGACCTTTCTAGCGCGTCAGAACGGACAGAAACCATGAAGGATGTCGTCACCGCAGGGGTGGACGGAACGCCCGAATCCCTGTCGGCAGTCCTGTGGGCGGCACGGGAGGCCCAACTGCGGCAGGCGCCTCTGCGGCTGCTGCACGCGTGGGTGCTGCTGGCGCCGGAGCCGGAGCGCCGCCCGCCCACAGACCGGGACCAGAACTACTGGCCGCACCGGATGATGCACGCGGCGGCCGCGGAGGTGCGCACCCGCTTCCCTGACCTCCCGGTGGAGATGATGCTGGTGCCCAAGGACCCGCTGGACGCCCTCCGGGAGGCCGCGGAGGTGTCGGACCTGCTGGTCCTCGGCGCCAAGGACCTGGGCCCGGTGTCCCGCTACGCCCTCAGCGAGCTGGGGTTGAAGCTGGTGCCGTGCACCGATGCCCCCACGGTTCTGGTGCACGCCCGGCAGGAGGCCACGGCCCAGCGGGACCGGGCCGTGCTGGTGGGGCTGAGCCTGCACGACCCGTGTGTGTCTCTGCTCGATTTCGCCTTCGCCGCCGCCTCCCGGCGGCAGACCACCCTGCGGGTCCTGCACGGCAGGCACCTGCCCTCGTACGCGTACAACCGCGGCGGCGGGGTGGAGGCGAGCGCCGCCCGGGAAGCGGCGCACGATGCCCGCCAGGAGCTGTCCGCGGCCCTGGAACCGTGGCGCGAAAAGTACCCGGACCTGCCCGTGGACCACCAGGTGGCCATGCAAGGACCGGTGCCCGCGCTGGTGCACCACGCCGCGGACGCGGAGCTGCTCGTCATCGGCCGCCGGCACCGGCACCGGCACCGGCTGCCGGGCCCGCGGATCGGCCGGGTCGTCCAGTCGGTCGTCCACCGCGCGCCGTGTCCGGTGGCCGTGGTGCCGCACGAAGGGACACCGTCCAGGGGCTGAGACGGCCCGCGACCGCGGGAGGACGCCCCGCCCCGGAAGGCGGATGATGGCGGTGAGGGCGCTGACGGCCGGGACCGGCTGCCGGCGGGGGGCGGCGGGCGGCCCGGTCGCGCCCGTCCGCGGGCTCCGGCGGCGGTGCCCCGGGAAGGAAGCGGAGGCAATCCATGGGACACACAGTCGAGTGGCCCGTCCGGCTGTACCTCGTCGAGGAGGACGGGAGGACCACGGCGCGGGTGGCGCTGCACACCGGCAACACCACGCTGCACGGCACCACCACGCTCACCGGGCACGGCACGGCCCGGTGCAGCCCCGACGACCAGGACGTACCGGAGATCGGGGACGAGCTCGCGGTCGGGCGGGCGATGCGGGACCTCGCCGGGAAGCTGCTGCGGGCGGCCGACAAGGACCTCGAAGGCGTCGGCGCCGCACCGCCCCGGCCCGAGCAGCGCGTGGCCTACGGCTGGACGAGTGCGATGGCGTGAGCCCGGTGCGGGCCGGCCACCGTCCGGCCGGGGCCCGCCCGCGGAAGGGAGTCGGCCATGTCGGACGCGACGACCACCGACCTGTACGAAGTGACCATGGCCCTGTCGTACCTCCGCGAGGGCATGACGCGGCCGGCGACCTTCAGCTGCTTCGTGCGGGCGCTGCCACCGGACCGGGGCTTTCTGATCGCCGCCGGGGCCGAGACCGTCCTCGATTACCTCTCCGACTTCCATCTCGGACACGAGGACGTCGAGGTGTTCGCCGAGGCGCTGCAACGACCGGCCGAGGAGCTGGCGCCGCTGCTGGACCTGCGCTTCACCGGCGAGGTCCGGGCCGTGCCCGAGGGGCGTGTCGTACTCGCGGGTGAGCCGCTGCTGGAGATCACCGCTCCGCTGCCGCAGGCGCAGCTCGTGGAGACCTGCGTGCTCAACCACCTCAGCCACCAGACGGCCATCGCCTCGAAGTGCATCCGCTGTGTGATCGCCGCGCAGGGATGCGACCTCGTGGACTTCTCGCTGCGGCGTACCCACGGGACCGCGGCCGCCCACCAGGTGGCCCGGCTGGGGGCGATGACCGGCTTCGTGGGCACCAGCAATGTGGCGGCGGCGCACGCGGAGGATCTGACGGCGGTGGGGACGATGGCGCACTCGTACATCGAGGCGTTCGAGGACGAGGAAGCGGCCTTCACCGCGTTCGCGCTGTGCCATCCCGGACCGGTGACCTTCCTGGTGGACACCTACGACACCGAGTCCGGCGTCGCGGCGGCGGCGCGGGTGCTGAACGCGCTGGGGCGCGGCGACGGCTCGGCCATCCGTCTGGACAGCGGTGACCTCGCGGAACTCGCCCGCCGGGCGCGCGCGATCCTCGACAACGCGGGGCTGCCACAGGTGCGCATCGTCGCCAGCGGCGGGCTGGACGAGTACGCCGTGCACGACCTGCGGCGCGCGGGGGCACCGATCGACGTCTACGCGGTGGGCACCCGCGTCGGGGTCAGCGCCGACGCTCCCGCACTGGATTCCGCGTACAAGCTGGTCGCCTACGACGGCCGCCCGGTGATGAAGCTCTCGGCGGCGAAGCTGACCGCCCCGGGCCGCAAGCAGGTCTTCCGCCGTCCCGGCTGCCACGACGTGCTCGGCCTGGCCGACGAGCCGCTCCCGGCGGGCAGCACACCGCTGCTGGAGACGCTGATGCGGGACGGCCGGCGCGGTACGGCGCGCGGCCGGCTCGACGAGGCCAGGCGGCGGGTCGTGGCCGATGTCGCGGAGCTGCCCGCCACGGCCCGGTACATCCGGTCGCCGCACGCCGCGCGGCCGAAGATGTCGCGGCGGCTGTCCACCCTGACCGAACGCGTCCGGCGGCGGATCGAGCGGGAGGTACTGGCCCCGTTCGGCACGCACGCCTGAGCCCTCGGGGGCAGGTGTCCGTACCGTCGAGGCATGGCGGAGAAGCAGCGCGGCAACGGGCCCCGGAAGCTGTCACGGTCGCGGTACGAGCAGGAGCTCTACCGACTGCAGACGGAGCTGGTCAAGCTCCAGGAGTGGGTCCGCAGTGAAGGCGTCCGGCTGGTCGTGGTCTTCGAGGGGCGGGACGCGGCCGGCAAGGGAAGCACGATCAAGCGGGTCACGCAGTACCTCAACCCCCGGGTGGCGCGGATCGTGGCCCTGCCGCGGCCCACCGAGCGGGAGCGCACCCAGTGGTACTTCCAGCGCTATGCGGAACACCTTCCGGCGGCGGGCGAGATGGTGCTGTTCGACCGCAGTTGGTACAACCGGGCCGGTGTCGAGCGGGTCATGGGGTTCTGCACGCCGGCGGAGCACCAGCGGTTTCTGCGCCAGTGCCCGGTCTTCGAGCGGATGCTGGTGGAGGACGGGATCCTGCTGCGCAAGTACTGGTTCTCGGTGAGTGACGAGGTCCAGGAGCAGCGTTTCCGGCGCCGGCTGACGGACCCGGCACGCCGCTGGAAGCTCTCCTCCATGGATCTTGAGTCGCTGACCCGCTGGGAGGAGTATTCGCGGGCCAAGGACGAGATGTTCGTCCACACGGACATCGCGGAGTCCCCCTGGTACGTCGTCGAGAGCGACGACAAGCGGCGGGCCCGGCTGAACATGATCGCCCATCTGCTGTCGACCGTGCCCTACCACGAGATCGCCCCGCCCGCGCTGGACTGGCCGCCGCGGCCGGCGGCCACCGGCTACCAGCGGCCGCCCCGGGACCTCCAGACGTATGTGCCCGATCATGCGGCCCGGCTGGAGGGGTGAGGCGCCGCCGTCACAGGTGCCGCGGTACGACCGCCACGGGGCAGGCGGCGTGGCACAGCGCGTGGTGCGCCACCCGGCCGGGCTGGAGCCCGGAGCGGCCGCGGGGCCGCCGCACCCCCACCACCAGCAGATCCGCGGCGGCCGCGCGGTGCACCAGCACCTTGTGGGCCGGCCCCTCGACGGTGGCGCGGCGCACCCGCACCGCCGGATGGTCCCCGGCCGCCTGTTCCAGCGCCTCGTCCAGCAGCTCCGCCGCCCGCTTCTCCCGGTCGTTGCGGGAGCCCGCGGCGGGCGGCGGGGCCTGGTCGGTCCCATGGGCGGGGAGCGGCCAGGCGCAGACGGCCATGAGCAGGCACTGCCGGGCCTCGGCCTCGCGGAACGCGAAGCGGGCGGCCGTCGCGGCGGTGGCCGGGTCGTCGATCCCGAGGAGGATGCGCCCGTGCGTGCCCGCCAGTCCGGCCGGGTCGCCGCGCACCACGATCACCGGGCACTTGGCGCGGGCCGCGACCGTCACGCCGACCGACCCCAGCAGCAGACCGGCGATCTCGCCGCGCCCCCGTGACCCCAGGACCAGCGCCGAGGCAAGGAGCCCCTCGTTGAGCAGGGTGGTGACCGCGTCGCCGGGCAGCACCTCCGCCGTGAGGGGGACGTCCGCGTTCCGCCGGCGGGCGTGTGCGACGGCCGAGTCCACCACGGCCTCCTCCAGCACCTGCTCGCCGGGGCGTTCCGCGCCCTGGGCGAGCGACGCTCCCTCGTAGCGCTCCCAGCTGGAGGCGTGCACGATCCGCAGCGGGAGCCCGTGGCGGGCCGCCTCGTCCACCGCCCAGTCCAGCGACCGGACGGCGGAGTCCGACCCGTCGGTCCCCACGACCAGCGGATGCTCCATCCCCGCCACTTCCTTCCGGGCATCGGCGACGACGTGGTGCGTACTGCCACCGTCGCACCGTGCGCCGCGGTGTGCACGACCTGCGAGGACGGCGCCCGGGCCGCCCGCGGGCGCTGCCCCGGCTGCCCGGGCGGCCCCCTGTCCGTACCGGCGCGGCCCGTGCCCCGGCTTCCCCGGGCCGCGTCCCGAGCAGCCCCCGGGGAGGGCCGTTCGGCCCCTCCTGCCGGTCCCGTACGGCATGCCACGGTCGGGAGAGGCAGGGGGTGCGTGATGGCTCTGGGCACCAGGCTCCGGCCGTGGCGGCGCGGTCCGCTCCGCCGGCGTTCGGATGTGGTGGAGACCTGGCTGGCGCTGGTCACCGGCGCGCTGATCGTGGTGGGCGCACCGGCCGCCGGACTGGCGGCCGCCCACGCGGTGGACGACGGCGCGGCACGGCAGCCACCGGGCCGGCACACCGTCTCGGCCGTGCTGACCGAGGACCCGCCGGCCCGCATCGGGGTGGACACCTCGGGGGGCCTCGGCACCCGCACCCACGCCACGGTGCGCTGGACGGCCGCCGACGGCCGGACCAGGACGGGGCTGACGACGGTGGCGCCGGACCTGCGGGCCGGCGACCGGACGTCCGCCTGGCTCGACCGGCACGGGAGCCTGCTCCGCGACCCCGTCACCCCCGGCGGGGTCAGGAGCGGGAGCATCGCGGTCGGCACCGTGACCGGGACCTCGGCCGGTCTGCTGCTCTTCGGCGCCGAGCGCGCCGGCCAGGCCCTGCTGAACCGCCGGCGCTACGACCGGTGGGAGCGGGAGTGGGCGGCCGAAGACCCCCGGTGGGGTCGGCCGGCGGCGTGACGCACGGCTGGGCGGCCGCGCCGTACCGCCGTCGGCGGGCGTGCGGCGGTATCGCCCCCGGGCGACGGTTACGGGCTGTCCGTGTGGCGCGCCCCCGGCCCGTAGCCGTGGTGCCATGGAAGGGACACTCCGACGAACGGAACCGTCACCATGACCGGTGCGCCGTCCCTGGCAGCGCCGCTGCGCTCGCTGCGGGCCGTGGTCTTCGACACCGACGGGGTCATCACCGACTCCGCCGCCGTGCACGCCGCGGCCTGGAAGGACGCCTTCGACGCGGCCCTGTCGGCCGCGGGCGGACAGCGCCCCTTCGATCCGGTGGACGACTATCTGCGGTACGTCGACGGCCGCGCACGGGAGGACGGGGCGGCCGCGTTCCTGCGCTCCCGGGGCCTTGAGCTGCCGCTCGGCGAGGTGGACGACGCCCCGGGCACCGCCACCGTCCGCGCCGTCGCGGCCCGTAAGGACGAGCTGTTCACCGCGCGGCTGCGCACCCGTGCCATCGCCACCTGGCCCGGCACCGTGCGCCTGCTGCACGCGCTGCGGGACCGGGGGGTGCCGTGCGCCGCGGTCTCCGCGTCCCGTCATGCGACCGAGCTGCTCTCCGCGGCGGAGGTGCTCGGGCTCTTCGACGCCGTGGTGGACGGCAACGAGGCACGCCGGCTGGAACTGCCGGGCAAACCCGACCCGGCGCTCTTCGTGGAGGCGGCGCGACGGCTCGGGGTCCCGCCCCATGACACCGCCGTGGTGGAGGACGCCCTGGCCGGTGTCGAGGCCGGCCGCCGCGGCGGATTCGGCCTGGTGGTGGGCGTGGACCGGACGGCCGGACCGCACAGCGCCGCCGCCCTGCGCCGGCGCGGCGCCGATGTCGTGGTGTCCGACCCCGGCGAGCTGCTGCGCTCCGGGGAGGGCGGATGACGCGCGCGTGGACCTGGTCGTACGAGGGGTACGACGCGGACACGGAACGGCTGCGCGAATCGCTCTGTGCGCTCGGCAACGGCTACTTCGTCACCCGCGGCGCGGCCACCGAGGAGCTCTTCGGCCCGGCGCACTACCCGGGCACCTACGCCGCCGGCTGCTACAACCGGCTCACCTCGACCGTGGACGGCCACACCGTCGAGAACGAGGACATGGTCAACCTGCCCAACTGGCTCCCGCTGCGCTACCGGATCTGCCCCGCCGACACGGCTCCCGGCCCCTGGCTCTCCCCCGACCACGCCTTTCTGACGGAGCACCGGCAGACCCTGGACCTGCGGCACGGCACCCTGACCCGCTGGTCGTGCTACGAGGACGAGGCCGGCCGGCGGCTGAGCGTGGAGCAGGGCCGGCTGGTGCACATGGGAGATCCCCATCTGGCCGCGCTGCGCACGTGTTTCACCGCGCACGGCTGGTCGGGGGCCGTAGAGGTGGAGTCCGGGATCGACGGCGCGGTCCGCAACGCCGGAATCGCGCGCTACCAGGGCCTGGCGGACCAGCATCTGACGGGATGGGACACCGGCGACGAGCGGCCGGACATCGTGTGGCTGAGCTGCCGGACGCTCGACTCGGACATCCGGATCGCGCTGGCCGCCCGTACCCGCGCCTCCGCAGGCCGCGGCCGGATGCCCCGCCCGCAGCTCTCCTCCCTGCAGGCCTTCCACTCGCTGGTGGTGCCCGTCACCGCCGAGGTGCCCGCGGTCGTGGAGAAGACGGTGACGCTGTACACCTCCCGCGACCCGGCCATCGACAGCCCGCTGCACGCGGCGGTGGACGGTGTGGTCCTGGCGCCGCACTACCGGCAGCTGCGCGCTTCGCACCGCCGTGCCTGGGAGAACCTGTGGCGGCAGGCCAAGCTGGAGGTCCCCGGGGAGGCCGGCGGCATCCTGCGGCTGCACCTCTTCCACCTCCTGCAGACCCTCTCCCCGCACACCGCGGAGCTGGACGTCGGGGTGCCGGCCCGGGGGCTGCACGGTGAGGCCTACCGCGGGCATGTCTTCTGGGACGAGCTGTTCGTCCTGCCGTTTCTGAACCTGCACCTCCCGCAGGTCTCCCGCGCCCTGCTCGACTACCGCTACCGGCGGCTGCCCGCCGCCTGCCACGCGGCACGGGAAGCCGGCCGTGCCGGGGCGATGTACCCGTGGCAGAGCGCCGGTGACGGCCGCGAGGAGACCCAGCAGCTGCATCTCAACCCGCGCTCGGGGCGCTGGCTGCCCGACCACTCCCGGCTCCAGCACCACGTCGGATCGGCGATCGCCTACAACGTGTGGCAGTACGGACAGGCCAGCGGCGACACGGAGTTCCTGCACACCAGGGGCGCGGAGATGCTCCTACAGATCGCCCGCTTCTGGGCGGCGGCCGCGGACTGGGACGCCGCCCTCGGCCGGTACCGGATCCGCGGGGTCGTCGGTCCCGACGAGTACCACGACAGCTATCCGGGGGCCGCCGCGCCGGGGGTGGACGACAACGCCTACACCAATGTCACCGCGGCCTGGGTGCTGCTGCGCGCCCTCGATCTGTGCCGCACGCTCCCCGAGGCCCATCAGCGGCAGCTGTCCGAACGCCTCCAGCTCGACCCGGAGGAGCCCGAGCGCTGGGACGACATCGCGCACCGGCTCCATGTGCCCTACCACCACGGCGTGATCAGCCAGTTCGCCGGGTACGAGAAGCTCGCCGAGCTGGACTGGGACGGCTACCGGCAGCGTTACGGCGACATCCGCCGGCTGGACCGGATCCTGGAGGCGGAGGGCGACACCGTCAACCGCTATCAGGCCTCGAAGCAGGCCGATGTGCTGATGCTGGGCTATCTCTTCTCGCCGGCGGAACTCGCCTCGGTGTTCCGCCTGTTGGGCTGCCCGCTCGACGACGACATCTGGCACGCCAGCGTCGACTACTACCTGCACCGCACCACGCACGGCTCCACGCTCAGCGCTCTGGTCCACGCCTGGGTCCTGGCCCGGGTACACCGTCCCGACGCCTGGACGTACTGCGAGGAGGCACTGACCGGGGACGTGGCGGACGTCCAGGGCGGCACCACCGCGGAGGGCATCCACCTGGGCGCGATGGCCGGCACCCTGGACTTCGTCCAGCGCGGCATGACCGGCCTGGAGACCCGTGACCAGGCCCTCTGGCTCGATCCGGCGCCGCTGCGCGAGCTGTCGAAGTTCGGGGTCCGCTTCCGCTACCGCCGCCACTGGGACATCGATCTGCGCATCCGTCCCGAGCAGGTACGGATCGCGGTACCGGCCTCCGAGAACCCCCCGGTGCGGGTCAAGCTGCGCGACCGCTCGTTCGCGCTGGCCCCCGGTACGTCCCGCCGGCTCGACCTGCCCGAGGAACGCTGAGGGCAGGGCGGTGGCCCGGCCCGTCCCGCGGACGAGCCGGGCCACCGCCGGTCGAGGCTCCGTCAGCGTCGCAGCGGACCCTCACAGCTGAAGTCCGCGGTGCCGGCCCGGCCCGAGGACCAGACGTCGGTGGGCCCGAAGGAGCAGTTCATGTCGTTGAAGTTGTTCCCGGCGGGCTTGGTGCGCTCCAGGATGAAGTAGTCGACGGTGTCGGACATGTCCTTGAAGATCTGGTCGGGGCTGCCGGAGTTGGCGAGGTTGGCGGTGATCCGGCCGGTGCACAGGAAGCGGCCGGTGCCCGGGTCGCCCTCGTCCTTGCAGGTGGGCGTGTTGGACGTGGCGGCGGCGAAGGCGCCGCGGACCTCGTCGGGGGTGGCGAACTTCAGCGAACCGTTGGGCGTGAACGCCGTGTTCGGCACATAGAGATCGTCGAGCTGGGCGATCTGGGTGTCGAGGAATGCGTCGTACTGCTGCTGGAGCCCCACGTCGGATCCCATGCGATTCCGCCAGTCGTCGAACGCGGCCGGGTCGTCGTCCCGCAGATGCCGGTACATCTCCTGGAGTTTCGCCGGGTAGGTGCGCCACAGGAACTCGAAGAACGTCCCGGCGTAGGAGTAGAACCGGAAGCCGTCCCGGTCGTAGGTCGCGTGCAGCATCTGGTCGATGGTCATGCGGGGGGTGCCGCCGGCGGTGTCCGCGACGATGTCGCGGACCAGGGACTTGCGTACGGCGATGCCGTGGTCGCGGGTCGAGCCGTCGAAGAACTCGGCACTGCCCTCGTCCATGGCGGTGGTGCGGTCGCCCTGGTACCAGGGCCCCTCGCCGAAGAAGCCGGGTACGGCGAAACGGCCGTTGAGGTAGTGGACGTACTCGTGCCGGAAGAGCTCTTCGAGGGTGAGGCGGGAGTCCTGGGGGACGCGGCGCTGGTAGGTGTAGAAGGTGGCGCCCTGCTCTATGTAGACGCCGCCGTTGTTCGTGCCCATGCCGGTGAGCAGCGGGTGGTAGACCTCGTAGTCGTGGCGTGAGGCGTACAGGACGATGGTGAGCGTGGTGTTGGGGTCGCCGGCCAGCGGCGTCTCGGTGCCGATCACCCGGTGGAACTGCGCCCTGACCTGCTTGGACGCATAGTAGAGCTGGTCGACGACGGCGCGGTCGAGGGCGGTGCGGACCTTGATGCCGCCGTTGTCGTAGGAGTACGTGTGCGGGAAGATCCGCTTTTCGATGTCCTCCTTGCACACGGCATAGGGCTTGCAGGCGTTGAAGTAGTTGAGCCAGCTCGCGACCTTGGCCCAGGGCTCGCTGCCGTCGCCGAAGTTCCGCACGAGGGGGCCGAGCAGGGCTCCCAGGTCGGCGATGATGGCCCGCTTGAGGGAGGCGATCTCGCCGAAGCGGCCGTACTCCCCGAGCGCGTCGCGGACGACCCAGGCGTTGGGCGTGTCCTTGAGGTGGGTGTACGTGGCGAAGGCCTTGAAGACGGCGCGGTATCCGGGGTCGGTGGCGGCCGCGTACTGGAAGGCGGTGTCCTTGTTGCCGGGGTAGACCCCCAGGTAGTTCACGGAGAGCGCGGCGAGGGCGGCGTTGCCCCAGGCCGCGTCCTTGTGGGTGGCGGTGTGCGCGGGGTCCATGGTGGCCAGGACCCGTTCGATCAGGTCGAGTTGATGCTGCCGCAGCCCCGGGGCGCTGGCGGCGTAGAGCGCTTCGCGCAGGGTGTCGGCGTTGGTGCGGGTGACGTCGAAGGTGCGGGCCGCGGTGCCGAAGGCGTCGACCGCGCGCCGTACGGCGTCGACGGTGGGGGCGTCGGTGGTGTCGATCTCGGCGTGCGAGAAGTCCTGGTAGGCCACCGCGTGCAGATACGTGAACATCTCGTACAGGTGGCTGGTGTTCTTGCCGTCGTGGGCGACGGCCAGGCCGGTGATGCGGCGGGCCACGGCCTGGACGTGCGCGTCGGACATGACCGGGATCAGCCGGGGGTCCCAGGTCCACAGGAGGCCGCGCAGACAGACGTCGGCGGTGACGGCCGGGTCGGCGAGGAAGTCCGCGAACCGCTCGGGGCTCAGGCCGGTGATGCCGTCGAGGGTGCAGGGCGCGACGGCGGATCTCCCCTGGTGCGGCGCGGTGGGCGGTCTGGTCTGCGGGCCCGGGATGCCGTCCCTTCCGACGAGGGAGCGGGGCGCGGGCGCGGGCGCGGCGGTGAACTTGGGTGCCTTGGCGAGGCGTTGGGTCTGGTCGAAGGGGTGGGGAGTGGCCGCCGCGCCCGCG